>DJQS01000007.1 GCA_002438785.1 Caryophanales bacterium UBA6380 | reverse complement strand
TCGAATGATTTGTAAATTAACAGAAATAAATTTGCTATCAACACCATATAGTTTTCCTTTATAATTAACTAAACCGGTTTGGGGAACTTTTACTGTCTTTTCATATGCTGTATACATTAATCCAGTTGCTGCGTAATTAAGGTCAGTTAAAAGTTCTTTTTCTTTTTCAAATAATATAATTGGCGGTCGTCCTAGGAATTGATTATTTACTTGATTATTGATGGTTTTGTTTAGTCTATAAATTATTTTGTATAAATGAAATTCATCATATATTTTATTATTATAAGCCATTATCCATTTCGCGAACTTGTTTGAAGTTTCACATTTCCCTTTAGTTTGCAGCGTTCTCACTTTGCAAAGTTTTAATTCTACGCCAATATCTTTAAAGAATTGCCTTATTGTTTCATGAACTTTTTTGTCGCTTGTTTTATTAAAATTCACAATTGCCGACATGTTATCCGTTAAGACGGTTTTTGTTTTTCCTCCAAAGTACTTAAAAGCGTTAATTAAACACCTTTTAAAATCATCTTCCGTTTTTGTTTTTGTATATTCAAAGTAATGCATTCTTGAATAACCTAATGTCGCTGAAAATAGATTAAATTCAATTAATTCACCGTTAATTGAGAATACTTTTAGACTTTCAACCCAATCTACTTGTAACTGTTCGCCAGGTTTTGTTTCATATCTAAAATGAGCAACATAATTCCGCTCTTTTTCATTTAAATGGTGTTTTTCAACGTATTTTATGAAATTAGATAAAGTACAATTAATTTTATTTTCTCCTCTTTCCTCATCAGTGAAGTAGAAATAAGCTGCGGTAATTGATATTGCTGCATCTTTTAAAAGTTCTCTAATTTCAATTTGATATTTATCTAATTGTGAATGTCTAATCCTAGGTTTAATTTTCCTCCTTTCATAATACATATCAGACAAAGTATGTCTATTAATGCCTGTTTCTTTTTGCAGTTTAGAAAAATTTGGTTTGATATTCATAGTCTTATACCGTCCTATTTTTTCTAGTGCTAAATTTAATAAATCTTTCATTACTTTTATTCCTTTCAGCAAAATAAAAGTATAAAAAATCTAAGCCAGTTTTGGCATACATAAATTCCTAAAATTGGCTTAATTTATTTTCTCATTATTAGCTTGGGAAGGATGGGTAGAAACAGGAATCTAACGTCTTATCTTCCGTGAATAGTTTGCCATATCCGGTCGTTTCAAGGAATCATCCTCATAAGATGAACCACATTAAATGCGAAGAAATCGGCCTGAAAAAGAAGTTTGGTCAGACACGTCATTTCTTAATCTCCCAGTGTCCTGCTTTGTCGGAACCCACTTTCTTAACCAGCCCTTTTTCTCTCGATTGGCCAAGTGCGCGAAGGATTGTTGTCCTATGCTTTCCGATCTTTTCCGAAAGGCCTTCTATAGTGATGGCGTTGTCTTCGGAAATCAAGCGGAGGATGGCTTTTTCCGTTTCACTCAACTTTACAGTAGCGTTTTCCCGTTTGTCCTTGAACCCGCTCCGGTCGAAAGGAATGGTCATGGTTATCGGGTACATCCAGAAATCGTAGACTTTCTCGCCGCATTTCCTGATGGCCTCGGGAACGCCGTGCCCCGTCTGCTCGACGATGTGGCACAGGATGAAGATCTTCATAAGCTCCTCTATCTCTTCTTTAGAGATTCTTTAGAAAGGTACCTTCTTATGTCCTATGTTCTTTTTTCTCTTCCATGGACACCTATTCTCTTTTCAATTTAATTATCACGTTTTTGTGCATTTGCTTTCACATATATTGTATACTTAATGCGTAGATCCGTGCGTTAGCACAAAATTATGTATTAAGGAGATGATACTTATGTATATTTCAAGAGATTTCTATTTAGACAAGCTGAAGGCCTCCATCGGCAATGGTATGGCCAAAATCATTACTGGGCCGAGGAGATGTGGAAAGTCCTTCCTTCTGTTTCATATCTTCAAGGATTACCTCCTTTCCTCGGGTGTGAAGGCTGACCACATCATTGAGATGTCCCTCGATGATGTAAGCAACATCAAATACCGAAACCCCGTCGACCTGTCTTCCTATTTCATTGACAAAGTCAAAGACGGTTCGAGGTACTATTTTCTCATAGACGAAATCCAGTTCTGCAAGAGCGTAGACAACCCCGCTTTCAAGGGCTATAAGACCGAGGATAGAAATGCCCCTAAGGTCACTTTCTACGATGTACTCAATGGTTTCTTAGGCCTTAAAAACGTCGAAGTCTTCGTGACCGGGAGCAATTCCCACATGCTTTCTAGCGACATCGCCACCGAATTCCGTGGAAGGGGGTGGCAGATAAGAATCCACCCACTCACCTTCAAGGAATTCAAGGAAACGAACGCCCAAAGGAATCTGGACATTTTTTCCTTATGGAAGCAGTACTATCTCTATGGCGGTTTGCCTCAGGTTTCCCTTCTTCCGGACGAGCCATTGAAACGCGAATACCTAAAACAAGTGTTCGAAAGCACCTACATCAATGACATCATCGAAAGATATTCGCTAAGAAACGAATCCGTGATTAGGGATCTGGTCAAGGTGATGGCCACCAACGTCGGCTCCATCGTCAACCCGACCAAGATTGCCAATACCTTCAAATCGGAGATGAAGTCCACCATCCAACCAGTTACCGTCTCCAAATATATCGAGCACATGGAAGACTCCTTCCTGCTCAACTCGGCAGGCAGGTATGACCTTACGGGGCGCAAGTTCATCGGTGCATCCTACAAGTATTACTTCGAGGACATGGGACTACGTTATGCCGCCTCCGCCTTCGTCGGAAAGGATCAGGAACCCCACTATATGGAGAACGTCATCTATAACGAGCTCCTCTATCGTGGTTACCATGTTTCCGTTGGCGCCATAACCGTTTTCGACCATTCAAACGGCAAGACTCAAAGGGCAAGTCTTGAAGTGGACTTCATCGGGGAGAAATTCGATCAAATCATCTATATCCAGTCCGCTCTATACATTCCGGATGATGAGAAGATGGAGCAGGAATTGAGGCCTCTTAGAAAGGTAGACAATTCCTTTAAGAAGGTGCTGATCACCAAATACGAAGGGAATGGCACCTATGACGAATATGGAATTTTGCATATGAACCTCTTCGATTTCCTATTGAATGAAAAATCCTTAGATTGATCATTGTCTTATCGGGAAGCTCAGGCTTATTGGGTCTTGTTTTTTCTTATGGGAAATTCACTCTACCTCTTTTTTGATTGCCTAGTTAGTGCGTAAATATGTGCATTCGCACACTTTTTTACATTAATCAACCAGTTGCCAATGGCTGCTTTAGGGATAATTGACTCCTCGATGAATAACCACCTTCTCTCGTTCGGCAAGGAAGCCTTCGTATTTCGAGGTTATGACGATGAAATTCCTTTCATTCTCATTGAAATTCCCACAGCTCTTGCAAAGAGCTTCAGAATTTTGTTCATTTAGTTTGGGGTCAGGTTGAAAATCATGCACAACGGAGTCGTTGATGATGAC
Source organism: Caryophanales bacterium UBA6380 (assembly GCA_002438785.1). Taxonomy (GTDB): domain Bacteria; phylum Bacillota_I; class Bacilli_A; order RFN20; family CAG-826; genus Onthovivens. The sequence continues at coordinate 134,194 of DJQS01000007.1, read as the reverse complement.
CGCGCTCTTCATCAAGCGCAAAGAGAAGCCATTATCTTGGTACTTCCGGACTCCAACATGATAATCAAATCAATCTCCAAAGCATGTAGAAGATGTCTTTTAGTGAATCGGCCAACGTTCTATAGCAAGAGAATGTCCGACATAGGAAGACGAAGAAAACGTCTTTAAACCACTAATAGTCCATTGAATAGTTATAGATATATTGTTCTCGAATTTTACAATGAAAATCAAAAATCTCCTAGCAAAAAAGTTAAGATGCCAAAATTTACCATGGTGCCCGGTGCGGGAGTCGAACTCGCACGGATTTCTCCGAATGATTTTGAATCCTGCGAGTTATTGCAACTTCAATGCAATTCAATGATTGGAACCACCAAATTTTCCGATGCCGCTTAGGCTCTTGCCAGTCATCAACAAACCAGGTCGAGAAGAGCCGAGCCGTTTCCGTTTCGTCTCTTTTCCCAAAAGAGCGGAAAACGCACGTGGAAGGAATTTTCCGCTGATTCCGCCACTTCCATGGCGTACTCAATGGAAAAGCAAATTCGCTTAGGAATGATGCGTGGAAACAGGGTTTCGACCAATTATCTTCCTTTGGATATTTTTCCATATTCTATCTTTTCAGGCTCTATCACCCTTATTAGATAAATATCATCCAATGCGAAGAAATCGACCTGAAAAAAGAAGGTCTCATTACCTTTATCAAAGCTATATGAATGTTAAAACCATAATGATTATTAGTTGCATTTCCTATTATTTCCAGCCCTTCTCAGAATTGAATAAGAATATATTATCAAATTCAAGCAACTCTAAAAAGTACGATCAAATAAACTACTCAACTTTGAGTGCAGGAAATAATCGAATCAATGTATCAACATCATCATTTGGAGATTTGGGCTTAAATCTGTCAATAACCCTTCTTTGAACTTCTGGATCCCAGTATATCTTTAAATTATTTTTAGCTCTTGTTATTGCTGTATAGAAAATATTGTAAGAGATGTTTTCTTCACTTTCTTCTGTAATGACAATTTTAACTGAATCATATTCAAGACCTTGTGCTTTATGAATTGATATTGCATAAGCTAATTGGAAAGGTATTAAAGTTGTTGAAGATGAATCATCATCGTAATGTTTTTCTTGATAATTTTCTATCTTAATTTTGACAATAGAATAATCATCATTAAAATCTAAAATCTCAACATTTTCATTAGAGGAGTATTCTATTTTGCTATCTACACTAATGGTAAAATAAATATCATTTTCTTCTTGCTCTATTTTTATTATTTTTCCTTTAAGGTTGTTATAAAACATCCCTTTATAATAGGAGTTTGCCTTAAATAAAATAGGATCATTAGGCTTGAAAATATAATCTCCAAATTTATAAGAGCGATTATTATTTTGAGCTTGTAATAACAAATTAATATTATTTAAACCATATAGACCGTCATAATTTAAGCACAGAGCAATTTCATCATCATTAAAGGAAGTTTTATTCAAAATACTTTCTACATCTGCGGAAGTAAAATTGTATCTTGCTAACATTGCTTCAATTAAATTTTCTTTGCTTCCCATATTAGCATTTGCAGCTCTAACAGTATTCCATAAATTAGATAGATAACAATTACTAGTTCTATAATTCTCAGTTAAATTAACATAGCAATCATCTTTTAAAAAATTTTGACCAAGCTTAAACCAGTTTCCAAATTCTATCGATTCGATTTGGTAAGTGTCCCCAGACATTAAAATGATAGTGTCATCAGTTAATTTTGAAAGAATAGAAGCCATATCTTTATTACTTACCATACTACACTCATCAATAAGTATTAAAGATAGGGATGGATTAGTTGGACCACTATTGATAAAAGATTCAATGGTCATAAAGTCAAAATTATCATTGCTAATCTTGCTTCTTAAATTTTGCACTGAGGAATTAGTAACTGATAGGCATAATGCACTTTCATCTTTAAAAATCTCAGCAAACATATTCATCAATGTGGTTTTACCGACCCCTGCTGATCCATAAATCATAAAAATATGACTATTAGAAAAACCTTTCTTAATAGCGGAAATTTTCTCTTCGCCCTTTACTTCATTGATATTTTTATTTAACCATTCATTAGCTTCTTTTTGATAATTATCCACTCCAATTTGGCTACGCTTTTGCAGTGATTCAATTATTTCTTTTGTATCATCAACCTCTTCTTTAATATAGAGCTTTCCTTTAAATTCCTTTATTTTTCTATTTTCATGTTTTGGCTTATAAATTGAGTTATTAAATGATTCAATAGATGAATCCACATAGTCTAATTTGCAACCTAAATCTTCTTTTTTAAAGAATAATCTTCCTTCATCTCTAGATAAATTGTTTAACTTCTTAATCAAGATTTCATAATCATGCCCTTTGATAGGAATACATTCTAGTAAATCAGAGGTTCTAGTCTTATGTCCTAAAAGAAAAGTACAAAAAGGATTCCTATCAAATGGTATGCAACCATTGGGTAAAAATAATCCTCCTAATTTATCATTAGGGTTCCCTCTATTTTCCTTATATTGAATGTTTTTTAGTATCTTATTTAGTGGATTATATAAAAGATATCTTATTTAATAGAGAGTAATGAAAGGAATTAAGAAGCAATTCATTTAAGAAATGTTCGTAATTCTCCTAATTTACTTAACTTAAAAAGCAAAGAAGAGAATCTTCATTACTTAGATAACAATCACTTTTTAGAAAAATTGAGTGAACTTTAGTAGTGAAGACAAAGTTCACTACACTTTCACTCATTTTTAATTAGCTTTTAAGTAAGAAACTTAAGCCTTTAAGAGTGAACTAATGATAAGTAATTACTTCTCACTAGCACCCCTATTCTAACAAAATTTTAACTAATGTAAAGAACTATTTTTCTTCGATAAAATCTATACTTTTTGCATCTTTGTGTGATGAAATTACTTGAAGTGAAATGACATTACTTACTATGTAATATTTTCTATTTTGATGTGTATACATAAAAAATCTAATTAAATGAAATACTTTTTATATTTAAGAATTTAATTAAAAATTTATCTCCATATATTTTAGAACTTATGTCAACAGAATAAAAAACTATATCAATATTTGTAAAAAAGCTATCAATTAATTCAACCTTTAATTTTTCTAAATCTTTAGATTCCCCTTTATCAACGATTTTACCGATAAAATTTCCATTTTCATTTGAAAACCTATAAATTGTAAATGAATCTAAAACAGAATCAAAAAAGCAAAGGTTAATCTTTTTTGATATTGATTCGTTCATGCATTGAACAATTAACTCAATATTGTAATCATCAACAACCTTAAACTGTACAGAAGAATCATGTAAAACATCAAAAAGAGGAATTAGTATGCTCTTATTTGAAAACCCTATATTTTTATTTGATTCCATTTTGACACCATCCATTTCTATGTAACCAATCCCACACTTTACTTGAAGGATTTGGCCTCCCATGCCCTTTATCATGAATTGTTCCATCCCTATTTAAGGATGTTCCATCTTTAAAATGAACATGAGGTTGACCGTATTTATTATAAAAGTAGAATCTACCCTATCTACTTCTTTAAGGGCTTGACCATTCTCAACTTGCTTTTGCGTTTGATTTCTTGAAGTCGGATCATCAGCGACATCTGGATTATTTTTGCTTTCTTCTTTAACGTGATCAGCAGCTTTATTTAATAAACCTGCAACTCTAGAATATGAGCGCTTTAAAGTTTCTACAAATGAATTAAAGCTTTCCTTAACATAGCTCCAATTAGCAACGATATAAATTATTAATGAAGCTACTAATACTGCAGCAACAGCCCATCCAGCTTATGGTATCCAAAATGAAGCATTAATTCCAGCAACCATAGAAGAAATTGTTGAAAAAGCAATAGCTGCCGAGCCAGCACCTATTAAGCGCTTAATATTAGTATTAATTTTTATAATTTTTTTCTTTACACCATTTATATTTATTTCTTTGTTTGGCCCTGACTTTGTTTCTACATTGTCTTCACCAGTTAATATTGAGAATGCTAACTCAAATTTTGGTGTATTATTCTTAATATCAATAAATGTTTTCTTATTTTCTTCTGACAAGTCTTGGTACATGTTTTCAATAGAAATAGACCAATATTGTTTATCGTTATCTAAATGATTCACTTCTGATGAATTATTTAACTTTTTTAAGCTGCTTTTTCTAATTAAATCACAACTATTATTATTCGAATAATATTCATTTGGATTGTAATATTCGTTAAATAATTTATTAGCATCCTCAACCAAGCCATTACAATCTTCTACAAAGTATTTCAATTCTTTACCAGTTGAGAGAGGTTTTAAAAAAGTTAAAGAAATACCTAACGTTATAGCGATAAGTGTTAAAATTTTTATTTTTTTCACAGTTTTATGGCACCTCCTTTTATATTTTATAATAATTAATCAAGGTTAAGTAATTTATATAAGTCCTATAACTTATTATACATTTTATAAAATTTCAAAAAATATAATATGATATCCAATAATAGAACTAATTTAACCCGATGCCTTAATAACTATACTGAACCCCTAATGTTGGACTTTAGAACTAATGTTTTTTTGAAATATTGATATCCACACAACCCATCATATGTTAAAATAAACATCATTAAAGGCTTTGTTTATCATTTCATAAAATGAATCCACAATATTTAAATAATTGAAGATTTACTAGAACCATTTTGAGCAACTAAAATAATTGGTTTATAGCGTTAATTTAAATTTTTAGCAAATTTAATATCAAATTTTTTCTATTGAGTCTGTATTTTATATATATATTCTTCTTAAGTCTATAGCTTTATAATTAGAGAAAATCACGCTTCATAATTTTAAATCTTTGACAAATCTTTACTTTTCCTATAGTAGATTTCATGATAACCAGTATTGCTACTTCTATTACCTAACATCAACTCGTGTTTTATAGGTGGCTTATAACCTTCAGATATCTTATCAAGAACATAAGTAATTTCTAACTTTTTCATAAAAGAAAAATCCTCCTAACAATGATTTTTTGCTAGAAGGATAATCAGTGTCTTAATGGGGCGAAATACCGGATTCGAACCGGTGAATGCCTGGTTCACAGCCAGGTGAGTTAGGCCTCTTCTCCAATTTCGCCATACGCTTTTTAAAGCCATAAAATAATAACATAATTTTATTATATTATGCAAGATAAAAGTTCGTATCACCTGTAAAGTATTTATACTTGACACATCTATTTTAGAATATTATAATCAATTTGATTGAAAGGAGATAAAATTATGGCAGTAAAATTAAGACTAACTAGAACTGGTAGACACGATGATCCTTTTTATAGAATTGTCGTTGCTGATTCAAGATATTCTCGTGATGGAAGATGTATTGAACAAATCGGATATTATGATCCTAGTAAGGGTATTGCTAATGCAGTTATAAACGAAGAAGCAGCTATTAAATGGCTTAATACTGGCGCTCAATATAGCGATACAATTAAAGCTATTTTAAATGCTAAGGATGTCATTGCAAAAGCAAAAAGTACTAAGGGTGAAACTTCTCATAAAGTTAAAGTTGTTTCAACTAAAATTACAAAGAAAGCTAAATAATTATGGATTATATTAAATTAATTCACACAATTATCGATCCTTTTGTAAGTAAACCTGAATCAATTTTAATTAGAGAAGTTCCTCAAGATAGCGAAAAAGATATTACTTATTTGATAGTAAGTGAAAATAATGATACAGCACATTTAATTGGCAAAAAAGGCTGTGTAGCTTATGCTATTAGAGATATAGTAAGTATTGCTGGTAAACTTGAAGGAAAAAGAGTTCATATTAAATTTGAATCATTTGATAAGGAAAAAGGAGAATAAAATCTCCTTTATTTTTTATGGAATATTTAAGTGTTGGAAAAATAGTTAATACAATCGGTTTAAAAGGGGAAGTTAAAATATATGTTACTTCTTCTTTTCCTACACTTCGTTTTTCTAAAGATTCTATTTTATATTATCAAAAAAATGATGAATTTATACCTATTACTGTAAATAGTTCATATAAAAAAGATTCTAATTTTTATGTAGTTAAATTTAAAGAAATTAATAGTGAATCTGAAGGGTTTTTATTTAAAAATACTGAGATATTTGCTTTAAAAGATAAAAGCATTTTAAATAAAAACGAATATTTTTATAATGATTTAATTTCTTTAAATGTAATTACTGAAGATGGAAAAAATTTAGGTGTTATTAATAAAGTTGAAGAATTCCCTGCTCAAATAACATTAAAAGTTTTATATAACAAAAAATATTATTTTATTCCATTTAATGATTTTTTTATTAAAAAAGTTGATTTAGAAAATCATCAAATTATCATTCATTATATTGAAGGATTATTATCTTAATGAAATTTATAATATTAACTTTATTTAAAGAAATGTATGATTCATTTTTATCTAGTTCAATTATTGCTAGAGCTGTTTCAAAAGGATTAATTGAAGTTAAGCTTATAAATATTAGAGATTATACTTTAGATAAATATCATCGTGTAGACACTCCTCCTATTGGTGGAGGTGCTGGTTTAATTTTAAAAGCTCAACCAATTTATGATGCTCTAATTAAAAATTCTAATTATAATACATATAAAATAATCATGTCTCCAAAAGGAATTACATTTAATGAAGAAAAAGCTTATGAATTATCAAAAAAAGAAGAAATTTTAATTTTATGTGGACATTATGAAGGAATTGATGCACGAATTAATAAATATTTTGATGAAGAAATATCTATTGGAGATTTTATCTTAACTGGTGGAGAAATAGCTTCAATGTGTTTAATTGATGCTATTTCTAGATTAATTAAAGGTGTAATTAGTGAAGAAAGTATTATCGATGAATCATTTAATAATAACTTATTAGAATATCCTCAATATACTGAACCATATGATTTTAAAGGTGATAAAGTTCCTGATATTTTATATAGCGGTAATCACAAAGAGATATATAAATACCATCAATATCATCGTTTAACCTTAACGAAGAAGTATCGACCTGATCTTTATAATAAATATAAATTAACTAAAGAAGATATTAAAATATTAAAAGAAAGAGAAAATAATATTCAAACAAAAGATGAGTTGTTAGCAATCACAAAAGGAAAGAAATTTATTAAAAAAGATAAATAAATTATTTTCCTTCAAATTTACGTAGATATTTCTTTTCACCTAAAACTACTAAAGTATCAGTATTTTGCAAAACATAATCTGGCTCAATTCGAGTAATAATTTTATCTCCTTGCTCGATAGCAATAATATTTATTCCATATTTTTTACGAAAATCAGTATCTTTAATTGAAATTCCTATATAACTTTTAGGAATTTTAACTTCACAAATTTCAACTTCATCATTAAGCGAAATAAAATCTAATACATTATTGGATAAAATTCTTTTAGCTAAATGATCTGCACTATCTTTATAAGGATAAATAACTTCAGCACCTAGTTTTTCTAAAACTAAGCCTTGTTCATCAGTATTACTCATAGCAATAACTTTACTAGAGCCTAAAGATAAGGCATTTAATGTTGCAAAAATCGCTGTATCCATATGCTCACCAATACAAACAACAATTGCTGAACATTCCTTAAATCCTGCTTCTTCTAGGTTTGCTTTAGTAATATCTTCGCAAACAAAAGCATATTCACAAAATTCTAAAGCCTTTTTTACCTTTTTTTCATCCTTATCGATACAAACAATTTCTTTACCAGAATTAACTAATTCATTAGCTAAGCACATTCCGAACTTTCCAAGTCCAATTATTCCAATACTACTTGTCTTTTTTGCCATAATTAACTCCTTTATCCAATAGATATATCTTCTTCCACATAAAATACATTTTGATTATTTTTAGGTTTAAAAACAGTCGAAACAGTTAATGGTCCAATACGACCTATATACATAATAATCATTAAAACAATTTTACTACCATTTTCTAAATATGGTGTAATCCCAGTTGATAATCCAACTGTAGCAAAAGCTGACATCGTATCAAAAGCAATATCTAAAGAGCCAAATCGATTAGCTCCTTGAATATATTCCTTATATTTAATTCCATCCTTAATATAATTATAATCACCTTCAAACAAACAAATAATAGTCGTGCCAGCTATAAACAATATTCCACCTAAAGCAATAACTAGAAGTGCTCTTTTAAACAAAGAATCACTAAGTGATCTTTTATATAAATGAGGTTTTTTTGAAGTCATAACACCACGAATATAAGCAAATAAAACAGCAATTCCAGTTGTTTTAACACCTCCTCCTGTTCCTCCAGGAGAAGCTCCAACAAACATCAATATCATCATAATAACAATGGTTCCATAATTAAATTTAGATAAATCATAGGTTGTAAATCCAGCGGTTCTTGTTGAAACACTCATAAAAAAGGCACCGACTCCACTTACATTAGTTTCCTTATTTGTTAATTCGCATAAATATATCATTAACCATCCAAAAAGAATCAAAGCTAATGAATAGGTTAAAACAATCTTTGTATGTAAAGAAAATTTCTTAAAATTAAATTTATTAGAAACGATATCGACAATTGAAAAATATCCAAGTCCTCCAATTATAATTAATAATGCAGTAAGTATAGATAAATAACTATCTTTTTGATATGAAATAAGTGAAGTAGTTCCTAATATATCAATACCAGCATTATTAAAAGCAGAAAGTGAATGAAAAAAAGCATATCCAAAACTATCTGCTAAAGGTAATTTTTGAATATATCTAAAATCTAAAAAAGAAAAAAACATCCCAATAATTTCAACTGAAAATGTAATTAAAATAATATAATAAAAAATCCTTTTAATGCTTTTATAATTTCTTAAATTCCAAGTCTCTTTTATTAATGATTGTTCTGATAAAGATAATTTTTTACTAGTAATAAGAAATATTAAAACAGTTAAAGTTGCAGCTCCTAGTCCACCAAGTTGAATTAAAATGCTAATAATAATTCGACCAGTAATGTTAAAAGTAGCAGCCACTCCATTTGGTAAAGAAACTAATCCAGTAACAGTAGCCGAGGTAACCGAAGTAAATAAAGCATCAAGAAAGTTAATTTTTACTCCTTCATTTAATGAAAAAGGACAATATAAAAATATTGCACCAATAAAAATCAAACTAGCAAAAGAAATCATGATAGTATAAACAGGTTTTAATTTAAATTTTCTTTTGATCTTTATTTCTTCATTTGTTTTTTTCATCTTAAAAATAATAAATTATTTTATTATTTTTTTCAAGTTTGATAGATTTTATAAATTAACACCTATGTTAAAGAACAAATCAATTTCCATTTAATTCTTTTAGAATTAAATTTATGACATTTTCTTTACTAATACCACATTCTTCTAATACTTGCTTTGGATTGAAACTATCATAAAATTTCTTTTTTATTCCAAAATTATAAACTTTTGCAGGCTTTTTACCTAAATAAGAGGATATTTTTTGCCCATAGCCACCATCAAGAATTGAATCTTCTAATGTTATAAATAGATTATGATCTAGTAGTAATAAATCTAGAGTTTCATAATCTACTTCATTTAAATAAATAGGTTTTACAAGAGTTATATTAATATTTTTCTTAATTAAATCCATACTTATTTCTTTTGCTAATTCGAATAAATTACCAACAGCAAAAATAGCAATATCCTTACCTTTTGAATAAATTAAATTCTTATTAATTTTATTAAAATCTATTTTTTTATAATTATCATCTTTAATAAAATTAACAGGTACTCTAATTGCTAAAGGATATTTCTTATTGTTATAAGAAAATTCTAACATATCTAAATATTCATCTATATTTGTAGGATCTAAATAAATTAAATTAGGAATATTACTTAAAAAAGCAATATCAAAAATTCCTAGATGAGTCATTGAAGTCATAGAAAATATAGAATTTTCAAAAACTAAAATAGTTCCTGGATTATTATTTAATGAAAAATCTTGAGATATTTGATCATATCCTCTTTGCATGAAACTAGCATATACTGCAAAATAGGCTTTTGCCTTTGCTTTTGCTAAACCAGATAATAATCCAATAGCATGCTGTTCACATATGCCAACATCAATAAATTGTTTTGAATATTTTTTTCTTCTTTCTAAATTAAAAGCTATAACAGATGGGGTAGCAGCTGTAATTGCAACTACTTTATTATCTAAATCCATTTTATGAGATAGAAAATCAAAGGTAATTTCACTTAAATCTTTGCTTAAATCTTCTTTACTTTTTAATTCACCTGTTTTTATATCATAAGGTAACGAATAATGAAATCTTTCTTTCTCTAATTCAGCAAATTTATACCCTTCTCCTTTAATTGTTTTAATATGAAGAACAATTGGATGGCTTATATCTTTATATTTATTCAAAAAATGAATTAATGAATAGATATCATTTCCATTGTCTAAGTAAGCATAATCCAATCCTAAAATTTTAAACAAATTAAATTGATATTCACCGCCAGTTTCTCTTAATTTTTTTAAATTATCATAAATTTCTCCATGGTTTTCACTAATTGACATATCATTATCGTTGACAATTAATATAAAATTACCACCAATTTCTTTTATATTATCTAATGCTTCTAAAGCTTCGCCACCACCTAATGACCCATCACCAATAATAGATATAACATTATATTTTTCATTATTTAAATTTCTTCCTTTTGCCATACCTAATCCTAAAGAAATGCTAGTTGAAGTATGACCTAAATTAAATAAATCATGCTCACTTTCTTTGGTATTATAAAAACCAGTAACATCATGATAATCATTTTTATTTATAAATGCATAACCTCGACCTGTTAAAATTTTATGAGTGTATGTTTGATGGGATACATCAAAAATTATCTTATCAATAGGAGAATTAAAAACATAATGTAGAGCAATTGTTAACTCTATATCTCCTAAATTAGGACCAACATGTCCTCCAACTAGGGAAGTTTTATTTATCAATGCGTCTCTAATTTCATTAGATAAAGGGATTAAATCGCTCTTATCTAATTTTTTAAAATCATTTAAACTTTTAATCTTTTCTATATACATAAATACATCCTTTAGTAAAAAACAGTGCTATTCTTAATTGTTTTCTACATTTTCCATATCGTTAACAGTATCATTTTTCCCTTCTTTTTTATTCTCAATGAGTTCAGAACTACTGACTCGACTATTAATTCTTATAGCTCTATTATTTAGTTTATTTAATGTATCTTCAAATTCTCTCTTCTTATTTAATATAACATCAACTTCCTTAGAATATTTTTCCCATTGATCAACAACTTTTTTTGATTCCTTTTGAAATAATTCTAATTGTTTTAATATATCATCAATATTATTCTTAGTTTGAATATTAATTCTAAAGACATTTAAATTAAGTAAAACAGCTTGCAATGTACTAGGTGAAGTTAATAAAATTTTATTTTTTTGAGCAAACAAAACAATACCATTATAAAGGTCATTATCTTTTTGAATATATTGATATATACCATCGCTTGGTATAAACATTATTGCATACTCTGCAGTAACATTTTTAATAATATAATCCTTACTTATTTTTTGAATTTGTTCTCTTAGTCTAGACTTAAAGCTTTTTTTCAATTCAATATCACTTGATTCATTGACATTATCAAACAATCTTTCAAAATCAACAAAACTAAATTTTGAATCTATAGCGACTATATTAATAGGTGATGGCATTCTAACAATAGCATCAGCAATTTTTCCATTTTTAAAAGCGTATTGTTCCTCATAAATTCCTTGTGTGTCTCCAAATACTTGATATAAGATATCTCCTAAAATAGCTTCGCCATATTTTCCTCTTGTTTGAGTTGTATCAAGAATGCCATTTAATTTAGTAACTTCGTTATTTAATGCATCAAGATTTTTTTGAGATTCTGTTATTTTTATTAAAGCATCATTAACTTTAATTAAAGAATCATTATTAGTATTAAATCCACTTTTTAATTTATCTTCAACTTTGCTATTCATTTCATTTAATTTATCTTGCAATAAATCATTTAAATTTATAAACTTTTTATCTATTTTGTCATCAATAGAATCTTTAAATTTGCTAAAATTATCAGACAAATTATTATTAAATTTAGTGTTAGATTCGTTTAAATTTTCTTTCATAGTACTAAAGTTATTAAATATCGACTCTGAATTTAATTTATTAACTTTATCTGGAAGTTCCTCAATTTTATTATTTAAGATTCCAACTTCTTTCATAAAGTCATTATTACTTGATTGATTATTTATATATTTATTATCACTTTTACTTTTTAAATTTATAATTAATAAAGCAATTAATAAAAATAAACAAATTATAGAGATTATTAAAATTATATACAATACCATGTTCCACCTCCTTATTTATTATAAGGTATTATACTTATAATTAACAAACAATTGAGTAGTTATTTTTCCTATGGTAAAATTTATTTACTTTAAACAAAGGAGTAATTAAATGAGTTTTAAAATAAAATTAGATAGTAAAGAACTTTTTTTTGACAAAAAAATTAAACTTATTGATTTAACAAATAATGATAAAAACATAATATGTGCAAGAGTTAATAATCGAACAAGAGATTTAGATTATCAAATTGATTTCGATGCAGATGTTCGCTTTTTAACATTAAAAAGTTCTAGTGCTATGGGAATTTATGAAAATTCTATAAGATATTTATTTTGTATGGCTAGCCATATTTTATACCCAAATTTAAAATTTAAGTTGACATACAGTGTATCTAGATCTATATATGCTCAGGTGTTAAATAAAAATAAACTCGTTAACGTCAATATGGTAAATGCTATTAGTGACAAAATGCAAGAACTCGTTAATGATGACCTACCTTTTGAAAGAATGCTAGTCGATAAAGAAAAAGCTCTAGCGATGTATAAGAGATTTGGGATGGATGATAAAGCCAAAGTCATCAAATATCGTCCAGAGAAAAATGTACATTTTTATAAATGTGGAGATTACTATAACTATATGTTTGGGAGAATGGTTCCTTCAACTGGTTATTTAAAAAATTTCATATTAAGGGTGTATTCTCCTGGTTTATTAATTTCTTATCCTCGAAGTGATTTAGGAGGAAAAATTCCTACATTTAAAGATGAACCAACGTTTTCAAGTGCACTTTTTGATGCTCAATATTGGGGAAATTTAGTTGGAATGGACTCAGTTAGTGGAATTAATACTTCTATTAAAAACACTGATGCAGTAGAAACAATTAATATTTGTGAAAATAGACAATACCGCATGTTATGTGAATTAGGTCAAAGAATTGAAGATAGAATTGATAATATTAGACTAATTTGTATAGCTGGACCTAGTAGCAGTGGAAAAACAACTTTTAGTGATCGCTTAGTAATGGAACTTGAATCTCGTGGAATTCATCCAATTAGAATCTCATTAGATGATTATTATAAAACAAGGGAAAATGTTCCTCTTGGCGAGGATGGAACACCTGATTTTGAAGCAATTGATGCTCTAGATAAAGAGCAGTTCAATAAAGATATCGTTGACCTTTTAGATGGAAAAATTGTAACTTTACCTGTTTTCGATTTTAAAACAAATAAAAGGAATCCTGGTAGAACATTGAAAATTAGTGAAAGAGATCCTATTGTTATTGAAGGAATACATGCATTAAATGAAGATATGACAAGTCTTATTCCTAAGTTTTTAAAGTTTAAGATTTATATATCTCCTCAAGCTCAAATTAATATTGATAGGGAAAATCCAATATCAATAACAGATATAAGATTATTAAGAAGGATAGTTCGTGATTTTAAATATCGTAATGCTAGCGCAGAAGAAACATTTTCGATGTGGCCAAATGTTAGAAAAGGAGAATTTAAATGGATTTATAACACTCAAGAAGATGCAGACTATGTTTTTGATAGCTTCTTGAATTATGAACTATGTGTTTTAAAGAAATACGCTATGCCACTATTGTCAAAAATTGAACCTGATAATAGATATTTTCCTGAAGCTGAAAGACTAATAAGACTTTGCAAGTACTTTAAAGACATTGATGAGAAATGGATTCCATGTAATTCTTTATTAAGAGAATTTATTGGAGGAAATTGCTATCGAGATGGAAAACTTTCTAAATAATTAATTCTCTGGTCCAATTTTAAAACTATTAGAAAAATCTTGATGAATATAATGAAGCTGCCTTAAATAGGTGGCTTTTAAAATTGAATATTGTAAGGCAATTTTTTCTTCAACATTTTGCTTATAATACTCTTCAAAGATCTTCTCAAGCCTAAAAAAAGATTCATATAAATTTATAATTGTTATAGCATAGTAGTATTCTTTTTTTGAATACAAGAGTAATGGGGAACTATGAGAAATTTCACTACTCATTTCATATACTTTTGAATATTCACTTAACCCTGCTAATTTCTCCACACCATCGCGAAAATTTAATTTGAAATCAGTATTTAAATTAATATTTTTAATAGCAAACAAATAACCATATTCTATATATTTTTTCATGTCTTTACTTTTAAGATCATGCTCTTTCATATTGAACTTAATTTCTTCAAAAATCTTATCAGTTTCTTCTTTACTTTTAATTTGTTTTCTATAAGCAATAGCATATGTTACATGTCTAAAATATGCTTTAAAAATAGGCTCTCCATATTTAATTAAACACATAAGTATGCATTCATTCTCATGCAAAGTTCTCCATGTCGAAAATGCTTCAGTTTCAAAACCATCAATTAATAAATTTAATATGCACTTACCCATAGAAAATGCTTTCTTTAACATATCACTAACTAATTTATTATATTGATTTTTAGTTTTAATAGATTCTAAACTTCTTAAAATAAAATTTAAATATAATGATAATGTAGATACACTAGGAGAAAATCTATTAAGATAAGATTGAGACTTATAACTTAATTGTTCATTTGTAATATATTTATCAGCACAAGTTGAGGCTAATAAATTTGAAAATTTTTCGTCATTAGATAAATTATAAATGCTATTTTTATCTAGTTTTAATGTCGCATAGGCATATTCATTTATAATATATAGAATAACAGTAACAGGATTCAACGGAGTAAAATTATAACCCTCAGTAGAATTCATTACCTCTATTATCGTTTCGCTAACAGCTTTATAAACTCCATATAAAAATTGATAGTCTAGGTTTTTAGGAGCATTTAATGTCTCAATAACCTTTAAAAAAGTTTCTTTATCGTAAATTATTCCCTTCATATACCTTAACCTCAATATTTAGTTTCATTCCAATTTCATTTAATGATTCTAATAATTTTTGATCTATTTCTTTTTTGTAATATATCTTTGTAAAAACTGGAGCATACAATGTATCATTAACTAAAGAATTTTTATCTAAAATAATCTTGTTTTGCAAGCTTTTTCCAATAATTAAGCACTTTATTATCTCAGCAAAATTAGTTTTCTTTAAATCAATATCTAAATCTTTGTATTCAATTAAATGATAAAAGTTAGGAAATAAAGCATAATAATTACTTAATTCCAATTTCGTAAAATCAACCTCAATAGCAAAATTAGTTTCATTAAAAGTGATCTCATCATCTAACTTTAATTCGCGCAAATCAATTGACTCGTGTTTTATATAAAGAATTTCATCGTTTTTAAAATATTCATTCGGAAAGCTTACTTTTGAAAAAAGTAAATTATTTTCGTATAAAGCTTCAATAAACGGATAATGTTCTAATTTATCATCCTTTATTACTTTTTCAAGATTTCCCTCAATATAAAATTTGCCATTTATCCAATTGCACTTCTTCTCAAGTGCTAATTTTAATTCTTGTTTATCTTTGCTATATAAATCATTTAATATTTCTACTTCTTTATTCATCATAATTTCCTCAATTCTGTATTCAAAATAGATAATAAATAAATATTAGTTTCTTTTTTAAAAACTCTTTCAATATATTGCTTGTAAATATTTAATTGAGTTTCATATTCTTTGTCACTAATATTACTTAATTTATAATCAATTATATCAATATAATTTGTATGTTCAATTAATAAATCAATTACACCTTCAATTTCATTTTCTTCATCTAAAAAACTATATTCTTTAAAAATATTGGTTTTATTTAAATCATCAAAAATTGGTAATGCTAATACTTTTTTTATTAATTCTTTTTCTTTTTCGTTATTAATATTTGAAACATCTTTATTATAAAAATCAATACTTTCCATTAATAAATGCATGTGGCTACCATATCTAATGTTATCGATATTAAAATCTAATGATAATTCTTTGCTTGCTGTATGTTTTGTCTTTTTCTTAAAATTATAATTAAATTGTTTTATTTCAAATTTTGGAACTTTAGTTTCTTCTTCGTTTTCATTAATACCCTTGATTTCTTTTGTTGTATAAAAGCTTTCTTCAAAATTAATTTTACTAGCAAATAATAAATCACCAATCGATTTTGATTTTTCGAGTAATTTTATGGTTGAAATATCAAATTCATTATCGATTTTTTGCTTATTTTGTGAACATAATGGAATTATTACTTCCTCTTTTGCTCTAGTTAAAGCCACATATAGTAAACGTATTTTTTCATCATAAAAATTGATATCCGCATAATCATTATAAAAACATGAGTGAATCCCTTTATTATCATTCGAATATAAAGCAGGTAACTCAAAGCCAAATCTTTTATCAGCAAAAAATTTACCTATTGCAGAATTATTTTTACCTTCACTAAATATTTGTGGCATATAAATAATTGAATATTCTAAACCTTTAGATTTATGGATAGTCGTTAATGTAACAGCATTATCGACATCACTACTTTTTTTTGATTCCATTTTTATTGAAAGTTCATCAAGTTTTTCTAGATAATTAATAAAGTCAAAAAGACTATAATTCAAATTATCCATTATTTCAGTTCTTTTGTAGAAAATTTTTAAATATTTTAATTTATTTATACCATTTCCTAATAAGTACAATTTATCTATAAAATTAAATTCTGTTAGACAGTCCATATAAATTTCATTAATAAGAGACTTTTTGTGCGAATTTGAAAAATTAATAAGTTTCAAATATAATTCATCTTCTTTATAATTTTTCAAAGATAAATCATAAAGTTTTTGATCACTATATTCATATAAAAAGCTTCTTGCAATGCTAAAAAAAGAATGTTTTATAGTAGCTTCATCTTTTAAATTATTAATTAATGAGTTTATTATTTTTAATATATTAATTAATACTACAATTGTATCATCAGTTTTTAAATCTTCATCGTAAATAGCATTAATAGGAATACCACTAGTAATAAATTTTTCTTCGATTTCTTGAAAGTTAGTAGATTTAAATAATAACAAAGTTATATCTTTATATTGAATGTCTCTTAAACACATTTTATTTTCTTTTGCATTATAAAATGCAACTTGCATTTTATTAGATATTCTTTTTTTAATATCATTTATTATAAGATTTATTTCTTCATCAAGACTAGGCTTTTTAGCATCATAATTTAGAATAAATATTCCATGAGGATTTTCGGTTTTTAAATTGTCATAGTCCATATTACCTGTTTCTATAATATGTTCTAATTTATAATCAGCCCCACCATGATTTAAATCCATAATGATTGAAAAAATATCGTTTATTTGATCGTTTATTTCTCTTCGACTTCGAAAGTTTGTTGTCATATCAACATATGTGCCAAAGACAGGATTATGATATTTTTTATATTTATCCGCGAATTGTTGAGGATTAGCATCTCTAAAAGCATAAATAGATTGTTTAACATCACCAACGACAAAAACATTATTATTGCTTATCAAGTTAATAAAGTCTTCTTGAAACTTTGAAGTATCTTGATATTCATCAACCATTATTATTTTAAGTTTATTTTTTATAGATAATCGAATATCTTCATTATTTTCTAGTAAATCTTTTGCCATCTGGGCTATATCGTTAAATGTATAAAAATTCTTTTCCTTTTTAAATTCATTAATTTTATTTTCTAATTCAAGAGCTATATCTAGTAAATAAGGAATCAATTCTTGATTATTCTTTACATCTATATCGAAGTAATTTTTAAAATCAAAATTTTTAAATTTCTTCAAAAGCATTTTTTGTAATAATTCTTTAGATTCGAGAAAAAGTTCATAATGTGCATCTTCACTTTTATAAGGATTCGTCATAAAAGTCGATATGCTATCATAATTAAAATCAGTTAAATCTTTTAAAGAATTAAATTGTAAAAGAATATTATGAAAATAATTAGATACTTTTTCATTTCCAATTTTTATTAAATTATGTTCTATTTCTTCTTTAGTTTTTATAATATAATCGTCAATGTAACAGTGTATAAATTCATTTATCTTATCATCACTTAAATAATTGTTGTAGTAATTTTTAACGTAATCTTCAGGATTTTTAAATGTAGACAAAATATTAGATATTTTTATTATAATATTAAATAAGATACCATCATCTTTTACACAATAATTATGTAAAATCTTAATGATTTTATCATCCATAGAAGAATATCTTTTATTTAATAAGTCTTCTAAAATCTCATATTTTTTAATTGTAATAATATCATCTGGTATATTTTCGATATTGGAAGGTATACCTAAAATATGAGCATATTTTTTAACCAAATTTAAAAAATAAGCATCAAAAGTAGAGATATTAGCACCATCAATTAATGGTGCAAGTTTAGCGGTATCTTTATCATTTTGAAGAGATTGTTTTACTCTTATTTTCATTTCTTCAGCTGCATCTTTTGCAAAAGTTAATATTAAAAGTTCGTCAATTTTAACACCTTTTTTAATCTTATTAAATATTCTTTCAGTTAAAACACTTGTTTTTCCACTTCCGGCACCTGCTGAAACAATCACATTGTTTTCTGATTCAATTGCTTTAATTTGAGCATTAGTTCTTTTCATGACTTGCTTCCTCAACATCATTAAAATCAAGATAGATCTTTTCTAGTTCTTTATCTCTACGTTCATCTTTCTTTCTTTTAAAACATATATCTTTATATGAACAATATCTACATGCATTGTGCTTATTTGAACAAAATGGTGATATAGGAAATTTAGAATTATTAAGGTAATTAATAAAAATTTTTATATTTTGATCTATCAATGAAGGGTATTCCTTCCCATTTATTATAATAGGCTTAGAAAAGTTAAATATAAAAGTTTTTTTGCTATCTAAATTTCCATCTTTTTTTATAGATAAACCTTGAATTGTTTTAGAGTCTAAATAATCAGTTATTTTAGGCTCAAAAAGTTTTAGATTATCAATCGAAGAAGAAAAAGCTCCTGACTTTAAAGAAAAGGAATTAATCTTATTTATATTAAGATTATAATAATCAAATAAATTATTTGTTAAAAAACTGATGTAAAAAATCCCTTCAATCGGATAATTTGCAAAACGAGGACTCTTTTCGATTAAATAAGAATAAATTGGCAATTGAAGATTTAATCCATAACGATTTAGTTTAGGTTGGAATAAATTCTCGCTCGTTTTATAGTCTATTATTTGTACAGAATTTTGAAATTCATTTTTGGCTAATAAAAGCGAATCAATTTTACCAGTTAAAATAAAATTTGGATCAGTAGTAGGAACATTAAAATCTAATTCACTTTTTGTATCAAATATACTTGATGTATTTTTTTCTTTAATCAGCCTATCACATATAACTTTTGCAGATAATTTTAATTTATCTAATAAAATTAATTCTTTATTACTAAAAATAAAATCTCCACTATTTAAGATATTTTCATAAACTTTATCAAATTCAAAATTATTATCATAAACTTTTTCTAATATTTTATGAATTAAAGATCCAGCATTTAAATAAAAGTTTGTTTCAAAGTTAATAATTTTTAAAATTCTTTCTAAATAAAATTTAAATGGACAATTAAAAAAAGAATTCAATTGCGTATAAGACATTTCGTAATTTTCTATTTTTAGAGGTCTTATTTGTTTAAATGTATTATCAAATTTTTTTAATTGCTTAAAATATTGGTCGTAAATATAATATTCAATTGTTTTTTGTTTATATATATTAGCTAGCTCACTATAATAAGAATAATAATTTAATGCTAAACTTTTACTATAATCATAATGATAAGACAGTTTACCAACTAAATGTTTCTTCATTATATCCTTTTTATTATAAATAAATGACAAATAATATGAAATTTCCTCTTTATTTTCTCCATCAACTTCACCAAAGAATAATTCCAAATTTTTATTAGCAAACAAATAACATTTTAATAGTTCATTATATTCAATATTAAGAATTTCAGAAGAATTTAAATTGTTCAAAATTTTAATATTGTCATCAAAAAAATCATTATTTCTTATTATTTTTGTAAAAAAACTATTATCGAATCCTATCAAAATAATATGCTTTTTAGGATTAAAATAAAATTTATTAGTAACCTTTATACCTTCAATATCATCATAATCATTAAGATATGCATCTTGCAAAATTTCCTTATAATTGACAATTTTATTTTTCATATTATAAAAATCATAAAAGTCTAAATATTTTTTAATGAGTTGAAACTCATATGAATTATCATTGTAACTATCTATGCTATTTGAAGTAATAATTTCAATATCCTTTTCAATTAATTTCGCTGTCTTAGTATCATATAAACTTTTTCTATCAATAAAATTTAAATGCAGATTTAATAATTTTGAGTATGTATCTAAGAAAAAATAATTCTTTTTATAATCAGTTACTATTTCAATTTGATTAGGTTTTATTCCACTATTTAGTAATTCAATTACTCGTAAAAAAGCATCATGTATTTCTTCATCAACCCTTAAATAATCATGAACATAAAATTCTCTTTCTACAAATAATTCATTTAGACTAATAAATGTAAAATTTGTAATCTTTAATTTTTCAATAATATGAGTTATTTCGATGTCATCTTTGATAAATCCTAAAAAAATAACTAATTTATTTTTAAAAATTAGATCATATTTTTTTTCAATGTATATCAAATTATTGTCAATTAAAATATCATATAGAGTTTTAATTTTTGAATTAACATTTATATTAACACCACTTTTTATATAACTTAAATATTTTTTAATTACAGAATAATTTTCTCCTAATAAGTTCATTCCAATTTTTATTGCTTGTTCATTTACTATTCCAAAAAGATTTTGTTTGATATCGCTAATTGTTATAAACTTAAAATTTAACTCAGGTTTAGAACACTTTAAATCAAGAAAAAATGGTTTCAGTTCATTATGAGAAATAATAATACAATTATTATTTATTAAAATATTTTCTAAATCTATCATTTATACATCCTAGTTATTTCTATAGCCTTCTTCCATTTGCTAACTTTATCATTAACTTCATCATCACTCATTTTAGGCAAGAATTCTTTATCGCAGCGATGAATATGTCTTATTTCATTAATGTCATTGAAAAAGCCACAACCAAGTCCTGCAAGATAAGCTACTCCAAGAGCAGTTGTCTCTAGACATTTTGGTAAAATTATTTTCTTTTTTAAAATATCTGATTGAAATTGCATTAGATAGTTGTTCGCAGTAGCTCCCCCATCAACTTTTAAAACAGAAACCTTTAAATCTCCTTCAACCTCCATTACATCATAAATATCTTTAACTTGTAATGCTATAGAATTTAAAGTAGCTCTAATTAGATGATTTTTTGTTGTACCCCTAGTAATTCCAAAAATTGCTCCTTTACATTCATCATCCCAATAAGGTGCACCTAAACCAACAAATGCAGGAATTACATAAACTCCCAAATCAGTTTTTGCCTTTAAAGCTAATTTCTCTGTTTCTTTTGCTTCCTTAATAATTTCAAGTTGATCTCTTAGCCATTGAATAGTTGCTCCTCCCATAAACACACTGCCTTCAAGAGCATAAATAGTTTTACCATTAATACGCCAAGCTATAGTTGTAATTAAACCTTTTTTTGAAAAAATAGGTGTATCTCCAATATTTACAAGCATAAAACACCCTGTACCATACGTTGATTTACTATCACCTTTATTAAAACAATTTTGTCCAAAAAGAGCTGCTTGTTGATCGCCCGCAACTGCGTTTATCTTTAATCTATCATCAAAAATAGAGGCATACCCAAATAAGGAATTGCAATCACAAACTTCAGGTAAAATACATTTAGGAATATTAAAAATCTTCAATAATTCATCATCATATTCCATAGAATTAATATTATAAAACATTGTTCTACTAGCATTTGTAACATCAGTCTTATGAACTTTACCTTTAGTTAAACGATATATTAGCCATGAATCAATAGTTCCAAACATTAATTCTCCTTTTTCAGCGCGTTGTTGACCATCTTTTACATGGTCTAAAATAAAACGAATTTTAGAAGCACTAAAATAAGGATTTAATATTAACCCAGTTTTAAAATGAATTAATTCTTTATATTTCTCCCATTTATCGCAATAAATTGAAGATTGCCTAGATTGCCACACAATTGCATTATATATTGGCATTCCAGTTTTTTTATCCCATATAACCGTTGTTTCTCTTTGATTTGTAATACCAATAGAATCAATTTCATCAAAAGTTAAATTATTTTTAGCAAAAACATCATTAACAACATTTAAAACACTTAGCCAAATGTCTAAAGCATTTTGTTCAACCCAACCCTCAATAGGAAATAAACATTTAACTTCTTGCTGTGATTTATAAACAAGTTCACCACTCTTATTAAAAATTAAAGCACGGGTCGATGTTGTTCCTTGATCAATTGCTAAAATATATTTCATTAATCTTTGTACTCCTTTTCAACTCGATGCAAAGATTCTTCTTTAGTAAAGCCGTCTTTGTAACGCTTATTTAGTTTATTTAAATTATATTCAGCGATTTCTTCTAAGCTTACTCCTAGACCACTTGCAGTCTCTGCTATATACCATAAAACATCTCCTAATTCATCTATAAGATGTTCTTTATTAAGCGGATGCTCTTGAAATTTATATTTTTTAACAATATCGCAACACTCACCACTTTCACCAGCTAAGCCTAGAACTCCATTAGTTATTAAATCTTTTTTCCCTTCATCACTAATTAATTTATAAGCTTCTTCTTGATACTTATTAAAAGAAATTTTATCCATTATTTAATCCTCTCAAATACACTAATATCATGTTTACAAATTGGACAAATAAAATCTTTAGGAAGTTCATCTTTTTCATATACATAGCCACAAATTTTGCAAACCCATCCACTTTTTTTAGCAACATCTTGTTTAATATTAGGTTTAATATTGTTTAAGTAATAAGAATAACTAACACTTCTTTTTTCATTTAAAATTTTCGATTCAGTAATAACACTAACAAATCCAAAGTGTGAACCTAAATCAATTACATTTTCAATCTTTAACGAGAAATAACTATTAGTAAATTTATTAATGTAATTTATTCCATTAGAAGCTAGCGAATAATTATCAAACCCTTCAAATTTATTAACATTTTTACCACTTTGATACCCAAATCTTTTAAATAATTCAAATGGAGCATCCTCAGTTAAAATAGATAAATTACATTCTTTTGTTTTATTAATAATCGAGGCAGTATAAT
Source organism: Caryophanales bacterium UBA6380 (assembly GCA_002438785.1). Classification (GTDB taxonomy): domain Bacteria; phylum Bacillota_I; class Bacilli_A; order RFN20; family CAG-826; genus Onthovivens. The sequence continues at coordinate 110,548 of DJQS01000007.1, read as the reverse complement.
TGTTTTTATTAACGCAAAACATTATACGATCAGGTAAACTAGCTACTTGATTAACTGTATTAATAATACAAGCATTTTGTTTATCACCATCTTTACTAGAAAGTATGAATAAGCCATAATTTATATTGAACAAGGGGTTAGTAATAGGCTTTTTTTGTGGAATTGAAGCAAAAATCAAATTAGATAAATTATCTAATTTATTTATATCATCACTTTTAACGCTACTTTTAAATGTGATGATATCGCCAATCATTTCAAATCCTTTTAATTTTGATAAAATTTCAAAAATTAATTTTCCACTATTAGGTGCCCAACTTCCATTCTCTACAATAGAAAATTTACGATTTTGTAAATTATGATATTTTAGATCTAATAAAAACTCTTCAACTGGAGTAAAAATACCCATATTATACGTTGAACTTACAATAACTAGATTAGAATACTTAAATGATTCAGCGACTAAATAAGATTTATCAGTTTTGCTAGCATCATAAACTGCTATATCTCTAATTCCTAATATAGATAAATTATCTGCAATAATATTTGCTGCTTCTTCACTATGCCCATAAACCGAACCATAAACAATTAATACGCCATTGACCTCAGGAGTATAACTTGCCCATTTAGAATATAAGTTAATAAAATAATTTAAATCATTCTTCCATATAGGACCATGTAAGGGAAGGATATTATTAATATCAATACTAGAAGCTTTTGTCAATGCTTGTAGAACTTGTGGACCATATTTACCAACAATATTTGTATAATACCTTCTTGCTTCACTTTCCGAATATTTTTCAAAATAATCTCGATTTGCAATTAAATTTCCAGAAAGAGAGCCAAAAGTTCCAAAGGCATCAGCACTAAATAGAGATTTTGTATAATCATCATAAGTCATTATTACTTCAGGCCAATGAACCATAGGAGCACAAATAAAAGTCAATTTATGTTTTCCTAAATCTAATACATCTTTTTCCTTAACTACCAAAACATTTTTTATGTTAATTCCTTCATTAAAATTTTTTAACATAACCAAAGCTTTATCACTTAAAACAATTGTGGCATTAGGATAAATATTCAATAATCTAAAAATACAAAAAGCATGATCAGGTTCTAGGTGTTGTAAAATGATGTAATCTAAACTTCTCCCATTTAAAATATCTTTTACTTTCTTTAAAAATATTTCTGTAACAGAGCTATCTACACCATCCATTAAGCACGTTTTATTATCTAAAATAACATAAGAATTATAACTTACCCCGTTTTCTAAAGGATAAATATTTTCAAATTTTGCTAGTCTACGATCGCTAGCTCCAACATAATACGTATCGTTACAAATTTCTCTATTTTTATACATAAAAAACTCCTTTTAATGATTATAACATTTTTATCTTAATAATAATTTATAGAAATTCAAACAATTGCTTCACCATCAAAATAAATAGTTAAGCATATTAGTTTTATTAAGTAATAATAACTTTTATAATATCAATAGATGGAGGAATATAAAATGTTAGATGTGAAATTTTATCATTGTAATTATTGTGGAAAAACAATAGTAATTGTCGGAGATAACGTAAATACTCCTACAATTTGCTGCAATCACCCTATGGTTGAACTAAAAGCTAATTCAACTGATGCTGCTAAAGAAAAACACGTACCTGAAGTTACTATAAATGGTGATATATTGAATGTTCAAGTAGGTTCTACATTACATCCTATGCTTGAGAACCATTACATTGAATTCGTTGTTTTAGTAACTGATAAAGAAATTAGGAGAGTTAATTTTAAGCCAGGTGATAAACCTATCGTTGAATTTAATATAAGTAACGAAAAACCTCTTAAAGTTTATGAATACTGTAATTTACATGGACTTTGGGTTAAAGAGTTTGAATAATTATCTTAATTAATAATTAATTTTTATTTATAAGCTTGGGTTCTATGTCCAAGTTTTTTATTGGTTATTATGCGACTTTGTTTTAATAAATTTTCGCTTAAAGGTGACTAATGTTTCATTAACTAATGGTTCTTTCATAAAACATATTGTAAAGCAATAAGTGAATGCACAGCTTATAAAAATTAAGAAGAAATTAACTTTTTCGTTTGCACCTCCACTAAATTTGTTTAATACAAACAAAATTACGAATAGCCCAACTTCACACATAAAAAAACAAGATGCAAGTGGTAATTTGGAAGTTTCCCACATCATTTTTATAGTAATGTCTTTTCGACAATAAATAAGCATTATTATAGAAACAATAAAATCAGCAATAAACATACTAATCGCAGCTCCTAAGGCCCCATATTTTTTAATTAGTACCATATTTAAGCTAACATTTATAATAATGCCTAAAATTATAAATAAATTATTTGCCCACATCTTATTCTTAGGGACATAATAGACACTTTGCAATAAATTTCTATAAGCAGTAAAAAGTAAAGTTGGTGCCAAAAAATACATTAGATTTGAAGCTTCTGCAAATTCTTTCCCAAAAAAGAATGGTATAAAGTCTTTGCTCACAAGAATTAAACCAAATACGCATGGTAAGGCTAATAAAAATAACAATCTAAATGATTTTGTAGTCTTACTTTTTATTTCATCATAAGCCTTTATTTCATATAAATAAGAAATTCTTGATAGCATTAATAAATTTAAAGCATTTAAGGCATTATTAATTACACTTATAATTTTACTAACTTGTTCAAAATATCCATTCTCTGCATTATTATTTGTTATCCACATTATCATACTTTTATCAATTAATGAATAGAAAGTAAGACTAAGAATTGGTATAAAATAAGCAAAACATTTTTTAAAATGTATTAAAAAATTAAAATTAAAAAATTTAGGTCTTGCTAATAGCTTAAATAAATAAGGAATCATCAATAGGGGGGTCGATAAAACAACAAATGCATAAATGATAATATAATTTATAAAATCATCTTTTTTCCTTACGAATAAAAAAATTAAAATAACTAAAAGTAATTTAACAATCACAGTTCTAATTGTAATTTCTTTAAATTTCTCTAATCCAGAAAATAATGAAAAAGAAGATAAACTCGTTCCTATTATATGTAAAGAAAGAATCGTAAAAATTACAATATTGTTCTCACCAAAAACACCAGAAAAAGTTAAACTAAAAAATATTATTAATAATAAAGCCCCTAACAATAATCTACATGCCATAATCTCGTAAAAAATTTTTGAATATTCTTCTTTATTATCTCTTTTTTTAGCAATCATTCTAGATCCATAATCATCAAGCCCAAAATCAGCAATTAATGTAAAATATCCAATTAATGACATCCAATATGAATATTCTCCAATAAGTTCCTTCCCTAATATTCTTGAAACATATGGAGCAACAATTAAAGGTACTAAGACAATAAAAGCCTTATATAAAACTAAATAAATGAAATTAATTTTTAAGGATTTTCCTTCCTTCATAATAAAATATTATTTATAGATTTTAAAAAATCTATAATCTTCCTTCTTCTAATCCTAAAATAAATCTTTTCAACTTATAATTTGAAATAGACATCCTTTTATCGTGCCCTAAGCGGTCATCAATAAAATTAATTTTATATTCTTTTATATTAAAATGATCAGCTATCATTTTTATCAATTTGAGGTTAGATAATTCAAGATTGTCACTTATATTATAAATTTCTCCATTATTTGCATAGCGAGATATCATATCAATATAATAATTATTCTTATCTACATCTATCCAACTACGAATATTATTACCTTTACCATAAACAGGTATTTCCTTACCGTTTTTTATACAATCAATAATTGTAGGAATAAATTTTTCTTTATTTTGATTTATACCATAATTATTTACACTTCGAGAAATTGTAACATCTAAACCAAAAGTACGATGGAAAGCCATTACTAATAATTCTGCTGAAGCTTTACTAGCACTATAAGGAGAGCTTGGCTTAAGAACATCAGTTTCTATAAAACTATCAGAACTATCTAATTCTTTATCGCCATAAACTTCATCAGTAGAAACTTGATGAAATCTACCAACATTGTATTTAATTGAGGCTTCAAGCAAATTTAAAACTCCTTCAATATTTGTCTTTAAAAAAATGTCTGGATTTTTAATAGATGTATCAACATGCGTTTCAGCTGCATAATTAATAATTAAATCAAAGTGTATTTCTTTAAATAAATCATCAATCAATTTTTTATCACAAATATCCCCTTTTATAAAACGAAAATTATGCAGATCTAATATATTTTTTATATTTTCAATATGTCCAGCATATGTTAATTTATCAACGCAAACAAAACTATCATAAGGGTAATTTTTAACCATCTTATTTAAATAATTACTTCCAATAAATCCACAACCACCGGTAACTAATATATTCATATTTATCCTTTTTTACTAATATATGCTCTAAATAATTCTATATCATCTTTCGTAGTAATTTTAATATTTTTATCACTACCCTTAGAAAAATATAACAAATTACCAAGTTTTACCCACATAGTATTCGTATAATTTGATCCATTAATACCAATATTTTCTTTAAATGCTTTATTATAAGCTTCATAAAGCTTTTTAAAATTATAAGCTTGAGGGGTTGAAACTCGCATAATAGTTTCTCTTGGTATAAATTCTTTTGTAGATATATCATCATATTTAATAAAAATTTGCTCATTATATGGCAAAGAAGTAGCAGCGGCACCATACTTTTTTGCAACTTCAATTACATCTTTAATAACGAATTCATCAATTACAGGTCTAATTCCATCATGAATAATTACTATATCCTCATCATTTACTTTCCCTTTTAAATTATCAAGACCGTTTTTTATGGATTCTTGAACGCAATTTCCACCATTAACTATATATTTAATTTTAGTAAAATTATATTTATTAATCATTTGCTTTAAATAATCTATATAAGTGCTAATGCAAACTATCTCAATCTCATCAATGGATGTTGAATTTTGAAAACTCTCGATAGTGTAAGCTAAAATAGGTTTCCCCTCAATTTCTATAAATTGTTTAGGTATATTCATTCCAACTCTACTACCAATACCACCAGCTACAATAATTGCAATATTTTTCATTTTTTAATTTCCTTAAATATCTTAATAGTATCATATAAAGCATATTTGATATTAAACTTATTATTAAAACCAATATTTTTTAATTTATTAATAGATAAAATACTATTAATAGCTTTACTATATCCAGTTCCAGAAAATTCATCATTAATTTGAAAAATAACATTTACATTACATTCCTTAGCTATAAATGACGCTAATTCTTTTAATTTATAAACTTCATCATTAGTAGAATTAAAAACAACATTATCACTTTCTTTTAATAAAACATAACTTATTGCACGTACGGCATCACCAACGTATTGATAAGAAAACTTTTGCTCACCTTTAGATTTAAGAACAATATTTTGACCATTTATTCCAGAGAACAAAAACTGAGATAAGGCTTTAGTATCAGTAGATTTCAATGTTGGCCCAAAAATTCTTGAAAATCTAATTATTTTAGTTTTAAGATCATATTCCTTCATGAAATTTATACACATATTTTCACTACTCATTTTTGCTAAATTATAAGAACTTCTATTTTCTAATATATTTATAATACTTTTTGAATCTTCGTTTAATATAGAGTCATTATTAATTCCATAAACCTCACAACTAGACAAAAGTAAAAAAGTTGACTTATACTTTAGGGCTATTTTAATTAAATTATAACATCCAAATATATTATCAATCAGTACTTCAACTGGATATTTTGAATAATTTAAAGGATCAGTTTTACTAGCTCCACTTATAACATAATCTAAAGATTTAAGATTAATATTTATATTAGAATTAACATCACCTTCAATAAAAGTTAGCCTGTTATCATTAATAAAATAAGAAAATCTTTGTTTAGCATTTTCTATATTACGTGTAATAACATAAATCTTAACATTTAGATCTTTATTTAATAATATTACATCTATAAAGTAAGATAAAATTAGGCCAGTTCCGCCGCTTAATAAAACACTTTTCCCATCAAATTTTGAAAAAATATCATCATTTTGCAGACTTTTCAATTCATCTATATATATTTTAGAAGTATATAAATTATTCATTACTATGTTGAGGCTTTCGTAATTTATCTTTTGGAGGAATCATGTAATCTCCAAAAATTTCTCTTAAAAAGTAATCATATTTTTGAATAACAGGAAATTCATATTTATCAAACTTAACTAATACATAATTATTAAAAAGGTCTTTATCAAAATAAAATAATTTACAACTATTTTTTATATAAAAATTAAAAGAACAAATTGAAACTTTTTCGTTTTTAGACTCTCTAGATAATCCATAATTTACAAGATGTCTATAACGTGTCCTAAAAAACTTTTTACTAAAAGGAACAAATAATAACTTTTTAATTATTGATTTAATGCCTTTAACTTTGAGGGCCTTAGCTCTATAACCAGAGTGTAACGTTTTAGCATAAATATTCATTAATGGTTTGAGCAATTTAGAATCATTTACATAATCAAATGGAAATATATCTATATAAATACCTTCATATAAAAAAGAATGTTTTTCTAACTTTTCTGATTTTGTATAGACCTTACTAATATCAACAAACTTCGAAAAGAAAAAATTGTAATGACAATCAAGTCTATAATCATCTAACTTATAATTTGATTCATCATCTTTATTAATAGTATTCATACAAATATTACAAAACTTATCATAATTTTCTCGATCCATCATAACATCTATATCATCATCCCATGGAATAAAACCATGCTCTCTTATTGCGCCTATTAGTGTTCCAGATGTTAAGGAATACTTTATATCATATTTCTTGCAAAAAGAATCAAATACAACTAATAATTGTACTAATTCTTTCTGTAATTCTTTTAATGTATTAATAACTAATATACTATTTTTCATAACCTAATTTTAATAAGAAAATTATATATTAATAAAAAATTTATGTAAAATTATTTTGAATATATCAATTCAATATTTTTGACAAGATTTTTAATAGAAAAAGGACTTTTTATATATAAATCATAAACGTCATTTTTATTAATATTTTTATAGTTAGCTGCTTCTTTTACCCATAAATCTAAATTACTTAACGAAACCTTTGTAATTAATTTAGGAACAAAAATTACCTCATTTGGTATATTTGAACTCATAATTATTTTTAATGATGCACATTGAGCTTCAACTAAAACTAATGGTAATCCCTCATAAAGTGATGGAAATAAAAATATATCAAAAGCAGAATAAAATTTATTTATTTCTTTAGTAGGCTCAATAAATAACACATTATTTTCAATATTATATTCTTTACATTTATTTATTATTTCTGCTTTAGTTTCTCCAACACCAACTAACATTAATTTAGATTTAGAATTTATTTTTAAAATTTTATTAAAAATATCAATTAAAAAAATTTGATTTTTTTGTGCATTAAATCTTCCAATATGACCATACAAAAATTCATCATCACTAATATTAAATTTATTTCTTATCTCATTTCTATAATTTTCTTTATAACTAAATAAATTATAGTCGACAGAATTAGGAACAAAAACATATTTTTTATTTAAAACTATCTTTTTAGGAAATAACCAAATAGCAGCTTCTTTGCTACATGCTAAATAATCTGTGGGCGAATACATGACAAAAGGTTTTATCAAGTTATGCATAATAATTTTAAATTTAGAAGTTGCACTACTATTATGTGAATGAGCTATTCTTTTTTTTATTTTAAATTTTTTTGCAATTGCGACATATATTAAGTCTATAGAATTAGATATATTAAAATGAATAACGTCAATTAAAGGATTGCTTTTTAAATATTTCTTAAATTTTTTAAGCCCAATTAAGTGTCTCTTTATTGGATTTCTAATATAGGTATCTTGTAAAATTTTAACCTTTACATTATATTTATTTAACTCAACTAAATATTCATTGGATATCATTGAATTTACGACAAGTTCAAATTCATATTTAGTATATAAGTTACTAATGATTGTAATAATAACTTTTTCAATACCACCAAAATCACCAAAAACATCTTCAAACAAAACTATTTTTTTCATATTTTTTCAATTCTATATTTCTTCTTTATATTGCCATTAATTAAAAGCCCATCATAGTCACAATAAATATAGTCCTCGTTTTCTATTGAATAAATATAGAATAAATCATCATCTATCTTGTATTCGTAATTTTTAACATCTTTAGATCTTTCATAATAAAATAAAGATCTTATAATTAAATTATATTTATTTTCAATAAATGATTCTAGATTTTCATCATCATTAATATTATTATATACGTCAATTAAAGTACCATCATCATTTTTAATTTCATAAATAGTATCATCAAATTCTTCATAAAAATAATAATTATTAGAGTTTACATTAATAGATATTTTAAAATTTTTATAAGAGGTTGAATCATCAAATACTTCCCCTTGATATATAAAATTCTTATTATTTTTTTTAACCTGTTCCAAATTAAAATCATTTCTTAATTCAGTAAGGGTTTTATCAACTTTATTATGACTATTTAAAATAGTTAAACTTAATGAAACACTTATTGTAGTAATACAAATAGTCAAAATTAAAATTGTTGCTGTAGTTCTAATCTTTTTAGAATTTAAATTAATAAATCTTTCAATATTCATGATACTATTATCTAATATTTTAATCAAAAACTAAATATTTATTTATATTATAACTTTTAATATAATAAGCTTATGAACGATGTTAAAATAATTATTTGTACAACTAAAAAATGCGATTTTCCAAAAGATAACATTTATTTACCGATTTTATTAAATGCAAACAAAATAAACCTAGATTTTGATTATAAAGATAACGTTGGCAAAAACATTAGTAATAAAAACCCTTATTATTGTGAACTTACTGGTTTATATTGGGCAATAAATAATTTAGATTTTGATTATTTAGGTTTGGATCATTATCGCCGTTTGTTTACAAAAAAAATATTCCACTTCAAAAAGATAAAAAATGCAATTACTAAAAAAGAACTTGATAAATTGTTAAATAAATACGATGCAATACTGCCAAAAAAAAGACATTATTATATTGAAACAAATTATTCACATTATATTCATTCTCATCATAAAGAGCCATTAGATGAAACAAGAAATATTATAAAAGAAAAGTATCCAGATTACTTATTTTACTTTGATGAAGTTATGAATAAACGAACAGCCCACATGTTTAACATGTTTATTTTTAAAAAAGAAATAGCCCTTCAGTATTCGAATTTTCTTTTTGACATTTTATTTACTTTAGAGCAAAGAATAGATATATCTAATTATAATGATATTGAAAAAAGAGTTTTTGGTTATGTATCGGAATTACTTATCGATGTTTTTATAAATAAAAATAGTATTAAATATAAAGAACTTCCATATATTTTCATCGGAAGCCAAAAATGGGTCAAGAAAATATTAAATTTTATAAAGAGAAAATTTAAACATTAATATATATAAATGTCTTTAAAAAATATTGAGCGATAAGGGTAAGTTATACTTGGAACAAGTGAAGATAAAGTGATTACAATCATAATCACTCCTATTAAATATATATAGATATACTTTTGATTATTATGTGGTAACTTTGAATATACATATGGAATAATAAATAGCTCAAAAGCATAAAGTGTAGATTTTAGCCTGTCACTTAATAAAAGTGAATTTGTTAATAAACCAATAGTTAAAAAAATCATATTGATTATTAAAATTACCCCAATAAATTTTAAAAAATAATCTTCGGTTTTCGTAAAATTTAATAGATAGAATATCAAGGTTATAATCGGAATAATAAAACTAAATAAGCTAGTTAAAAATTTAATAAGTGGCGTACCAGATGAATCGTAATTTGGATTAAAATAATAAGCATAATTTTTTAAGATAGGAATATAATTAATTGTATATTTTAAAATAATAAAAATAATCGGAGTTAAGGCAACAATAATTAATCCTATAATAAAAATTACATCATTCTTAATTTTATTAGAAAAGTGCCTAATTAAAATAAATAAAGTAATAATCAACACATTTATTATTTCACTATAATGAATCAAGGCTCCAATTAAAGCAAAATTATAGCCAAATAATATTGCAACATTATTTCTATAATTAAAAATAATCGAAAATCCTAATATTCCTAAAGCAATTGCCGCGCTACTTCTAGTCTGGTTAAATGAATTAAAATAAATATAATAAAATAAATATATAAACATTTGTATAAAATATTGATTCTTCTTGTTAATAAAGATAGCTATTATATAAGATAAATTAGTAATTATACTAAAAAATATAAAATAAATATAATTTGGTAATTTTAATTCAACTACAATTAATTTTGCAATTAAGGTAACTATCTTCTCATTAAATTTAATATCATAACCTTCCTTTAGTAAATTTAACACTCGATTATCAGTATAAAAATAATCTTGTCCTATTCCATATCGAGTTCCACTAACAAAACTAAGAATAATAAAAATTAATGCAACTAATATAAAAAACATTGCTAAATCAAACTTTTTTTTAGAAATTTGATATTTTTCTTTAAAGTTGGTAGCATACCAAGTACATATAAAACTTATTATAATTGTAGGAATATAAACTAGCATTACTTACCTTTTTCTAAATAACTTTTATTACGATTCACCTTAGTCCATTTAGGTTTAGAAAATATACCTAAAGTTATCGTTACACAATAAATAACAGTAAAACATGGAAATAAAAAAGCACCACTTATTAAATCTCTAATTCTTTTAGCACCAAGTTTTTTATAATCTAAACATACAAGCAAAACGCCTTGTAAAATACCAGCAAATGCAAATAAAACGCTCAAACAAATCGCAATAATAATAAGTGTAGTTATTAATATTTGCATATATTCACCACTTGTTAATAAACTTGTCTCAATCATTCCAGTTCCAGCTAAAGATAAATATATAACACTATAAATATAAAAAGCAGGAATCCATGTACATAAAATAACACATATAATATTAAATAAGTATGTTAAAAACATTTCTAAATAAGACAGTCTAAATGTCGTAAAAAATTTAAAGAACATTTTTAGACCCCAACTACCAATAAGTCGAACATTCCCAGCACCCATTCTTTTATTTTTAGCCAATGTATCTTTAAAGGTTGAAGGTAAATCTTCGTATACAACAGCATCTTCAACGTAATGAAGTCTATATCCATCAAGCATTCTTCTATAACAAAACTCAGCATCATCACAAATGCCTTCTGAATCGTAACCATATTTATTAATAATGTCCATTGAAATCATACTTCCTGGACCCATAACATGAGCATCAATGCCAAGTCTTTCACGAACTCTACTAGAAAATCTTGAATCAAAAGAATAATACAATCCACAAGCTTTTGTATAATTATTTTGAGTCATATTTAGAGCAGATTCATAAGGACGAGCCATCTCTACCCCAGAATTATAACAATCGTTCATCAGACTAAAAAAATCATTATTAATCCAATTATCAGCATCAAGTCTTATTGAAAAATCAAATTTTTCATCTAACTCTTTTATTTTTTCATAACCATAAGAAATAGCATAACGTGCAACATGATGAGAAGGATCAGGATCATTATGAACAAAAACAGTCGCCCCCGCTTTTTCTGCCAACTCTTTAGTTTTATCTGTACAATTATCAGCAACAACAAAGACTTTAAACGATTCTTTAGGGTAATTTTGTAAATCATAAATTCTTTTTACCGTATCATAAATAACATCTTCTTCATTATGCGCTGGAATCAGTACACAAATTCTATTTTTCTTATCAGTTCTTTTATATGTTTTCTTTTTTAACCAAAATAAAAACATATAAATTAACTGCAAAGCAAAAGGAATGCCAATAAAAGTTAAAACTATATTATTTATTACATTTAATACATTATACATATACTCATGCCACATATTATTTACCACCTTTCTTTATCTTAATATGTATATAATCAATATCATCTTTAAATTCGAGACCTTGTTTTAATAAAAAAGTAGAAAAAGGTAATTTAATGTCTTCACTAACACCTTCTGCCATCGATTTAGATAGAACAGTTTTAACAGTTTGAAACAAAATGGCAATATCTAAAACTACATTATAATTAGATATATAAAAAAGATCATATCTTAGTTTATCATCATAACTTGTATGGTAAGTTGTCGAGACTTGTTGTAATCCTGTTACCCCAGCTTTAACATTAAATCTATATTTATAAAGAGGGTTGTCCTTTAAAAAACCTTCGACAAACTCAGGCCTTTCTGGTCTAGGACCAACTAATGACATATCGCCTTTTAATACATTTAAAACTTGAGGTATCTCATCGATTCTAGTTGCTCTTATAATTTTTCCAACTTTAGTAACACGTGAATCATTTGAAGTAGCTAATTGAGCCCCATTTTTTTCAGCATCAACTTTCATACTTCTAAATTTAAGAATATTAAACTCCTTCATATTTTTAGTTAATCTAACTTGTTTATAAAAAACAGGCCCACCATCTTGAATCTTAATTAATAGTGGAATAATCATCCAAATAGGCGATGATAAAATTAAAATTAACGTGCTAGCCATGATATCAATTGTTCTTTTAACAAAAGCTTCAACAATATCAATTGTTAATGGCTTTTGTTCGTATGACAAAACATCATTTATTGAAGAGACACTATTACCAGCAAGGACAATATCAAAATAAGTTGTACATAAGAAAACATCTTTATTTAAATTAGAATTAAAATATAAAAGAAATTTCTGTTTATTTTTAAAAGAAAGAGTATTTAGCAATATAACAGTATTACATTCAACGAATTTATCATAAACTTTTGATGAAATTTCAAGATTTTTTTCATAAAAAACATATTTTATCCTATAAGTTTTACTATTTTCTTTTATGAGTTTTTTTGCAAGCAAATCTGCTTCATCTTTTGGTCCAATAATTAATGCAATTTTTTTATTATTCTTGTTTAATATAATCAACAGGATTCTAATTAAAGTTAAAATAAAAAAATAACTTAAGGAAATAAATGTAGCAAAGATTACATAATTAATTGAATATTTTCCCCAAATAAAGAAAAGACAAAAAATCGAAAAAGTTATTGTAAAAGAAAGAATGAATGAGGTAATTGATGATTTAATTAAGCCTTTATAAAGACTAACGTTTTTAAAATAAAATTCTAAAAAGATTAATGCTAAAAAGATTATGGCCCACGCTCCGCTAAAAATTGGAAAAATTGATAAAGAAAATGGATTAATTTCACTTACAAAAAATGTGGAAACGGATAAACCTAAAGGAAAACTAATAAAAGCTAGAAAAATAATTAATATTTTTTCAACTATTGATAACCATCGTTTTATACTTCGAACTTCATTTTTCATCCTGATCTTTTCCTTTTTGATGATAAATATAATATAAAGAAAATGATAATGTCATAATTAATAAAATGCTAGAAACACTGATTATTGTTATTGGAAGAATTAACCTTGAAAAACCTAAATTAATAGATATTTCTCTAAAAAAACTCTCTTTAAAATTATTTTCTAAAATGAAATTACGATAATTTCTAATAAATTCAAAATCATTAGCTAGAGCGTTTTTAGTCTCATTAGATAAGGAATTAAGATATTCGTATTCTAAATCATCATATCTTTCCTTTAATGTATAACTTGATAACGTTGAATTTCTTGCTTTATTTAGTAAAGATTTATATAGTGTAATTTGATTATCAGTAGAGACGCTATTTTCGGTAGATGAAAATCTTCCGTCCATTGTAATATATACATTAAACGTTGAAAATATGTGCATGTTATTAATCGATATATTGACGATTATATTATTTTTTCCAAGAAGAGAATAATTATTTGATTGAATAAAATTAACATCATAATTATCTATTTCAATTAATTTATTATTCTCATAAACTTTTATAAGATTAGTAATTTTTGAAAAATTAATTGGATCGAGAATAAAATATCTTTTATTTAAAGTATTATCTTCATTGATACTAATTTTATAGTTACTACCTTTAATTTTAATATTTATTTCTTTATAAACATTTTTGTTATTTTTGGCTTTAATCTTAACTTGAATAGTACCATCAATTCCGTTAGTTAAAATTCTTAATTTTAAAAATTTAAAAATTTTATCATTTATTTTTTGCTCATAATTACTTGTATCAAGAAGTTGAAAATATGTACTATATTCATTAGCAAGTACAAAATTATTTGAGTCAAATGAGTCATCATTAATGTTACCAATATATAATTCTTTTAATGAAAGGCCTTCTAATTCCAAGTATTTTGAAGAATTTATTTCAATAAACTCATTATTTTCATTAAGTTCATAAAAATAAAAAGTTCCATCAACTACACTAATAGAAATATCGAAACTTCTAATAACTTCTAACTTATTATCATCATCAAGATCTTTTTTAAATTCATATTTAACAATTGTTTCGCCAATATTATCACCACTTTTAAAAGTTTTACCATAAGGTAAAGCTATTAATGTTTTTTCTTCTTCTATAAGATTATCATCAGCTATATGACTAATATAAATTTCCTTTTGATCAACGTTTATTACACCATCTCCATCAACAAGTTTTACTTCAAATTCACTATTTTTAATAACACTTATATTTAATTTGTCCTCAGAAAAATTTATATAAGAAGGAATAGCATATATTGATACTGTATCAATCAAAGTGTCTTCATTATAAAATTCCAAGACATTAGTAAAATAATTTTTCGAACTATAAATATAATTATTTAATGTATTATATGTTAAAGAATATGTATAATCTTTTCCTAAAGAACTTATAATCCAGTTTTCATCGTCATTTTTTAATTTATAAGTAATACTTTCATTAATAATTTCATCATGATTTGAAATCTGATAATTTATCGTTTCAAAATTAACTGTTTGTTTATTATCAACTTGAATTATATTAGACGCCAAAACATATATAGATTTATTAGCATCTAAATTATTTACCTCGCTTAAAGAAGGAATTTTATTAGCATTATTAACTCCATTAAATACTCCAAGTAAGGAAAATAAACTAACAAGTCCAAACTTCATCATCTTTAAATATCCTGATGAAAATTATTATTTGTATAAGGAATTTTGTACAAATAAATATATTTTTTGTTTTTTAAATGTAATAAAAATAAGCCAATTATAATTAAAATAACAAGAAAGATGAATAATAAAAAGGATTGATTTACCCCAATAGTTCCTTCTTTTAAGCTAAACTTAGCTAATTCATCACTCCACCAATTATTATTAGCCAATGAATAATCATAAAATGAGTATGGCATTTTTAAGCTACTAATTCCTTTACAATAGCTTTTCCAATTATAATTAGTAAATAATGATAAACACAAAACAATAATATAATGTACAAAAAAAGGAATCACACCGTAATAAACATGCTTTCTATTACTATTATAATTGTAATCAAATTCTACAAAATCTATTGAAAGTAAGATTGGTCCTAATAAATAATTAAAAACATTGCCAAATCTAGCAAAATTTTCAAATTCGTAGTTAGAAAATAAAGTTGGGAATATTAAAATTAAAACCAATATCATAGAAAATAAAGAACTGACTGTTATAGAAAATTTTATGATATATAGCCAAGTTTTTCTTAAATCCTTTAATGAATAAAGTCTAATAACATCTAATATCAAAAATAAAAAAATAATCGCTAAAGAAGCTAAACTTATTAAGGTCCCAAAATAAGTTAATCCTCTACTAAAAGAACCAATTATAGTAAAATCCATAATTAATCCAATCATAAAAACAACCATTATCAAGCATTTGAATGCTATACTACAGTAAATTTCCTTTTTGCTATACCTATATTCTTTAATTTTATAATCTTTATAATTAATAACTCTTTCCATATTCGCACATTAAAATGATACTATTATGCCACCTTTTAAACTATAAAATGCACATAATCCAGTATTTTCAACTATCCTAACTTCTTTAAAATTATAATTTTCTTCGATATTCTTTTTTAGTTCAATTGCGTCACTTTGATTTAATGTATGAGCAATTATACAAGTTCTCTCACTTTGATCAGAACACATCTTACCAATATTAAAAACTAATCTTTTTAGCACACCATTGAAGGTTCTAATTTTTTCTTTAATCTTTATTTCACCATTTTCAGCATAGCATAAAGGCCTAATAGAAGCTAAATTAGCAATAAAGGCAGTAACTTTGCTCATACGTCCGTTTTTCACTAAATTATCGAATTTATTTAAAGCAAAAAGTAAATTAATCGAATCCCTAAAATCTATTATTTTTTCACAAATCTCAGCAAAACTCATGTTTTTTTCTATAAATTCGACCAATTTATCAACAATTAAAATGCCATTGCCTGCTGTACCTTTATCATCAATAACAAATACATTTTCGTTATTTTTACTCATACTTTTAGCTAATACTGCACTATTATAAGAGCCACTAAGTTTTTTTGAAATTGTCACGATAAAATTAAAACATTCATCATCAATCGCCTTTAAAAAATCATTTGGAGATGGACAACTACTACGAGAAACATTTTTAGAATTCTCACTTGCTTCAAGCATCGTAATAACATTTAAATTATCATCATCAATAAATTCATAATTATCTACACGTATAATTAAAGGAATAACATCAAATTTAATATTCTTTCCTTCTAAGTAATTTGTTTTTAAATCTGAACTACTATCACATATAATTTTAAAATTCATAAAACACCTTCAATCAGTAATATAATTATACTATAGTCAATTTTAAAATAACATTATTTTAATACAATAACTATTTTGCTATATGAATTATGCAAAATCTATTTTAGAATATTAAAGGGCAATTTATTTATGGCAAAAATTATATTAATAGGTGGTGGTTCTGGTAGTGGAAAAACATATGTTTTATCAAGGGTAATCGAGCTATTAGGTTCAGAAAATTTAACTCACATTTCAATTGATGATTATTATAAAAAATTAGATATGCCTTTTGAGGAAAGAAGGAAAGTTAATTTTGATCACCCAAAAGCATTTGATTGGCCATTGCTACAAGATCATTTAGAAAAATTAAAAAATGATAAAACTATTGAAAAACCTATATATGATTTTACTATTTCAAATAGAACCGATAAAACTATTTCAATAATTCCTAAAAAACTTGTTATTGTGGAAGGCATTATGGCACTAGTAAATAAAAAAGTGCGCGATTTAAGCGATTTAAACGTCTTTATTGATGCTACTAGAGAAAATAGATTAGTGAGAAGAATTGAACGTGATCAAAAAGAAAGAGCGCGTAGTTATGGATCTATAATCAATCAATATTTTTCAACAGTTTTACCAATGTATGAAGAAATTATTGGTCCAAGTAAGTATTACGCAGATATAATAATTAACAATGACCGCTTTGTTAATAATCATAGCATTGAGGTTTTAGTATCAATTTTGAAATCTTATTTAAAAGAAAGTAGTAATTAGTTTTATATTAGTAAAGTAAAATACTACTAATAAATTACTAATTCTCCTCTTTTTGAGAATTTTCTTGAGATTTTTCAATTGTTCTTGGTGTTTCACTTTCGTTTTTAGAAGTTGGAATCTCATTATTAATGTAAATTTGTGCTTTAATTTTATTTAATGCTTTGTTAATTTTATCTTTAGTTGGTGCAAATGAATTTTTAATTTGCTCAGCTAAAGAATTAAATTTCGAGTCTTTAACTTCTTTTGATTTCAAATTTAATTTTAACTTTTCGAAGTCAACAACTCTTCTATATTTATTAGCCTCACCTGTAACTTTAATCGACAATTTAATACTATTAATAAAATCAATTAATAATACACCATAATAAAAACCTATAAAAAATGTAGTTACCCAAATATGAGGTATCATCAAAGTTATTAATCTCAATATTAAAGGTCTAATGCCAAACCAATATATAACTCCTACAATTAGCCACAAAAAAGAAAACAATGGACAAATAATACCTTGAATATTCCCTTTCATTTTAGAATAATCCCATAATTTTATTCTAAATTTTTTGATAAAAATTAGACCAGCAAAATATTCAAGTAATGTCATGGATATACCAATTAATATAATTACGATAATGCTTACAGCCCAAAAAGGCAAATTACCTATTGGCATCGTAGATGAATCAAGAATATTTTTTGGATAGTAAAATATATTATTTAAAATTTCATCATTTGGATTTAATAAGTATTTAAATCCTAACTCGCATATAAAATGTAACCCCATAAGTCCAAAACCATATAGTGGCAAACAAGGACCTTTTAAAAAACCAGGATTAATCCATCTTTTCATAGAAAAATATCTTCTAAAAAAGACTTCACCAATATACCCTAAAAAGCTACCTATAACAAATAAATATAGGTAAGTAATAAAATAGCCAAATGCAGAATATGGGTTAATTGCTAAATAAATTAAATTCATAACTTTCTTTACTAAATTATACTAAATTTTTTTAATAATAATACATATAAAACTGAAAAACACTACTTTTTCCTATATAATACTAGATATGTCATTAGTAAGTTTCAAAAATGTAAGCAAATATTTTGGTGGCGAATTAATTTTAGATCATATTACTTTTACTATAAACGCAAAAGAAAAAGTTGCCTTAATAGGAAATAATGGTACTGGAAAAACAACTATTTTTAAGCTTATTTTAAATGAAATTCAACCATCCTTAATGCCAAAAGAGGATAAGCCAGGCGAAATTTCAATATTAAATAATCTTAAAATTGGTTATTTAAACCAAAATGCCATTTCTAATATAAACAACACTGTTCAACAAGAGTTATTAATTCCTTTTTCAAAGACTATCGAAATTGAAAAAGAAATAAAACAATTTGATGTAAACTCCTTAAAAAATCAAGATCAATTAAATAAATACAATAATTTAATTGAATTATTTGAAAAAAATAGAGGTTACACCTATCAAAACGAAATAAAAGAGATGGTTTCTAAATTTGGCTTCCCTTTATCATTATTAGAACGAGAAATAAAAAGTTTGTCTGGCGGAGAAAGGATGAAAGTTGCTTTCATAAAGATACTTTTATGTAATTACGATCTATTACTACTTGATGAACCAACAAATCATCTCGACATTAGCACTATCGAATGGCTTGAAAATTTTTTAACTAATTTCAATGGAACAATTTTCTTTATTTCACACGATACCTATTTTTTAGAAGCCCTAGCTACAAAAATTATCGAATTAGAAAATAAAAAAGTTACAACTTATAATACGACATATGATAATTATCAAATTATTAAAAAAGAAAGATACGAATCTTTACTAAAGCAAGCTAAAATCGAAGAAAAAGAAATTGAAAAACTAAAACGATTCATCGAATTTTATAAACCTAAACCACGATTTGTTTCTCGCGCTAAAGATAAAGAAAAAAAACTTGAAAAAATTGAAAAAAATCGTGTAATAATCCCGCAAAAATCAGATAAAAACATTAATTTTAATATCGAAGGTGGAAACATCTCAACAAGACAATTAATTGAATTTAAAGATTTAGTAGTTGGCTATGACATACCATTAAACAAGCCTATTACATTTAAAATTTATGGCCAAGATAAATTAGCTATCGTTGGTGATAATGGAATTGGAAAAACAACATTAATAAAAACTATTCTTAAACAAATTAAACCTATTAGTGGCTCTATTAAAGAACTGAGACAAATTAAATTCGGTTATATAAAACAAAATGACTATACATTTTCATCAAATCTTACTGCTTTAGATTATTTAAAGAACGCTTATCCTTTAAAATTAGAAAAAGAACTAAGAAATATACTAGGCAAATTTTATTTTAGAAATGATGAAGTATATAAAGATGTAAATTCAATGAGTAATGGTGAAAAAATGCGCCTAATACTTGCCAAATTATCATTAAGTGATTATGACATTTTATTATTGGATGAACCTACTAACCACTTAGATTTGTATACAAAAAATTCTTTAATCGAGTCCTTAAAAAATTATAAAGGATGCATAATTTTTGTTTCACACGATCGTTATTTTATAAATCAATTAGCAACTAAAATTTTATATTTATCAAAAGAACAAACTATCATATTAGATGGTAATTACGATACTCTTAAAGAATTTTTAGAAAAGCAAAAAAACATAAAGCCAATGACAATGGCTGAATTAGATGAAAAAATAAAACCATTAATCAAATCTCATCCAAAGCTCTCTAATAATAAAATTCAAGAAATAAATATAGAACTCAAAAGTATCGAACAAGAGATAAATGAAATTGACGAAAAGCTAGAAGATGATTTTACATCATATACAGAATTAGATTCCCTTCAAGATAGAAAAGATGATTTAGAAAACCGCTATTGTGAATTATTAGAATTATTAGAAAATGATAAATAACTATATTCTCTCAATAATTTTTTTAACAATTTTAAAGGCAAATTCACTCGAACTTTTAGCAAAAGCATTATATTCTTCAGCACTTCCATACTTACTATCGCTAATCGCTTTTATAGAAATAACATCTACATTATTATGTAAACATGTTAGAACAATTCCAGCTAATTCCATTTCACATATATCAGCATTAAATTCTTTAGCTAATTCTTCTTTAATGTTCGAATCAGAAATAAATTTATCGCCACTAACACAAATTACCTCTAAAAGATTTAAATCTTTAAAAATATCATCAAATTTTTCATTATTTAAAGGAAGGAAGGAAGTTTTATACTTTTTATAATATCCAACAGGAACGTTATCAATTTTTGAAAGATCAAAATCATAATGGACAACAGATTTTACTAAAACACACTTCCCAACATTTAAATTATTTCTTAATGAGCCAACTACCCCATAATTAATAATTAAATCAATATTATACATATCTATAATAAATTGAGTAGAAATGGCTGCACTAATTTCACCAATTCCAGAATTTATAACAAACAAATCATTTTTACCAATTTTATAATGAATTATTTTAAATTCATTTTTTCTAATTACATCATGTTTATAATTTAAATTATCAAACAAAGTTTCAAATTCTTCTATTGTTGCAACAACTAAACCTATATTCATACTCTATTATTATATATAAATAAAATAAAAAAAACATCGCTTACGATGTTAAAAATTAATGGTGCCGACAAACGGAATCGAACCGCCAACCTACTGATTACAAATCAGTTGCTCTGCCAGTTGAGCTATGTCGGCATCTATTCAATAATGGTGGGCGCTATAAGGATCGAACTTACGACCTCTTCCGTGTGAAGGAAGCGCTCTCCCACTGAGCTAAGCGCCCAATAGTCTTTTTCATTGGTGGGCCTTAATGGACTTGAACCATCGACCTCACCCTTATCAGGGGTGCGCTCTAACCAACTGAGCTAAAGGCCCGCATCTTTTAGACGCTTATTTATAATATATAAATTAGATACTAAAATCAAGTATTTTTTAATATATAACTAATTTTCTAAATAAAAGGCCCACATAATAGTGGGCCATAATTTGCAACAACTATAAGAGAAATTATCTCTTTGAGAATTGTGGTGCTCTACGAGCTTTTTTAAGACCGTATTTCTTTCTTTCTTTAGCTCTTGCATTACGAGTTAACATTCCATTAACTTTAAGTGCACCTCTATCTTCACCAGCTACTAATAGTGCTCTTGCTATACCTAATCTAATAGCTCCAGCTTGACCAGTATAACCACCACCATTAACAAAACATTTTACATCGTATTTTCCATCAACACCTAAAATAGTTAGTGGTTGTTTTAAATCTAAAACAAGGGTAGCATGTGGAAAATATTCATTAACATCACGATCATTTACAGTGATTTTTCCTTTACCTGCTGTAATATAAACTCTTGCAGTGGAAGACTTACGTCTACCAGTTGCATAACTTACTTTAGTTTTTGCCATAATTACTTACCTCCTAAATTTTTGAAAGTTAATAGAGTAGGATTTTGAGCAGTATGTTTATGTTCTTCACCAGCATAAACAAATAGCTTTTTATAAATTTGTCTTCCTAAAGGACCTTTAGGTAACATTCCCCAAACAACTCTTTCAAATAGTTCTTCTGGATAACTTTCCAACATTTCTTTAAGAGTTCTAATTCTCATGCCGCCATTATAGCCAGAAACATTGTAATACTTCTTATTAATTGGCTTATTAGTACCACTAATGCTAACCTTAGCAGCATTAATAACAATAACATAATCTCCACAATCTTGATTAGGAGTATAACTTGGTTTTTCTTTACCCATTAAAATAACAGCTATTTCGCTAGCCAATCTTCCAAGTGGTTTATCTTTTGCATCAACAATATACCACTTGCGTGTGATTTCTTCTTTTTTTAAATTTGTAGTTTGTCTATTCATACACATACCTCCTTAAACTATAAATCTTACCGGGACTTTAATTTAAGATTAGTGCTTTAATGATTATATTAAAATTTATGATTATAGTAAATAGAAAATTCGAATATTTACATAAATAATGAAGGAATCGAAGCACATATCATCAAATAAATGATAGTTGTTATAATCCCAAGAGCAAGGGACACACAAAATCCAATGATTGATCCTCTTTTACAGTCCTCATCACCTAACAATATACCTAGAATTAAACCAACAAGGTTAGTGAAAAATCCCAATACAAATCCAAGACCCAAACCATTTATTTTTCCATCATTTTTATTTGATGTAATGCTTTGTCCATAATTTTGGTTTGATAAATTCTCATCATTAATGTATTCTTTTAAAATTTTGCTCTTTAAACTTTTATATTCTTCATCATTAATAGTTTCGTCATCATGTAATTTTTTTAATTCTTTTAATCTTTCATCTGCACTTTTCATTTTAGAACCCTTTGATAATTTCATCTTTAGATCTATTATATTCATCATCACTGATCAATTTTTGCTCATGTAATCTTTTTAGATTTTCAAGTTTTGTTATTGTATCATCAATTTTAATATCATCATTATTATTTATAGAATCCTGATTTAAATCATTTTCATCAATACATAACATTAAAATGCCACCGATAAAACTACAAAATAAAAGAGTAACAACTCCAATACCAACTAAATCGCTTTTTGTTTTTGCTGTCTCTAATCTTTTTAGCGCAATTGCACCAACTATCAATGGAAATATGCACCAAAATAAAACAATCATGCTTAATATAATAAATACCTTTGCAGCCGTTTTCATATTTATCCTCCCTTGAAAATATGATAACACATTAATATTTTATTTTGTTAATCAAAAAGTTTTTAAATTCTTCTTTTATTTCGTCATTATTTAAAGCAACATCTACTATAGCTTTTAAAAAGCCAAACTTATCTCCACAATCATATCGTTTTCCAGGAAATACTTTAAAATATACGTTTTCTTTTTTAAGAAGAGAAGCTATTGCATCTGTTAATTGAACTTCTCCACCTCTTCCTTTTGGTGTCGATTCAATTTCATGAAAAATGTTTGGTTTAAAAACCCATTTTCCAAGACTAGCAAAATCGCTAGGAGCCTCTTTTAAATTGGGTTTTTCAATAATATTTTTTAACAAATATAGACCATCGCCACAATCTTTTAAAATATCCATACATCCATATTTATTAATTTCAGAGTGAATAACTTTTTGACCACCAACAATAGTAGAATTTGTTTTATTAAATGCATCAATTAAAGTTTTAATTGGGCTAATTTTATCAAACAATGTTATATCATCTCCACAGCACACAACAAAATTATTATTGCCAATTATCTCTTTTGCTTGCAAAACAGCGTGTCCTAAACCAAGTTGCTCTTCTTGAACAACATAAAAGTAATTTGCCTTAGTTGAATTTCTTTTAATTATATCTGCAAATGCTTTTTTATTATTTGCAATTAAATCATTCTCTAGTTCTATATTACGCTCGTAAAATTTTTTAATATCATCTTTTTCTTTATTAACGATAAAAATAATATTATTAATTCCAGCATCAATTACTTCATCAACGATATAATCTAAAGTTGGCCTATCAACTATATTAAGCATTTCCTTAGGAACACCTTTTGTAATAGGCAAAAATCTTGTTCCTTTTCCAGCACATGGAATAACAGCATATTTGACATTATTGTTCATTATAAGTCTCCTTTTTTTAAAAAATAATTGAATTCTATATAGTTTTAAAAATTTTCATCAGTATTTCTTATTTTCTGACTGTAAATAATTTTACAATAAATTTGCTTTATTAAAATGGTTAAAATAAGAAGGATAGAACCAATTATATAAAATCCAACTAAGTATAAAAGATAATTAATAATCCAACCTGCCTTAACCCAAATAGTTTCAAATATAATCATGTTTGATCTAAAAAATGGGGATATATAGAATAAAGAAGCTATGTCAGGATCATATAGTGGAGTATTAATTGTAGTTTTAAAATTAGTAACACTACCATCAGGATTTGAATAAATTGGGTAATTTATTCCACCAGAATAATGTAATATAACATTTAATATTTGAGCTATAACTGTTATTGATATAAATAAAAGATAAGATTTTAAAAATAGTTTAATAGATTCTTTTTTATTAATGCCAATACCATAAAAATTAATTAATAATAAAGAATTCATTAATAATAAAATATGCCAAGCAAATGAATGAAACACATCAAAAAAACTTGACCATCTACAAAGTTGGGATTGACCAAATAATAATGGAAAGATCCCTCCAATAAATCCATAAATTCCTAGAAAATATACTCCTGGCATTCTTAAATGTTCTTTTTTAATAAAAGGCAAAACTAAACATAAATACATAGGGACACTACAAAACTGAAATGGAAAACTAGAGAAATCATAATAACCTAACTTAATAAATCTTAAAATTTCATGTGCAATTTCAAAGCCTAAAAAAGTTAATCCAAAAGAAAAAATTAAAATATTTATAATTTTTTCATTATTCTTTTTATTTAAATAAGTTCCTAAAAATCCAAAACATATAATTAAAATCAATCCAACAAATAAGAATACAAAAATCAATCCACTCCATGGCTTAATTAGTGGCTTGTCAAAATTATTTGAACTAATATCAATTAACAAATTACTTATATATTTCTTATTACATATTGACATTGTGGTAAACGTTTTGAACATCTTCACAATCATCTAAAGCATCTAATAAGTCTTTAAATTTTCTTAAATCTTCACCTTCTAAAGAGATTTTATCATTAGCTAACATTGTAACTTCAGCCATATCATAATCATTTACATTGTGTTCTTTTAAAATACCTTTAGCCTTATCTAAATCATTTGGAGCACAAATTACTTCCGCTTTTCCTTCTTCTAAGGAAACACTTTTAACATCTACATCACCAAAAACAAGAATTTCTTCAAGTTCTTCTTCAGTTCCTTTCCAATCAAATGCCAAAATAGCAACTTGTTCGAAATTATAAATTACACTGCCTAAATGTCCACCTTTTCTAGTAACTGCGGTTCTAACATTAACTAATGCTCTATTTGTATTATCAGTTAAAGTATCTATTATTAAATAACTATTTCCTGGACCGAAAGCTTCGTATCTTCCTTCAATATAATTAGTAGCATCTCCACCTTGAGCTTTTTTAATAGCTCTTTCAATAACATCTTTTGGACATGATTTTCTATATTTATCAATAGCAGCTCTAAGAGCTAAGTTGCTTTCAGGATCAGGGACACCTCTTTTTGCAGCCATATAAATTTCTTTACTAGCACGCATATAAACAGCACTTTTTTGTTTTGCTGTAGCAGCCATAGCGGCAGCTCTTACTTCAAAATGTCTACCCATAAATTTCTCCTTTAAAATCTTATTTATTTTACTACTTTAATATTGCTTTGTGAAACAAAATAATAAAAAGTCAATATATAAAAAGTATATAATCAGTATCTTATTTCTTTTAAAAATAAAGCAAATGAAGGTGCTGTATAATTAACAATATTTCGTTTATTTGAATTAAATTGTTCTTGAATAAAAGATTCATCAATTTTACCTATACCAATTTCAATTAAAGTTCCAACCATTTTTCTAACCATATACTTCATAAAGCCATTTCCTTTAAATATTAATTCAAAATAATCTTTATCTTTTTTAACTTTAACATTATAAATAGTTCGAATAAAATTCCACTCATCTTCTTTTTTTGATGTGAAATTTTGAAAATTATGACTTCCCTTGATTAATTTAATTGCATTTTGAATTTTATTAATATCAAGTAACTCGTTAACATATACATATTGACTTAAGAATATATTAACTTTTTTATCACTTATTAAATAAGCGTATGTCTTACTTTTAACTGAAAATCGACTGGAAAATTTATCATCAACTATTTCGCAGTTAAGAATTTTTATGTCATTATTAAGATTATTATTAAGATAACTAACAATATTTCTAGTATTAATAATCTTATCAGAATAAAAATCAGCAACTTGTATTAAAGCATGAACACCTTTATCAGTTCTTCCACTTGCATGAATTATAATTTTATCAGAAAATAAATTAGTTAATAAATCTTCAATTACGCCTTGAATTGTTAATTTATTAGGTTGCTTAGCATAGCCAAAATAATTAGTACCAATATAAGAAAATTCTAATTTATAATGCATTAAAAAGTACTTCCTTTTGGTATATTATAAAATAAAAATTCTAAAAGATTTATTCCATATGCCTTTGATAAAACCGAAATGAGAATAAAGAAAGAAAGAAAGATAATTATAAAAAAGACAGCAAATAAATCTTTTTTCGTAAAAAATAATTTTCTATATCTTGTCCTTTTTGCGTAAGGATCATATCCCCTTGCATTCATAGCCAAACTTAAATCATCACTGATACTAAAACAGCTAATTAATAAAGGAATAATTAATGTAATTATTGATTTAATTTTTTTTGATATAAAACCACGTTCATAATCTACACCGCGACTTTTTTGTGCATTCATTATTCTATTAGCTTCTAATAATAATGTAGGAACAAATCTTAACGCAAGTGACATCGTCATAGCGATAACTTCCACTGGAAAATGAATAAATTTTAAAGGATACAAATAAAATTCAAAGCCATATGTGATGTCCATTGGTGTAGTTGTCGCAGTAAAAATTAATGTTAATGCCATCATCATTATTAATCTTATCAAAACCATTAAGGTATTCATTAAACCTTCCCAGTATAACGTATAACCATTGGAAAATTTAATCATTACATGTAATGAATTAATTGAATTATATGGTATAAAAACATTAATTATTAATAAAAATAATGCCATAAACCACATAAATTTTAAACTCTTAAGAAAATCTAAAAAAGATGACTTTGAGATAAGCATTAAAATAATTATTAATAGTGCCATAACTCCTAAGATTAAAAATGTATTCATAAAATTACCATAAGGTAGAAAACAGCTGACCATGAAAATAATAAGTCCAATTATTTTTATTCTAGGATCAAGCTTATGAATCACTGTATTATAATGAGTATATTTGCCAAAAACGTTAGTCATTTTCAACCTCACAAATAATATTAACTAACTCATCAAAAGTATCGCAATTTTCTATAAAACCCTTAAAACCCTTATTTTTTAATAAATTTTTAAATTTATAAAAGGTTGGAATTTCCAGTGAATAATTTTCAAAATCATTAGAATTAAAAAGTTCCTTTGGCGTTGTTTGTTTTATAAACTTTGAATCATTTAAAACAAAAACTTTATCAACATAATTCATAACAACTTCCATATCATGAGTAACTAAAACAATAGTTTTACCACTTAAATGAATTTCCTTTATCAAATTCATAATTTCTTTTTTTCCATTTGGATCAAGCCCAGCTGTTGGTTCATCTAAAATTAAAATATCAGGATTACTTGCCAATATACCAGCTATTGCAACTCGTCTTTTTTCTCCACCGCTTAATTCAAAAGGACTTCTATCGTAATATTCCTCATTAATACCGACGCTATTAAGAGCAGTAATTGCTTTATTTTTTGCTTCATCTTCTTTAAATTTAAAATTTAAAGGTCCAAACATTGTGTCTTTTAAAACAGTCTGTTCAAACAGCTGGTATTCTGGAAATTGAAACACCATACCTACTATTTTTCTAAGTAAAAATGACTTTTTATTAATTTTTTTTAAATTTTTGTCATCTCCAATTAATGTTTTTTTAAGTTTTTTATCGCCACTTATAATAAAATCTTTTACTCGAACATAACCAGATGTAGGTAGGATTAAGCCATTAAACGTTTGAATTAAAGTTGATTTACCACTTCCAGTCTTTCCAACAAGAGCAACAAAATCGCCCTCGTTAATAGATAAATTTATATTATCAAGGGCTTTATACTGATCAATTTTATTTTTGTTATAAATATAAGATACATCACAAACTTTCATCTGCATAAATAAGTACTAAGCTCCTCAATACTTTTAATTTCCTTAGGAATATTAATCCCTTTTTTTAATAAAGCTTTTTTGAGTTTTAAAGCAAATGGTAAATCTAATCCTAAATTAGAAAAATCTTCCTCATTATCAAAAACATCAATAGGATTTCCTTCTTTAAATATTTTACCTTTATTTAAAATAATAACACGATCACTTAAATATGCTTCTTCAATATCATGTGTAATAGATATAAAAGTCAGTTCAGGATCAGATTTTTTCATATTAAAGATTAATTTTTTAATATCTTCTACGCCTTCAGGGTCTAGCATACTCGTAGCCTCATCAAAAATAATGACTTTAAGCCCCAAAGCTAAAATACCTGCGATAGCAACACGTTGTTTTTGTCCACCACTAAGTTCACTTGGCTCCTTATCCAAATATTTTTCCATATCTACCTTTTTAGCATATTCTTTAACTAAAGCATGCATTTTCTCATAAGGAACACATCGATTTTCAAGTCCAAAAGCAATATCATCTTGTACTGTTGAACCAATAAATTGATTATCTGGATTTTGAAAAACTATTCCAATGGTTGAGCGTATTTTTTTTATATTTTCATCTTTTAATTGTAAACCATTTATATAAATTTCACCTGAATTTGGTTCAATTAAATATGCCATTAATTTAGCAAGAGTAGATTTTCCACTTCCATTATGTCCAATTAACGTGACATATTCACCTTTATTAATATTGAAACTAATATTTTTTAAGACGTCAACTCCATTTTGATATGAAAAATCTACATTTTTGACTTCAATTGCAAAATCTTTACTCATTATTTTAAAACCACTTCTTTAAATCTACCATTGTATTTTGTTATTTTTACACCTGCAAGTTCTAATAATTTTCGACTTGCTCTAGATGAAAGTTGTTCACTATATTTATCACTTAAATAAATAACTTCCTTAATGCCAGTTTGAATAATTGCCTTTGCGCATTCATTACAAGGAAATAAAGTAACATAAATTCTACATCCTTTTAAATAAGAACCATTTCTTGTGTTTAAAATTGCATTAAATTCGGCATGGCAAACATATAAATATTTATTATTTAAATCATCGCCTTTTTCCCATGTCAAGCAATTATCATCGCAATGTCTAGGCATACCATTATAGCCAATAGAAACAACTTTATTGTCATCATCTACAATACAAGCACCAACTTGAGTCGAAGGGTCTTTACTTCTTTTAGCTGTTAACATGGCTATCCCCATAAAAAATTCATCCCAACTTAATCTTTCCATGATATACCTCCTAAGCATTAAATATTTTACACTATTTATTTATATGTTCTATGATGTTTTAGAAATATCTATAAAACAATATTCAAAATTCAAAATTACATCTTGCTAAAAAAATTAGTTTTTTGCAAGGTTTTTTAAAATTTCAACCATTTTTTTCATTTGGGAAATAGAAACAAATTCGAATTTACCATGCGGAGAAAAATCACCAACCCCTAAATTAGGGCAAGGAAGTCCCATATAAGTAATAGTTGCTCCATCTGTTCCTCCTCTTATAGGGGTATATTTTATTTTAATCTTACTATTTAAATAGGCCTTATTTATTAATTCCAAAGCTTCACGATGTTTAATAAAATATGGTCCCATATTTTTGTAATCATCCTTGATAATAAGATTTATTTTTAGGCCTTTATATTCCTCTAAAACTTGCTCTTTGGCTTTTATTAACATTTCTTTTTTATTTTCTAATAACTGTTCATCGTGATCTCTAAGAATATATTTTAAGGTTGTTTTATTTACATCACCTTTAAATTCTTCTAAATGGATGAATCCTTCATAATCTGATGTTTTACTAGGTATCATATTATTTGGCAATAAATTATTAAAACTAATTGCTGCTAAAATAGAATTAACCATTATATCTTTTGCATTTCCAGGATGAACATTTACTCCATAAAAATCAATAGTTGCGCTAGCGGCATTAAAATTTTCATAATTAGCTTCATAAATTGATTCACCATCAAGAGTATATGCAATATCAGCATTCATTTTCTTAATATCAAACTTATCTGGTCCTCTACCTATTTCTTCATCTATTGTAAAACATATCGATATATTATAATTAGATGAATTTTTATTAGATAATAAATATTTGATAAATTCAAATATTATAACTATACCAGCTTTATCATCTCCACCTAAAAGGTGATATCCATCGGTAAATAATAAATCGTCGCCGATCAAGTCATTAAGAATAGGAAACTCTTTTTTTGTCAAAACATCACCACTTTTTAATGTAATGTTGCTTCCATTATAGTTTTTAACAAACAATGGATCAGTACAACCTCCGATAAAACTTGGAGCGGTGTCCATGTGAGCAATAAGACCTATCGTTTTATCTTTATTTAAATCAAGATAGCCATAAACATAACCATATTCATCTTGATAAGCATTTTTTAAACCTATTTCATGCAAATCATTTACTAATATTTTTCCAAATTCAATTTCTTTTTTACTTGAAGGTATAGTTAAACTATTTTCATCACTCATAGTATCGAAACTAATATATTTTTTAAATCTTTCTAATAAGTTCATAAGATATTTCCTTTATATATTTGAATCATTATAAAATAAAAATAATAATTATAGATAATTATTTGATAATAAATTAAAATAAATATATGAAAAGAAAAATTATTTTTGGCTTCATATTTGAAGTCATTCTATTAGGAATTAGCATTGTTCTACTACTCTTTTTTTGTGAATCAAATTTAGTCAAAATTATTAGCCCTAAACTAACAGGTTATTTTGATTATCATAATTATAATCAATATTTAGTTGAACCTTTAAAAAGCGCTCTAAATAACAAAAATTATTATTCTTTGATAATTTTAGTTATTCCTTTTTTAAGTGCGCTGACAATCATAATTTTATTATTATTTAGTATTATTAGAAAAAAATTGTTCCCTTTAATTTCTATAATTCTTATCTTAGTTGTTACTGCCTTATTTTACTTTATAACTTCGGTTAGTTACTATGTTTTATTTAATTTAAATAAATTTGATGAAATAAAAACTATTATTACATTTAAAAATATTCAATCAGGTGATGAAGATCTTGTAATAAAAATCATTAATGTAGCATTCTTAATTGGTTTCTTACTTTTTACAGCTATATCAACTCTTTATTATTTAAATTTCATCTTTACTTGTTTAGGAGAATCTTTTAAAAGAAAGAAAACTAAAAAAGAAAAATTTATCGAATATTGTATTAAAAATAATAAATATAATGAATTAATCACCGCTAACAATCAATGTAATGGTCATAATTATTCAAAACAAAATAAACTTTATATTGGAGTCAAGCCTAATAGAACAAAAATAGTTGTTCACCCTAGTAATTATTCAACTTCAAATAGCGATAGTACTATAGTTCAAAAAATTAATAGTAATAACACTTCTACTAATGTCAAAAAATAAATCAAGCATTCAACCTAAATATATTATAGATTCCCATTCCCATTATGGTTTTTGGCCTACGTTAAAGAAATGTGAAAATAATCTTATAACGTCAATAAATGAACATAATATTTCATTTTCATTAATCTCTTTTGATGGAACTGAGTTTAAAGAAAACTCAAATTTTTCAAAAATTGTTTCTACAATTGAAGGATGTAAAAAATTACTTAATCTGATTAAAAAATATCCTAATACATTTGGCATGTTAATTTGGATTAGACCATTTAGCGAAAAAAACGTTGCAGAAATTGAATATTTTATTAAAAATCACAAGGAAAAAATATATGGTCTTAAATTTCACCCATATTTATCTCACTTAAGAATTAGTGATAAAAAAGTTACATCTTTTTTTGATATAGCTACTAAATTTAATTTACCAATATTAGTTCATACTGCAAATGATAAATATAGTCAATTAAAATATCTAATAAGAGTTTGTAAAAAGTATCCATCTATTAATTTTATAGCAGCACATTGTGTCTTAGAAACTGATCATAAAGAAATTCTTATCGCTTTAAAAGAGAATCCAAATTTATATTGTGATACTGCATGGGTAGATATTCATTTTATAAAAATATTAAAAGAAAATAATTTAATGGATAGGGTTATATTTGGAACTGATAATCCAATTGATGGGGTAAATACTTTAAATGAGAAAATATATGAAAATTATTTTAAAAATTCCATTAATTTATCATCTAACGATATTAATAATCTAATGTATAAAAATGCTACTAGAATTTACCATGTGCCTTTAAATGTGTTAAAAAATAATTAATCCCATACCTAATATTTTTGCCACCAACAGTGCAACCATTATCATCATCACAATAATCTTTATTTGAGCCTTCAGGCAATAATCCAATTACAATTAAATAAATAACAAAACTTAATAATACTAAAATAACAATCACGATAAAAATCTTTAAAATTAATTTACTCTTATTTGATTTCATTTTTTCTCCTATCAACAAATTTATATTTAGATAAAAGTGCACATTCATAACTATACATTTGTGATACATTTAATAAAAATATCACTAAAATACTATGTACTAAACATGTAAAGAATCCAGTTAACAATTTAATAAAAAGAATGAAGAAAAAATCATAATTTAATAAAAATGATGAAATGACAGAACTTGTTGGATTTTTTATAACCATATAAGTATAAAACATTGCACTTAATAAGCAAAAAATATTAAAATTGCTATTAATTTTTGTTTTCGAAAACTTCTTTTTAATTAAATAGGATCCGACAATATAAATAATAGATAATAAATAGGATAAACTTATAATAGTAATTTTCATCAACAAGTCGAAATGATACACCTTCTTTCCACTTATAATATTATCGTTAAATATAAAAACAATGCTGACTAGTAAGCAAAAAATAGTCAATAAAAATGTTAATGTAATAGGGAATTTACTATCTAATTTACTTTTACTAAATAATTTATAAAATAAATAAGGAAAAAGACCAGTTAATAAAGCTGGGATCGTATAAATTGGATTATAAGCTCCACCTTGAGGAAATAAAATTGCACCAATAGTGTCAGATAATCCACCAACAACTACACCCCAAAAAGGTCCTAAATAAAATGAGCTAAATAAAACAATGCTATTTGAAAAGCTAATCTTTAAAAAAGGTAAGCCAAATAATCCAGGTATAGAAAAAAATCTTGATAAAATAATAGTAAGTGCGATAAATAATGCACTAAATGATATCTTATATAATAAGGTTTGCTTTTGATGCATCTAGCGATCCCTCTTAATTGCTTTAGCCATATTCCTTGAATCATCTCTTTCTTTAATAGATTCACGTTTATCATAAAGTTTTTTACCTTTTCCTAAAGCAATTTCTATTTTGCATAATCCTTTTTTTAAATAAATTTTTGTAGGAATTAACGTATATCCATCCTTTATAACTTTATTATTAAGTTTTAAAATTTCCTTTTTATGCGCTAATAGTTTTCTAGTTCTTAAAGGATCATGGTTATATACTGTTCCTTTCTCATAAGGAGCAATATTCATATTCAAAATATATAATTGATTATTCTTTATAACACAATATGCATCACTAATCGAACAACCATGATTTTTAATAGATTTAATTTCAGTACCAAATAATTCAATACCACATTCTAAAAAATCACTTAAAAAATAATTAAAATAAGCTTTTTTATTCGATACCAATATTTTTATAGATTCCTTATTTTCCATAAATGATATTTTACACTAAAAAAATATTTATATAATAAAAATACTACTTTTTATTTAATAAAATAACGCGATGATAAACATCTACCATTTTATCTAAATTAGATGAATTCACGTAATTTATTGGTGTATTAAATCTTTGAAGAATCATATCTTCACTAATGCCTTCTTTCTTTGCAGCAAATTTTAAACCTAGTAATATAAATTTTCTTTTAATAGGCTTCATTCTTGATAAATCCATGCCACCCGGAAGTAAATACAATCTAACATGATACAAATCTAGTCCGTTAGCCATTATTACATCATCTTTAACTTCACTAGTAAATGGTTTAATTCCAGTAGCAAAAATAAATATATTTTTATTTTTTATTTTTTCATAACTTTTCAAAAATTTATTTAGGCCCAGAATAACATTGTTTCTAATTGGACCTCCGAAGAATATATTATCAGCCTCTAAGAGCATTTTCTTTTTTAGATGCTTTAAATCAACAATCTCTGCTGGCACTATTCTTCTTGTTAAAAGTTCAGCATATTCTTTTGTAAAACCAGTATTGCTTTTATAAATAATTAAATTTTTCATGTAATTATTATACAAAAAAGAAAACAAAATTAAAATAATCTTGACAGTTGAATGATTGTTCAACTATTATAATTATATGGTGGTGAAATTATGGAAAAAGAATGTTTATTGTTTAATGAAAAAGATGTTAAATTAGCAAAGAAAGAAATGATACCAGAAAACGAAATTTATGATATTAGTGATTTTTTCAAAATTTTTGCTGATTCTACTAGACTTAAAATAATTTGGGCGTTAGATAATCATGAATTAAGTGTTAATGATTTATCAAATGTAGTAAATATGACAAAGTCTAGTGTCTCGCATCAACTTAAGACTTTAAAAGACAATAAAATAGTAAAATATAAAAAAGTTGGTAAAAACGTTTTTTATTCATTAGATGATGAACACGTATCAATAATTATAGAAACTGCTAGAAGACATCTTAAGGAGGAAAAATAATATGAAAATGGTTTTTATTTTAAATGGTTTAGATTGTGCTAATTGTGCAAATAATTTAGAAAATATAATAAATAAAGTTGAGGGTATTAATTCTTGTACGATTAATTTTATGACAAATAAATTATTCCTAGATATTGAAAATGAGGAAATTTTAGAAAAAATAATTAAGATCTGCAATAATTTTGAAGATGGTGTATATCTTAAAAGGATTGCTTAATTATGAAAAAAAGATTTCAAATTATCAATTTAATAATTTCATTTTTATTACTTATCTTAAGTATAATTTTAAGTTTTATTTATAGTGATGCAAAATTATTCGGTGTATCATTTAAAATTATTATTATTTTGCCTCTTACTTTAATAGCTTATTTACTAGTCGGCATTCCTTATTATATAAAAGCCTTTAAACATATTATTAAAGGAAATGTATTTGATGAAATTACATTAACTTTAATTGCAACTATCGCTGCATTTTGTATAGGTGAATATATTGAGGGCCTAGCAGTTATTTTATTTTTCAAGCTTGGATCATATATTGAAGAAATTGGATACAATAAATCTAAAAATAGTGTAAAAACCGTTTTGGATATGAGACCTGATAGTGTTACTTTGTTTAATAACGGCACTGAAAATAAAGTAGATCCATTCGAATGTAAGAAGGGTGATTTGTTTATTGTAAAACCAGGGGAGAGAGTCCCTCTTGATGGTGTTATTATTAGTGGCAATAGTACAATTGATACCTCATCAATGACTGGCGAATCTTTACCAAAAAAACTAAAAGAAGGCGATAAAATTTTAAGTGGTTTTGTAAATAAGTCTTCACCATTAGTTATAAAAGCTACTACTACTTTTTATGAATCAACATTATCAAAAGTTCTTGAAATGGTTGAAAATGCAACTAATACAAAGACAAAAGAAGAAAAATTTATTTCTAAATTTGCAAAAATTTATACACCTATTGTTGTTTCGTTAGCTTTTATTGTTGCAATTATTCCACCTTTATTTTTAGGAATAAACGATTCCTCAATATGGTCTAATTGGATTTATAAAGGCGCTTCTTTTTTAGTCGTCAGTTGTCCTTGCAGTTTAGTAATAAGTGTACCAATGTCGTTTTTTATCGGAATTGGCGAAGCTAGTAAATTCAAAGCATTAATTAAAGGTAGCGTTTATATCGAAAAATTAAACAAATTGGATACTATTGTTCTAGATAAAACAGGCACCATTACTAAAGGTAATTTCGAAGTTTCAAAAATTAATAATATTAATGATGGAAATAATATTTTTGAATTAGCCCTAGCTAGTGAATTATATTCAAATCATCCAATAGCTCAAGCAATTAAAAATAAACTTAATAATATTGTAATTAACAAAGATTACATCAAGAATTATTCAGAATTAGAAGGATTAGGGATTTCCCTTGATTATAAAGGCAAAAAATTATTTTCAGGAAATCAAAAATTGATGGAAAAATATCATTTAAATTATGTTAAGTCTAATGATATAGGAACTATTGTTTATATAAATTATAATAATTCTTTTATAGGTTCGATAGTTATAAGGGATTTAATTAAAGAAGATTCGAAATTAGCGATATCTAATTTTAAGCAAAATGGAATTAATTATATTTATATGCTCACAGGTGATAACAAAGTTGTTGCCAATGATGTAGCCTCTGAAGTAGGAATTAATAATGTTTACTCTGATTTATTGCCTGATCAAAAAGGAGAAATCTTAAACAATATTTTAAAAAATAAAAAAAGAAATAGTTGTGTTGGATTTGTTGGAGATGGGATTAATGATGCTTTAAGCTTAAAGGAAGCAAATATCGGATTTTCAATGGGAGCATTAGGTAGTGATGCAGCTATTGAAGCTAGTGATATTGTGCTTATGAATGATAGCTTAAATACTATTAATATAATTAAAAAGATTGCAAAAAGAGTATTATTTATTGTTTATTTAAATATTATTTTATCAATTTTTGTAAAAATTTTGGTAATGATTTTAACAGTAGCTAATTTGCTAGGAAATTACGCAATGTGGTTCGCTATATTTGGTGATGTAGGAGTAACTTTAATCTGCATTTTAAACGCTTTAAGTTTACTTCTATTTAATCCTAAGAAATTAAAGAAAGTAAAAGAATAATTATATAGTCAGTACGGTCAATATAAGCACTAGTATCTAGTGAATTATAATCTGCACTAAAATCGTTAAAAGAATTTTTAAAATTTAAATCAAAATTTAATGAATATTGATTAAAATTAAATTTATTTAAAGTAATAGAGCTAAGATTATAAGAATTATAATTTATAGTAAGTACTGAATTAACATTATCACCATATTTTTCATTAAATATAAACTTAGTATTCGTGTTAGATGTATTAATATTTTTAATAAAGCTAAATTCCTTATTGCTTAAATAATTGTTATTTAAATTCGATAATAAATTTTTATAATTTAAACTAAATGCATTTTCATTGATCTTTTTTAAATCTAATTTAGCCTTCTCATTATTTAAAAAATTATCAAAATAGGCGATGCTATCATAAATTCTTATGTTGCCATTAATTATTAGATCAAATAATCCTGCTTTAATCCTAAGATTATTATTATTCGTAATAAATATATTTTTATTTTTATCGATATCTATATTTAAATTATTACCTTCAATAGAAATTAGATCTTTGTATAAAAATTTAAAATTACCAAATAATGAAATACCACGATCTTCTTTGTATTTAGTTAATAATTTATTCATTGAAGTTATTAAATTATCGAACTTATTAAAGAAATTGAAAGGACTTTGAATTGAAACGTAAGCACCTTTAGTAATATTTAAGATATTAATTCTAAGAAATTCATTTGAACTAATTTTTAAATCCTCATTTTTTAGAGTATAAATACTTGAAATTTTGAAATTCTCATCAGTATCAAATAAAAGACGATTATTATTAAAATAAGTATAAAAAGTTTTATATTTATAAATAGTAATATCATCATCAGATTTCTTTAATTCCTTAAAATTATTAGAAAAAGAAAATATATCGCCTAAATTAAAACTAGAATTAAGAACATAATCACTAAGTAAATTGATGAAATTAGTAAATCCATCTAATTCAAAGGAAAAATTATTATTTCCTAGCATAACCCCACTATTTTCTAAATAAATGATATTATTAATATATGTAAATTTTGAATTTAATAAAGGTAAATCGCTTGCTCCAGTAGCATTTTTATACGTAATATGTACATTGCCATAGCATTTAATATTGTCTGATTTTTTTAAATCCAAATTACAATTAAAACTAATATCATAAGCATTATCAATAGTAATGGAATTTGAATTATTGTTATTAGTTGTATAGTAAGTGATTTTAGCGTTTTTTATAGCATATGTATCAGGTGTTATTAATTCTTCATAGAATAATTCTTCATTAGTTTTTTTAGGAATATGTACATCATTATAAACTAGAGGATATATAAAAAAAGAGAAAGAAAAAGTAACTCCTATTGAAAGAAAACAAATTGAAAATATTTTCCAAAATCTTCTCATAAATTTTAAAAACTCCTCAAAGTTATCGTGCTAAAACTGCTTAAAAAGAAATAATAAAACCCAACTTCTTTCAAAATTTTTCTATCATCTAATAAGATTTTATAAAGCATCTCATTCATGGCATTTATTATAGTTTTATTTTTACATATTGTCAAACTAGCAAGAGATATTAAAAATTTACTCGATTCTATCATAGTTTTTTTAATTAAAATTTTAATTTTAAAATCATTCAATAATTTCATTTTTATAATACTAGTACATCTAGTATTTTAAAACTAATATATTTCATATTCGTTGACTTTTGCTTAGTATATTATTAAAATAAGCTTGAGGTAAAAATATGAAAAAGAATTTATTTATATCTACTACAGCACTTATTTCTACATTTATCCTTGCTTCATGTGGCGAAG
The DNA here is from genome assembly GCA_002438785.1 of Caryophanales bacterium UBA6380. GTDB lineage: Bacteria > Bacillota_I > Bacilli_A > RFN20 > CAG-826 > Onthovivens. The sequence goes on along the minus strand of DJQS01000007.1, from coordinate 71,311 downwards.
TTTATCCAAGTAAAGATAAAGTAGACATCGATAAAAACGGTAATAAAATTTTGCCAAACACTGATGTTGTTATTCCAAATGATAATAATGATCAAAATAACGAAAAACCTAATGACATTTTAGATACTACTTTAAGTGTTGCAACATTAATAAAAAGTTTCTTTAGTTATGACTATTCTAGTGGAGTTCAATTTAATATAAATACCAAAATTAACTCCGTGCCAAACAAAGATAGCGATTATGCAGAGAACACGATTTTAACTTTGCCTGTTAATCTTGATATTAAATATAATGAAAATGAATTATTTAATTTTAATCCATTAAATTCCCTCAATTTTAGTTTAAATTATGAACAACCAACAATGGCTGCTGACTTTTCAGCTCTTTTCCCAGCCGTTTTGTCTATGATACCTGAAACATCTCGACTTGATAGTGATTATTTTGCAGGCTTTAGTTTAGATTACATTGGGGATGGCTCATTATATTATTCAATTAAAGCAGACGAAAAAATTAGTGATGATAATGGAAATTATATATATAAAGGTGACAATGATACATTATTAACTTCTAAAATAGATGCTAACAATATTGTTGGTTTAATAAAATCAAATATTCCTATTTCGGCATTAAGTTTATTATCACTTAGTAAATTGGATCTATTCAATTTTAATTTAAGTGAAATAGTTGAGCAAATTGTTTCAATTTTTTCATCATATTCATTTTCAACAATTACCACTCAAGGGGCAAAAGTTACCTTAGGTGATGCTGGTAAATATTTAATAAATACTATTTATAAAAAAGCTTATGAAAAGATTTTAAATACTGATTTTGGTAATGAATCCTTAAATCAGATGATGCCTGGTATTATTGCTCAAATTATTCCTCAAGAAATTAACGATATTGTTTTAATTTTTAATGAAGAAAGCGGATATACTAAAAATCTAAATCTAAAAATTATGGGAAACTATTTCGTTAACGAAGATGAAAGTGAAGTTGAAGTTGCTTATCCATATACTTTTCTAGATTTGACTTTAGAAAAAACAGATAAAGTTTTTGATGAAGATTATTTTATAAAAAATAGCGATAATGTTTTAAGATTATATTATAAAACATTGACTGTTCAAAGTTTTGTGGGTAATTTTGATTTAATTATTTCTAATTATAACGAACAAGGTGAATATTATTTGTCATTAGATGAAACTAAAAAAGTAATTAAGAATTTATATTCTGAATTTTCTTCTTTTGATAAATATCAAAAAGCAAGTGTAACTGGTATTAATAATGATTATTCATCTAAATTTAATGAATATTATCCTTCAAAGATTAATTCATTAAAATTATTAGAAGATAGTAGTTCTTTAAAATCTGGCGATAAAATTAAATTAGTAGCAGACGTTGATAATCCTTATGATTTGTCACTTAGTTTTACATCAGATAGTGATTTAATTACCATAACTAATACAGATAAAGAAAATGAAGTTATATTAACTGTTGGTGATTTAACTACATTAAAGCACGATGAAATAGTAACAATAGCTGTTAATTTAGCTGATGATAATGCTCTAATAAATGTAAAATCTAAGATTACTATCACATTAAAAGCTTAAAAAATAATCGATTTTTAAAGGGTTATTTAAAAGAATAGCCCTTTTTATTTTATTCCAATACCTGCAAACAATTCTTCTAAGGTAATATTTAAGCCAATTGCAATTTTTTCAATAACTATTAATGTAGGATTTCTTTTTCCTCTTTCTAAATCGCCAAGATAATTTCTATTAATATTAGAACGAAAACTTAGTTCTTCAATCGAAATATTTTCTTTCTTCCTTAAATATCTAATTCTTTTACCAAATTCATAATTAACATTGATATCACTAATCTTCATAATTAAGCCTCTTTGCTAATTCATTTATTTTCCTAAATAAGTGGTTAATATTGCTTTTGCTCACCTTTTGTTCTACTACTTTAGACAACTCAATCGACAAATCATTATAAGAAGCTTCTGGAAATTCTTTACGTAAAATGCACAAATTTTTAACCTTAGTATTGTTAATATTTTTAATACCTAAATTTTTATCAATAAAATCAATCATCTTAATTTGCTTTTGAGAATTAGAAATAATTTTAGAATAATTATACTCATCACAATTTATAAGCCTATTAGTAACATTAGATATATCACGATCCATACGAACATTTTCAAATTTTAAACATGCTTCATTTGCATCGATAAAATTTAAAAAATCACTAATTTGATCTGATTTCTTAATATAGATTACATAATTATTTCTTCTTTGAATAAGTTTAAAGTTGAATTCTTTGCTTTTTATTTTTTGAATAACCTTTAAAATAGCCTTTGCAAAATCTTCGCTTTTCAAAGAAATTTCCAAATGATAATTTGTATTAATAGGATCGTTGCATGATCCATTTGATAAAAATAGTCCAGTTAAATACGCTTTTATCTTATCTTCTTTGCTTGTTAAAGAATAAGGAATTTTATTATCTAAAAAATTAATATGAAAGGCTTTAATTATATTAGAAGCATCTAAAATCTCAATAATATATTTTGTATTCTTCTTTAGTTTCATCGATCTTTGAAAATAAAAATGAATATCAATACCATTAAACATGTCCTTTAAATTCTTATATATAAACTTAATAACTTGAGCATTTTCAGCCTCAAGTGTTAAATTCTCTTTTTTATTTGCAAATGAAATAGTTCCATTAACTCTAATAAATGCAGATAATAAGGAAATTCTTAACTCGCTAGTAACATCGATCCAACTAAGAGTTAACTCTTCTTTAATTTCTTTAGAAAAACTATTTATCTTGTTCATCTTTCTTTAAACTTAATAAATATTTAATAACAGCTGTCGCAGCAATTGCTCCATCGCTAGCCGCAGTAACAACTTGTTTTAATTTTTTCTTTCTTATATCACCGATTGCATAAACACCATCAATACTCGTTTTACAATCCTCATCAGTCGAAATGAATTTATCTTTATTATTTAAACCAATTCCACTAAATAAATAATTATTAGGAATTTCTTTTGATAATGGAAAAACCATCGAAACTTCGAATGTTTTCTCTTTTTGCGACTTTTTGATAGTTACGCTCTCTAAATGACCTACACCATTATAAGCAGAAATTTTATACCCACAAATTTCAATTACATTAGGATATTTTATCAATTTTTCAAAGTTATCAGTTATTTCACAATTATTATCATGAACAAAATATAACTTTTTAACTAGACCAACTAAAAACAAAGCTTCAAGATAAGCACGATCTTCATTTCCGTAAAGTAAAACTGTCTTATCCTTAGCAAAAAATCCGTCACAAGTAGCACAATAACTTATACCTTTTCCAATAAAAGACTCTTCATTAGCTAATCCAAGTTTTTTAATTTGCATACCAGTAGCAATAATAACTGCTTTCACAACATATGTGTCTTTTTTTGAATATAATTTAAATAAATTATTGTCTTTCTCTATCTTTAAAATTTCAGTATTATTTACACTTACATCTAGAGACTTGAGTTGATTAATAAAATCCATAGCCAAATCAAATCCAGATATATCTTTTACTCCAGGATAATTCTCAATTTTATTTATTATATTTAATTTACCACCTATAGCACTTTTTTCAAATATTTCAAAAGTATATTTAGTTCGAGCTAAGTAAATAGCTGCACTCATTCCAGCAACACCTGTTCCAATAATAGCGATATCTTTTTTAATTGTCATATTCTTTTATCCCTTTATATAAATCCATATATGTAGTATAAATTCCAATAGGTTTAAGATTTTTAGGAAATATTCTAGAAGCAACTTTTAATAGAATGCATTTAACGCCTCCATTAAAAGCAGCATTATAATCATAAATTGTATCACCTATTAAAATAGCTTCATCTGTTTTTATTTTATAATAGTTTAAAATTTTATCAATGCCCTCTTTATTTGGCTTATTATGTTTTACATCATCACCAGAAACTAAATATGAAAAATATTTATTTAAACTTAATTTATTTAGACAATATAAAGCTCTCTCTTTATTCTTATTAGTAAATACAGCCAATTTATAACCATCATCTTTTAATTTTTTTAACACTTCAAGTTCATCAGGAAAAACATTAGCATATTTTTCATAATATTCAAAAGAAGAATTCGAATAAACATCTTTCACTTCATTAAAAGAAAAATTAGGAAAATATTTATTAATAGTTTCTTTTAAACTAGGTCCGCTAAAAGTTTTAATAACATCATCACTAACGTAATGTTTATTATTATAAAACTTTTCAAAAACCTTATACCAAGTAAGTCTTAAAACTTCATCAGTGTCAACAATAGTTCCATCCATATCGAAAATTATAACTTTTATCATGAAAATACCCTATTTAATTTAAATCTTCATCTTTTAAAATAATATTTTTAACACCTTTACGTGTTATAAAATAATCCCATAATATCGCTATTATAATTATCAATATACCTGAAAATACCATTCCATAAGCACTATATAAACTAGATTTATAAAAATCACTTCCCGTTCTTAAAGGCTCTAAAATTATACGTGTTGTTCCATACCAAATTAAATATCCACCAACACAAGCTCCATTTGGATGATAAAATTTTGCTTTGATCAATCCAGGTTTTATTTTATTTATTAATGAGATAATAAGTTTACTAAAATTACCACGCCCAAATCCAAAATAAATAGTAAAATAACCAATTAGATTCGTACAAAATTCAATAAAAAATAAAGGCAAATAAATCATTCCAGGATGATCAATATTACTTCCCCAAGTAGCATGATTTGCATATTGCATTTGATTTCTAATAAATGTTGGAAGCCAATTAAAATATTTAATATCGTATAAATTTCCATTAACTTCATTATTAAAGAAATTCCCCCATCTTCCAATGGCTTGTGCAATTAGAATTGTAGGAATTATATAATCTACTAAAAATAATAAATTAATTTTTGTATAGTCTTTATTTTTTAAAGCATATTTATAAATAAGTATCACAGAGACACCAACAATAATGCCCAATATAGCTCCGCCCATTATTGCAAGTCCTCCGTTCCAAATTTCAAAAATTGAAAGAGGTCTTTGAATAAATTGACTATTAACTCCATTATCTCCGATGTCGATACAAACATACCAAAGTCGTGCCCCAATTATTCCGCTAGGAAAGGCAAATAGAAAACAAGTATATAAAAGGCCATGTTTACCATAATATTTATAAGTAAAATGATCGCAAATAAATAAAACTAAAATTGCACCTGATAAAATGCATAAAGCATATAAGGCAATATTTAGTCCTCCTTCTTGTGATAATTCACTACCATTTCTAGTTAAAACAAAAAATCCTCCCTTACCAATATGTACAATATTAGCTAAAGGATAAATCAAATATTGAGCGTTTCCTTCACTAAATAATATAAAAGAAATAAAGGCTATAACAGCACTTAAAGTATAAATTACCAAAAATAATTTCCTTCTCTTCTTTTCTTCTTTTGGAAAATACCAATAAAAATAAAAACTATAAGCAAATATGTGTATAGCAATTACAAACAAACTCCCAAAAAAGAAAGATAAGAAAACTAAACCCGGATTTAAACTCTTATTAAGAGTCTTTAAATTATTTAATGTAGCCTCATCTATAAAAAAAGCCCAATCTAGTAAGATAAAAGCTAGTGCAAATAAGCTGATTCCAAGTAAACCAAAAACCCATGTTTTTTTTAAAATAATCTGCAAATCAGAAATATTTTTTTCTTTATTTGTAAAATTTATAAATAAATAAGAACATATTATAGACCCTAATATCAAGATTAATCCAGAATAATATAAAAAATTATGCATCATTAATTTTCTCCTTTCTTAGTTTATCTTTTTCTAATATATTCTTTAAATATTTTCCAGTATAACTATTTAAATTATTGCTAACTTCTTCAGGCGTTCCAGTTGCAACAATTTGCCCACCTTTGTCTCCACCATCAGGCCCAATATCAATAATATAGTCAGCCATTTTAATAACATCTAAATTATGTTCAATTACTAATAATGTATCACCATTATTCACAATTGTCTCTAATACTTTTAATAATCTATTTACATCATCAACATGCAAACCTGTTGTTGGTTCATCTAATATATATAAAGTCTTACCGGTTGGTCTTTTTTGCAAATAATAAGCAAGTTTTACACGTTGAGCTTCACCACCTGATAAAGTAGTTGCAGGTTGACCAAGTTTCATATAGCCCAAACCAACATCAATTAAAGTCTTTAACTTTCTTGCTAGCGAATAATGATTTTTAAAAAATTCATAAGCGTCATCGATTGTCATTTCTAAAACATCATAAATATTTTTACCTTTATATGTACATAATAAAGTTTGACTATTATATCGCTTTCCATCACATTCATCGCATTTAACATAAACATCTGGCAAAAAATTCATTGGAATTCTAGTTACGCCAGCGCCTTGACAATGTTCACAACGCCCTCCAGGCATATTAAAACTAAATCGAGATTTATCAAAGCCTCTAGCCTTAGCCTCGATAGTATTAGCAAATATATCTCTAATATCATCAAAAGCTTTAACATAGGTTGCAGGATTACTACGTGGGGTTCTACCAATAGGTTCTTGCGAAATATTAATTACTTTATCAATATTTTCAAGTCCTTCTAAAGATTTATATTTTCCTGGAATTACATCTTGATGTTCTAATTCTTTTAAAATTCCTAAATATAAAGTTTCATTAACTAAACTTGACTTTCCACTTCCACTAACACCTGTAACACAAATAAATTCTCCAAGTGGAAATTTAACATCAATATTTTTTAAATTGTTTGTACTACATCCTTTAATAGTAATAAACTTGCCATTACCTTTATTTCGACTTAATGGAACTGGAATATATTTTCTACCACTTAAATATGCACCAGTAATGCTTTTAGGAGCATTTTCAATGTCTTTTAAACTTCCACAAGCAACTATTTCACCACCATGTACACCAGCCCCAGGCCCTACATCTACAATATAATCTGCACTTCTAATCATTTCCTCATCATGTTCTACAACAATCAAAGTATTACCTAAATCGCGCATTTCTTTTAAAGAATTAATAAGTTTTTCACTATCTTTTTGGTGCAAACCAATTGATGGTTCGTCTAAAACATACAAAACACCACTTAATTTAGAACCAATTTGAGTAGCAAGTCTAATTCTTTGACTTTCTCCTCCAGACAAAGTCATAGACATTCTCGACAATGTTAAATATTCAAGACCAACATCGATTAAGAATTTAACTCTATTTTTTAATTCATTTATAACAAGTTCTGCAATTGTAATTTGAGATGGAGTAAAGGTTTTGTTTAAATTATTTATCCATTCATAAAGTCTATCAAGAGATAAACAAGTAACCTCATAAATATTTAAACCAGCTACTTTTACACTTAAAGCCTCTTTCGATAAGCGGGCTCCATGGCAAGTGGTACAAACATTATCACGTAAAAATTTAGAATAATATTCACGATTAAATTCGCTAGTCGTTTCTTTAAACAATCTCTCAATTTTAGTTTTAAGACCTTCTATAAAATTATTTTTTTTCATGACATTACCACTGATAGTCGTAATACTATAAGAAATTGGTTCTTTAGATCCGTTCATTATATAATCAACATCGTCTTTTGTTAAATCTTTAAAAGGTATATCTTTAGGTATGTGATAATATCGCAATAATTGATCAAAATTTTGCCAGTCAATATTAGAAGAATTAACTGTGTTTTTAAAAAACAAGATAGCTCCATCATTTATGCTTAAATTTTTATCAGGAACTAATAAATCGATATCAACTTCTTGCTTAATACCTAATCCATTACATGAAGGACAGCATCCTAATGGAGAATTAAAAGAAAATAAACGTGGCTCAAGTTTAGGAACAGTGAATCCACAAATTGGACACGCATTATGTTCACTAAATAATTTTTCCTCTTCTCCACATAAAACTAATACAAAACCATTTGCCCAGTCACTTGCTAATTCACAAGCTTCAAAAACTCTTGGTCTTATATCATCTTTAATAACAAGACGATCAATTATTATGTCAATATTATGTCTTTTATTTTTATCTAAAGGTTTTACCTCTTCAATAAAACAAACTTCATTATCAATTCTAACACGACTAAAACCATTTTCTTTTATTTTATCTAACGTATCTTTATGTGTTCCTTTTTCGTTTCTAACAATAGGCGATAATATCTGTACCTTACTGCCTTTAGGATAATTCATAATGATATCAGTAATCTTTTGAAGTGAAAAAGCCACAATTGGAATATTATGTGTTGGACAATATGGCACACCAACTCTAGCAAAAAGTAAACGTAAATAATCATAAATCTCAGTTACAGTACCAACCGTTGAACGGGGATTATGAGAAGTAGATTTTTGATCAATTGAAATGGCAGGTGATAAACCTTCGATACTTTCTACATCTGGTTTTTCAAAATTTCCCAAAAATTGTCTAGCATAGCTAGATAAAGATTCAACATATCTTCTTTGACCCTCAGCAAAAATAGTGTCAAATGCAAGGGTTGACTTGCCACTACCACTAACACCACTAAAAACAACTAACTTATCTTTAGGGATAGTTAAAGAAACATTTTTTAAATTGTTTTCTTTAGCGCCAATAACTTTAATTACATTTTTTTCCATAAAAAATATTATACTCGAAATCGAATATTTTTGAATCAAAACACTAATAAATAATTATAAAAGAAATATAAATAATTATTGTGTTTTTTAAAAAATAATTGAATTTTGCAAACTTTTACATTTAAAATGCATCGTATCCTGCATTTTTAACTGCATTAATTAACTTGTCTTTAGAAAGATTATTACCTTCGATGATGGCTTTTTTACTATCTAAATAAACATCAACATGCTTTACACCATTACAACTTAATAAAGCTTCTTTAACATGTTTTACACAATGCATGCACATCATACCATTTACATTAAGTTCAATTTTTTCCATATTAGAAATTTCTCCATTTACTTTTTTATTATTATAAGCCTTTGGTTTAAATAAATTAATTGTTAAAGCATTCAATACCACAAATATAGAACTAAATGCCATACATGCTGATCCAATCATTGGAGACAATTTAAAATTTTCACCAAGTAGTGGCACAAACATCCCAGTTGCAAATAAAATACCAATGCAATTATAAATAAAAGCCCAAAATAAATTACCTATTATCGTAAAATAAACCCTTTTAGATAAATTTATAACGTTAAGAACATCTAATAAGCTATTTCTAATCAAAACAATATCACTAGATTCTATTGCAATATCTGTACCACCGCCAATTGCTATTCCTATATCACTAGTTGTTAAAGCTAAAGCATCATTAACACCATCTCCAACCATTGCAACTAAATTATTTTTATTATGGGGAATATCTTTTATTATTTTCTCTTTATCAATAGGCAATACATTAGCTCTAACTTCATTAATATCAACTTCTTTAGCAATATTTTTTGCTGTTAATTCATTATCTCCTGTTAGCATAATTATTTTTATGCCTTTATTCTTTAATAACCTAATGGCCTCTTTAGAATCTTTTCTAATAATATCTTTCAAAGATATTAAAGAAATAACTTCATTATTTTTTACGATTACTAAAGTAGTTTTTCCTTCTAAAGATAATTTGTCTATTTTATCATTTATATAATTTTTATCTTTAAGACACCTTATATTACCTATTTGATAAAAATCATTATTTATGTAACCTGAAACACCAACTCCTTCTATCGCTTGATAGTTAACTACGTGATAATTAATAATATTACTTTCTTTTAATTTAACATAACTAATAATAGCATTTGCTAAAGGATGCTCACTTTTAATTTCTAATGAATATATTTTAGAAAGTAAATCATCCTCTTTTTTAAATACAATGAAGTCTGTAACACATGGCTTACCCATAGTAATTGTACCTGTTTTATCTAAAACAATTGTTTTTATACGATGCGCATTTTCTAATATCTCAGCATTTTTTATAAGAAGACCAAGCTGAGCACCTTTTCCTGTTCCTACCATTATAGCAACTGGAGTTGCTAAGCCTAGAGCACATGGACAGGCAATAACTAAGACACTAATTGCATAATTAAACGCATCATTAAAACTATAATTAAAAGATAAATAAAAAATAAAAACAACTAGTGAAATTAAGATTATTATAGGTACAAAGAATAAAGATATTTTATCAACAAGTTTTGATATAGGAGCTTTAGAATTAGCAGCTTCTTCGACTAATTTTATAATTGTATTAATAGAACAATCATCACCAATTTTTTTTGCCTTTATTTTTACATAGCCTGATTCTAATATTGTAGAAGAATAAACAAAATCATTGCTTTTTTTATAAGCAGGCATTGATTCACCTGTAATATTAGATTCATTAAAAGAACCCGATCCTTCGATAATTTCTCCATCAATAGGCACCTGTTCTCCTTTTTTTACAACAACAATATCATTAATTTTAATTTCGTTAACTGGTATAGTTGTTTCCTCATTATTAATAAATATAGTTGCTTTTTTAGGAACTAAGTCTAACATCTTTTTTACATTGTCAGTAGTTTTTCTTTTAGATAATCCCTCTAAATATTTCCCTAAACTAACTAAGGTTAAAATTGTTGCCGCACTTTCAAAATAAATATTATGGACATATTGCATAACTAAATCATAATTGTTATACCCTAATCCATATCCAATCATAAATATAGCAATAACTCCATAAATTAAACTAGCACTACTTCCTAATGCTATAAGACTATCCATATTTGGCGATAGTTTAAATAATCTTTTATAACCGTTAATAAAATAATTTCGATAAATAAAAATTGATGGCAACGTTAATAAAAATTGAGTAAAAGCAAAAATTAATGAATTTTTTATCATTTCTTCATGCGTTGAAATTTTTAAAAACTTAGGCATTGGTAAATTAATCATATGGCCCATTGAAACATACATTAATAATATTAAAAAGGTAATTGCTATTATTAATTTTAATAAAGAATAATCATTATTTTCATTTACTCCCTTATTACCTTTTTTATCTTGACTAAAGGCCTTATATCCCGCTTTTTTAACAGCATTTTCTATATCTTGATCATCAACACATTTTTCATCATAATCTACCTCCATAGTGTTATTTAAAAGAGATACATTTACATCTTTTACACCTTTAATTTTTCTAACTGCATTATCAACATGAGCTTGACAACTAGCACATGTCATTCCCTTAACATCAAATATTTTTTTCATTGAAATCTCCTAAAAAGCTCACTAATCTCGTCTAAAATTTCGTAATTTCCTTTTTTAATATTATCAACAATACAGGTATGCAAATGCCTATCTAAAATAGAATTAGCTAAACTTTTAACTGATTTATCAACTGCTGAAAGTTGAATTAATATATCATCGCAATAGCGATCATTATTAACCATTTTCTTAATTCCTTCTATCTGTCCAATAATCCTATTTATTCTAGAAATAATTTGCTTTTTCTCATCATCTCCTCTTATTGTTACTTTTATATTATTTGTACAACATTTTTTATCCATATTTTCCTCCTACAAAAGTATATACCATCTAGGGGTATATTTAAAGAAATTCGCTTCTTATTATGATATTATTAAAAAAGAGGTGAATTATGAAAATTATTAAAACTAAAGAATATATAAAATACTTAGATGAAAATGAAAATGTTATTGCAGAAATTTTATTTCCGTTAATTAATCAAAACACAAACTGTATAACTAGAACATATGTGAGTGATAGCTTAAGGGGACAAGGAATTGCTAAAAAACTTGTAATTGAAGCTTTAGAGATAATCAAAAAACAAGGGCATAATGTCGAAGCAACATGTTCCTACGCTAAAAATTTCTTAGACAAAAACTAATAAGAAAATAACGTTAAATCTTTTTTTAAATCGCCACTAATAAGTGCCTCTAATTTGTTTACTATATATTTAGGATCATCTTTCATGCCATTATCAATCCACTCGCATAAAAATCCGACAAAAGCAAACTTATAAAAATCAACAATATATTTTTTATCATCATCTCTTATTTTGAGATTCTTTGATAATTCGTTAGCAACATTCATTAAAAAATCAAAGGCAACATTATATAAAAATCTTTCAACTTGCTTTCTATTTATAGAATTATATCCATAAGTAATTATTTTTTTATGTTTTAAACAAAAATAAAATAAATCTAGATAACCTTCCTTCCAACTATTATAGGTTCTATTTTTTCCAATTACTTTATCAGTTGCTTCTAATAAAATCCATTCAATTAAATCATAGATGTCGCTAAAATGATAATAAAATGTTTGTCTATTTAATCCACAATTTTTTGTTATATCGCTAATTGTAATTGATTCAATTGGTTCCTCTTCTACTAATTTTAAAAAAGAATCAGCGATAACAGATTTAGTTATTTGACTCATTTACATCAACCTCAATATAAAATTTAAGTTCATCGTTACAATAACCATATAAGTATTTTTTATTTAAAATTTCATAAGTGTATATGCTAATTTTATCATCTAAATAACATTGCGATACATATTCTACTTGAAAGGAACTGATTTTTATTTCTTTTGTAGGTTTATAAATATCCATAAACAAATCTAAATAATGAGTATTATTCATGTGTTTATTATGGTCTAACATAGTAAAATTAACATTTCGATATGAGTTAAATTTTAATAAATTTTTGTCAATTAAATCTATTTTCTTAATTCGATTATATAAGCCAATATCTTTAGAGAATAGACTATCATAATCATTTGGTAAAATAATTTTTTTATTATTTAAATCATAAATTGCCCAAATTGATCTTCCTTTAATGATAAGTTTATCACCACTAAAAATTTCGTAATCTCTTGGACATTCAAATAGTCTAGGTTTAACTAAAGATGTTCTAATCGATATATTTTTTAAATCTTTTAGGCTATCTAAAATCTCTACTTTATTTCTAATAACCACCCAAATTAAACCTTTTTTTATAAAATTATTAAATCCAACACCCAAAATATCGGCATGCTCACTAGCAACGCATTGCATAAAATCTAAAATTGATGATAATTTTAAATAATCATAACAATCGAGCATATTCGTTGTTATGTTAAATTCTTTTTTATATGAAAAATTATTATTCATTTAATGCGCCTGGTCCAGAATAATTTTTATCATAAATCATTATAATAAATTCTGGGTGGTCAATAAAAGGATTTCTATTATGTTGATAATCTTCGTCAATAATATTGTTTCTATTAACTTCAAAATCACTTACAGGATCAATTCCACTAGTTGCCCATTCATAAAGATCTTTAAAGACACCGTGAAGTCCTTTTGCACCATTACTATAATCATAATATAATTTAGTATCAATAGCTCCACTTACTTCTAAATCATAGCTATCATCACTATCATATCTAGTTGCCATATAAAAAATCATACGCGCAACATCTCCTTTAAATTCGTCTTTTGGTTCAAAAACAGTACTATTTACACTTTTTCCACCACCAATGTAATTGCCTTTCATTGTTTCACGACTCCAATTATATTTATAGCCGCAATCAGTACTATTACTATGATTTAAGACAGTGCCAAAATCTAAATTACCTCTAGTACTATTTAGGGTTGAATTTGAAGGTCTTAAATTATGAATATCACTTCCTGTTGGTTGACTTGTGCCAAATCCTCCGTGAGATTTAGCCCAAGTATGCTCTTTATTAAAGGATTCAGATTTATTATAACTACCTTCATAAGTTAAAATAAAATTAGAAGAATCATAAGGATCAACATCAGTTTTAGGTAAAATAGAATTTAGTGATTTATATGAAAAAGATTTAGACCCTTTTTTAATAATATTATGTAATTCATTTTTTAACTCCAAACCTTTTAAGCCTCTAGCACTTTCATAATATTCATCATAACTAATACTTTGATTACCTCGTGTAGGTTTTATCTTATTATTATATAAATATGAATAATCATTTTTTGAATTAATATAAATAAAATCTGCATCAATAATATAAGTAATTTCTTTTTCTACAATAAATTCTAATGTTGATAAAATAGATTCATTATTAACAGATAATGAATTCAATTTATATCCTTCATTAGGAGTAGCAACTATTTGAATTTTAGTTCCAAGTAAAACACTTTCATTATTATAATGATTATCTTTAAAAGAAATCGTTCCATTATTAACATTTCCAAGTTTTATAACACCATATCTATCTTCGCTAGTTGTTCCATTATTAATTTTAGTAAATGTAACAACGATATGAACAATATCATTTGGATCACCAATAATAAAATTTGGATCATTTGTTAAATCTAATTCATTAACAAAAATCGATAGCGTTTTATAATTCGTAGCTGGGTAAGTTTTTATCACTAATGTCTTATTTAATGAAACATTATTTAAATCATTTTCATCAGCAATTTCAACCGTTCCTTCACCAATCGTTTGAATTTCAACCTTTCCGCCTTTTTCTAAATCACCTCTTGGATAATCAATACTAGAGCAACTATTTAATAAAATAGGAAAAATAGAAAATAAAAATAAGTTAATAAAAATAAATCTCTTTTTCATGTTATAACGTTCCAAATATACGATCGCCAGCATCACCTAATCCTGGTAAAATGTACCCTTTATCATTTAATTTTTCATCCATAGCAGCAATATATATATCAACATCAGGATGTGCTTCCATTATTTTTTTAACACCTATAGGAGCACCAACCAAAGCTAAAAATCGTATATTTTTAAATCCTTTTTTCTTTAAACTTGCTATAGCATCAATTGCGCTTCCGCCAGTTGCTACCATTGGATCACATAATAAAACTAATGGTTTTTCAACTTTAGGCATTTTAAAAAAATATTCGACTGGTTCCAGTGTCTCTTCATTTCTATATAAACCTATATGTCCAATACGCGCATTAGGTAGCATATTAATAACACCATTACTCATGCCCATTCCAGCTCTTAAGATTGGAACAACAATTATATTATATTCAAGATGTAATTTGTCGATTTCACAGCCTGTTGGGGTTTTAATTTTTCCACATTTTACTAACTTTAAATCTTTAAATATTTCATAAGTCATCAAAGATGAAATTTCATCAAGCAAAGTTCTAAAGTCTTTACTATCAGTTCTTTCATCTCTCATCAAATTTAATTTCATAGTAATTAATGGGTGGTCAACAACATGTAACATAATAATTTCCTTCTATTTCTTTTCTAATTTATCATTATCAATAATTTCTACGGTAACTTCTTCGTTTTTACTACCATCTTTAGCTTTTTTAGGAGTAAATGGTTTGCTATAATCCCTAATCGTTGGACTAGTAATAAGTTCTATGAACAAAATAATTCCGTAAGAAATTAAATAAATACTTAAGATATAAGTGATAAATGTAATTGTGTTAATAGCTGGATTTATACAAAAAAGTAAGCCAAGAAATATATAAGTAACACCTATTATAATTTCAACAGATCTCGAGCCACCAAGAACTTCTATTACTGAACTTCTAAAAATTCTGCCTAAACCAGTAAAGACTAAATAAATACCAAAAAATACGACTACCCAACTTATGAAAGATAAAGTCGAATCAGTTATTGCTTCCTTAAATCCTATTTCAATAGAATTTATTATCATTGGTATCAATATTAATAAGCTTACAACAATATTTGTTATAGCTTTAAGCAAAATAAAAGAAGATTTTTTATTATCTTTATTTCCGAAAAGATAAGCAAATAAATCAAATAGTCCGACAAGTAATAATCCAATTATAAATGTCCAGATAGCAATAATATTACTTATTAAAGGAAAACAAAACATTAAAATACCAAGAACAATTAACAACATAGATGTAATTATTCCTAAATATTTATATTGTTTTAGAGAATGAATTAGATATTCCTTATTTAAAAATTTACTTTTCATAAATATTTAGCCTCGAGAAACATTTTGATTTGCTCAAGAAAAGTTTTTCCATTTTCTTTACTAATAAAAATAGATATGAATAAAACAACAAGTATCAAAAAACTTAATATAGATAATATAAATCCTCCTTCTTTAAAACTAAAGACGAAGCCAACAATTGAAAATACAAGACCTAGAATAATAGTTAATAAAAATACGATAGCAATAGCATTACCATAACTGCTATTCATGATTTGACCAATATTATCGGTAGAGAACAAAGAAGAAATATTAATTAGGATTTGACTAAATAAAGTAGGAACAACAGCAATTATTAGTGCTAGTATCCCGTAATAATTGACTTTATTCTTATTTTTCTTATTTTTATCACTTTCTTTAGCACCATATTTAGTCCCACAATAAGAACAATATGTCGCACTATCTTCAATATATTTTCCACATTTCTCACATTTTTTCATACATAACCTCTTTTAATATTATACAATATTAAAAATTATAATTCATTATGTAATAAACAATAGTTTTTTTGTTTAAAATAATTTAGTTTTATAAAAAACTTTGCAAAACCTAATTATTTTTATAAAAATTTATAAAATATATTTTTATTTTAAAAATAAATTCTTTGTCATATAATATTTTTATGAAAGAAAAATCAAATAAAAACAAAGCAAGAAAATATTATTTATTAGGTTTTTTAACTTTATTTATATCTATTATTTTTATATCACTAGGTATAACTATGCCTTTAATTGATAAGAATAATCAAATTTATGGATGGCTTGGTTTAATATTTACATGTATTGGCTTAATCAGTTTAGGTGTTACAACTTATTTTTTAAAAAAAGGATCATTTTTGAATTTAAATGAAAATATAAAAAAATCAAGGGAAGAATTTATTGCTGATTTAGAAAAGCTAAGCGATAAATGGGATAAAAACTCTAATAATGATAAAAATAATTTTAAGAAATAAACTTATTTAAAAATTCTTTTTCTTAAGCATTTCTTTTACATACTCAACATCCATGTTTTGAAATGTAATCGTATCAGCAAAAGGATAGACTTCATCAAATTGTTCTTTATTATTAATTGTCCAAGCATTAACAAAATGTCTTTTTTGATACCTTTGAACACTCTTAAGCTTTAGCATTTTATTTTCTAAATCTAATGACTCAAATAAAAATCTAAAATGATAAACCCATTTATCACCCATACCTACTAAGAGTCCTCTAACAAAATGTCCTTTCTTAACTTTTAATAAAGCGCGAGGATCAAAAGAGATGACAAAATAATTTTGCTTATTTTTATAAGGTTTCATAACCTCTAAAAATTTCTTAGCTAAAGCCTTGTAATTATTTTTATACACTTTTAATTCAATAACCATTGGCACTCTTTCATTAGTAAAATCTAACAATTCTTTAAAGGTTGGAATCTCCCCACCATCAAATAATCTATAATTGTCCTTAATTTCTTTTAGCGTCAAATCTTCAATAATTCCACTTTTCCCGGTAGTTCTAATTAAATCCGAATCGTGACAAACAACTAATTGATTATCTTTAGTTAGATGAATATCTAACTCAAAAGAGACATTATTATTAATGGCATTTGCAAATGCCTTCATACCGTTTTCAGTAAAATCTTTTGTGTGCAATCCTCTATGGGCAACACCCATAAAAATTAAAGGATTAACTTTCTTTCTTAACACTTCTTTTTTCATATTCTAATCATCCACATCAAAGGCTTCTAAACCTTTTTTAACAATTGCCTTATTTTTAATATTTTTTACAAATAGAAATATAATTAACGAGCCTACTATACAACATAATCCATAAGTTGGAAGTTGAGCAAATCCAAAATTCGAATTTAACATTAATAATCCGATCAAACAAGGCGTAATAGTTTGTGCAGCCATAGATGATGCATAATAATACCCAGTAAATTTTCCAACCTTTTTATTAGAACATAACTCTACAACCATTGGGAATGAATTAATATGTACTAAGCTCATTCCGAACCCTTTAATAAGCCAAATTATATATAAGTAAAAAGGAAATTTTTGACTATTTTCAGCAGCATTGGAATCAATTTTAACTACGTTAGAAATAATGACCCATATCATTAAGGCGATAGCTGTTAAACTAAGCCCACCACAAATAGTCCATTTACGTCCTATTTTACTAGCAATAAATCCGCCTGCTGCAAAACCAATAACAGAACCAAATCCACCAACTAAAATACACATGCTCAAAGCACCTGTACTGGAGTGAAGATATTTTTCTACGTATATAGACATGAAAGTTCCAATTCCATTATCTGCCATAAACCATAAAAATTCTGCACCTAAGATTAATAAAAGCATAATTTTATTAACCCTTGACATCGGTTTTTTATCATCTTCTTCAACAGATGTTTCAACCGCTGCAAGTCTTTCACCTAATTCCATTTCAGGAGCAACTTCTTTTTCAATCCTATTTTCATTAATAAAGAAAAATAATACTAATGCACTGATAATCATTAAAATTGAAGCAATTAAGAAAGGTGCTTCAATTACCCAAATGCTGGTAGAACTATTTTCCCACCCAGTTAGATACTTACTTAAAACAAATATCATTCCAACAAGGGTAGCACAAGCACCACCTAAATAACCCATTATATTAATTATACCATTAGCACGGCTTCTTAAAGGTTTTGGAGTAATATCAGGCATTAATGCCACTGCTGGATTTCGATACATCATTGCAAAAAATACGACTATTGCCATAACAGCAATGGTTCCAATTAAATTATGATAGTGAAATAAGATTGGAATAAATGGAAAAGCTATCGCGCAACAAAATGTGCCTATTAAAATGTATGGCATTCGCTTTCCAATCTTTGTATGAGTTTTATCAGATAAAGAACCAAATATTGGTAGCATTATTAATGCAGCTAAGTTATCTAAAGCCATAACTATACCGACTAAATATTGAACTTCATTATGCTCTTTATGTAATGCCTCTTCAAATAAATTAGATAAAAATAAAGGGCACCATGAATCATAAACTTGCCATAAAAGCAAAATACCAAAAAAAGCAAAGCCAATAATTGCTGTTCGTTTGAAGTTTAGCTTTAATTTAGGACAATTTTCTAGGCTCTTCACATTTTCGTTTTCCATAAATTTTTCTCCTTTTAATTATTAAAAATTTTAGATATTAAAGGTATTAATTCATTAAGATTATCAATTTTATTAACTTTAAAATCAATCGATCCAAATCCATAACTAGCATAAATAAATTGAACGCCGGCTTTTTTAGACTGTTCATAATCTTTTAAAGTATCACCTACATAAATTACTTCGTTAATTCCCTCTTTTTCCATCAATATTTTAATATTTGTTGCCTTATCACAATCTGTATCACCAGCACAAATATGACCTTTAAAATATTGATTCATATCACAACCAAATAAATAATTTTCAATATATCCTTTATCAGCATTTGATACAATATATAAAGGATAAGACTTTGATAATGCATTTATAACTTCTTCTTCGTTATTATATAATTTCCCAGGATACTTTCTTAAATAAGCAATTTCAAATTTAAAAAGTAAATGAAATAATTTCATTGCTTTATCATCATCTAAATCTTTAAAAGCTAGCCTAGCAGTTTCTAAAGGAGTTAACCCCATATAAGAAGAGGTAATGTCTTTTGTAAATCTATATGGTAAATTATTTTCTAACATAAAAGCATTATAAGAATCATTTATTTCTTCTAATGCATCCCATAATGTTCCATCTAAATCAAAAAATATGGCTCTATTCATAAGTTATAAATATTTTATCTTTATAAAAAATCTAAATCAAGAAGCTAAAAAATTAATTATGTATGCAAAAAGAATGGGACTACCCATTCTTTTTTATAAATAGATTGTCTCTCTTAGATAATTAATAAAAAAATAATTAAAATAATGCAGATTTGAAAGGCTTTTTTACAAAATTAAGCAGTTATTACTTTGTGATCTTCTTCTTTAATAGTAGAAATTAATGATATTTTATCTTTTAAATCTTTATAATATTTAGTTATATTGCTTGATGCAGCTATGTAATATGTGGTAGTTCCATCGCTTTCAATAGACTCTAATTTATTATTAAAATTAGTATTTTCATACATATTTTTAATTACCTCTAAGACATTATTATCTTCCACATTTATTAAACCATTAATTCCATTTCCATCATTTACTATTAAATTAGAACCATTATAGAAATTTATTTGCCCTTGATTAATATTATCTTTATCATATTTTGAACTAGCATAATAATCACAATAATTTGCAAAATAATTTACACCAACCTCAGCTTGTGTTTTATATTCTTCATAAATTATAACGTTTTCATTAATAACTAAAGTAGCGCCATTATAAACATTAACTTCTGTTCCTGGAAGCACTTTTAATTTTGTGTTCATGGTAAATTTACCTTTATAGATATCGATTGTTTGAAATCTAGTTAATGGTAAAAATAATTTTGATGTACTTAAAGCAATAGCTCCAACTCTTAAAGTCATTGAATTAGTTTTGCAATCACCATATATTTCATAATGATCAATTCCATCATATTCATTATTAATGAATTTTGCTCTTTTAATGATATATCCATCATTAGAACTAATATCAAATAAGCCGTCTTCTCCAATGATAGTTTGAATTGCTTCATTTTGAGAATATGAAGCGTACAAAACGCAAAGTCCATTAAGCTTACCACCTTTATTTATTTTAGTATTAACTTGCAAATATCCTAATTTAAATAAATTGAAAGGACTAACATTTTTGTCATATCTATTCTTTGTAATTTGACCACCACTATAATCTTCTACATTAAAATTTGTCGATAATGTGCCACCATTTTTGATTTCAATCATACCACTTTGATTTGCACTACTATCAATAATATAGCCACTACTTTCTAATACTCCACCATCTTCGATATAAACATTATGCCCATTTAAATCGAGAGTAACATAGTCACCTGTAATATATCCTTGATTTCTTTGAGCTTCGCTATTAATAGTAGCTCCAACATAAACTTTTCCTTTAATTGTTAGATCGTTTTTTAATTTTAATGTATAAACATTTTTAGTATATTTATTAACAAAGTCGCTACTTAACATATTAGGTATAGAATTAGCAGTTTTAGCATCTAAAGTTCCGTATTCTCTAACATTAGATCCATTATAAAGATTTCCATCATCAAGTTTATTTTTAATAGATAAAATTAAGCTTTCATTAGTATCTACTAGTGTTAAATTATTATCTCCAATTACATTATTTGAAATATCTTTTAAGTCACAAAGTGGATTAATTGTTTTTTCTATGTTTAAGCCCTCACTTATTGAGTCATAATATTTAGAATTTAGATTTTTTCCACATTTAATAATTAATTCACTATTATTGCCAGCTAAATAATTAGATAATAAACTATTGCCTGAATTATATGTTTCAAAATGAATATTTTTAACATTTGCTTCATAAAAACTATCATCCTCAAATGGTCTAAATTTATGAGTGAATTTATTATATGTTTCATAATAAAATTCAATTTCATTATCGTAAACATATAGAGTATAAATATTCGAATAAGCAAATGCCCTTATATCAATATTTTTAAGTTTTTTATTTAATGTCAAAACTTCATTATTAAAGCTAATTCCATTAAATGCATCTTCTTTAATATACTCAATATTTTCACTTAAATTTAAATTAATACTAGTTAATCCGAGTTCTTTTAATACTTTAGAAAAATTACCAATAGCTACAACATTTTTATTATTAAAATCATTTTTTAATATAATCTTTTCATATAACTTTTTTATGTCTTTTTGATCTTTTAAATCATTATATGATAGGAAATTATTCAAATAATAATTACGAACTTCTTCGTTACTAATTTTTAAATAATTATCAATTTTTAAACTAACTTCATATCCATTACTAATGTCATTATTACTTGAATCACCATAAAAATATAGATTATCAAAATTATTACCATTATAATCGTTAGAAATCTCACCGTCTAAATTAATATAAGAATAAATATTTTTATTATTTAAATTAACTAATAATTTTGAGCACTCTAAAACATTACTTGAATCATAATTAATTGTTCCACTGCTAGGAAGAATAAAACCAAATTCATTACTATTACTAAATTCATTTTTGTCTAAATCAAAAATACCCAATTGAGTAATTTTATCAATTCCATCAAACACATAATAATGATTATTTTTAACTAAGTATGCTTTAGTATTTATTTCGTTATTTGTAGCTTTTTTATATATTTCCTTTATCTTTGTAAATTTATCATAATATAAATTATTAATTGTTACTTTTAAATCATAATTATCAGAGATAAAATCATCTATTAAATTTAAATTATTTGAATCCTCATGATCAAAATTAATTTCATTTAATTTTAAATTTAAAAAGCTTGAATCTTTATAATTAATCTTTTTATCATGAACAAGTAATTTATTTATCTGACTATTTTTAAACGCGTTATCTTCGATATTTATAAGATTGTTACTCAGATTTAAATCATTATTAAATTTTAGTCCATTAAAAGCATCTTCACTTACATTTTCAATGTTATTTGAAAATGTAAAATTAATGTTATCTATTTTTAAAGATTTTAAAGTATTAGATAAGTTACCAATAGAAACAACTTTTTTACCATTAAACTCATCGCTGATGCTGATATTTTTATATAAGGAATCTATTTCTTTTAAATCATTATATTTGTTAAAACTATTTAAATAATACTCCCTTATATCTTCACAACTAATTTTATTATAATTATCAATTTTTAGATTTACTTCATATCCATTACTAAATTTTTCATTATTAAAATCATTATAAAAATATAAATTATCGAAATTATTACTATTATATATTTTAGATAGAGCTTTAGTATTATAATCAATAAAAGAATAAATCTCTTTACTTTTATAATTGACAATTAATTTAGAAATATTACTTATGCTTAAATCATCATAATTAATCACTCCACTACTAGGAAGAATAAAACCAAAATCATTTGAATTATCAAAACTATATGTTGATTCATCAAATCTTCCTAAGGAAATAATGTCTGTTGAATTTTCAAAAATATAATAATTATTATCTTTAATAATAAACGCCTTTAATTTATTTCCGTTACTTATATCTTTATAAATATTTTTAATATCTTCGTTTACGTCTTTTTTATTAGTACAGCTAAATAAGCAAGCTACACTACAAAAGGTTAAAAAAACTATTTTTTTATTCATAATTCACTCCTATTTTATAAAATTAAAAATTAAAAATATAAAATATCTCTAACATCTAAGATTATAAAAAGGGTTTTTAAATATATTAAATTCTTCTTTATTAAAAATTAAAAATGAAATTTTTTTAATAAATAGTTTAACTTTAGAAGGCTTTTTATCAATTAAATTAAGAATAATAATAATTTTAATAGCAAAAACAAAAGTTATACTAAATACAAAACTAATTAATATATAAACAAAACCATTATTTAAAAAATATAAAAGATATTCATTAAATAATGTAACTATATTAAGAGTAATTTTTAGTATTGCTTTTATTTTTTTAATAAAAGTTATATTAAAAATATTACAGTTATACGAATAAATTAAATATATAAAAAATAAGGAAAAATAAAATAATGTTATTCCTAAAATTAAAGTTCTAGTCTTTTTAAATTTAATAAATAAAAAAATCAAAATACCAATTGTTGTAATAACAACTGGTAAACTCATAATAAATGAATAAAAAAACTTTTCTAAGAACATATTTACATTATAACATTGAGTTTTTAAATGTCACTAATTTTATCCTTTTATTGACATAAAAAAACTGCTTAAATTAATAAGCAGTTTTAATAGTTTAATTATTTTATTTAATAGTAATTTCTTTATTTTCCTTATTAAATGAAATAGTTAATTCAATCGATTCATTAATTGAGAAATTATCATTAACGCAACTTTCATTATTAACTAAATTCTTACTAATAACGTTTCTATATCCATAATATTTGTTATCATAATAAATAACATAAGACTGATCTCTAGAAGGATTTAAAACAATACTAGCAATACCATCATGATGATCCATTAAAGAAAACATATCTTCAATCCTATCGTTATTTTTATTAATAACCATTAACTTAGGACTATTTTTATCAACATAGCATTCATTATTTTGAAAATTAGAAATAAATAAATTAATTAAGATAGCAATACAACCAGTAAAACTCATTGTAGATAAGGCAGTTAATCCATAATAATTATGTTTGTTTGTTAAATTGCCTAATAAGGTAGACATTCCACCAGCTAAAGCATCTTTAGCAATATATTTATAACTTAAATAAGCTCCAACCATTAAAATAGCAAATTCGATAATTTTTATGCTACTTATAATAATCTTTTCTTTAAAATTCAATCTATATTCAATGTCTTTATTAATAAGATCATTAAATAAATTTGATAATTCTTCAACACTTCTAGAAATTATATGATAAATGATTAAAGCTTTAAGACCTAAATAAATTGCATTACTCTTATTAAAATAAAATGTAAAATAGCAAATTATGCATAAAATAATACTGATAACTAAATTTAATAAACTATATGACTTTTTTAAACTAACTCTAATATATTTATTATTATATTCATCACTATAATTTATAATATGTGCATCTTCACTTAATCTAGTTATTACAAAGTCAGGAGAAATTAAAAATAATAAAACATCTCCTATCTTAGAAAAAACATTTGTTTTTTCTTTAAATGAATCTTTAATATCAGATCCAATTCTTTCAATTAATTTAATAAAACTATATCTTGAGATAGATGTTAAGATTAAAATCTTAATTAAGAAAACTAAAATCACATAAATTATAAAAACAATTAATCCACTTAATAAATATTTATAATCAAAAAGTTTTGTAAAGCATGTAAAAATAAATATCAATCCAAGTAGAGGTACTACACATTTAATTATGCTTCCTAGTAAGTCATTTTTACTCTTATTCTTAGAATTATAAGAGAAAATAGCCAATAAAAGAAAAATTATAGCCAAAACTAAAACAATAAGACCAAATGAATAACAAAAATATTTCATATTCCCTCCAATGACTATATATTAATATTTTTATTATCTAGTGTCAATCTTGAAAAAAACATTCGTGTTTTAAATAAATACTTTTTTAAAATTTCTATCTCCCTAATTAGCCAAAAATAATATTTTAATTCGTATTTAAAATTCTAAAGTAAAAAATTTAAAATTTTCGTTTTATTTAAAGATGGTTAGAAATTAAAGCCAAAATCAATCATTTTTTATAAAAATGTCTGATATATTAATCACTACATTATATGCGCTCTTTTTTTGATTTTAATTCTATCAAATTTAAATAATCTATCACTTCGATAAAATTAATTTCAAGATTGTAATTTTTCTTGAATTGAATCTAAATTTTCTAAAAAACCTTCTAAACTCAAATATTTTATTTAATTTATTAAAGTTTAATAATTAATTCTTCATTTTTAATCTCCTGTAATTTCGATAATCTAAATAGACTATTTTCAACTATTTCCTAAAATCATCAATTATTTCACTTTTGTTTTTGTAATTCTATATATAAAAAAACGACATTATGTTATTTAGCATAATATCGCAAATTTTCAATGGTGCCCCCTCGCAGAGTCGAACTACGCATAGATCCTTACCATGGATCCGTTATACCGATTAACTAAGGGGGCATATTCAAGCCTAATTATAATAGCATAAATGCCTATATTATTCAAAAGTTTTTTAAAGTAAGAAAAGCTAACCTTTATAGTTAGCTTTTCTATTAAAATAAAACTTATTTATTCATTAAAGGTGTAGCAAGTAAAATGAAGTTAAGTAAGAATAAAAGAGTAGAAATACCTAAAATCAAACTAATTCCTAAATTAGGTTTAGTTAAAATAACCTCATTAGTTTCTTTATTAAGAATAGCATTATTCTCATCTAAAATCATCGTATCATCAATTGATTTTCTCTTATTGGAATAAACTATATAATCTTTAACAAATAAAACTAACTTAACAATACAATAACTAATAAAGCCCATTGCTATACCATAAGAAATGCTGTAGCAGAAAGCCATAAATGCTGTAGCAAAGAAAGCAGGAATCGCTTCTTCTAATTTAGTCCATTTAATATCTGTAAAATTAGATAACATCATACATCCAACAATTACTAAAACCGGAGCAGTTGCAGCACTAGGAATTGCACTAATTGGACCAGCAAAGAATATTGAAACTAAAAACATTAAAGCGGTAACAACACTAGCTAAACCAGTTCTAGCTCCAGCTCCAATACCAGCAGCACTTTCAACAAATGTTGTAGTATTACTTGTTCCAAAAATAGCTCCAATACTAGTAGCAACAGAATCACTAAATAAAGCTTTGTCCATCTTTGATTTAAATCCACGGCTAGTTTCCATACCATTTATGTCTTCATCAGTAAATATTCCAGTTTTTCTACCAGTTCCAATAAATGTACCAAGTGTATCAAAAGTATCAGTTAAACTAAATGAGAAAATTGTAATTATTGCAGTAACTGCTTTAACGCCACCTTCGCCAAATAAGCTTGGGAATCCTTCTTTAGTAAAAATTGCACCAAAAGTTTGTGGAAGTTGTTTAAAAGCATCAATAAATCCATCCATATAACCATATTGGGAACTTCCAACACTTAAAGCACCCATCTTAGTTAATGTAACCCCACCAATTGGAATTAAACCAAATAATGTAGTAACAATAATTGTAATAATCATTGCACCTTTTACTTTTAAACAATTTAAAACTATGCAGATTACTAATCCAATTAAAAAAACAATAACACTTGCACTATTCCATGTGCTCATTGAAGGAACGCCACTACCAAAACTAATTCCACCAATATTTAAAATACCTAAATAAGCAATAAATAAACCAATACCACCACTGATTGCTGATTGTAATGATTGAGGTATTGCCTTAATGATTAATTTTCTTACTTTTGTAACTGTTATAAGAATATTTATAACACCACAAATAAAAACCATCGTTAGTGCTTCTTGCCAGCTAAACTTAAGAGCCATACATACGGTGTATGTAAAGAAAGCATTTAAGCCCATGCCTGGAGCTTGAGCATATGGAACATTTGCAAAAAGTCCCATAATTAATGTTGCAATAACAGAAGCTAAAATAGTTGCAATAAATACAGCGCCCCAAGGCATACCACTAGCACTTAGAATGCCTGGATTTGTAGCAATAATATAGCTCATTGCAAAGAAGGTCGTTAATCCACCAAGAATCTCTTTTCGATAAGTAGAACCGGCTTTTTTAACACCAAAAAGTTGTAGTTTTCCATCTACCATTTCCATTGAGTCTTTCTCCTTTCCCTTTTTAAAAAAGACTTTTCAATAATATAAAAAATTTAAGATTGTTTCAAGTAAAATTTTATATTTAAAATTATTTGAAATTAATTTCAAAAGTAGTTCCTTCATTTAATTTCGAAGTCACGTTTATTTTGAATTTATTATTTAAACATATATGTTTAACAATAGCTAACCCTAGTCCAGTTCCAGAATTGTTTTTGGTTCGAGCTTTATCTACACAATAGAATCTTTCAAAAATATGTGGTAAATCTTCTTCACTAATACCAATTCCTGTATCTTTTATGATTAAAGAATTATCAAGTTTAATATAAATTTCACCACCAATTTTATTATAATTTATAGCGTTAGAAACTAAATTATTGACTAATTTATAGGCATCATCTTTATTTAAAATTATATAAAAATCCTTGAGATCTGTAGATATTTTAATTTTTTTTGCCCTTATTTGAGGATTTAAATTATTTAAAACTTCTAAAACGACATCTTTAATATTTATCTTTTCTTTTCCACTATCAACATTTTGCTCAAGTTTTGATAACGATAGCATATCAAGAACAATGTTTTTCATTCTAAGGGCTTCATTTAAAGTTGCTTGAGTAGCATTTTTAAGATCTTCTTTTTTTGTAATTAAATTAGATTTAATTAATTCTTGATAACCAATAATTGATGTTAAGGGAGATTTAAGTTCATGGGAAGCATTAGCAAAGAAATCTCTTTTCATAGTTTCAGCTTGCTTATCTTTACTTATATCAATTATTAATAAAGCTATAACGTTCCTATTTTTAAATTTAATCTTGCTTGCTTCGAACTCATAATAATGATTGTTATTTCTAATAATAAATGATTTATTATCATTATCAAAATTTAATAATTCTTTTTCTATTAAATTACCAAATTCTAAGTATAAAATATTTTTAAACAAAATTTTATTTTCCTCTAATTTAAATAAATTAAGTGCATATTTATTAATACTTATTATGTTAAGATGATTATCCAAAATTATAAATCCTTGAGAAATATTATTTAAAATAAAATCTTTTTTATTTTTTTCATCAGTAACTTCATTAATTTTTTCTAAAATTAAATCATAGGTTTTATATAAAGTATTTTTTAATTCTTTAATATCAACTTTATTAATTTGTACACTAGGATCAACTATTTTATTTAATTTATTAATATCTTCTTCTATAGATAAAATATCCTTGCGAAAATAAAAATAAATCATAACGTAAAAAGCAATATTAATAATAAATAATGTTAAACTACCATAAATTGCTAAATTATAGGTTAAAGACAAAACTTCCGCTTTAGGAATGCCAACACGAATAAAAACATTAGTATTGTTATCTTTTTTAACTAAATATAGAACTTCTACATTAGTAGTTTTACTTTTTTTATAATAAGCATTTTTATTATTATGCTCAACAAATTCATCTAATCTATTTTCTTCTTTATTATAATTTTTATTATTATCATAAATTACACTACCATCATCATAAGAAAGCAAAGTAATACGAACCTTATTAAAATCATCAAAAGTTTCTTCAATAATATTTATATCACTTTCTTTATTATAAATATTTGAAGCAATTGCAATATAATTTTCTAAATTATTTATTGAATCGCTTTTAGATTTATAATTGATAGTTGTTAAAGAAACTATAAAAATAATAAAAGTTACTATAAAGAATATAAAATCTATTAAAATAAATCTTTTTTTATTCATTAATTCGATAACCTAGTCCATGCATTGTAATGATAATTTCAGGATCATTTAATTTTTTACGAATATTTCTAATGTGCATATCAATCGTTCGAGATTCATAATTAGCATCATTTCCCCATAATGCAGTCATTAGTTCATCTCGAGAAACAATATTACCCTTTTCTTTAATTAAGATAAGTAATATATCAAATTCACTATTTGTTAATTTATATAAAACACCATTTTTTTGAATAGATCTTTTTTCTTCGTTAATTGTATAATCGCCAATTTGATAAATACTATTTTTATTTTTTCTAAATCTAGCATTCACTCTTGAAATAAGTTCTAAAATATCAAAAGGCTTTTCAATATAATCGTCAGCACCTAAATTAAGACCATCAACCTTATCGCTTATAAGTTTATTTGCACTTATAATTATGATATCAATATCATTATTTGAGCTATCATTGCGAATAATTTTAAGCAAATCTTGACCTTGAATTTTTGGAAGCATCATATCTAATAATATTAAATCAGGCTTTTTTTCATTAAAAGCTTTTAAAAAAGATTCGCCATCATAAAAACTATGAACTTCATACCCACTATTTTCTAAAGCTAATCTAATTATATAAGATATATCTTTATCATCTTCTATTGAATAAATTAATTTTTTCATATTTTTATATTATCACTTTACCTTTATATTCACCATTTTTAATATATATAATCCATTCATTAATATTGACAAGATGATCGGCAACACGTTCAAGATATTTAGCAATAAGAGTAGTATAAATTATAAAATTTTGCATTTTAGTCTTATCTTTTAACTTCTCTAATTCATCTAAAACACTTAAATATAATTTATCAATCTTATCATCGCTATTAATTAATTCATGAGCTAGTTTAATGTCTTCACCTAAATAAGCCTTTAAGGTAAGAATTTCCATATCTTTTACACTAGTTAATAATAAATCCAAACTTTTAAGTTCAATATGTTTTTCAGCTTCAGTTAGTTTTGATGTACACCATAATAAGTCTTCACTATGATCACCAATTCTCTCGATATCATCAACTAATTTTAATATTCCAGTAACTACACGTAAATCTTGGCTATAAACACTTTCTTTTAATAAAATTCTTAAAGCACTAGATTCAATTTTTAAATGATAATTATCAACTTCATCATCATTAACTGTATCATCTTTTTTATCTTTAATTGAATTAATTGCTTTATCTAAATCATTAAAAGTTAATTCAATCATTCGAATACAATATAATTTTAAATTATTTATTAATTCATCTTTATACATAAAATCACCTCATTAACTAAATTTACCATTGATATAATCATCACTTCGCTTATCTTTAGGATGAGAGAAGAATTCTTCAGTTTTAGAATATTCAACTAAATCTCCTAACATAAAGAAAGCAGTATAATCACTAATTCTTGTAGCTTGTTGCATATTATGAGTAACAATTATAATTGTAAAATCTTTCTTTAATTCTCTAATTAGTTCCTCAATTTTACTTGTTGCAATTGGATCAAGAGCACTTGTAGGTTCATCCATTAAAATAACATCAGGAGATAAGGCAATACATCTAGCTATACAAAGTCGTTGTTGTTGACCTCCACTAAGAGCTAGCGCACTATCTTTTAAACGATCTTTAACTTCTTTTAAAAGAGCACTCTTTTCTAAAGAATCTATGCAAATCTCCATTAATTCTTTTTTATTTCTAATTCCTTGACATTTAAGACCATAAACTACATTATTATAAATAGACATTGGGAATGGATTAGGTTGTTGGAAAACCATACCAACTTTTGTTCTTAAATAAATAGGATTAATTTTTAAAATATCTTCACCTCTAAAAAGTATTTCACCAGTAACTTTACATCCTTCAATTAAATCATTCATACGATTAAAACATCTTAAAAAAGTAGATTTACCACAACCACTAGGACCAATAAAAGCAGTCACTTTATTCTTATAAATTTCAATATTTATATCTTTTAATGCTTGTTTATCACCATAAAATAAATTTAAATTTTTTACTTTAAATATAATTTCTTTTTCTTCCATAATCTATGCCCTTTTAATTTTTTTGTAATATCTATATTGAACAATTTTTGATAACGCACTTAATATAAAAACAATAATCAATATAATAATACCAACAGCACAAGCTGAGCCATAATTTGGCACTTCAGAAGCATTTAATAGCATCCAAATGTGCGTTGATAAAGTTGTAGCTGATTGATTTAATAATACATTATCTGCAGCACTTGTGCCCATAACAAATATTAAAGCAGCAGATTCACCAATAATTCTACCTATTGATAATATAATACTTGTAACAATGCCAGGTAAGGCATTAGGTAAAATAATTTTAAAAATCGTTTCGGTCTTACTAGCCCCTAAAGCTAAACTAGAATCCATATAACCTTTAGGTAAAGCTATAATACTTTCTTCGGTTGTTTTAACAATCGTTGGAATAAGCATAACAACTAATGTAAGGCTGCCTGCTAATATACTAGAACCATTACTACCTGCAGTTGAATTAATAAAAGGTATAAATATTAAAATACCCAAAAAGCCAAATATAATAGATGGAATAGCACTAGTCATATCAATTAAAGATCTAATTATTTTATTTAGTAAGTTCTTCTTACTAAACATTGACAAATAAATTGCTCCACCAGTTCCTATAGGTAAAGCAATCAATAATGTAATTAATACTAAATATAATGTAGATAATAAACTTCCTCTAATACCACCACCAAAAGTACGTATGGATAAACTACCAATTGATGTAGAACGATCTAAAGTTTCTACAAATTTTTCAATATTATCTTTATCACATTCAACTTCTTCACCGTTTTCATTATCAACATATAAATAAAAAACGTAAGTATCTTCATAACCAGTAGAAAAGACTTTGTTATTATAATCAATTAAATCATTAAAATAAGAATTAGCACAAACTTCATGTATTGAAATCAAATAATTCCCTTCATTTCCCTTTTTTTCTTTAAAAGAAACTCCCCACTTTTTGGATTGATAAACACCATCACTATTATCTTTAAATGTAAAAGTTCTTAAATCATCATTTATATTAAAACCAGAAACGCTTTTTAACGTATAAGATTGTTCATTATAATTACTAGTTATAAAATCCCAGGTTAAATATTTTCCTCCAGAAACACAGATATAAACGACAATATAGACTAATAAAGACAATGAAAATAAACTAAATATCATTGTTAAGAAATTTCTAAAAATATCTTTAGCTCTCCTAATAGGACTTAAAGCAACTCTTGAAAAATTATCATCTTTTTTCTTAAATATATTAAGATTAATCTTTTTCATTTTTATTCTCCGTAAATTTAGTTTTTATAAAAAATATCAAAGAACGAAAGGCTTTTTTAAGCCAAATCTCTTTTTTATAAGGATTAGCAATTCTATTTTTAACATAATTTAAGGTAAAGTTTGTTATAACAATTACTAGCATTAAATAAATACCTAAACTAAATTTTATATCATATTCTAATCCACTTGCCTCAGTCAAACCAAGCATCATAATAGTAGTTAAGGTTGAACTTGTATTGAACAAACTAAATGTAGGGCCATATAATGAATTACCAATAACTAAACTTATTGCTGTAGCTTCACCTAAAGCTCTACCTACGCCAAGAATAATTCCACTAATAATTCCACTACTAGCACCAGTTAAAACAACTTTGAAATTAGTTTCACTATTTGTAGCACCCATAGCTACGCTGCCTTCAATATATTTTTTATCTACAGCTTGAATTGATGTAATTGATACTACAGTAATCGTTGGTATAGACATTAATGCTAAAACAATAATTCCAGAAAGTAAACTTGCTCCACCTGCAGTTTGATAATTAAATAAATTTGCAAAATTATTTACCATTGGACAAATAACCATCTGTCCAAATAATCCGAAAATAATTGAAGGTATCGAAGATAGAACTTCAATACCACTTTTAAAAATTTCTCCAATAGTCTTAGGAGCAATCCTAGTAATAAATAAAGCGGTTAATATTGACACTGGTATTGATATAACAAGTGATAAAATAACCGCGTAAATTGTATTTATTAATAAATAAAATGCTCCGTGACTAGTCCAAGTAAAGCCAAATAAAAAATTAACAAAGCTTGGTTTTACTAAACCATTGTTCGTTTCATAACTTTTAAAAAATGGTGTTAATCCTTTAATTAAAACTACTCCAATTGTAACAAGAATTACACTAGCACAAATAACAGCTATAAATAAAAATAGAAAGAACATTATTTTATCAATAATCTTCTTTCTATTAGAGTTTTTCAAAATTTTATTTTCACTTAACACATTGTTCATGGCTCAATTATATTAAAGCAATTTATTTATAAATATCATGAACAAGTAAGTAATTGTAAAGATTTTGTAAAGATTTTATTTAATTACATCACTCCATTTAGTGTACATACCACAGTCAACTTTATCATCATTTTTACCATCGACTGAATACATAGCAACTAGATCCTTAGCTGTTGTTTCTGAATATGGGTTAGCACTATTTACAATAGGAACAATAGCATCAACACACATCTTACCGCTTGTACCTTCTGCAGCCTTCTCAGTATCTTTTAATTCTCTACTTAAGAAAGCTATATCTAATTTATTTGTACTATCCTTATCAGCACCTTGAGTATATTTATAAGCGTCACCACTTCCACCGTGATTATGTGTAAACTTAACATTTTTACTTGTTAATAAAGCTGCAAAGTTACTAGTTAATTTTTGACTCATTTTTTGAACTGAAGTAGATCCACCAACTTTAATTTCAAAATTAAGTGTAGAATCCTTTAAAACTGATTCATAATCTTTAGCAACTTCTGTCCAATCTTTACCAGAAATAGTTAAGATACCATCAGCCTCTTTCATTGTACGTTGACCATCTTTTGAGAACATATAGGCAACGAAAGCTTTAACTACTAAACCTTTTTTATCATCAGAAGCATAATCATTTCTAATAATATAATTGAAGTTACGTGTTAATTTATAAGTTTCGTTAAGAACATTTTCTTCATTTGCTTCAA
Organism: Caryophanales bacterium UBA6380; assembly: GCA_002438785.1. Classification (GTDB taxonomy): domain Bacteria; phylum Bacillota_I; class Bacilli_A; order RFN20; family CAG-826; genus Onthovivens. Next base: position 37,001 of record DJQS01000007.1, on the reverse strand, counting down.
CACCTTCATATTTTAAGCCTTTAATTTTACCAGTTGTATCTTCAACAACACCAGCTAATGATGCATAACCTATACCATAAGTATCATTTGCAACTTTAGCCATCATATCAGAGTTACCTGAAGTTTGAGTTACACCTTTTCTTAATTTAGAATCATCAGTTTTAGCATCTTCAATTCCAATTTTTGTAAAGAAACCATCTCTTGTACCACTAGTTGTATCTCTGGTATATAAAGTAATATTTTTACTTGTATCAAACTTACTAGTATTATCAGTTTGACCACAACTTCCAAGGACTAATGCACTTAATCCTAATATAAATAAATTTCTAATATTTCTCATATCTTTTTTCCCTTCTTTCAACGACACAATTATTTATCTTATTAATTTTCGATAAAACCAATGTTATGTAAACTATTGTAAATAATTTGTAAATTATATTTATTTAACGCTGTACCTATATTTTTATTAAAAAGAACTATAAACAAATAAATAATTTAAAAATTCTTATCTATTTTAAAAATAATGTTTGATATTTTTTTAATAAATAATAAATTGAAATTATGAATACAACAAGAATACATTTAAACCAATTTTATAATTTAAAAAATGACCCAATTTTAGAAATTACTACTATTAAAACATGGGATGATGACTCTTATAGAGAGAAAAAGACAATAATTATAGTTCCTGGCGGAGCTTATAATATGAATTCATTACGAGAAGGTGATCCAATTGCGTTACCATTTTTATTAAATGATTATGTAACCTGTAAATTAACTTACTCAACTAAAGATCATTATTCAACTGTTAAATATCCTATTCCTCATTTAGAATTATGCGCTGCAATGGATTATATATATAATAATTATAAAGCATATCAAATCGATATTAATAAAATAACCATGATTGGTTGTAGTGCTGGCGGCCATTTAGTTGCTAGTTATTGTTATCTTTATGATGAATTAGGCAAATTATTAAATATTTTAGATACAAAACACCTAAAACCTAAAGCTATTATTTTATCTTATCCTGTTATTACACTTTTAAATGATACACATCAAGATACTAAAAATAATATTACTGAAGGTTCTATTAAATTAATTAATAAACTTTCTATTCAAAATCACATTGATAATGATTACCCTCCTACTTTTATTTGGTCGACTGAAACAGATGATTGTGTTCCAATTATTAATACCAAATTAATGAATGAGGCCTTAAATAAAGCCAATGTTAACCACGAAACAATTATTTTTCAACATGGTCATCATGGATTATCCATTGATACTGAACTTGTTAATGATAAAAAAGATTGTTTTGATGATGTCCAAACTTGGGTTAAATCATCTATTAATTTTTTAGATAAAATTTTAGAAAAATAGTTGATTTCTGCTAAGTTTTGTTAATAAAACTTAAGAAAATTAAAGAATTTTATTGCCGCTTTATAAGTTATAAAACCTATTTTTATTAATAAAAATCATTTTTTAACATTCTAAATTTATTGTAATTTTTAGTCAATTAATTTAAGCTTTTATTATGGAAAATAACGAGATATTAAATAATTTAATAAATGCATATCTAAACAACAATTCGGTAGTCGAATCTAATTTCATACCCGAATTTATTTACAACGTTAATGAAAAAGATAATATCAAAAAAGTATTTTATTCTTTAAAAGAAAATTTATTAACATGTGAAGAATTTCATTTTTCAATTGCCTTTATTACAGACTCTGGTCTTAGTTTATTAAAAGAAATATTTAAAGAATTACAAAATAGAAATCCACAGGTTCATGGAACTGTCATAACAAGTAATTATCTATGCTTTACAGAACCAAAAGCCTTAAAAGAACTTCAGCAATATTCAAATATTGATGTTAGACTTTTTTATATAAATTCATCAAATAATATTGGATTCCACACAAAAGGATATATCTTTAAATTTAAAAATAATGAATATAAAGCAATAATAGGAAGTAGCAATTTAACCCAAAGTGCATTAACAACAAATAATGAATGGAATAATCTAATAATTGGTAATAAAGATGGAAAAATAATTAAGGATATATTAAATGAATATGATAGAATTTGGAAATTATCGACTCCTTTGTCTTTAATATTAGATCAATATCAAAAAGAATACGAATCTTCTTTAAAGATAAAAGCTCATATTTTAAATAATGAAGTACAATATGAACAATTTAAGCCTAATTCGATGCAAATGGTTTTTATAAATAGATTAAATGAATCAATTAATAAAGGAGATAATAAAGGCTTATTAATCTCTTCTACTGGAACCGGAAAAACATTTGCTTCTGCTTTTGCTATTAAAAGCATCACTAAATTTAAAATAAATAAATTATTATACATTTCACATCGAGATAATATTTTAAAACAATCCTTGGAATCTTATAAAAAAGTATTTGGTAATGAAATAAAAATGAAATTATTAAGTGGTAATAATCACGATTTTAATGATGCACAATTCATATTTTCTAATATTTCGACATTAGGTAAAGATAAATATTATAACCAATTTGATCCAACTGCTTTTGATTTTATTGTTATCGATGAATGTCATAGAATTGGCGAAAATACTTTATATCAAAATATATTAAATTATTTTAAACCTAAATATATTTTAGGAATGTCAGCAACTCCAGATAGATTAGATGGATATGATATATATAAAATATTTGATAATAACATCTTATATGAAATAAGATTATATGATGCTTTAGAAGCTAATATGCTCGTCCCATTCCACTATTTTGGTGTTTCTGATTTAGTTATTGATAATATAACAATTGATGATAAAACTAGTTTTAAATATTTAACATGTGATGAAAGAGTTAATAAAATCATTCAAAATTCTAGATACTATGGATATTCTGGTCCTCGATTAAAATGTTTATTATTTGTTTCAAATAAAGAAGAAGGCAAGGAGTTATCCATAAAAATAAACCAAAAGGGCATCAAATGTATTTTTCTATCAGGAGAAGATTCACTTAATAAAAGAAATGAAGCGATATCATTATTAGAAGAAAATGATCTTAATAAAAAATATTTAGAAATGATAATTACTTGTGATATTTTTAACGAAGGTATTGATATACCTTCAATTAATCAAGTCATTTTTCTTCGACCTACAAAGTCTTCTATTATTTTTATTCAACAACTTGGTAGAGGTTTACGTTTAGATATAAATAAAGAATATCTAACTGTCATTGATTTTATTGGAAATTATCAATCTAATTTTTTAATTCCAGAAACATTTGCAACTAAAACTTCTGGACAAAAACATAGTGAAAAAGATCTTCATCCTCTATTACCAGGTTCAAGTATTATTCAATTTGATGAAATATCAACAAAACGAATAATTGAATCTTTAGCTAGTATAAATAATACTGAAAAAAGAAGAATAAAAGAACAATATATTAATATTAAAAATAGATTAGGCAAGATACCATCTCTTATCGAATTTGACTTACTTGGAAACTTATCTGGACGTTCTTTTTTAGATTTTTATCAAAATGGTTATGATTCTTATTATAATTTTTTATCTACAATTAATGATGAAAAAGAAATCTTAAATATTAATGAAAAAGACACTCTAATTTATTTATCGAGAAACATTGGAAGTGGGTTAAGAATATATGAAGCTTTATTAATTAAAATGTTAATTTTTAATAAAAAAGAATTGGATTTTGCAGATATCTTAAATAAATTAGGTACTTTTAAAAAGATCAAATATTGTTATGACTCTATAATAAAAAATAGTATTTTAAGTGTTTTAAATACTTCTTTTGGATTAAACAATTCTTCAAAATTAAAGCCACTTCAAATATGTAAAATAAATGATAATAAAGAAATTATATTAACTAAAGAATTCTTACTAGCTTTAAATAATAAATGCTTTAAGAAATATCTTCTTGAAATCATCAATTATTCTTTGTACTCACATCATCGTTATTTTAAAAAATTCGATAATTCAATCAATAATTTTGTTTTATATGAAAAATATACACGTAAGGATGTATGTTATTTAATAAATAATCCAAAAAATGAAGAATCTACTATTTATGGGTATAAGATATTTAAAAATCTTAATATTGTTCCAATATTTGTTACTTATCATAAAGATTTAGATGATGACGCTTCAATAAATTATAAAGATATCTTTTTAAACCCAAATACCTTTTTATGGGACTCAAAAAGTAATAGAACATTAAAAAGCGAAGAAATTAAATCATTAATTAATATTTTTAATAATGATGGTAGGGTACTATTATTTATAAAAAGAGATAGTGTTATAAATAAACTTGGGGAAAGTAAAGATAAAGATAATTCATTTTATTATTTAGGACAGGTAAAACTTGATGGATGTCCAATAGAAAAAGAAAACGGAAATATAATTAAAACAAAAGTCGTACAATTTAAGTTAAAATTAGAAATACCAGTCAAAAATGAACTATATAATTACTTAATAAGTAAGCCATTAATTATTGATTCTCATTAAAATATTGCTTTATTTTTTTAATAGTTAAAATATCAGCTGGTAAAAAATTAATCGAATCTAATTCATTAACATCTATAAATCTATAGTCTTCAGCTTCGACTAAATTAAAATTATTATCTTCAAAATTACATATAAAACATGACATAGTTAAATGAAACTTAGGATAATCATACTCGACTATAGTTAATAATTTCTTGACGGTAATATTAGTATTAAGCTCTTCTTTTATTTCTCTAATAAGGGCTTCTTCTTTAGTTTCTCCATTTTCAATTTTGCCACCCGGAAACTCCCAATAATCCTTAAATTCTCCATATCCTCTTTGTGTAATGAATATTTTATTATTTTTAATAATTATTGCAGCAACAACATTTATGTTTTTCATATTAACCTCTAACATTATTTTATATTAATTTTAATTACATAAAATATATATTTATATAAGTTATTTACATTTAATTTACAGATTATTGATAGAATACTCACTCCAAAAATTAATAAAATTCTCTAAAAGGGAGAAATTTATGTTAAAAGCAAGTTTATTAGTATTAAGTTCTTTAATTAGTGTTAGTGGAATATCAATAAATAATAAAATAGTTAAAAGAAATCAAAACGAACTTAAAAAAGAAAGTATAAGAATTAATGAAATCGAATCAAAGGATGCTAATGGTGGTGAAGATTGGATTGAAATTATTAATGTAGGAACTAATGATATTGATATTGGTGGTTATTTTGTTAGTGATGAAAAAGGTTTAGAAAATCTTACAAATAATGAAACAACTTTAATTAAAGAAGGAACGATTTTAAAAAGCAATGAAGTATTAGTTTTAGAAGGAGGAATTAATTTTTCTTTTGGCTTAGGGAAAGCTGATACAGCTAATCTTTATAATAAAAATCAAGAATTAATCGATACTTATACATATACTACTCAAGCTAGTGGTACTTACTCCAGAGTGCCAGATGGCTTAGGTGATTTTATTGATCAAGATTCTACTAAAGGTGAATTAAATATCGTTAAGGAAGAGCCAATTACCGATACAAGTAAACCATTAGTAATTAATGAAGTTAATAGTCAACCTGATGATTGGATCGAACTTTATAATAATAGTGATAGTGAGATTGATTTATCAAATTATGAAATTAGAGATAATAGTGATGATCATCGTTTTAAAATTAAAGAAGGAACAAAGCTTGCTTCAAAAAGTTTTTACGTAATTGATAATAATACAATTGGTCAAGCTTATGATGATACAACTAAGACATATATTGAAGGTAAATATGATATCGGCCTAGGCGGAGGAGATTCTATAAGACTTTATAATAAAAAAGAAGAATTAATCGATGAATATTCATGGACTAGCCACGCAAGTTATGATGGGGATGGAGCTAAAGCTAGTTATGGGCGTTATCCTGACGGAACAGGTTCATTTACATTAACTAAAGAAACAAAAAATAAAGCTAATGAATGGTATAAACCAGAAGTAAAAATAAATGAAATTGAATCTGATGATCCTAATGGTGGCATCGATTATGTTGAAATTATAAATATTGGAACTACTCCGATTGATATTTCAGGTTGGCATATTTATGATAGTGATAAATTAGCTAGGAAAAACGAAGTAACGCCAGTTGCTGATAATACTTTGTTAAACCCTAATCAAATTTATGTTTTTGAGCAAAATAAAGATTTTAGTTTTGGGCTTGGAAAATCTGATGAAGCTAATTTATATAATAAAGATGAGCTATTAATTGATTCTTATTCATGGAGTGGTGCTCATGCTAATGGGGTTTATGCTCGAATTCCTAATGGCACAGGTGAATTTGTTGACTATCCAACATCTAGTAAAGGAAAATTAAATAAAGTTACAAGTCCTGTTGTTTTAAATGAAATACAATCAAATCCTAAAGAAAACGAAAACGATTGGGTAGAACTTGCTAATCCTACTAGTGAAAAAATTGATATTTCTAATTTTATAATTAAAGATAATAAAGATGATAATATTTACAAAGTTAAAGATGGCACCACAATTGAGCCTTATGGTTATCTTGTGATATCAGATTTAAGTTTTGGTTTAGGAAAAGATGATTCAGTTAGATTATATGATAATAATTCTCAATTATTAGCTGAAACTACTTGGATAGGAGATACTAATCCGACTTGGGGATTATACCCAGACTTTAATGGCAATACCTATCAAAATACAATGGTTGAAACTCCTGGTAGTGCTAATAAATTTAAAGATATTCCTGAAAAAATAAATTGGCCAGGAAGTAACGAAATCGAAATATTTGATAAGGAAAGTTTATTCTTAGAAGATTCTTCTGGCTTAGATTTTTATAATAATCAATTATATGCAGTTGATAATGGTACAGCTACCTTTTGGATTTTAGATGTCAATAAAGATGGTTCAATGAACTTTAAAGAAGGATTTTCTAAAGGTAAAAAAGTCAAATTTATTAAAGATAAGGATAATTTAACTGCAAAAGGTCCTGATGCTGAAGGAATTACAGTTGATGACAATGGATTTGTTTATTTAGCTTCAGAAAGAGATAATTCAAATAAAGGAGTTAACTATAATACAATCTTAATGGTTGATCCAAATAAGGATAGCAATGAAATTGTTGCTTCTAAGGAATGGGATATTACTTCTTCTTTACCTAGCGTTAGTGCTAATATGGGTATTGAATCGGTTGAATATGTTTCTTACAAGGATATTGAAGGTTCTATAATTGATAAAAATACTAACGAACTCTTTAATATAGATAATTATAAAAATTCAATAAATGATGGAATATTCTTTGTTGCTTTAGAAGATAATGGATTTGTTTATGCCTATGTTTTAAATAATGATGGAACATATACTTTAATTAATGAATATGATTCTAAATTAGGTGGAGCTATGGCTATGGATTTTGATACATATAATAAAGAATTATATGTTATGAGTGACAATGGTTATAAGAATGTCGGTGCAACTATTAAATTTAATAAAGAAGGAAATACAATTACTCACATTCTTCCTCCAACTAAATTAAATATAGAAGATAATTATGAAGGGTTTGCTATTAGTGATGCTAGTTATACTAGTAATGGTAATCGTCCAGTTTATAGATTTAAAGATGGGGTTACAAGTGGTTCTTTATCAATCGGAAGTATAGCTTGTAATTATAAAAAAGTATATGAAATTAAGGGAAACACTGCAGAAATCGATTTAAATTCTAAAAATGATTTAGTTTTAACAATTAATGGCGATTTAAAAGATTTAATTAATATTCTCATTGATGAAAAAGAATTAGATAAAAATTCATATGTTTTAGATTATTCTAAATCAACAATTACTTTTACAAATGAATATTTAAACACATTAGAAACAAATGAACATATTATTAAAATAAATATGGTTGATGGATCAGTTGAATATAAGTTTAAATTGACAAATTATAAAAAAGAAAATACTAATAGCGAATCTAATAAAAATGGTTGTGGTGGTAATATTATTAGTATGAGTATTCTTATATCGATTCTTTCTATATTAGGAATTATTATTTTAATCTTTATTAAAAAATATAAAGTAAATAAGTAATATCTTAAAATAAATTTAGATAATCTTAACTACTTAATAAAAGAACTATCAAATTTAAAAAATATTTGATAGTTCTTTTTATAAAATAATTAAACTTAATTATGCTATTTGTTTAGCCATTTTCCTTGTAATTAAATAAGCAGCCATACTTATACCAAAATAAAATGCATCTATTGGCAAGCCATAAACAGAAAATATCGGATTTCCACCTATCACATAATAGAAGAATATATATAATATAGCAACATCGTCAATGACAAAGCAAATTGTGTCTACAATATTTAAAATTTTAACTAGTTTTTCATCGAAAGATTCTTTTTTAATTATATTGCATTTAGCTAAAGCTAAAATCAAAAATAAAATGAACCTAACTAAAAAAGTAATTAATAAAACTACAAAAGCTAATACTAATAATCCACCTTCTCCTTCGTCAATTACTGCACCAATAAGCGCAAATAATGTAACAGTTTCTTCATTTAACATTCCTGCAGCTGTACATTGATTAAAGAAAAGAACTGATAAAACTCCTAAAAAGAATAAAATAGTTAGAACAAAACTTGAAACAACCCCTTTTTTCTTTGACATTTTTTCTTCCTCCTTTTTTTATAATATTAACCCCCCCCCCGTAAATATTGTCAAAGATTATTTTATATTTTCATCAATAATAATATTTATTTTACCAATTAGCGAGTTAGTGATGAAGTCATAATAAATTGTAACAATTGAGAATACGGATTTTTTGACTACATCTGCTATTAACTTAGAATAATATATTTGGAGATAGATAATTTAATCAATTTGTTAATTTACAAATTGTTTAATACAACTATTATTGAAAGATATGTAGATTAATAATAAAAACTAACCAATGTATTTTAAAATCAAAGCTTTTTTATGTATTCTTAAACTTTATGTTTATTGATAAATAAAAAAATTAAAGTATATCTTATTTAAAGAGAGAGTTTGTTTACTAAAATGAATAGTTATAACAGATTATGAATATTGCAATTAATAAGAATTAAAACAAGAAGGAATTAACTAATCTTTCTGGAATAAGAACTTCTACTATGGCAAAAACCATAAAATTTAAAAATATAAATATTGATGCTTTATGTAAAATTTGCAAGACCCTAAATTGTGATTTTAAAATATTATGGACTACATTTCAAAATGATAAATAAGGAACAGTAAAAATGACAAATCAACCACCAAGACGAACAGGTCTATTAGAATTATTAAGGAATAGTGTAGGAAGTCAATTTGTAATTCCAGTGTATCAAAGAAATTACACATGGACAGCAAATAAAGAAGTGAGACAGTATATTGATGATCTTTGTGCAGTATTAAAAAATAAGTATGATAAACATTTTTTAGGTATTCTGATTTATTTAGATACACCATTAGATTCTTTTTCAAGAGAATTTTCTGTAATAGATGGTCAGCAAAGATTAACCACTACTTTTCTTATGTTGTATGCAATAAGAGATTTATTAAATGAAACAAAAGACCCTGGCAATATTACTTTAGCTTCACAATTAGAGAATCAATATCTAAATAATCAATTTGTACAAGATAAACTAAAATTCAAACTAAAGCCACTGGTTAATGATGATGATGTTTATCAGCAAATAATCAATAAAGATTTAAATAATATTAAAAATACTGATTCAAACATATACAAAAATTATATTTATACTAAAGATAGAATAAATGACTTAAATAAAAATGGTTTTTCTTTTAATCAAATACTTATGGCAATGGACAATCTATACTTAGTGTGTGTTCCACTTTCTTCAGACGATAACGCTCAAAAAATATTCGAAAGTATTAACTCAACAGGAGCTAAATTAACTGCATCAGATTTAATTAGAAATTATATACTAATGACTATTCCAAGTGATGATCAAGAAATATATTACAAAAATTATTGGAACGAAATAGAAAAAAATTTAAATAGCAATGCCAAAAAACTAGAAGGTTTCTTTAGAATCTATTTATCAATTAAATATAAACGACTTTGTAATATCAACTCTGTTTATTCAACATTCAAAGAATACTATGAAAAAGAGCAAAAAAGCGGATTATCACCTAAAGATATTCTTTCAGATATAAAAGATTATGCTAAAGGATACAACGACCTTTATTATTTAGATATTACAAAATTCAAAAATCCAATAAAAAATGAATTAATTGATTATAGAAAAATTGATTCAGAAATGCCAGCTCCTCTTATTCTTGAATTTTATAAAATGAATCAAAATTTACTAATAAGTGATGATGTTTTTGCAAATCTCATAAAAATTGTCAATTCATACTTAATAAGAAGAGCATTATGCTCATTAGATACATCTTCTATTACAAGAATATTCCCTACTGTTTTAAATGATACACTCTCTTCTTGTAAGCCCGATTATTCAAATATTGATATAGCCTTAAGAAAGCATTTGATAAATGCAAATAAAGGAAAATCATCATATGTTCCTGACGATAAGGAATTAAGAGAACACTTATGGACAGATAACATGTACATCTTACGTTCTCAATTACGAATCGTTTTAGAAAAAATTGAGAACATTAACAATTCTGCGCCTGTTGATCTAAAAGAGCTCAGTGTGGAACATTTAATGCCGCAAGATGGTAAAAAATGGCTTACTAAATTAAATTTAACAGAGGATGAATATTTAATGCAAAGAAATAGATTAGGAAATCTTACACTTATTTCTAAAAAAGACAATTCTAAAGCGCAAAATAATATCTGGGAATATAAAGTAGACCTATTTTCTTCTACTAGTCATCTTAAATTAAATGAAGATATTTTAAAATTACCAGATTGGACTACAAAAGAAATTGATGATAGAACCGCTAATTTAACTAATAAAGTCATATCATTGTTTCCATATTATGCAGTATCTTCTTCTGATCTTGAAATTATACATATACATTTGTTTTTTTCTAATCCAGGCCTTGAAGCAAAAGCTCTATTTTATTTAGATAATGGAGCGGTTGAAGTACAAAAAGGATCAGATATTGAAAACTATCGATTACCTCATGAAAATCACTCATTCGATGAACTCTATGATCAGCTTTTAGAAGATGGGATTATAGAAGAAACAAATGATGGAGCTATATTTAAAGAAAACTATACCTTCTACTCAAAAATAGAAGGTAATACAGGCTTAAGTACTTCAGCAGGATTTATTCAAATCGGATCAAGAAATGGTAAAGAATATTGGCTTGACGAAACCAATCATTCAATTAATAGAAATCAATTGTTTAAAAGTTCAAAATTTAAATAAATGAAAACGACTTAATTCAATCAACATAGGTTAAGTTGCTTTTTTAAAAAATAAATATATTTTTAACTATTATTGGAAAATAACACTCACCAATGTCGATAAATTGCCTCTTGGTGTTAGCTGAAATAATAGGTTAAGATTTTTCTGCACAAATAAGAAGAAATCCGACTTCATCAATAATAAGAATACTATAAGAGATGAAGTGTTTGAGTCTTCTTGCTAAAGTATTTTCATGCTTAACTTTTTTGAGTTGCATTATTAAGTCATTACAATTAATAAAATAAGTCTGATAACGACTTTTGTACATTAAACAACTATTGATATAGCTAAATGCATTTTCCTATAAATATCATACTGAAATTGTTGGAAAGGAAATGCAGATATTTTTCTGACAACATCTGCCACTAATATAATGTGAAATTATTTATAGAAAGATAATTCAATCTTCACTTATTTTTGAACCATTCTAGGTATTTATTTAATTCGATAATAAATTCATCTGATTCTATATTTCTCTAATCTCGATGATAAAAAAATTCACTTTACATCGAACATTTATGACTAATTTTGACATCTTTAATCATATAAAAATTTAAGTAACAACATGCCACATTCTATCTAATTAATATAAAACGACTTTTCTACCAGTGATATGATACCTATAACAAATTCTGATTCTACCGAGAGTTTTTATACTTTATATTCATTGTAAAATAAAAGGTAACTATAACTCATCAACTTAATAATTGATTTAAGAATATTTAAAAATGTTATCTCAAATACAATATTTAAATTTGAAATAATTATATTTTATCCGCGTGGATAATAGAACTATTGTAGTAGCCAATCAATTAAATTTAATGACTTAATTCCATCATAAGAAGTTACATAACTTCTATCCATCGATAGAATAATTTTTTCATAATTATCTCTAATGATTCTTAGTGGTTTTAATTCACGATCTCGTGTTTCTATTAATTGCATACTCTCCGTAACCTGAATATATAGTTTTTCATTTGGTTTTTCAGCAATAAAATCAGCCTCAAGTTCTCCAATTTTACCAATATATACATTGTAACCTCTTCGAATAAGCTCCAAATATACAACATTTTCTAATATATGTCCCCTATCCACATCTCGATACCCTAATAACATATTTCGAAATCCTAAATCAATAATATAATTCTTTTCTAAAGTTTTCAAAAATTGTTTACCTTTCACATCATATCGTCTTACTGAGTAGAAAAAGAATGCTTGATGAAGCATATCAAGATATTTATCGACCGTCTTTCTGGCAATATTCTTATCTTTTCCTTTGATTATATTTCCTTCATGAGATAAGGCATTTCCAATACTATTTGGCGAAGTTATACTTCCAATATTCGAGCAAAGGAACAATATAAGCTTTTCTAAAATTGACTGATCAGCCTGTGGATTGCGGAGTAAAATATCTTTTAAAACAACAGTTGAATAAATGCCTTCAAGTGCCTGATTAATTCTCGTCTCATTGAATTGATATTCTCTTAAAATAGGCATTCCCCCAAACTGAAGATATTTCTGAAATTTTTCTTCAATACTGATAGATACTTCAAAATTATAAAAATTCAAAAATTCTTTGAAAGATAATGGCAACATACGTATCTCCACATATCTTCCCGAAAGCAAGGTCGATAATTCCGAAGATAATAAGTAAGCGTTAGAGCCTGTTATATAGATATCCACATTAAAATCCAAACGAAATGATTCAACAGCTTTTTCCCAATGCTCAATTACCTGTAGCTCATCAAAAATCAAATACGTTTTTCCACTCTTTGCAATATGTTTTGCTACGTAATCATAAAAACTAAAATAATCAATAATATTCCGATATTGTAATGATTCTAGATTCATATGAATAATATTTTCTCCTGGCGTACCATTTTGCAAAAGGTATTCATGAAGCAAATCTAGTAAAGAAGACTTCCCACATCTGCGAATACCAGTTATTATTTTTACTAAATCAACATCCTTATTCTCAATCAGTTGTTTTAAGTATTCAGCACGATTTATAAGTTTGGTCATGATTAATCTCCTATCTTTTTTAAAAATGTATCATAAGATAATTCTTTATTCAAGAGTTTTGGGACTTAAAGTTCAAAAATATTATTTTATAACAAAAATGAAACCTGTATGACCAAAAAATATTAAAAAACAAGTCGTTTATTCTACTAAACTTAAGCCAATTATATAGACAATTTCCTTTATAAAAATGTATAAATACAATTCATTTAACCAGCACCCTATGGTTACTGAAAAAGTATATATACTTTTACCAATTATGGTGTGGATAAAACTTGGACTAAAAAGAAAGGATAGTTGATGTGCAAACTTAACGAAATTGAAGTGGCATTATGACATTATCACTTAATAATATCTACGATTTCTCTTTTCTCAAAATCGTACAAGGCGCAGCAGTAGTTTTGATCAAATTCTTCTGAAAATTTAATTTCGTCTATACATAAAATACGCGGCATTTTTCTTCTAGGAACATATTTAACTTTTTCATCAAAAATTTGAATTATTCTTTGCTTTTTCAAGCCATATCTTTTGCCTATTTGAGCAAAAGTTAATGGCTTTACGAAATCATTTATTATGAATCTTTCAACTTGATTACTAATTGTTGCATATCTTTCAATTCCATTTATTTTTGGAGAAAATATTTTACCGCACTTTTTGCAACTGAATCTTACTCGCATAATTCTCAAGATATCCTTAAAATTTTCTGATTCTGAGCATTTTGTTTCTGTATAATAGTAACCAATTATTACCGATTCACCACATTCACAATATGGACATTTTCTAACTATTTTTTGTTGTTCTACCTCGTAAAGCATTCCTCCTTCAATCGGTATAGCAATACCTTCTTTATTAATAAAATTTTCTGAACTTATCCCAAGTCTTAAAAGTAATGTGTTAAAATCCATATGAAAAGACCTCCTATTATTGCTTTTGAACACTTAAATTATAGAGGCCTTTTCATTTTAAAAGACTGTAAATCTGTGAAATTAAATGTGTATGCTGTTTTTTTCATACAGACTTTATTTCATAGAACCAAAGTTTTCCCATCTTTCTCTCTTTTTGCTCTATCTAAAAATTCAAAACCAATTATCAGTTCGTATTCCAGCAGAGATATAGTCTAAAAAATTCAATGCTCTTTCAAGCGATTTCACAGTTTCATACATTGAATGTTCATTGGTAAAATAAAGAAAACGTTTTCTACTGAATTCATCAAGAATTGTATATTGATAAAATCTTCCCTCTAGATCTTGGGTTTTACACTCTTTGGGCACATATTTAACATCGACTTGCCATTTTTCGCCAGGCAATTTCGGAGTATCGTATGGTCTATCATGTTTTTTCTTTTTATTTGTTTTGTATTGAAAATCTTCGCTATTTCTTCTAAAAGTACGCAAAATTGTCATATATGAAGGTTTAAAATCTCCAATAGAAGATTGAAAATCACACCATATTTCAAATTTTGATTTACCATGACACCTCCTATGCTTGTTTAAAATTTTCTGTATTAATTCATCATTATATGCATTAGGATGTGGACTTTTTGGCTTATGAGAAAATAATGCGATGCTTTCATCACATGGATTATTTTTATTTTTTTAACGAAACGGTAGATAGAAATTCTTGATGCATGATAATAGCCACAAGCCTTATTATAAGACCAATGTAAATTCAAGATTGCGTTTATCACGTTTTTACGAGTCTCAAAAGTACTTGATGATTTTGTATCATTTAATGCTAAAATATTCATATAGACATCTCCTTATAATTAGTCCAATAAAATTATAAATCAGATGTCTTTTTGTTTAGAGATTTTGTTTCATATCATCTGTTATAGTACATTAGAGAATAATTTGTCATAAAAACGAAAATTTTATCAAAAATCTTTTTAGAGGCTTTCGTTCCGTAGCACTACCTATCGTTCCGTTGATAAGGCTTTCGTTCCGTAGCAATATTCAAAAAAAATGAGCCTCATAAAAATGCCGTTTGACACTCCTACAAGGCTCTGAATATTGCTGGCGGAAAGGATAAAGTTTCCTATCTGCAAAGAAAAAAGGCTTGATAACATTTGTATCAAACCTATGCTTTTCTTATGGCAAAGAATTATGACCTTGATACTTTCGACACCCTTACGCTAATTTTGCGACACCCTATATATAAACCGACACCCTAGTGCAAAAAAGCGACACCCTTAGAGAAAACGACACCCCTATCGATATTTAGAAAAGTATTGCTCTTCACCATTCTTCCTAGCTTTGATGGCTTCGCTTTTAGTTTTATATCTACCAAGGCAGTGATTTTTATTTTGAAAAGTTATCTGAGCAACCCATAAGCCTTTAGTGGAATCATATGAAACACCAGTAACTCCTGACTTATTGTTTTTATTCACTTTCCTATCTTTCTTAATGGATGACTTTCTAGTTCCATCAACTAATCCACTATCTAGATTTTTAACATTGGCTCGATTTTCTTTATTCTTACATCCACAAGATACGGTCGTTCCATTTCTAAGTGAGGCTGTATCAACAAAGCACGTGTTCCCACAATCGCATAGGCACTTCCAATAATTCTTTCTATTTTTAGTATAAGCAAACTCTACTACTTGAAGTCTAGAAAACCTTTGACCAGTTAGATCAACTACTCGATGTTTTAAACAACCACAAGATTTGGTGTGTCCGCTATGGAGTTTGCTAATGGTGAGCTCTATTTCATTACCACAATCACACCTACATCTAACTATGCGAGTTGAATGGTATCTTTTACTTGTTTCTTCAATTACTATTAATTTTCTATAACGACTACCTATTTCACTTCTTATCATTATTACCACCCAAAACAATTATACCCTATTTCTATACAAAAATAAAAAGCCGAGAATCACTCCTCAGCTTCAACCTTAATTTCAACACCGCTTCGAAACCTAAACGTTATGGATTTGTCTTTATGAACGATAGCATTTTCAACTAGCAAGTTCCAGAGCGGTTCATTAAACTCTACCATCTCTTCTTTATGATTTTTTATGTCTTGAATAAACTTTTCTATTCTTATTGCTTTTGCATTTTTTTCTTCTTTTTGGCTTACTAGTTTATCGTAATCAGCTTTTAATAAATTATACTTTTCTTCTAGTTCTGCATACTTTTTATAATAACTAAGCTGATCTTGAGGTTTACTAGCATTACTTTTCACTAAACTTTCAACATCACTAATAACCGTTTTTATTTCTTTATCTTTTTCTCTAATTTTGTCTTCAAGTTCATCGATATCACAAAGAGCATTTTTAACTTCATTTAAATCATCTATATACTTTCCCTTCTTATCCATTAGTTGAAAGTATGCCTTCATAAACATTGATTTAATTTCTTCTTCACTCAAATGAGGAGTTTTGCATCTTTTTTCTTTGCTAAGATTAAACTTATTATTGCATTGCCAGATTACTTTTCTTCCTTTATCAGTAGAGTGCCACACTTTTCTACCATAAAACGCTCCACAATCTTCACATATGAGCTTACTACTAAAGCATGAATTGACAAATTGATATTTTGAACCTATTTTTTTTCTTCTTTTCATCTCATCTTGTACCATTTCCCACTCTTCTTTAGGTATGATGGCTGGATGAGAATTTTTAACATAATATTGAGGAATCTCGCCTTCATTTTTCTTTGTCTTATGTCCTAAAAAATCGATAGTAAAACTTTTTTGAAGCAAGGCATCTCCTTTATATTTTTCATTAGTTAAGATACCTTTTACAGTTGAAATCGACCATTTTGTTCCTTTATTTTTATTTGGCTTACCATAATTGTTTTCATCTAAATATTTAGCAATTTCAACGATAGAATGTCCATCAAGATACAATCTATAAATTACTCTGATAGTTTTGGCTTCTTCTTCATCAATTTCAATTTCACCATTCGGACCTTTTTTATAGCCAAGAAAGTTATTAAAATGCATCGAGAACTTACCGTCAGCAAATCTCTTTCTTTGTCCCCAAGTTACATTTTCACTTATCGACCTAGATTCTTCTTGAGCTAGACTCGACATTAAAGTAATTAATAACTCTCCTTTAGAATCGAAAGTATAGATATTTTCTTTTTCAAAGTAGCACTCAACATTATGTTCTTTTAGTTTTCTAATATTAACTAAACTATCGACTGTATTACGAGCAAATCTAGAGACTGATTTTGTGATGATCAGGTCAATTTTACCATCTAAGGCATCAGCGATCATTTTATTAAAGCCATTTCTATTTTTAGTATTTGTTCCACTGATTCCTTCATCGGTATAAACATCAACAAACTCCCAATCAGGTCTAGATTTAATATAGCGACTATAATAATCAACTTGAGCTGAATAGGATGTGGCTTGTTCATCGCTATCGGTTGATACTCGAGCATAGGCTGCAACTTTTCTTTTTGTTAATTGATTCTTTGGCAGTCTTGTTTTTGGATTTATAGTAGCTTCTATTTTAGTTACTTTAGGCATAATAATTTAATAACCCCCTTCTTCTTGCTTCTTCTTTCATTTCTTCCGTCCACGATTCTTTTCTTGACTTAAACTCAAAATGATAGGTTTTCTTTTCTCCGTTTTTGAATATAAAATCTAGGTCTTTTGAATCATGAACCATAATTTGTTCTAATGGCTCTAGACTCTTTTCAGTTACTTCATCTATATCTAGAGCGAGTTTTGTAAGTTCATAAAGCGTATCTTCTCTAAGTGATAAGGCTTGATTACACTTTTTACCTTTTCCAACAACAAACTGACCACATATCCAATAGATGCGATACTTATTTTTCTTTCTAAGATAATTCTTTCCGCAACTAGCACATTTAATTAAACCAGCAAAAGGCGAGTAATTATTCTCTTTGGTAGGTATATACTTTTCATTCCTTTGTTTAAATGTTGCCTGGGCTCTTTCATAAAGTTCCTTACTGATAATTGGCTCATGACTTTCTTCAACATAATACAAAGGGTATCTTCCATCGTTTTCTTTATGGTGTGATATAGGGTTCATTTCTTGAGAATATTTACCAAGCATCAACTCGCCAGTATAAATGATGGATCTTAAAATATTTCGCACACTATATCGTATCCATCCATTAGCTTTTGGAGCAGGGATATTGAGTTCGTCAAGTCTATTGACTATTTGATGAGTTCCTAGTCCTTCATCTAAATAAAGATGATAAATGAGTCTTATGACTTCAGCTTCTTTTTGATTCACCACTAGCTTGCCATCAATAACATCATAGCCATATATTTTGTGAAGTCCCCAAATCTTACCGTCTTCAAAAAACTTATTTACTTTCCATCTTACATTATTTGACATCGACTTAGCTTCCTCTTCAGCAAATCCAGCCAGTAAAGAAAGCATTAACTCACCATCGTTAGATAGACTATGAATCTTCTGCTCTTCAAAATAGACATCGATATTTAATTTTTTTAAAAGCCTTGTCGTTTGAAGTAAGAGCGTGGTGTTTCGAGCAAATCTCGATATTGACTTTGTAATTATCATATCGATTTTATGTGCCTTACAATCTTCAATAAGGCGATTGAATTCAGGTCTATTAACCTTAGTGCCACTTATTCCTTCATCTGCATAAGTTCCTACATAGATCCATTCATCGTTTTTAGCAATGTAATCTTGATAATAGGATACCTGGTTCGATAAGGAATGGAGCATGGCATCTTTTTCAACTGAGACTCGACAATATGCAGCGACTTTTTTCTTATGAACTAAGGACGGCATACCGAGTCTTTTTTCAATGCTTTTTTCTTCCATTTTCTTTATACCTCCTTAGTCATATACATCACTCTAAACGGCTAGGAATTCAACCCATCATCGACATAAATAGAACTAGGTTTGATACTATATTTTTTTCTTAAAACTCTACCCATCTTATTTAGGTCGTTTTCTGATAAAATACCTAAGTTTTGCATTGTTTTTATTAAATTCATGGCAATTTTATAATTCTCTAAATTCTCTCTATAAAGCACTATTTCCATCATCTTTCTTACCTCCTTTATAACGGTATGTAATATAACATTGATGCGAACAAAATACTTGATTCTTATTCCATTTAGAGTTAAATATCTTGCCACAGCACTTGCACGTTAGATTTTCACCATGGATTTTGCCTTCTTTTTTATAAAGTTCGTTATAGTATTTACTCTTGCAACTATCGGAGCAGAACCTCTTTTTCTTATGATGATTTAAACAAGAAACAGGTAAGCCACAATAAGCACAATGGATGCAGTTCGAGCAATTCATACAATCGATATTATTTCTTCGGCAAAACGAACTAACCTGGCTTTTTGATATATTTAAAAGTTCCGCTATTTTTCCATAACCATAACCTTCACTCCTTAAGGCTTTAATTTTATTTTTCATAATAATGTCCATATGAAGTTACACCTCCTCAATACCATTGGTGCAAAATGAGGATTTTTTTTGATATATTTTGAATTTTTTATTTTTTATGTTTTCTTTACTTCAACAACAAAAAAAGACTCCACCAATTAAGGCAGAGTCATAAGGTTAAAGTTCATTACTGATATGAATTTCAATTTGCTTTTGCTCATTTAGAAATATTGATGTCACTAAGTGTTCTAGCCATTGATAGCATATTTTTCTTATTGAGCTTTCGTTTCCATAAGCAGTTAGATCAACATCAATATTTTTCACTAGCACTTCTTGATTCCCTTGAAGATTAAAGAGCAATGTTTCAAGAGTTATAGATGGAATTTTATACATTTTTATTGCCTCCTTAAAATCATTATAACCTATGAATTTTTAAATCCTGGTTAGTCCTACTTTAATGGCAAAATCATCTAAATTCATCTTAAAGAAATCTCATAATCATCTTAAAATTCTATCAAATTCATGAATTCATAAAACGCCTATATTACTAAGTAATATAAAGAAATTTGTAGCGTGTTTATTTTCTTTTCTATTCTCTTTTTCTTGACAGTAAATATTTTAAGCCTATCACCTAAACTCAGAATTTTCTAAAACTCCTACATAAAATACGCTATTATTCTTATATGAACTATACCTTTGATGGATTAAGAAAATATCTAGTCGAGCACTGCATATCAAAAAAGGAGTTAGCAGAGATTACTGGCTTATCATTATCAACCATTAACCGAGTCTTAAACAATGAAAATATCAGACTTCAAACCGCTTTTAAGATATGCGATGCTCTAGGAATAAGTATTAGTGACGCTCTTTTTGATGAAGTAAAAGCCTAGTTCTTTAAGGTGTTAATACTTGCTTCAATTTGAGTAGTAAGCCAGGTATCGATATCACCAAAGTTACTTTTTATATACTCTTTTACATCATTACTAAGTTGATTTAAAACGATCTCTTTTGCTTTATTAAGAGCGATGAGTTGAGCATCTTTATTAAAACTTCCTTCTTTCTTTAAGGCTTCTACATAAGTTTGAAAGACACATTTTACTGCATCTAAAACAATAGTTGTTGCTTCCGTTAAATATTTAGAAGTCTTTTCATTATCGATTTTACCAGAAATCCATTTGATAAGTTTAGATCCAAGTAAAGTGATAAGAGGAATAATTACTGCTGTCACTACACAGCTTAAAACGTTAAGTAAAATTTCATTCATGATTTTTTCCTCCTTTTATCTCTTCATGAAGTTCCGTAATTCGTTTATGTGCATTCTTAGTGGACTCTTCCACTTTAATTAAACGGTTAGAAAGATCAGTATATCGCTCTTCAAGATGGTTTAAAGACTTCTCTATCCTATCAATTGAAGACTTGATATAGCCGATTTCACTAAGCATTACACCTTCATTTTTACCAGCATCCTTATTGTCTCTTTTGTCATTTCTTCTAAAAGCTAAAAAAGCAAATAAAATGCTAGAGATTGTCCCTAGCACTGAGATGATGGTTAAGGCGATTGATGAACTATCCATAAGTTAACACCTCCTTAAATTCATATATATCTTTTAAGTATTCTTCTATTTTCTTTAAGAATTCATCTTTTCTATTTTTATCATCGTAATGGAGTTTTAAATCCATCATTTCTTTATAATATTCAGGGGCGATATCAAGAGTGAACTTACCTGTCTTTTTATAGTTTTCGATTTGTCCTTTCATTCTTATAACGTGATAAAATTTCTTAGCCATTTCTGTTAATCCGTTAAAACAAAACATGTGGTAATTATAGAAATTATCTAAAAAGCCATGCAAAACCCCATTAAAATCTTTATTTTTGAATTCGTTATATTCTTTTTCGTAGTTCGGATTTAAATAAACTAATGTGGCAGGAAGAGATAAAACATCATCGAGAAAACATTGCTTATAAAATGGATAATCGTTATCTTTGTTATAGCGTTCAGTAATAGCATTTTTTGGATAGATGAATAAATCCATATTGTTATAACTTGTTTGAAAGACCTTGTGAAATCCATCTACAAAGACTACTAAATCAAAGTCGCTCTTATCACCAACAAAGCTGTTATAGGCAACGCTTCCACCAAAATAGATAAACATCACTTCAACTGATGGAAGGATACCTTTTATGTCTCTAGCGATTTTGTTTTTATCGATGTTTTTAAGCAAGGCATCTCTTTTTAAAGTTAACTCATTTATCATCTATAGCCTCCTCAAATCCGACTACATTTTCTCTTAACCACTTATAGCCAACTTCTAAAACATTACCTGTAAAAAAGTTTTGATAGTCCTCTTTAGGCACCAGAATGTCTATGCTATCAATTGGATCACACCCCTTATCTCTTTTTTCTTTATCTAAATATGAACCGACGCAGATAATCACTTCTTTATCCAAAGCATTAAGTGAAATATTTGTAATCCTATGGTAATTTAAATCCACGCCAAAACTAGACTCTAATTTTTTAATAATCGCCATTATTCTATCCTCCTATGATGTTGCACTACTTGTTGTCGTAGTCGATAGTGTATTCGTATTTATACACATTATTCCCTTAATGCATCTAATATAAACGTATCCTGTTTGATAATTAACTGCCATCTCTCCCATTTTCGTTAAGGCGGTAGTTGTTGGTACTCTAAGACCTCTTTTGATCATGATAGTTGCCATTAATAAGTACCTCCATCAATCGTTGAGCCAGGATGATACACCTTAGTGCCATCAATAGCTAAATAAAACTTTTTAACAAAGAAGGATTCATAAAATTCATGAACGTCAAAGTTAACCATGATGGCATTTGTGATAGCATTATCTCTAAACTCTTGTTGGCTAATAAATACACTTCCAGCACTAGTATCAATTTCAGAGGAATAGATGTGACTTAAGAGTTGAACTTGAGCATCGGTTAAGTGTTTATTGCTATTTACGTGGGTATTAAACGTTGATGTTGAAACGCCTCCTAACTCACTAAGAGAAATATTCACTGCTCCAGTCTTACCATTTACTGAGCTAACCTTATCAGCTGGGGTTTTAAGTTCAGTCCAGTTTGAAAGAGTGTTATAAGGATTAGATTTTAAAATAAAGGTCTTTGATAGGTCGTTACGAATACAAATATCACCGACCTCAGCATTTGATAAAGCGATCATTTCACTATCAGAGTTAGCCACAAAGGTATTAGTGATAGCGATGCTTGGAATAATATCAGGAGAAAGGTAACCATCACTATGAACATAAGGAATACACCCTTCTGCATCTCCTACATTAAATCTTGAAGCTGTGCCAAGTTCTAACGCTGTTGTAGCATCTTCAATCATGCCGATCAATTTATCTTTATTAACGAATTCAAAATAATCAGTCACTGCTAAAGGTGCTGAACTTGATGCCGTTTTATCTTTTTTAGCGATATAAAGATTACCACCATTTAAATCGATTAATGGCTCACCTTGTTTTACTGATCCTGTACTACCGATATGTGGACCGTTTCCTGATGTAGTTTTTCTTCTAAGTTGTATTGTTGCCATAATTTTTTCCTCCTAAAAATGTGCATATAGTTTTTTGATATTATGAGTTGACTCTTCAACCGTGATGAATAAAAAGTTACCACTACGCTCAATGGATCCTTGATAGTCCGTTCCTAAATAACGATAGCCAAAACTAATCGCCGTAGTCCCTTTTAATAAATCTAAAGAAATAGAAATGATGTTATTACAAAAAGCAAAGGAAAGAATGACCGAATCTTTACTCATCACACTGGTTATATCAAACTTTATCGTGTTGTTTGACCTGCTATATTGATAGAAAACGACATATTGAAGTCCATGTTGCTTTGACTTAATCGTCGAGTTTAAAGTGTTTACTTCTTGTTTTAATGCATCCGATAACTTCTCACTCGTATTTGTTAATTCTTCTTTATTCGTAGAAATATAAGAGATGCAAGACTTATCTAAAGTGAGCGTAGTTGTTGTTTTAGAGTAGCCTACGAGTGGTAATTCAAACACTCCGTCCTGCTCTAATAAGTCTTCTTGAGTAAGAGTAGGATAATTACTTGAAGTTCCTTCGTGAAGTAAAATCTCAGCTTTGTTATTGATTGTATCTACCTTTAAAACCACGTAGCCTTTCTTAGTTTCATTTAAAGTAATAGTGATCGATGTGCCGTTTTCGATATATACTCTTCTTCCATAAACTGAAACAAAGCCATCTTTAAAGGTGATACTTCCATTACTTGCACTTGCCTCACAAGCATTACCTAAATCTTTAAATATTCCATTTGTTTTATTTGTTAAATACCAATTGAAATAAGCGTCGTTTTTTGCCGTGTTGAGCGCTTCATCAAAGGTTAATTTTGTTACTGCCATTAGTATTGTCCTCCATCTAAATTTACTAAATTTGTCGATACATTGATGGTCGTTCCACTATCTTGACCACCTTTACTTAGCATTTTAATTTTGTCAGTTAGCGAGTTTCTTTGCTCACCTAAAGTCAAGGTGCAACTAGAAAAAGTGTTCTTATACTTAATCTGAGTAAGCATTGTCATATAGGTTCTTTTTGGAGCATAGAACTCAATAAAATACCCAACAAAAATATTCGCTAAAGGAATGAAGATTTTATTAGTTCCATCAAGTTCAAAGGTTATTTGATGATCTTGACTAGAATTAATCATCTTCTCTTGTGCTTTTGTTATTAAATTTTCATATTCATTATCCGCATAAAAAGCAGAGTAGACATTGACGTAATTAAATCGATTTTCACTTTCCTTATCTTCACTTATAGTTCCATCTTTAAGCAAATAAAAACATCTCTCATCCTTATGTGTTTCATTATCAGCTTTCGGATAAAAGATGCATTTATTAACTGTGTTATCTTCGCTCTCTTTAATTGTTAAATTACTGATCGCTTTAAAGTCGTGTCGCAGTTTAACTAGATGACTTTCTTCTTGTATGATGATTTCAATATTTACAAATCTTCCTCTTAAAAATTTAACTTTATAATGCAAAATGATGCCATAAGTTTTACTCACCATTTCAATCAAGTCTTCAATTTTAATCAAAGTGTCATCATTATAATTTAAGTTACCTTCTACACTAGATAATTGCTTAATTCTAAGATATTTTAGATTTTGCTTATCATCGCTATTTTCAATGAATGCTTTTTTTATGGTGTTTGCTAGTAATAAGCAAATATCACCAGAAAAGGAAGAAATCGGAACTTCAATATTAAATATTTCTTTAAAGTCATTAAGTTGTATTTTGCTTGTTTTATCTTTATTTTGAGTGATCGATTGTAAGATTCCAATATAAGAGAGTTCTCCTTCTTTTAAAACCACAATATCACCGACACTAGCATTGATCTTTTCTTTGTTAGCGACAAAATTCGACTTCTGTTTGACTACGCTATCAATGATGATTTCAAACTCATTCGAGACATAAGCGTTATCCTTATATGTTAAGGTGCCTCTATCTAAAAATATAAGTTTCATATCTAATTTCCTAAGTATCCTTCAATCATCGTAATTGAGCATTTAGGCGTAGTCTCAGTGTTTGGAATAAAAGTAATCTCATGCTTACCTCTACTTAAAAAGATAAAGTTATCACATGAGAAATCTTGATATTCATAAGCATCGATGGTTTCTTCATTTTCAGTGATGGTGATTTGTTGTCGAGTAGGAAAGGCATCAACCACTATCCTACAATTAGATGACTCATAATATATTTTTAACTTAGCTTCTTCAATTCCGTCCTTAGTAACAATCACTTCTGGATTATTCACATCACCTTCAATAATTATCTTTAAAGGAGCTGGTGCATATCCATTATTTGTAATCTCTAATTTTCCTTTTGAAGAGTTGCTATAAGTGTAAGGATAAGTAAAAGGATAAATCTTACCAGTTCTAGAGACATTGATTACTACATCGCTAACGACATCTTTATACCAATAAGAGAGCTTCTTCATCTTTAAATCCGAAGTCAATGCTCCACCTTCAATTTGAGTTTTTGATAAGGATTCAATCTCAACATAAGTGTATTTAGTGTCGACACTCGTGTAATATAAAACAAGTTCACTAGAATCCTCAATAAATTTCAAAAACCCTTTAAAACCCTTATAATTTTCTAAAAATACAAGTTTAAAAGCAATCTCTTGTTGAGGATTCTTCTCTTCGATTTTCTTATAGAGATTATCATAATCAAAGTAAGTGATTTCTTTTTCAAAGCCTAAACCTGAGACGCTGGAAATGAGAACCTTAGAATGGTAATCAAAATAAAAAATCTCACCTTTCTCATTTTGTAAATAAAACTTTCTCATAGATAATTACCTCCTAAGGCTTCATTGACTGAATCGACATCAAATTCACTAGAACTCGTGTTGATCGTGACATTATTTGTTGTGTTATTCGTAGTTTGATTTGAGCTATTTGAATTACCACCAAGATGAAATGTATCTTTAAACCAATCAACTGCTGAATCAAAAAGATCCATAAGCCAGCCGACAGTATGATCAATAATCCACTCAACCGCTTCAATGATGGCGTTTAATATAGAAAAAATAGGTTCTAAAATCGCATAGAGCATCTCAAGGACTGGTGCGATTACTCTTTGAATTACATTTGCTATCAGTTTTAAGGCTGGATTTAAGGCTTGGATTATTCTTCCTATAACATCAAGTACGACTTTAATTGGTAACAAAAGCGTATCTAATAAAGGCTGTAAAAGTCCCATTAATGTATTTATTACTTCCATTACCAAATCAATAATTGGCATTAAGGCTTCTCCAACTGTCTCAATGATGTCCCAGATAGGTTCGATGATTTGAACTAATAGCTCTCCAATTTCTCCAATGATCTCTTTAAAAGTCTCTGATTGAGATAAAGCAACTACGAGTAAAGCGATTAAAGCACCAATTCCTAAAGTGGCAGCATTTATTCCTTCTCCAGCAAAAAATCCGCTTGTTCCAACACTAGTTAAAGCAGTCGATAAACCTTTTACTACAGGCACTAAAGCTGTCACTATCTTAATCGCTGGACCAACAATCGCAATCATTCCACCAATCACTAAAATGGTCTTTTTTGTAGTGTCATTCATGTTGGCTAGCTTATTTGCCCATTCACTGATTTTTGGAATAAGACTCTCTTTTACATAACCTAAAAACTCAGTTAAGATAGGAAGTAAAATTTGAGCGACTTCGACACCTAATGTTTGAAGCTGTTGTTTCACTCGATCTAATTCATCGTTGAATGCTGCACTTTTTCTCACCTCTTCATCAGTAATAATCCCTAAAGAAAGACACTCATTTTTAAAATTCTCTATTTCTTGACTTGAAGCGGATAAAAGTTGTTGTAAATCAGTGCCAATTTTATCGCCAAAAATATCATTAGCTATGCCAACTCTTAAAGTTTCATCTTCTAAACTAGATAGGGCATTACGGATAATATTAAAGGCTTCATCTACACTCTTCCCTTTTAATTTATCATAGGTTATTCCTAGCTGTTCTAAAGCTGATGTTGCAGTTGATGTATTACCACTTGCTAAATCACCTAAAAGAGAATTCGTTTTGATAAAAGCCTTTTGAAGTTGCTCGTTATCGACTGCTAAAAGTTTAGCTACATAGTTCCACTCCTGAAGTGATTTTACTGAGATTCCTAAGTTTTGAGCTAAATCACCTAATTCATCAGCAGTTTCAGCACTTTTCACAGTCAAGGTCGTTAAAGCTGTAAATGCACCAATGAGAGGAGCAGTCACATATTTAGTTAAGTTCGTGCCTAATTTAGAAAGTTTAGAAAGGTCAACACTACCTAAAGAGTTAATTTTCTCACTTGTTTTATTAAGCTCATTATTTAACTTTGAAATGTCAGCTTCCGTGTATTCAACGTTTCTTCTTAACTGGTTATATTCTTTTTCTGATATCTCGCCAACCTTTAAGGCTTCTTTAGCTTTTTCTAATTGTTCATTTTGATTTTGAAGTTTCTTCTTCGTGGTTTCTAAAATAGAGTTTAATGTCTCTTGTTTTTTCTTCCATAAATCGACATTAGAAGAATCATAGCGAAGAGAGGTATTGATGGCTTTTAAATCTTTTTGCTGTTCTTTTAAATTGGCTTTAATATTGTTAAGTTCGTTTTGTAAATCTTTACCATCGAGAGTTAATTTGATGTTTATTCCTCTTATAGTCTCTGCCATAATACCTCCTTTCTAAATAAAAAACCTATCGATATCTGTTTGACTTGCTCTTCTATTTCCACTTTCTTCACCATGTATTTCTCGCTCAATTTGGATAAGCTCAACATATGTAGAAATATCAAAGTACCTGCTATCATCAATCGATAAGCCTAATTTACCTAAATTAAAAATTATATTTGCTGTAAACGAATGCTTACTCGCTTCGAAACGTCTCTCCTTTATTTCCTTTGTTATCGGGTTTTAAGAGTTCAACAATCGCATTTGAAAGTCTTTGAAGCAAGCTAACATCACTTAAAATTCCTAAATCAAATCTCTTCAAGAAATCATCAAAAGTCTCACCATCTTTAGGATTAGTTAAAATGAAAACGATCCTAAAAATTACTTCCAAGACTTCTGTGATATTATTTTCTTTGACCTCTTCTATTTTTTTGATGTCGTTAAAGAGCTCGCTTCCAAACCTATTACGATAATTGATAAGGGAGTAAAGAGATGATCTTAAAACGAGCTTTTCACTACCAATTTCTACTACTTTTTCCATAGACTTAAGCTCCTAAAGTTGGTAAGGTTACAGTTTTAAAGAAGTTCTCATAGTTTGTATCACCTTTTGAAGCGATAACTCTTAAGACTTCTTTATCGTTGATTTCAATTGGTCGAGCAGTAATAGTTAAAGAGACACTATTTGCTTCAATGCTATCGGCTTTCGATTTCGTTGATTGTCCGACTGGGGTTGCCGTGCATAAGAAATACCACACTCTCCTAGCCTTACTATCACCTTGAATCTCATAACCTAAAGCAAAAGTCTTCACTTCAGCATTAGTGACTTCAATTAAGTTTTTATTGCTATCTTCAACATAGCCAAAAATATCCTTTTTAAACTCGTCAGATAGTTCAGTTAATTTTAATGTAATGGTTGCTCCACTATTAGAAACTAAAGTGTGAAATATCTTATCATCAGCATAGACTTGACTTGTTCCACCAACCATCTCAGTTGAGAATTCCTGAGCGCCGATTAACTCTTTAGGTGTAGCAAAAGTCCAAGATTCACCATCATTAGTTGCCAAAGCATAGTGAACATTACGTAATCCAAAAGTTATTTTATTAGCCATCTATAAATTCCTCCATTTCTATTTCATAGACTGTATTTATTGTGTCGTTATCGTTTATATATTCGCTTGTAAGAGTAAAAGATATGTCATTTTGTTTAAGAGTTTCTTCGAGTTTCTTTGAAAGAGTATCCATGGTCTTTAAATCTATAGTGATTAAATTGACCTGATAATGTGTCACTCTTATTGCTTCCCTATCATCAAAATAAGTCTTAAATGAGCTATTTATTCGAGTGAAAACAATAAAATTAGAGAGCTCTTCTTCAACCATCGATGGACTATAACTTCCATAAAAGGTAGGTGTGATACTCTCTAATATTGCTTTAAGATTTTCTAGTTGCATTCTTAATTGCCTCCTTGATTTTAGTTTCCATCTTCGGTTCATTCTTATCATAAGCAGGTCTTAAAAATGGTCGAGCATTAACAAACTTACCGCTTCGATGAATAAAGCCAAACTCAATTAAATGGACAAGTCTTCCTTTACTCGAAGAATAGATCGTTATGCTTTTATGCACTTTCGTTCCTTCTTTTAAATAAGTGAAACTATCTTTTAAGTGCTCTTTAGATTTACCAATTGGAGCATTGCTTTTAATATCTTCAATAATATCTCTAGCGGTATCTTCCATAATCTCATCCACTTCATTATCAAAATCTAATGAGCTCTCAATTAAAGAAGAAATCTCATCAACAAAGTCATCTAAACTAGCCATCCTTCTAATTCCTTTAATGAAGTATTTTCTAAGGTGAGTTCGAGCAAATGCGATAACTGGTAAGTTTTAATCACTTTATAGATTTTCTTATCTATGCCAATAAACCTTTGACCTTTATACAAGAAGTTATTTATTCTAATCACACGAGAAATCTTATAGCCACTTCTACTTGCTTCATAAAACTCGCTTCTAGTGATATTCGTTTCCATTGCCATGATGGTACTCTCTTCATTTATTTGATATTTTTGCTTACCATAAGAATCAGCACTTGTTTCGACATTGAAAAGAGTTACCTTTAAAGTAAATGCATTAATCATGTTTTGTTAAAGCTATCTGTTTAAGCAAAAAATCAAAATGCTTAGGTAACTCTTTTAAACTGCCATCACTCTTATAGCCAAAACTTGTAGTGACATAAATCAAAATAAATGAACTGATAAGAGGATCAAGAGAGCCAACAAGATACTTCTCACTGACTCCACTTGACCTTAGTAGCTCTTTACTTGCTTCAATTAAAGCATTGAGCTCATTATCTACATCATGGTTAGATTCTACTATCCCTAGGGACTCTTTCACTAAATCAAGAATCATTAGTTAGAATTTGACTCTTCTACACTAGGTGTGGTTGACGCTTTTTTCTTAACTCTTACAAAGCCTTTATATCCGATAACATTACCGCCAGTAAATACACTAGCCTTATAGCAAATGATGCCATCTTTAAATTTATAGTCAGTGGATTTACCGATTTCGATATTCGAGAAGATTGGTACTTCATAGTTCGTTAAAGAACCATATGCAATACAATAAGTACCTTCACTAGTTGCTGGATCACTTAAAGCTCCACAGTTAGAGTTAAGGACATAAGGAACACCATCGATAGTTTGATTTACATAGTCGATAGCATGGACCTTTCTTCCTTCTTTCGTTCTAAGTTTAGCAAAGGCTCTTAAATCGCTTTTATTAAGAATCAAACAAGCACCATTTTCGATCGCTTCATCTCCACCATAAGCAAAGATAATATCATCGAGTGTGTTTTCATCAATTGTCTCAATCTCTAAATCTGCTTGATCTTTTAATGCCTCAGCCTTATCAGAGAAGATACCAGTAAAGGCATTAGTTGTTCCATCACCATTAATGATTTGCTGAGAGATTTTCTTACGAAGAGAAATATTGATGTTCTTTAATACCTCAGCTTGATAATTAATAGCAGGTAACTTTTCTAACTCTTCAGTAACTTCCGTATAGGCTGTAATTTTAACCTTAGGAATAACAACATAACCATAAGTTGGCTCGGTTTCTGTATAAGGTTCTGCTTCATTAGTAGTTCCTGCAACTCCATAAGATTTAACAAACGATTTAGTGTATGTTTCGCCACCTTTTAAATTAAGGGTATGAACTCTATCGACAAGTTCACTGACAGGTTTAAATGGATAAGGAGCTAAGGTTTCATCGACATGGTTAGGAAGCAATACTTCTTCACTAGAAACTTTTATGATTCTTGATTCTAATAAGTCCTTACCTCTTTTTTCTAAGGCTTCTCTTTTTTCTTTGTCACTCGAAACACTAATAACTGGCATTTCAGTCTTCGCATTAAGTGACATTTTCTTTTCAATCATCATTCTTTCTTCTTGAAGTTTATCGGTTTCTTTTTCCATCTCTTCAAGTTTACTCATATCCATTTCTTTATCGACTAAGCCTCTAATTTCGCTTAATTTATCTTCAATTTCTTTTTTTCTTAAAACTAAATTCATTCTATTTTACCTCCGTTTTTAGTTTAATTTTTATTCTTGACCTGATGAGGGCTTTCTCTTTTTCTTGCTTTTCTAAATCCATAGCTCTTAATTCAGACTCCACTAAATCAAGAGAGCGAGAATATATCGAAGTGCCATCATAGGCAGGAATATCAACAATAGACACATCATATAACCTTTCGATCGATGTGATTTTTCTAAGAGGGACATCTTTACTTCTATCCCATTCTTGAGCATTAACTGTAAAAGCAAAAGACATCTTATCAAGTAGTCCATTTTGAACCATCTTGTAGATGTCCTTATTAGTTTGAGTATCGATTAATTCAGCTCTTATTTTTAATCCGTGCTCATCGACATCGAGTTTTAAAGAGCCGTTTTTCGTCCTAGCAATGACTAGAAAATTATCCATATGGTTATATTTAAGCGGTACATCTTTCATTGCCGTGTTTTTTAATGCTTCAGGCATAATCATTTCTCTAAAGCCACGCTTACTGTCCCCTATTAAAGTTTCTTGATTAAAGACAAGAGCATAACCTTCAAGGATCATTTTATTCTCATCACTTGTTAGATTAATCGTCGCTTGTCTTGTTTCCTTGATTAGATTCATCGTTTATTTCCTCCTTTTCTTCTTCACCAATTTGATATTTATTGGCTTTATCTGAATCCACATAATTTAAAGATTGAAGTCTCTTATTGCCACCTTCTATCGGTTCTAAACCTAAGAGGGCTCTTGATTCATTAATTGACATAAGGCCAAGCCCCATCAGCTTTTCAATGGCACTGACTTTTGTTTGCCAAGAAGCATATTGAAGACGCTCTGAATAAAAGACGATTTCGTTTCCATTTTTAAGTTCGTTATCCGTAAGAAGTCCTATTGAAAATGCTTCACTTAATTGAATGGCTAATGGTTCAATCGTCGCTTCATAAAAAGAATTAAACTGCTCTTCATTATAGGAGTTTGCAAATACCTCTTTACTCACTCCAAAGTAATCTAAAATCTTAGACTGCACAAAATCTAAAGTCTCCTGATCTACAACTTTAGGATCAACAGAAATCGGCGTGTATTCGCTTTTTAAGTCCATAGGTATAATTGACGACTTGTTCTCACCACTTGGCTCTAAAGCCCTGTTAAACGCCTCAACCGCCCTGTTTTTGTCTTCTTCCTTAAGTAAACCATTGAGCTTTAAAATTCCTTTAATTTGAAAAGAACTAAAGACCGCTTTTTCTACTCCTTGAAGTAAAGCATCATTGATTCCTAGTGTCTTTAAAAAGGCTTCATGAGTTGAACTAGATCCATTACCACCAAAGATATCACTTGAGCTATAAAACCTTCTTAAATGAATGACGTTTTCTTTAGGTAAGATATAAGACTCACCATTTTCAAAGTAAAACTTCAAATAATAACTTTCACTTTCATCTACGATAGGTTCAACTAGAATCGGATTTAAAGGATAAAGAGCTTTGATATCGAGCGTATCTTTATCATAAAGCGGATACACAAAAGCATTGTCATTAAGTAAAAGCAAACTTACAATTTTGTATATAAATTGATAAGGTGTCATAAAATCATTAGGCTTTGACTTCAATAAAAAAGAGAGGTTTGATTTCCTCTCAGTCGCTATTCCATCTTCATCTTTTTTAATGCACCTAGCTTTTAACTTTGCACATTGACTCGCTATCCTATCAATACACACAAGCACGACATCAGAATTTGTTATCTTATCACCAAATGGCACTAATGGAAGAGTTATATCTTTTATCAGTCCGATGGAATTAAAGTTATCTAATTTCTTCTTTTTTCGTTTAAAAATCATGCAAAACTCCTCCTTTTTTTTAAAATTTGAGTAAAAGAAAAGAGCCCAATTAAGAGCTCTAAATTAAAATAAGTTTTTATATATAGATTATTCAACTATCCAGCCATTATTCTTGATTCCACCAGGTTTAATTTCTTCATCAAAGCGGAAACTACTAAATAAAATATTTTCTTTTGTATTATCATATTTATGAAATAAGTACTTACAATTGTCTGCTATTAAATATGCTGCGTTTGATTGATTATTAATAGCTATAAATTTAATTGAAACATAGTAGATAACCCATCTACCTTCATCAAATTTTAGTTTAGTTAAATCAATAGGAAGAGTTTCGGAATTTTTAAAGACAATATTTTGTTCTGACTTATCATCATAACTAACATCATAATATTTAATCTCATATTTATCATTTAGCAAATACTCATTAGGATCAATTGATATCTCCCCTAAATTTATCTTTTCGCTTTTATCGTCTTTATTTTCTAAAGCTGCAATTACCTTAAAATGATAATTTTCAATATCACTCGAGGAAATTGTGTCAATTTGTTCTGTGTTGCTATCAGTAGCTATCACATTAAAATCTTTAATATGGGTTGCACGACCTAAATGAATATTTAAATTTAGTTTACTTGTTCCAAATGGTACCGAGGACAAAGTATCATAAGCAAAATAATAACCAAGAGTAGGCGCATTAGTATCTATTGAGCTTTTAATTATTCCGTCCTTTTCATAAATAGTTTTTCCATCGTTAGAGTTGTTTTCAGTATTTCCTACATTTTCACTACTACCGTTCGAACCATTTGAAACAGAACACGAAGTGCAACCTAAAAGCAATAATATTGGAATACATAAAAGTTTTGTTTTTATTTTCATAATTAGGCCTCCGTAGTAACAATCATATTACCAATACAAATTCTTCCTTTATTCCTATCAACTGTGCCAGATACAGTTAAAAATTCTGCATAGAATCTAAATTCTTTCGTTCCTTCTGGTATATCAAAAATCAAGGTAATAGGTTTGGTTCTATCTTCTGGTAAATTTTTATCCAACAAATTAATTGAATGATCATCCCAAGACCCTTGATTTATATTTTTATAATTAAATTCAGCAATTGCAGAATTACCAGTAGCATCATACCTTTCATCATCACTCCAAAAAGCCATAGCTACTTCCACTCTGTAAACTGGTTTAGAAAATTCATATTCAAGATATGCTTTTCTATAATCACCTCGTCTTGGGGAAAGATTGATATATTCCTCCTCAATATATCCACATCTATACCTAGTTGTATTAAATGACAAATCACCAACTGTAACCGATTGACTAACTTCACTAGTAACATATGATTCCCAGAACCCATAATCAGCTGGAGTTATTTGGTATTTTGTTAAAAATTCAGTTGGCTTTGCGAAATTAAACAATTCTGAGTAATAAGGCCCAGTCGAGTAATAAGCGTTTGCAGACCCTTTAATATAAACATAATAAGAATTGCCAGGTGAATTTCTTACTAAGTCCCATTGACTTTTTGTCAATGTATATTTTGTGTCTTTTATTGAAGATTGAGTAAATAAAGTAACATTGCTCTCATTTTTAAATGTTAATGAAAAAGTATCATTAGAAAAATATTTACTTCCACCATTTCCAGTCCATTCAAATGTTGGTAATGCATCAATAAAATTTCCATAACTCAAAACTAAATTTGTTGGAGATATACTATATCTTGCATAAAGCTTACCTAGTTTAAACATAGTAGCTTCAGAAACTGAATTATTTAATTTTGTATTGAACTGGCTAAATGTTTTTATCGAATTATTTTTTACAAGTTTCCATAAAAAAGTATCACCGTAACCAAAATTATCATATTCATCAGTTCTACTATCAGCTAATTTGTATAATATTTGCGATATGGCGCATTCATTAGCCTCTCCCTTTGGAGTAGCACCCTTATAACCATAATCCAATAGACTATACTGTACACCATTACTAGCGTTGTATTCTGAATCACAAGTATATTTTACAGTGGAAATCTCATCTGAAAAATAATCCTGGATCATTTGACCATTATAAGTTGCCCATCCTTCACCCCAAGCAAGATTAATTCCATTTATTTTGTTCGAAGATGTCGGCGTTCCGTTTACTCTATCATCAGCATTATTAGTGTTGATATAATGACTACCTCCTGGACTGTTATCTATATTACCAAAATAATTTTGTATGTGATGACTATACTCATGTAAAATAACATCCCAATCTTCATAACCTTTAGGACGTGTCACATAATTGCCATCTTCATTTGCCAAGAAGTCAATGTGTATCTCTCTTGAACTTGGCATATAATACGCACCTTCATCATCAAGAATTAAAGTGCAATCTGATATATCGGTTCCTCCATTTAATACATTAGCATATTTTGCTCCATATATTATGGCCTGTGAAACTTGAAAAGCCTTACCAAGATCTGTAGTCATATCTATCACAGGTCTATAATAAAGTTCACCGTTAGTTAAACCATTAGCGATTTCCGAGTTCCAGTAATATACACTTTCTTCTGTGTTATCAACAACTTTAGTATTTACACCTTGCGCATAAACTCTAATATAGTATCCAAACTTATCATATAAAGTGTCTGTGTTAGTATAATCAAAATTTATTTGTCCATTTTTATCAGTGTAACCATATGCCACGCTTTGATCAAAATATGGATAATCATAGGATGAACCTATATATGTTCTTTTTTGCAATTCGACATAAGTATAGGCTAAAGGATGTTCAACAGAATATAAATCTTCCCACTTTATTTGAGCATCTAATTTAATATTGCTACTATCTTTTAGCGTTACAAGATTATTACTTAATGATTTCTCATATACTAACTCTTTATAATGTTTAAATTCTTCATTATTAATTAAATTTTTAGAAAGCTTATCTCGTGCAACAGAAATCTTTGCTTGATTTAAAGAAGTTTTACTAGTAAATATATTTGAATCATCTTTTACAAAATAAATTGAATCAGAGCGTTCAATTCCGTCGATATCAATTGCGTCAATAGTTAACTCAGCGTTTTCATCAGTGATTTCAATGGAAATATTTAAACTTATACTATCTTCATCTTTTACTGAATTGTTGATGATTCCTCCCTTTATATAAAAATTATCAATTTTACCATTATTTACTGAAATATCTAGACTGATTAAATTTGTAGTATAGTTTTCAAGTAAATTATTAAAGTTGATTTTAAAACCATTATCTGTTTCTTTTCTAGCATTAGTACTTTTTTCTTGTTTAAATTCAATACTTTGATTAACACCTAAAAAACTAGTACTAAACGTTAAAGCTGCAATTATAGGAATTAAAAAAGATTTAAATGATTTTTTATACATAAGCCCACTCCTTTTTTCTTTAGT
Organism: Caryophanales bacterium UBA6380; assembly: GCA_002438785.1. Taxonomy (GTDB): domain Bacteria; phylum Bacillota_I; class Bacilli_A; order RFN20; family CAG-826; genus Onthovivens. The sequence goes on along the minus strand of DJQS01000007.1, from coordinate 199 downwards.
TTAAGATATTTTTTCTTTTTTTTCAATAAGAGTAGCCATCTTTTTGTGTATGTTTTGTTAGTTAACAATTGATGTGAAACATTTAGTACATCTGATTTCACCAGTATTTTGATATATTACCTTAAAACTTTCAAGTTCTTTTTGATTAGGTGATCTAAATCCTAAAATAAATCTAGGTTATCGTTATATTTCTTCATCC
>DJQS01000021.1 GCA_002438785.1 Caryophanales bacterium UBA6380 | reverse complement strand
CAGATTGATCATTATTACAAATTGATTTAATTTCACTTATTCTTTTATTTTCATCTAAAGTTAATTCTACTTCATCATAAATAATTGAATAACTAGCTTCATCTAGATCCATAATTGGATCAAAATAATAGGTAAATTTATCAGCATTAACTAAATTATTAGTTTTTAATACATATTTATTAGATTCTTTATTATAAATAAATCCTTCTACTGGAACTTCTCTAGTTGGTAAATATGATGATAATGATTTAATTTCATTATCATCATAACTTAGTACTTCTTCTTCATAGTAATAAGTATCATTTTCATAAATTATTGTGTGAACTCCATCATCTTTTAATATTAAACTAGTAAAATCACTTTTATTATTAGGATCAACATAATATATAAGATTATTATTAAAATAACCATCAATATTTTTAAATTTAGTTCCATTAACAAGAGCTACTCTTTTAACACTAAAACCATTATTAAACATATAATTAAAAGCATTTAATAAATCATCGTGATATGCTTCATGTTTAAGAGGCTCTAATTTATATGCTTCATTATTTAAAGTTTTATCACTATCAATAGTCATATTAACTTCATAATAAATGGTAACATTATTAGTTGTACTTACTTCTTTAGATTTAATATAAATTGATGTTAAATTTGAATTAGATAAAGTTAAAGTAAATGTATCAAAAACTGAAATATTTAATATAGCTAATTTACTAACAAAATTTCTAGCTGATTGATATCGATTATTATTGGTATCATTATCTTTAGAAAAATCTAAAAAATATGTTTTATCATCTTTTTTACTAAAAAAAGATGAATCACTCGTACTATCTAAAAATGGATTAGAAACATAAGCCCAACCCATATAATCTCCATCACTTGTTGTTGCTTTATTTAAGGTAACTTCATTATCCTTATTTAATAAATATTCACCGACATAATTATCCTCAGTTTTAAAATAATTTACTTCGCCTTTTTCTTTATTACCATTAACTACATCATAGTGATATGAATCATTAGTAATAAATGTATTAAAAGTTGAAGTAGTAACTTTTTTATTATAAACTTCATTAATACTTCCACTAACTCGATAGCTATTACTTAATTCATTATATAAATCATTAATAGTTTTTTGAACACCTTCTAGTTTATTATCACAACCACTAATACAAAATCCTAATAAAGTAGTTAATATAATAATTTTTACGTTTTTCATAATTTTCTCCATTAACGTAAATATTATACTCAAAAAAATAATTTTTAAAAGTTTCACATCGTTACATTTTTTTAATTTATTTTATTAATATAGCAACAATTGACATATAAAAATATAAATTATTGTAATATATTTAAAATTAAGTGTTTAAAACTCAATTATTTTTAAAAAAATGCTTTTTTATTACAATACATAAATTATTTATATTGACTGATAAAATTAATTAATAATTTAGGTTTTTTAATTTAAATACTTTACAAATTTAGTGAAATATTATTTAATATGATTATGGCATTTAGAGTATTAAAAAACGTAAAAGAAAGAATCTTAATTGAAGGTTTAAATATTGGCGCAAATGAAGGTGTTTATTGTATTACAGCACGTAAATTAGCGAAAAAATGTGATATTTCAACTCACACTATTTATAATTATTTTCCATCAATGCGTTCATTAATTGATGAAATAGCAATTACTTTTGACCGTAAATATATGGATGAAATTTTACCTTTAATTAATAATAATGCTTCTAGAGAAGATGTATTTAATTATTTCTTAGATGCATTCATTAAAGAAAGAAATTCAACTTTATATTATATTTCATATATTCATTATTATGGATTTGATCCAACTAGTAAGAACGAAAGAGCTGATGAATTTTTAGTATATGCTAAAATGATTTTTGGAGATAATTTAGATAATGATACTTATTTATTTTTATGGGATTACATTACGAGAGTTATCTTCTATTATGCTGAAAAAATATTAAAAGGCTTATTACCTGATACTAAAGAATTTAGAAAATTAGCTTTCGATGTCGTTTATAATGGCTTAAATAATCTAATTAATAAAGAAATTAAAGAATAATTAAAAATATGCATCCAAATCGGATGCATATTTTATTTAATAAAGTTTTAAGATGCTAAAAATTAAAATTAATATTTAAATCAAGTTCAACACTTCCACTAAAAACATATGTTTGACTTTGTGAAGTTTCATTATTATTTTGATTGATCGCTACATTTTGATCCATTGTTAATGCTAAATTTTCAAAATTAACTTCAATATGTCCTTGATTAAAATAACCTTTTGAATCCGTTTTAATATTAAGTTTATATGATCCACCACACTTGATATCAAAGAAATCTACTATGGTATCAGATTTAATTGAATATTCAAAACCACATCCACCATCACTATAAGTAAAATATTTTGTTGTTTCATTACTAAAATTAAAAGCATTTTTTATTGATAAATAAGTTTCACTACTTATTCCAGAAGGAATATTGTTTTTATAATCATTGATATTATCTTCAAATTCGCTAGGTGGAATTACCTTACCATTTTCACCTATTCCTTCAATATTGGTATCAATAACATAATTATTATTTTTATCATCAAAATCAATATTAAGATGATATTCATTATCTAAATTTAATTTATTTGATGATTCATTTGATTCAATATTAAGTTTAGCGTCAGAACTTAATGAATAAGCATTTGGTGTTTTTGCATTTAATGCAGCATTTAAATTACCATCAATTTTAACATTAAAATCACTACCTTCTATTTTACTAAGTTTACCATTTTCATCAGAATTAGCTAAATAGGCATTAATATTAGAAGATAATTTAGCACCTAAAGAAATACCATTATATGTTTCTAATTTATTTTTAGAAATTTGTTCTACAAATTGTGCTTCACTTACGTTTGTTGCTTTAGCATCATTTGCACAAGAAAATAAGCCAAATGTAAATATAGAAGCTATTAATAAAATTTTATTTTTCATAATTTTAATTTCCTTTACAAAATTATTTTAAACTAAATTAAATTAAAATACTAGTGTTTTTTAATTTTTTAAATTTTAAAAAAAGGCGAGATTAATCGCCTTTTTAAAATTTTTAGATACTTTTAGATAAATTATAAGCCAAACTTTTTAATTCTTTCCCATCTATCTTTAGCAGCTTGTTCACTCTTAGTGAAAAGTTCTTCATAATGTTCTGGATTAACCTTTGGAAGTTGTGAATATCTAGTTTCTTTTAAGATAAATTCTCTAAACTTCGTAAAATCAGGTTCTTTACAATCAAGTTCAAGAGCTGGCTTACCTTGTTCAAGTTTACGAGGATCATATCTAAATGTTGTGAAATAGCCACATTCAACTGCTTCTTTTTCAGTTTGAACACTATTAACTAAGCCACCTTTAATACCTTGGTTAATACATGGAGCGTAGCAAATAATTAATGATGGTCCATTATAACTTTCAGCTTCTTTAAAAGCTTGAATAGCTTTCATTGGATTAGCACCTAAAGCAATTTGAGCAACATAGACTGTACCATAACTCATTGCCATTAAAGCTAAATTCTTCTTTCTAGTCTTTTTACCACTAGCGGTAAATTGAGCAATACTACCAGTTTGTGATGATTTAGAAGATTGACCACCAGTATTAGAATAGACTTCGGTGTCTAAGCACATAACATTAACATCGTCTTCACTAGCTAAAACGTGATCGAGTCCGCCATAACCAATATCATAAGCCCAGCCATCTCCACCAACAATCCAAACTGATTTATCAATTAAATCTCTTTCAAATAATAAGACTTCTTTAACTGCTTCATCTTTAGATTCTTTAACTTCTTTAACTAAAGTAGGAACAATCTTACGAGCTTCATCTTTATTTTTCATATTAGCTAAATAAGTTTTGATTGTTTCTTTTAAATTAGTTTCAACAGTATCGCTATTTAAAGCAGCTTCAAGAATTCTAGCTATTTGCATTAATTTATAATTTGTTGCAAGTCTCATACCATAGCCATATTCAGCATTATCTTCAAATAAACTATTTGCCCAAGCAACACCATTACCATTTTTATCAGTAACGAAAGGAGTTAAAGGTGTAGAACCACTATAAATCGAACTACAGCCAGTTGCATTAGCTACTAATAAATCTTTACCAAATAATTGTGATAATAATCTATAATATGGAGTTTCACCACATCCAGCACAAGCACCACTAATTTCCATATAAGGCATTAAGAATCCAACACCTTTAACAGTTGTTAATGGGAATAAATTAGTCTTATATTCAGTGTGCTTATATAAATAAGTTGCATACTTTTCTTTATCAAATTGTGATTTTGCTTCAACCATCTTTAATGCAAAATGATCATTGCCTAATCTCTTAGCATTCTTATTAGCCATACATTCATTAACACAAAGTCCACAACCAACACAGTTAGTTGGAGAAACTTGAATGATGAATTTATAGTCTTTTACTTGAGGACCACCAATAGCAGGTTTAACTATATCTTTAAGTCCTTCTGGTCCATTATTAACTTCTTCTTCAGTTAATAAGAATGGTCTAATTGTAGCGTGTGGACAAACAAAAGCACATTGATTACATTGGATACAATAATCTTTATTCCATTCAGGAACTCTATCAGCGATACTTCTTTTTTCTTTATAAGTAACATTTTCTTCCATTGTTCCATCTAATAATTCAAATTCAGTGAATTTAGAAACAGGAATATCATAGCCATCAAGATTATTAATGTGATCAACATATGTATCAAAATATTCATCACCTAAAACATGTCTTTCTCTATTATAAGGTAATTTAGCCCAAGCTGGATCAACCTTAACTTCTCTAAGACCTTCAGTTCCTTTATCAATTGCTTTATAATTAAGTTCAACAATTTCTTGACCTTTTCTACTATAAGTTTTTTCAGCTAATTTTTTCATCCACTTATTTGCTTCATCATATGGCATAATTTGTGGATTTAAATAGAAGAATGCACTTTGAAGAATTGTATTTGTATGTCTACCCATTCCAATTTCAAGAGCAATCTTATTTGCATCAATAACATAGAACTTAGCACCTTTAGTAGCTAATTGATATTTAACTCGATTAGGTAAAGATTTAATTAAAGTTTCATCATCCATATCAGTATTTAATAAGAATGTTCCACCTTTCTTTAAATTCTTTAACATGTCAAATCTAAAGACATATGTATCTAGTGAACAGGAAATAAAATTAGCGTGTTCAACGTAGTAAGTTGAATGAATTGGTTCTTTACCAAATCTAAGGTGACTTCTAGTAACTCCGCCTGATTTTCTTGAATCATAAGCAAAATAGGCTTGAGCATATTGATGGGTTGCATCACCAATAATCTTAACTGATGATTTATTTGCACCTACTGTACCATCACTTCCTAAACCATAGAATAAGCAACTTGTATAATGGTGTGAGATTTCATATTCATCATCAACAGGGATAGATAAATGAGTGACATCATCATTAATACCAACTGTAAAACCATGGAATTCATGACCACTTAACATAAAATCATAAACTGATTTGATATGTTTTGGTTGGGTATCTCTACTTGATAAGCCATATCTTCCACCAATAACTTTTACATCCTTACCTTCAAGTTTTAATGCACTAACAACATCTTCATATAAAGGTTCACCAACAGCACCCATTTCTTTAGTTCTATCTAATACTGCAATTTCTTTTACAGTATCTGGTAAAACATTAACTAAATGTTTAGCACTAAATGGTCTATATAAATGAACTTTAACTAAGCCAACATGTTCACCTTTTTTATTTAAATCTGTAACAACTTCAAGAGCAGTTTCAGTAACACTACCCATAGCAACAATAACCTTAGTAGCTTTAGGATCTCCAACATAAACAAATGGAGCATAATTTCTACCTGTTAGTTCACTAACTTTCTTGAAATACTTATCAGCAATATCAATTACTTTATTAAAATGAGCATTTTGAGCCTCTCTACCTTGGAAATAGATATCGTCATTTTCAGCGCCACCACGAGTTACTGGATGAGTATGTGGATTTAATGCTCTAGCTCTAAATTCTTCAACAGCTTTTCTATCTAATAATTTTTCCCATTCTTTATCATCTATAAATTCAACATTTTGAATTTCGTGGGATGTTCTAAAACCATCAAAGAAATGGCACATAGGATAACTTGCTTCAATTGCAATTAAATGTGCAACAGGTGCTAAATCAGCAACTTCTTGAACACTATGTGAGCAAAGCATTGCAATACCTGTTTGTCTAATTGCATAAATATCTTGGTGATCACCAAAGATAGATAATGATCTTGTAGCTAAACTTCTAGCAGATACATGCATAACTGCAGGAAGTAACTCACCACACCATTTATAAATGTTAGGTATCATTAAAAGTAAACCTTGGCTTGCAGTATAAGTTGTAGCTAAACTACCACCTTGTAAAGCACCATGAAGAGCACCACTAGCGCCAGCTTCACTTTGCATTTCACAAACTTTTACAACATTACCAAAAAAATTCTTTTTTCCTTGGCTAGCATATACATCAACATGGTCAGCCATAGGACTTGATGGAGTAATAGGATAAATTGCAGCAACTTCAGTAAAATTATAACTACCAAGAGCTGCAGCCGTATTACCATCTACACTAAGCATTGTTTTCTTAACGTCAGACATTTTAATTTCTCCTTTAAAAACGCTTTTATTATAAACTTTTTACTTAGTAAAATAAAGGTGCTTTCTATCAATTAAAGAAAAAAATTAATGTAAAACTAATTCGCTATTAGTCTTTTCATCTAGTTCTTTAAATGGTTTCTTTTGTAAAATTAAAACTATAGGAATATAACAAATATCAATTAAAATCCAACTTATTGGATAGGCTGCATAAAGCCAAAATATTGTATGAAAATAAGACATTGGAAATAAAGTATATAAAAAGACAATTCTAAGTCCTGTACAACCAATTAAAGTGATAATTGCTGGAGGTAAAGAAATCTTCATTCCACGTAAATAGTCACCACAAATAATCATGATTCCATCAAATATATATGGTATTATCATTATATAAAGTCTTTCTTTACCAGCAGCTATAGCATGAGATTGAATAACTCCTTGTTTTTCAGTAATAAATATTGAAAGAAATTGATTCGCTAATGATATAAAAAGTGTAGCAATAAATATGCAGGTTATAAAATCCCAACTTAAAGCAATCCAAAAAGCTATTTTTATATTTTTCTTCTTTTTTGCACCATAATTTTGCCCAACAAAAGTGCATAATGATACACCTATTGCATCTTCAATAGCAAAAGCAAAATTTTCAAGTTGACTAGCGGCACTACTTCCTGAAACAATTTCATCTTGTGAAATTGGAATTCCATTTATAGAATAATTAGTAATTGAATATAAACTTGATTGAATTAGTACGTTTGGAATAGAAAACGCTAATCCTTGTAATCCAGCAGGTAATCCAATTATTAAAACTTCTTTTAATGATGGTATATCAACTAATAATTTTTTAAATTCTAAACGAACAAAACCCTTATTAAAATATAAAAAAATTAGGGTCATAATAGAGGCAACAGCTTCACTACATACAGTTGCAATTGCTACCCCTATTACATCTAAATGTGCATATTTTACTAAAATAACATCAAAACCAACATTGATAACTCCTGCTACAATTAATGTCAATAATGGTTTAGTGCTATCTCCTAAAGCTCTTAAAATTTGTGAGCCATAATTATAGACCATTAAAAATGGTAAACCTATAAAATATATTTTTAAATAATCAGTTGCTTTATCTAATAAAGAAATAGGAGTATTCATTATTTTTAAAAGTATCCCAGATAAGAAAAAGCCAGTAAAACCAACAATAAGTCCACTAAATAAAGATAAAATCAATGAAGTATGTAAAACTTTTGAAGCTTTTTCTTTATCATTAGCACCTTTTGCTTGTGAGATAGCGACATTAGCTCCCATAGACATATTAACAAAGACTGTAACGATTAAATTAATTAAAGCAGTATTAGATCCAACTGCGCTCATTGATACACTTCCACCACCAAAATTTGTTACACACCATAAGTCAACGGTAGTATATAAAAGTTGAAGGATTGTAGTAAGAGCTAAGGGTAAAGCAAAAAGAGCAAATTTAAAAAATAATCTACCTCTAGTTAAATCCATTTCAAGATGCTTAATTTGAAATACTTTTTTAAAATGCATAAAATAGCCTTACAAGTTAAATAGTCTAATAATTTTGTAAGTCTATTGCAAGAGTTTTGTTAATCAATAAAAATCTTAAATTTAAGAGAATATAATTTATTCTTTTTTAAGCAATATTTACTATGTGTAGGAGCTCCCCAAGAATCATCTCCTCCGACACCTCTATTTGCTAAAGCAATAGTTAAATAATTAAATTTTGATTTAACTAATTCTTCATTTCTTTCTTTTATTTCTAGTTCAAATTCGCTATATGGGATGAATTTGAATTCAAAGGATTTATCTAAAGAATAAAAATTTAAATAATGATCATTCATTGGAATTTTAATATATTTAGTCCCTAGATGATTACCTGAATCTTGAGGAATAGAATAAGGTATATATTCATCATTACAATTAGATTCATATATTCCATATTTAATTCCTTTATATCGATCAATATAATTATCTTCTTTTCCTAATCCTAAATATTTAAATTCACTAAATTTATTTTTAATAGGTATTCTTAATCCTATAAAATCAGGTGGTGGTAATAATTTATTTGTTTTATATTTAGCTTCAACAATAATTTCTTCACTATTAGTGATTTTATAATCAATAATAAAGTTAGTAAAAAATATTGCATTAATCATTTTATAAATGACTCTAATAATTACATAGTCTTTATTCTCTTTTATAATTTTAATTTCGTTTTTCATTGGATTATATAAAGGAAAAAATGAACTACTAAAATAAAAAGAAGTAAAAAACTTATTAATTATACGGTCATTATCAATATTTGCTCTAAATAATGTAGGTAATATTAACTTCATTAAATATTGTTTGTTATCATAATATATTGCTTCAAGTCCACCAAGATTATTTTCAATTCCATTAAATATAACCTTTAATTTATTTACTTCTACTGTTAGATGATTTAATGATTTATAAGTAATAATTTTATTATTAGAATATACTTTTTCTTTATAAAACGAAGTAAATAAATCACCTTTAATAAATTTTTCTTCAAAAGCAATTTCATCATTTTGTTTTAAATAATTATTATCTTCTTTAGCTAATGCTCTTATTCTAACTAAATAATCTATATCATTATCGAAATTAATATTAGGTAAAATATCTATTTCTTTATTCGTTCTAGGAAGAACATTACTTTCAAAAGATTTAGTAAAAATAGCTTCACCTTCTTTTAAAATTTCATAAATAAACTTGATTTTTGCAGTGTTTTTATAATAATTATCATTAAAAATTATAACTTTATTATCTTGAAATTCAAATCTAAGAGATTGATAAAAATACTTTACAATTTTAAGTTTAGCAGTCTTATTTCGTTTAGCAAGCAACAATCCATTAGCACAAAAATTGTTATCATTAGGATAATCATAATTATCCCCACCATAACAAATTTTATTATTAATTAATAACCCTTGATCAACATAGTCCCAAATAAATCCACCCTGGTAATTTTTAAATCTATTACATAAATCCATATATTCATCGAAATTTCCAGTAGAGTTACCCATTGAATGAGCAAACTCAATTTGGATAAATGGCTTCTTAGTATGCTTATTTAAATATTTAATAACGTCATTAGGTTTAAAATACATCCTTGAGACAACATCAGATATATGAGCATATTTTGGAGTTTTATAAACTCCTTCGTAACTTATAATTCTACTTTTATCTTTTTCTTTAAGTTTATAATAACTTTCTTCTAAATTTTTTCCTCCATAAGATTCATTACCTAAACTCCAAAATAAAATAGATGGATGATTTTTATCTCTTTCATACATTGCTAAAACTCTATTTACTGTGAAGTCTTTATATTTTTTGTCACTTCCTGGAAGAACTTTATATTCAAAATTTTTATCTTTATATTGTTCTATTTTATCCCATGTTCCATGAGTTTCAATCGAAGCTTCATCCATTACTATTAAGCCAAGTTCATCACATAAATCATAAAAATAATTTACATTAGGATAATGACTACAACGTATTGCATTAAAGTTATTAGCTTTTAATAATTTTAAATCCTGCTCTACTAATTCTTTATTCATTACTCTACCAGTATTAATCGAAAATTCATGTCGATTAATTCCTTTAAGAATTAATCGATTATTATTTAGATAAATGACACCATCTTTAATTTCAATAACTCTAAAACCAATATTAATAAAAGTAGTTTCTAATAAATTTTTGTTATTAAATAATTCTAATTTTAACTTATATAAATTAGGTTCTTCATCTGACCATTTTAAAACATTTTTAATTTCTTTATTTAAATTATAAAAAATATCTTTTAAAACAATAGTTTCTTGAATTACTTGTTTATTTTTATTAATTAAAGTCAGTTTAAGTTTTAAATTTTCATGATATTCATTAACAAAAATATCAACATCCAATTTACCAGTTTTGTAATCCTTTAATAAAATAGATTTATTATTAATATCAAGAAAATGGACTTTATTTAATTTCACTAAATTAATATCTCTAAATATACCAGTAAGTCTAAATAAATCTTGATCATTATACCATGTCGCAAAACTATATTTATATAAAACAATAGAAATATTATTATTTCCTAACTTTATATATTTATTAATATTAAATCTACTAACCTCATAATTTAAAGAGCTAAAGCCAACAAAGTTACCATTAATATATAAATAAACACAAGAAATAAAACCATTAAATTCAATAAAATAATCATAGTTTAGCGAACTTATTTCAAAATTTCTACGAAAAATAGTAACTTCATTATTAATAGGAACTTCACCTATTTTTAAATTTTCTAATCCTTCAAAAGGATACATTCTATTTGTATATTGAGGTAATGAATAACCTAATAATTCTAAATTATTTGGCAAAATAATCTCTTTTAAATCACTATCATCAAAATTATTTTCTAAGACATTTAAATTAACTTCATCGCCATGAAAAATTTTCCATTTTCCATTTAAAGATATTCTACTTTCTTCATTATTATTAATTTTTGAATCAAAATAAGATATAAATTTTTCACCATTAATAATATTAATTGGTTTTTCTATTAACGTTTTATCAAACTCTATCATAATAATTTCTCTCTTTTCACTTTTTTATTTTGAACTGTATTCCTATAAATATTAGCACTTATTAAATTAACTTCTTTTAAAACAATTAAAATTGTTGTAAAAGGATCTAAAGGAGCACTTAAATTTATTCCAATTTTTAAATAAAATGAACCTTTATAAATATCATTGGTTAATGAATTAAAATAATATTTATTTTCATCTAATCCTTTGAGCTTTATAAATCTAGATTTCGTAATTTCTTTTCGATAATTAAAAAAGAAAAATAACGCTTCGCTTTTATTTTTAGAAATTGCTATAAAACTAGCATAATTACAGTTAAATGGATCTAATAAAGAATAATATTCCCCATCATTAATTACATAATGATGTTCATGAAATAATTTATTAAACTCAATAATCTTAATTTTATCTTCATCACTTAACTTAGTAATATCTAATTCATAGCCAAAAGTTCCAAAAAAAGCGAGTATTGCCTTATCTTGAATCGTACCAATTTTTCTATTTGTAACATGAGCTCCGATAGAAGAAAGTGGATAAAATAAATTAGTCGCAAATTGAATATTTACTCTTTGAGCAATATCAGTTTCATCGCTACACCATATTTGACTTGAATAAAATAACATTCCTAAATCAAATCTTCCTCCTCCACTAGCACAGGTTTCTAAAAGAATATTTGGGTACTTACTTATAAATCTATTTAATAGTTCATAAGTTCCTAAAATAAAGCGATGATATGTTTCTAGTTTATTTTCTTTATTTAAACTATCGCTATAAGCTTCAGTTAAATATCGATTAAAATCCCATTTAACATAATCAATATCATAATTATCAAATATCTCTTCGAGTTGCTTAAATACATTATTTCTAGCTTCTTTATTCACTAAATCTAAAACAAATTGATGTCTAAATAATGTTGGATTTTTATATTTATGAGGATATAAAGCAAATTCAGGATGATTTTTAAATAAATCACTATCATAAGAAATCATTTCTATTTCAATCCATAAGCCAATTTTCATTTTTAAAGAATGAGCATAGTCTATAATTTTCTTTAAATCCAATTTATTTTTATTAACTATCCAATCTCCTAAACTTGATTTATCATCATTTCGTTTATTAAACCATCCATCATCAATAACGACCATTTCAATATTTAATTTATGGGCTTCTAAAATAAATTTTAAAATTTTATCTGTATTAAAATCCATTAAGTAAGCTTCCCAAGTATTTAATAAAATTGGTCTATTACTAAAACTATATTTATTATTAGGAATTATTCTTTCTCTAATAAGTTTATGAAATATATTAGTCATTTTATTAATACCTTTATTAGAATAAACTAATATACTAATTGGACTTATAAAAGATTCATTTTCTTTTAATAAATAAGAAAAATTTTCATCATTTATCCCGCCTATAATTCTAGTTTGATCAATCTCATCAACGTTAAATTCATAACTAAAATCTCCACTATACATTAAACTAAATCCATAAACTTCACCATGATCATAATTAGCATCATTACTAATTAAAGCAATTGATGGATTATAGTTAAATCCTCGGCCACCATGATTATCACTAATTTTAGTTATAGAATGATTTAAAGGAATTCTTTCTATTTCTCGATCATTAGACCAACTACCATTTAAAGCTAATATTTTATAATTAGAATTATTTAAATCTAATTCAAATGAAGCTAATCTTAATATCTTAATATTTTCTTTATTTTTATTAATTATTTTAGAAAACCTTGCTAAAACTGAATATTTTTCTGATATTACATAATATAATTCTAAATATGTATCGCTATTTTCTTCTTTTAATGTAATAAGTAAAGTAGTTGCCTCATTATCTAAAAATCGAATATAAGGTAATGATTTATTAAAGACTGGACCTTTTATTAATTTATGAGAAACATATAAAAAATTAGTAATATCAATTCCATCTTCTTTTAAAATTCTAGAATAATAATTTCTTTTATCGCCTTTTCCAAAAGGAGCACATTCAAATTGACTTGCTAACATTGAAAAATAATAATCTTCATTACATATTTCTTTATTTAACTCATTATCATAATAACTAAAACGTTCCATGTAACGTTCATTAATTCTTTCAACATTTAAATCATCTAAATATTCTCCACTATATAAATGAATTAAATATCCTAATTCATTTATATAGATATAATAACTAAATTCTTTAGTATATAAATGAAATATTCTTTTTTTCTTATTAAAACTTATTCCCATATTTATTTCCTATTAATTATTAATCCTTGATATGGTAATAATTTTTTATTATTAATCACATTATGTGTATTAATTAAAATATTTTTGCTATTAATTACATCCTTATCTTTTATTTTCTTATTACTTAAATTAACAATAATTAATAATTCATGATCTTGATCTTTACGAATAAATTTAGCAACATTCTTATTAGATTTAACTTTTATAAAATCACCAACTTTTAAAGTTAATGAATTATTTCTAAAACTTATCATTTGTTTATAAAAACTTAATATTGAATCATCATCTTTTTCTTCATTATGAACATTAATTCCATCTTTATAATTATCATTAACCTTAATCCAAGTCTTAGTTCCATTATTAAAACCAGCATTAATACTATTATCCCATTGCATAATACTTCGAGCATGATCTCTATTAATAGTAGAATTAACTAAATTAAATGCTTTATTTTGACTAATATGAAGTAATTTCATCGCTGTTTTTATAGTTGAAATACTTGCACAATCATTTAAAAGAGAATAAGTATAATTTTTATAATCAGTCATACCAATTTCTTCACCCTGATAAATAAAAATTGTTCCTTTTAAAGTTAATAAAAACATACTTAAAGCTTTAGCCCCTTCTTTATAAAAGTGAGGATCAATAAATCGAGAAACACTTCTTCTTTGATCATGATTTTCTAAATATACACCAATCCAAGGAACACCTAATTGCCATTTAAAAATTGGTTTAATTAAATTCTTGGGTTTAAATTTCTTTTTAAATATTGGTATTAACTTATTTTCATCACAAAAAGAATGTTCAAATTCAAAAAACATATCTAATTCACCATTAGATAAAAATTCATTACCAACTTTAATAGTTACATTACTAGTTTCACCAACTAAAAAAGCATTATATTTTTTAATTACTTCATCTTCTAATCTTTTTAAAATCTTATGATTTCCAGGTTGAGATTCATAATATTCTTTACCTCGACCAAAAAATCTAAATTTACCATTTTTTAAGCTCGTTTTATAAATTTGATTAATAACATCGCATCTAAAACCATAAACACCTTTATCTAAATAAAATCTTAGAATATTTTCTACTTCTTTTATTACTTCTTCATTTTTATAATTTAAATCAGGTTGTTCTTTAGTATATAAATGAAGATAATACATATTATCTTCATTTTGAACCTTCTCCCAACAACTTCCACTAAAAGCACTTTGCCAGTTATTAGGAACTTTACCATTTTTTCCTTCTTTAAAAATATAATAATTACGATATTTTGATTTAGGATCTTTAAGTGCTTCTTTAAACCAAATATGTTCATTTGAAGTATGGTTAATTACTAAATCCATAACAATTTTAATATCTAATTCATTAGCTTTTTTTATTAGATTATCAAAATCCTCCATCGTTCCAAATAAAGGGTTAATTTTATAATAATCACGAATATCATAGCCATTATCATGCATTGGTGAATCATAAATTGGTGATAGCCATATAATTCCAATACCTAAAGATTTTAAATAAGGTAGCTTAGAAATTATTCCATTAAGATCACCAACTCCATCATTATTAGAATCTTTAAAACTTAATGGATAAATTTGATAAATAATACGATCTTTAAACATTGGAAGATCCATTTCTTCTTTCCTCTAATTTTTTCGTAATTTCTCGATGTTCATCTTCATTTAACTTGTATTTAGTTTTTATTAAAACAAAAGTTCCAATAAATAAAATAAGTGGAACAAGCGTAAAACCAATATGAAAAACAATTCTTTGCCATAATTCAATATTATTAGGTCCAGTTAATTTATTAGCTTCAGTAATAATTAATTCACTATTATTTACATATTCTCTTTCTAAATTAGCAATCTTATTTGAAATAGTAAATAAACTCGCACTAGCTAAGAATATATATAAAATAAGTTGTTGAATACTACTAGCAATTTTAGCAGTAAAAGCTCTTAAAGAGAAAATAGATGATTCTCTTCTTTCATTAAATTTATATTCATTATAATCAATTGTATCTTGAATCATAATATATAAGATTAAGCTGATATTTGTCTCACTAAAAAAAGCAAAAAAGGCAAATATACATAAAATTGGAAAATAAGTTACATAATTTGGGAAAAAGACAAAAGAAAATAAACCTAGATAAGATAAAATTGTAACTAAAGAACAAATACTAAATAAAGTCATTCTTTTAATCTTAAGTTTATTAACAAATATTGGATACATAATTTGTCCAATTAATGTTGCTGCAGCATAAACAATAGTAAAATAAAATTGATAAGTTCCACCAACTTCATATCCATAATTAAAATAGAAATAATTTAATCCAGCAGCAACTAAAACACTACTTCCAGTGTAATAAAGTAAAATAGCAATAATTGAAACTCTTAATTGATCATTTTTTAAAATAACTGAGAAAATATCTTTAAATTTCATCTTCTCATCATTTTTTTCGATTACATCAGTTACTTTTCTTTCTTTCATAAAGATAACTAAAATAACTTGTGATAATAAAAATAAAATTGAAACAACTAAAGCAGTAATTTTATAGGTATTTTCTTGATTTCCACTAGCAAGCATTGGAACTATTCCACCAATAGCAAAAGTACCAATAGAAATAAATATAGACAATAAAGTAGTTAAATTAGCTCTAATTTTTTCATCATTAGATAAACTAGGTAATACACTCCAAAATGCGATATCATTCATGGTATAAGTAAAATCCCATAAAAAATAAAATATTCCAAAACAAGCTACATAAGCCCATCCTTCTGGTAAAATCCAAAACATACAAATAGTAACTATTGAATTAGTAATAGCACCAAGCAAAATCCAAGGTCGATATTTACCAGTTTTAAAATGACATTTTTCAATTATAAATCCCATAATAGGATCATTAAATCCATCCCAAATTCTAAGAATTATAATTATTATAGTTATTGCTGAATACATTTGAATGTATTCAGCATTACTTACTCCACCAAGTCCACAAAATTGAACAAAGACAAGTAAGAATAAAGAAACAAATTGATAAGCTGAATCCCTAAAACAACCACTACTTGTGTAAAGCCACTTAGTAAGTTTAGGAACTTTCCCCTCAAAAGTTCGATTAGCAAGGTTCATATTATTATCTCCTTAAATATGTATTTTCTTTATTTTAATTCTTTTTAAAATAGAAAAAAAGAATTATTTAATAACCTCTTATTTCTTAACTTATTTTATCCATAAAATAGCAATATATCTTAACTTTTTATTATTTCTTATTAACTATTTTATATAAATACGATTCTATATATGGAGTTCATCATATTAAATATATAGCTTAGGTATGGTGAATTTCATCATCCATATAAAATTTTCTTTCTTCTTTAGTAATGTTATTAAATTCTTTATCATTATAAATATCTATAATTTAAATATCTTTAATATTACCAAGAGTCTCATTTTTTAAAGCTTCATTAGTAGAAAGTTAACATATAAATAAATCAAATTTAATATTCTTATCGATTTTTTAATCCTTTTAACATATGAATTACAATCATCAACAAGTGTAGTACCACTAATAGATTCATTTAGAAAAGTTGTAATATTACGTTTTGTTATATATTACTAAAAGATGTTTTTAATGATGATTCACCATATGTAACTGATGATCCTAAATAACAAATATTTGTTCCTTTTAATAAAGGATTATCTAAAGTATCTACATTTTCTAAATTATATATTTCATTATATCCTTCTAACTTACTTAATCTATTATCTTTAAGAAAATTAAAAGGGGAGGTTGTCCCACTTATATCTACATATTAATAAAGTAATCATAAAAGCTATAACTAATAAAATTATACTAATAGAAACTCCAATTATAATTTTTCCTTTATTAGCCATAGTTAATAAATTGTGATTTATTAATATATTTATATTTTATATTAAGTTATAGAATGCATTGAAATTTTATACTTAATTTCAACATCTAAACTTATCATTATTTGTACCATATTTATAAATCATTTATCAATTAATTTAAGATAATAAATTGAGTATCGGGAATAATTGATTTTACATTACACTCAAA
Organism: Caryophanales bacterium UBA6380; assembly: GCA_002438785.1. Lineage (GTDB taxonomy): Bacteria > Bacillota_I > Bacilli_A > RFN20 > CAG-826 > Onthovivens. Next base: position 51 of record DJQS01000021.1, on the reverse strand, counting down.
CGAGCGCGTTTACTACTTTATTTTGGACTCCGTATCGGGAATAATTGATTT
>DJQS01000010.1 GCA_002438785.1 Caryophanales bacterium UBA6380 | reverse complement strand
AATTTAGTTTAAGAATTTACGTAAATAAATATAAACATAGGAAAAAATATTAAAACTTATAACATATAAACTACTAAAAAATCACTAAAAATTAACTAAACTATTTAATATCTACAGAACTAGGCTTGTCTATTGAATATGTTGCTATTCCAATATAATCTAAACTAGTCAAACTTTTATTTGAAGTATTTCCACAATAAATTAAATTATTAAAATCAATATACATTGTTTTATAAACTTCTTTATTAGTTTTCTTATCTAAGTATTTAACATTTATAGTGATAATTTTTAAAGCAGTTGCAAAATCAATCTTACCTTCTATTGCTTCGTTAAAAACGCCATCAATAATTTCAACTAATTCAACTTTAGAAGTCTCTTTATCAAAAATAAATATATATTTTTTATTATTTATAATAATATATTGATATCCAACATATTTATCATTAATGTCACCCTCTGGAAGTAAATCAGTAACTGAATCATCTAAATCTTCTTTATTTATATCTACACCACTTCCTTTAGCAAAATTAATAATTTTATTATTTAATAAAATTGCAAAATTTTTAGATAAAGCTTTTTGATCAACTAATCTAAATAAAGTAAAGCCTCTTGTTGATTCTTCATTATATTTTTCAACTTTTTCCCACTTATTAGAAATATATCCAAACAAAATATCATCTTTATTACTTATTAAATATGATGTTTCGTCTTTACTTACTTTTAAATTTTTAGCATAAATCCAATTATATAAATATGAGTAAATGAATTCTTTTGATTCATTACTAGCTATTTTATTATTTAAATCTAAATTATTAATAATACTAACTTCATCTAAATCGCTAACAATATATTTTTTATTATTGGTATCAATATAATGTTCATTTACTTTATAATCACTATTATTTAATAAATCGATAAATGAATTATTATAAATTAAACGTAATTTATCGTAATTATCTTCATTATAAATTTTATTATCTTCAACACTTAAATCTTTAGCATAAGCTAATAATTTATCTCTTTCATAAAGATGAACATAATTCCAACTATTTGAATCATCATAAATAAATTTCTTATCACCATCATTAATTTTAAAACAATAATAATTATTTATTTTATTTTCTAAAATAATTCCTTCATACAAATTGTTCTTATAATCAATATAATATTTCCCATCAATTTTATAAGTATGAGTAACTGGATCTAATTCATTTGCTTTAATCCAAGAACCTTCATCAGTTAAAGTATAAATACTATTTTCAAATTCATCATTACGATGATATGTAGTAATTTTATCATCTTTATTATTTGTTAAAATATTTACATTATTATAATTTATAACCCAATTATTATCACTTAAACTAGTTTTATTAGCTAAATTATTATTATTTATAGAATTAATAAATGAATTGCCATTATCATATAAATAATAATAACCTTTATTATTTCGGATATATTTTTTATTATTAGACTCATTAATTATTGATAAACTAAAACGTAAATTAGAAATAATTTTTAATGATTCATCATCAAAATAACCATCTTTAATCGCTTTATTATATTGATAAGAACTACTATTAAATAATGTAACTAAATAATTAAACTTACTATTATCACTAGTATAAACAGAGCCATTAATAGAAGCATCATTACTAGTAAATAAAATATTACCTTCAACAAATAATCTTGCATCTTTATTATAATTTAAGTTTAACTTTTTATAATCATTACTAAACTTTGAATAGATGAATAAATCTTTATTAATAATTAATGAAGAATCCTTATCAATATTTAATTTTCCTCCATTAGTTAATTTATAATGATTAGTTAAATTAAAAGTCGAATTAACTAAATTAATATCTAAATTATTATTTGTAAGAGGAATATAAATATCATTATTTTCATCCGAATTAATAAATTTAAGATTATTTACTTCAACATCTAAATTAATAAATTCAAAAATAGATTTATCACTATGAGAAATCTTTAAATAACCACTCTTATTATCTTTAACTTTAAAATATGCTTCTAAATTTTGATTAATATTACCAAAAAACAAAAATTCATCATTAGAAACGTTATTTTCATCTACTAAGCTAGTTTTTGCATATAAATTAGATCCATTGTTTAAAATCAAAGTAACATCTAAATCGCTAAAATCGTAATCATTGAAAGGTGAAAGATTGTTAGCTAACTTAGTTGAATATTCATCTTCATTAATATTTTCATGAAGAACCAAATTTGTTTTAATTATTCCACCACTATTAACAATAATTTGACCTTTTTTATTTAAACTAGAATCAATTACCTTACCATTTAAATCAACTAACCCACCATTATTTATTGTAATATTAAACCCATTAAGATCAATATTTACATAATTTGATATCGCTAATCCAGTTGCATTTTCTTTTTTACCAATACTAGCTCCAGTAATTAAACGCCCTTCAATTGTTAAATCACTTTCCAATTTTAATGTATAAATAGCATCAACATCTTCTTTTAAATTACTATCATAGTTACGGAAATTATTTAAATTAGTATTTAATAATTTTCCATTAGGTAAACTTTTTAAATTTCCTAAATATAAAGTCTTATCTTTTTCAATTTTATTAAAATTTTTATCACTTATTATCTTATCTTGAATATCTAGTTGAAATAATGGATTAATTGCATCAGTACGTTTAAATCCTTCACTGATACTTTCATATTTCTTGTTACCATCTTTATCAATATAAATAACGATATCTTCAAGCTTTTTATTATTTAAATTTATATCATTATAAGGAAAAGTATCTACATTAACATTATCATAATTCTCAAATATTAAATTATTAATTTTAGTATTATTTAATTGAGAACTTATATTTAACTTAATAGTTTCATCACTATTTGGCTTATTAAAATCAAAAGTAAATGATGCCCCTTTAGTTTCAATAAAATTAATTTTTTTATCACTATCACTTATGTATAAATAATCTAAATTTAAATTAGATAACGCACTTAAAGATATGTTATTTAAAGTAGATGGAATATTAATTGAATTTAAATTTGTTGCATTATCAAAAGCAAAAAAACATAAATCAGTAATACCTTCTTCTAGTGTAGCATTTTTAATTTCCTTATAAGATTCTTCAGTAAAAATTTCAGTTAATCCAAGTGGGCCAATAGCCACGTTTTTATTATTAAATTTACCTCTAAAATTTATAGTTGAAGGTACTTTTTCTCCATTACTTAATTTGTTAGCTTTATTATAGCTTTTTAATAAAATCTTACTTAAGGATAAATCAAAAGGTAAACTAACATCAGAATTTTTTAAAGTGTCTTCAATCAATGTGTAAACATCACGTTTTAAGATTGCAGTAGATTTATTAGTATAATCAACATTAAATTCTTCAAATTTTTCAATATTCAAATCAATTTTAAAACCATCTAAATAATATAAAGTTGGATCATAATTTTCCTTAAAAGCATATTCATCAATATTTCCATTAATATCGAATTTTGTATAAACATCTTCACTAATATCAAGTTTCTCATCATCTTTAACAAGAACCATCGGTAAATTTTTTACAAAATTTATTGGTTCATTAATAAATGATGGCATTTCAAAACTATTATTAGTTGAATCATAACTAACCTTATAATTAGGCATATCAAGATAATAATTATTTTCTGTTTCACTAAAACATAAATTTTGAAAATTAATAATACCAAGATATGTATAATCATTTAAAGAATTAAAGACAACACCTTTTAATAAACTAGGATTATAATACCAAGCATGATATTCATCATTATCATTTATATTTAATTTTTGACGAAGTTTTTTATAAGCTTCTATAGCTTCTTTTTTAAAATCCTCATTAGGATCTTTAGTCACTTTAAAAGAACAACTACTCATCGATAAAGTTGCCATCGCGGCTAAAGGAAAAATAAATAGTTTATTACGACTCATAATAAAATTATAAAATTAAAGTCAATTATTATCAATCAAAAACTATTACTACTTAATTTAGAAATTATTAGATATAAGTGTTATCGATAAATATTAAAATATCAATTATTTAATCTTTAAAAGCAATGTGTCACTTATATATTTTATTGATTGAACTTTAAGAAAATTAAAATAATATAAATCATCAATCATTTTCTTTTTTACTATCATAATGGAAAATACTAATATAATAATGTAAGTTTAAATATATAAACTAAATTTTAAGAATTTTTCTAATATTTATATTAAATAAATAATACAAAGAGTTTAAACTTTATAAATTCTTAAAAATTCACTTTCATAAGGATTAGCATCAACAAATTCAAACTTAACATCATCAAGTGTATAAATATTATTATTTTGTTTATATCCTAAATTAATTAAATATTCTTTATATTTTTTAATATAATCTTCATCATTGTGATTAGTAAAATAAACAAATACACAATCATTTATTCCATCATCATGAGCATAATCGCAAATATAACCATCAAGCATATTATCAACATTACTTATTTCTTCACTAATTAAGCATGGTACTTTTTTAGCAAAATCTTCATTTGCATATTCAACTAAACTCGCATAAATAGCTCCTTCTTTTGAATAATCATAAAAATTAGTAAATTTTTGCGCTTCTATTTTTAATATTTCTTCATCTAACTTATTTATAAGTTCACTATTTTCAACAATATTGTCATAATAAATATTTATTTCTTCTTTTCCATTATAGTATTCAAAGTTAATATTTTCGATTTTATCATTATTAATGTTCATTACTAATGTCGAAGGATCAATAGTTAATGGATTTGAAGCAAATCCTAAACTATCACCAATATTAATAATGTCTCCGAATGTAGTTAATTGATCATTATTTAAAATTAAAATTTCACTAGAAATATTAAAATTAACAATATCTTTCAAGGTCTTATTAATAACTTTTGAATCTACTGTTACATTATTTTTTTCATCATAAGTAAAAGTATAAACTTTATTATTTTTATAATAATAACCTTCACCTAATTTTTCTAACTGTGAATATTCTTCATCATTTTTAATATAAGTCCCAATAGTATATAAATTTTTAGTCTTAGTAATTAAAGTTTCTCTACTTCCATCCCAAGCGCTATCTTTATTAATTACTTTAAATACAGAATCATCTTGATTTAAATAAGATAGATAATTTTTAATTTTATCATCATCTTTACTAGGAGTTTTCTTAGTAATATCATTAATTACATTCACTTCATCATTTACTCTTGTATCGACATAATGATAAAAATATTTATTTGTCAATTTATCTAACATTAAGCCTGTAGAAAAAATTATTTGACTAATTTTATTGTTTATTACTTTAGCTTTAATAGAAACAACCGGCCATTCTTTAAAACGATTATGTTGAGTAATAGAAAAAGCTAGTTTTGTTGCATTTTTTCCTAGATATGTATAATATTCATCTTTTTCATTTAATTTCTTAAATTTATCAAGTTCAAAATTATCTTTATTAACAAATTGAAAGTCATCATATGTCATTTCAATTTTTTGATTTACTACTTCGTTTTTACCATTAACACCAACTTTTTCTAATCTATTTGTATTTTTAATTTTTTTATAGGTATAAATGTTTTGTATGTTTTCCTCACTGATATCAGTTATTCTTATATAATCATTATAAAGATCAAGATTAGTAAATCCATCACGAACAATAGATATATATTCATCTTCATATATATTGTCATAAATTGCCGAAGTAAACGATACATTTCCAAAAATATTTTCTGCTTTATCAATTAATGAATCATTAGATATATTAATATTTTTTAAATAAGAATCTACTAAATCAATTTTACTTTTTGATGTATTTATTAAGGAAACTCTACCACCATTATTAAGCGTATAAAATTCATTTGTAGTAAAATCGAACCCTTGAAATTCCATCATTAAATCAACATTTTTTTCTAAATAAAAAATAATTCTTTTTATTCCAGTAAAATCTAATTGGGCGCTAAAAATATCTATTAAATTACTATCATTAACATAGACTTTATTATTTTTAATTTCATAATCATTAAAAGTGTAGTTATTTAATAAAGACAATTTATTTTTAAAACTTAAAGAAGTTAATTCTTGATATGTATATTCTTCGTTATAGGTCTGTCCTTCTATCTCAACATTATTATTCACTTTATCAATTTTAAAATTATAAGCTATTGAATCATCTAAATATGTTTTTAATAGCATTGACCCGCTATTTAAGTATCCAATATAATAATAATCATTCGTAAATACATCATCAAAACTTTCATCACCGATTAAATAACTTAATGTATAATTACCTTTACTTACTTTTTTAAATAAATTATTTAAATAATTAATAGAAATGATATTATTTGTATCTAAATTGTTATGACAACTTGCCACTGAAAATAATAAAATTCCACTTAAAATTAATATCTTTTTTCTCATTAATAAACTCCCCATAAGTTGATATTAAATCATAAAAAAATATATTAATCAATTTCTTTAGTTGTAATAATATCAGCTCCTAAATTTAACACATTTTTAATAACAACTTGATGAATTTTTATTGGTCTATTTAAAGTTATCTTATTAATTTCTTTGATAACATCGAAAATTTTATCTTTTGGTATAGGCTTACTAGTTTTAATCGGAACAACCTTGATGTCTAAAGGATTTAATATTTTAACAGTACTTGTTAAAACTCTTTTAGGAGAATTAATCTCATCTTGAGCATACTCTAAACCTCTTGAGCAAGAATAATTGTAAAACTTATTATCAATAACTTTTATATGACAACCTTTAGGACAGCAAATACAAATTAGTTCTTTTTCCATATTTAATCCTCGACTACCTCAATATTTATTTCATCAATAAAATTAAAATCCACATCTTTAAGGTTGATAAAAATCATCTCACTAGGAGTCATATATAATTTCTTAATTTTTTTGATTATGGTATTTTTATTATAAATATAAATTGTGCCTTTATTTATAATTTTATTAACACGAAAAGAAAAATTTACCTCTTTTAGACTATTAGTTACCTCAATTTCGTTAGGTAATAAATAAAGTAAATTCTGTTTTGCGTGTGTAAATATGATTTTATTTACTTTTAAATTAATATCTTTAATATAATCGCTAGCACATTTCCCAACTTTAATAGATTCTTTAGAAACTTCATCGACTAAATCATGAACATGTAAACTATTACCTGTAACAAAAATTCCTTTAATAGAGGTTTCATAATTTTGGTTGATATATACACCTTTAGTTTCATTATATAGTTTTACACCAGCATTAGATAATAAATTAATAAAAGGATATAAGCCAACACTAAGTAATAGAGCATCACATTGAATAATTTTTTTAGTATTTTCAATTATATTAAAGTTTTTATCAACATCGGCTATTTCAATAGCCTCCAAATTGTGTTTTCCAATAATTCGTGTAACTGTATTACTTAGTCGTAGTGGAATATTAAAATCGTTCAAGCATTGAACAATATTTCTATTAAGTCCATTACTATATGGCATTAACTCACTTACACCTATAACTTTTGCACCTTCTAAAGTCATTCTTCTAGCCATTATTAAACCTATATCGCCACTGCCAAGAATATAAACGTTTTTTCCAACTAAAAAACCATCAATATTTAAATATTTTTGCGCTAATCCAGCGGTAAAAACTCCATTTGGTCTATCACCAGGTATCGAAATTTGACCATATGTTCTTTCGTTGCATCCTAAAGCACAAATTATTGCTTTGGCTTTAACTGTTTGAATTCCATCATTATTTATAAAAGTTACTTTTAAGTCACTACTTATATCAGTCACCAATGAATTTAATAAATAGTTAATTTTTCTTTTTTTAAATTCATTAATAAATCTATTAGCATATTCTGGCCCAGTTAATTCTTCTTTGAAATAATTTAAGCCAAACCCATTATGAATGCATTGATTTAAAATCCCTCCAAGTTCATTACTTCTTTCGATTAATAAAATATTATTTATACCCTCATCAAAGGCACTAATAGCGCTTGCTAATCCGGCACTTCCACCACCAATTACAATTAAATCAATAACTTTCATTTTAATTATTCCTTGCTTTTATATTTAAGAATAGTAGTATTAACTTCGCTATATTTTATATTATCGATTGACGTTTTTAACTCTCTAGCTAAGATTTTTATTACTTCATCTTGGCAAAATGTGCCTTGACATTTTCCAAAACCAGCTCTAATTCTCTTTTTAACACCTTTAATTGTTCTAGCACCACAATTTCGATGAATAACATCGATTATTTGCCCTTCACTTATTTTTTCACATCGACATATCATATGCCCATATAACTGATTTAATTTTATTAACGCATTATATTCGTTTTGATTAGAAATTTTAGGATGTTTTTTAACATATGGATTGAAGTTTATATTCTCTTTTAGATTTAATATTATCTTTACCATATTTGCAACATATTTTCCAATGGCTGGGCTACTTGCTAAGCCTGGAGAAGAAATACCTGCAACATTAATAAACGACTTATTAATCTTGCTTTCATAAATAATAAAATCATCTTTATCTGTATTTGCTCTTACTCCAGCAAATTCTCTAATAGTTTCTTTTAAAGGTAGGTTATTAACTAATTTACTAGCTTCTTTTTTTATATACATGAAAGAAGAACTATCTGTTGAAGTATCAGTTAATGTGGAATCCACGTTGTTTGGTCCAATAAAATAATTTAAGGATGTTGTTGGTGAAAATAAAACACCTTTACCCAATTTAGTAGGACACATAAATAATGTTGAATGAACAAAATCTTTATTAAAATGATCAAATAAAATATATTCACCTTTTTTTGGTATAATTTTAAAATTAGGTTTTTCGATTAGATTAGTTACATTTTCACTATTTGTTCCAGTGCAGTTAATAAGAACTTTAGTATCATAAAACTTATTATTTTTTATAAAAACCCTGTAAAAACTATCTATTTTATCGATTTTCGATACTTCAGAATTAAGCATTAATTCAACTCCATTATCCATGGCGTTTTCCATAAAACCTACACATAAATTAAATGGGGATATTATTCCAGCATCCTTACAATATAGAGCGAACTTACAACTTTGATTTAAATTTGGCTCCATTTTATTAAGTTCATCTTTATTAATTATTTTTGCATCAACTCCATTTGTCTTAGCTCTTTTTAGTAATTCTTCAAGTATTTTTAAATCTTCATCATTAAACCCAATGGTTAATGAACCATTTTTTATAAATGGAACATCAAGTTCATTTGAAACTTGCTCCATCATTTTGCATCCTAAAACATTAAATTTAGCTTTTAGTGTACCTGGAAGTGGATCATAACCACTATGAACAATACCACTATTAGCATTAGTTGTCTCTTCACCAACGTCATTATGTCTTTCTAAAACTAAAAATTTGCCTTGATACATTGATAAATATCTAGCAATCGCACATCCAATAACTCCACCACCTATAATAATAGCATCATACATAATCTCACCTTATTATATAACTTCTATTTCTTTTATATTTACCTCATCGCCTTGAATTAGATATGTATCAGAACTCGAACATTTAGGACAAACTTTGCCATTTTTAATTGTTTCAAATCTATTTCCACAATTTTTACAATATGTAATCGCTTGAACTTTTTCGATTTTTAATTGACAATTTTTTGTTATATCATCTTTACCAATAGCCCATTTCCAACAATCTTCCAAATATGATGGAATAACAGTAGAGACTTCTCCAATTTCTAAAGTAACACTATTAATATGAGAAGCGTGATTCTCTTTCGTTATTTTTTTTACTTCATCTAATATATAAAATACTATTCCAAGTTCGTGCATTATTGTTTATTTGCCTTTTTTACGCTCTTTAAATATTCTTTATGCTTTTGTTCAGATGCTTTCATTTCAGGTGTTTTCTTCCCAAATTTAATTTTAATAGCGCGTTTTAAAGCATAAGGCAAAATTACCTTAAACTTATCTTCGCTTTTAACTAAATTACTAGCCTCTGGAAGATCACGAGATAAATGAATGGCATCAAATTCGCATTTAGTAGTACAAATTCCACAGCCTATACACTTATTTTCATCAACAACACTTGCTCCGCAACTTAAGCATCTACTTGTTTCTTGTTGAACTTCTTTTTCACTCATCAAAATTCTAGCATCTTTAAAAGAATGCTTGTAATCAATATTTTCATTTAAATGGATTTTTGTTCTAGGAGTTTTGTCGTATTCTAAAATATTTAAATCATCCTTATTTAACGAGATAAAATCTCTTCTATTTCTTCCAATTGTCAAACTAGAATTAATTTGTACAAACCTATGTAATGATATAGCTCCTTCTTTACCTTGTGCAATAGCATTAATAGCAAAACTAGGTCCAGTATAAACATCACCACCAACAAAAATGTCTCTCTCATCAGTTTGATAAGTTAATTTATCAGCAATTGGAGTACCATTTCTATTAAATTTCACATTTGTTCCTTTTAATAAATTATTCCATTCAATTGATTGACCAATTGAAAATATAATATTCTTACAAGGTACTTCTCTAATGTCATTTTCATCATAAACAGGTGCAAATTTATGATTTTCATCATAAACTCTTATGCATTTTTTAAGAACAATACTTGTAACATTATTATTATCATCAGTTTTAACTTCCTTTGGACCCCATCCACAATTTATGTCAACATTTTCATCTAAAGCTTCATTAATTTCATCATCACTTGCAGGCATAATATCGCGAGTCTCTAAAGAAAACATTTTGACTTTTCCTTTAGTTAATCTAGTAGAAGTTCTTGCAGCATCAATAGCAACATTACCGCCACCAATTATTACAACATCGCCATCTAAAGTTAAATTATGATTTACACTAACGTCATGTAAAAATTTAACAGCTGTTATACAACCATTAGCTTTTTCATTTATAATTCCTGGATATCTTCCACCTTGGCATCCAATAGCTATATAAAAGCCAGTAAATCCTTCTTTTCTTAATTCATCAATTGTAATATCTTTTCCGACTTCTACGCCATATCTAAATTCAACGCCCATTTCTTTTAAAACATCAACTTCAGCATAAATTACATCTTTTTCTAACTTATAAGATGGTATACCATACGTTAACATTCCACCAGGAAATTTATTTTTTTCGAAAACAACAGGGAAATAACCCTTTTCTGCCAGATAATAAGCACAACTCAATCCAGCAGGACCAGCACCTATAATAGCTATTTTTTCATCAAAATGATCTCTACAACCTGATGGAATTACTACTTTTGGAACTACTCTAGTCTCTTTATTTAAATCTAATTCAGAGACAAATCTTTTTACTTCATCAATCGATACAGGTTCGTCAATTATACCACGAGTACATGCATCTTCACATTTTTTATTACAAATACGTCCACAAATAGCTGGTAATGGATTATCTTTTTTAATAAGTTTTAATGCTTCTTTATATTTTCCTTCATGAGCAAGTTTCAAATATCCTTGAACTGCAATGTGTGCAGGACAATTTGCTTTACATGGTGCAGTACCTGTATCATAACAATTTATTCTATTCTTATCTCGATAATCTTCATCCCACTTATCTTTTCCCCAACTTAATGCATCAGGTAGCTCATGTTTAGGATATTTTATTTCACCATGTTTTGTACATAATTTTTGCCCAAGTTTAACAGCTCCAGCAGGACAATATTCAACACATTTACCGCACGCAACACAATTTTTTGAATCAACATGTGCAACATATGCACTTCTAGACATATTTGGGGTGTTAAAAAGTTGACTAGTTCTTAAAGCATTGCAAATATTAACATTACAATTGCAAATTGCAAAGATTTTATCTTTTCCATCGATATTTGTAATCTGATGTACAAAGCCATTCTCTTCAGCGCGTTTTAAAACATTTAATATCTCTTCTTTAGTTGCATAACGTCCTTTTTTTGTTTCAACACAATAATCAGCCATGTCACCAACGCCAATACACCATTCATCCGGATCATCACCACATCCTTCTTTTAATAAACTTCTTCCATATCTACAAGAACAAAGTCCAATTGATAAATGTCCGTCATACTTATCCAACCAATAAGATAAGTGTTCAATATTTTCAGACTTATTTTCCATAGAAATAGCCTTTTCAACAGGTATAACATGCATACCGATTCCAGCTCCACCTAGAGGTACCATTGGAGTTACTTTTTCTAAAGGTAAAAAAGTCATTCTTTCAAAAAATTGAGCAAGTTCAGGATGTTCATCTAATTGCTCTTTGCGCATATTTGTAAATTCAGCACTACCTGGGACAAACATTGGTAAAACATATTGTTTTTCATGCTCTGCATTTTCCCAATTATATTCCAATAATCCAATATAAGACATTTTATCTAACAAACTTTGTAATTTTTCAGGAGCTAATTTAGTCTTTTTTAATAATTGTTTAAAAGTTAAAGGAACTCTAACCTTCATTTTTAAAGCGATATCAGCCATTTCATCAGTAACAACACAAGCTAAACCCCAGTATTCAGGATCATCTGTCGTGACTTTGTGCCCAATACGATCAGTAATTTTTTGACCTAATTTTAATATTTTTTTACGTGGATTTTTATCACCTTTAAATTTTGGCGTATACACATTACTCATTTCTGGCATATTTATTTACTCTCCTTCTTAAATTCAATTATGTCTTCTTTTAAATATTTTGCTAAATCTTCAATCCCATCTCCAGTTTTTGATGAAACAAAAAATATTTTTGCTTTTTCATTACGCATTAATATATTATTAACAGCTTTTTCTTTATTAAAATCAAAATATGGTAGAACATCTACTTTATTTATTACAACAATATCACAAACTTCATACATTAAAGGATATTTTAGTGGCTTATCATCACCTTCAGGTACACTCAAAATGGTCATATTCTTAATGCTTCCAGTATCAAATTCAGCAGGACATACAAGATTACCAACGTTTTCTAAAACCAAAAAATCATAATCATTATTTCCTAAATTATCAATCCCTTGTCTAGTCATATGAGCATCGAGATGGCACATTCCACCAGTATGTAATTGTATGACATCAATACCTAAATTATTAATAGTGCATGCATCTACATCACTATCTATATCAGCTTCCATTACTCCTATTTTAAAATCCTTTTTTAAAATAGGTAAAAGTTTTGTTAAAAGAGTTGTTTTCCCACTTCCTGGGCTTGACATTAAATTTAATAAAAATGTTCCCTTTTCTTTTAAATCATTTCTCAATAACGAAGCCTCGCTATTATTCGATTTAAAAACACTTTCTTTAACTTCAATTATTCTAATTTTATTCATTAATTTCTCCATTATCTTTATTATTTTAATAAATTTTTTGGCTCTTTTAAAGACATTTCATCTTTAAATCAGCATTTTTTCTTTATTATATATAAAAAAATAACTAAATTCTTTTATATAAAAATTAATAAAAAATAAAAAGGCATGCAGAATAAAAATTTTATTTTATTTTGAACACAATAATGATAATATTTTGTTTAAAGAGAGGTTAAATAAATATGAAATTAAATAATGTCGTTGTCGCTGGAGGTGGCGTTTTAGGAAGTCAAATTGCTTTTCAAGCTGCTTATTGTGGATTTAATGTTACAATTTGGTTAAGAAGCGAATCTAGTATTCAAAGAACAAAACCAAAAATTGATCATTTAAGAGATGCCTATATTAATGATATTAATAAAATGGCAACTCCTGAAGGAAAAACAAAGGAAAATTGGTGTAGGGGTTTAGCAGATTATGACACATTCAATAAAGAAGAATGCTTAAAAAAAGTTGAAAACGCATACAATAATTTAAAAATAGAGTTAGATTTAGCTAAAGCCTGTAAGGATGCTGATATTGTAATCGAATCAATGGCTGAAGATATCGACTCAAAAAAAGCATTTTATGAAAAATTAGCTCCAGTCTTACCAGAAAAAACAATTATCGTTACAAATTCATCAACTTTATTACCAAGTAAATTTGCTAAATACACTGGCCGTCCAGATAAATTCTTGTCTTTACATTTTGCAAATACTATTTGGAAAAACAATATGACCGAAGTTATGGCCCAAGCTAAAACTAACATGAAATACTTCGATGAAGTTACAGAATTTGCTAAAGAAATTCGCATGATACCTTTACCTGTATTAAAAGAAAAATCTGGTTACTTATTAAATTCAATGTTAGTTCCACTTTTATTCTCAGCTATGGATTTATATGTTAATGGTATAAGTGATCCTCAAAGTATTGATAAAGCTTGGACTCTAGGAACTGGATCACCAAAAGGACCATTTCAAATATTGGATACTGTTGGATTAACTACAGCTCATAATATTGTTAAAATGTATGTTAAAATTCCTTCATTCCTTGCTCCTTATAATTTTAAAGGAATGGACAAAATGCTTTCGAAATATATAGCTGAAGGAAAATTAGGCATGTCTGCTGGCGAAGGATTTTATAAGTATAAATAATTAAAAGAATTAAATTAAAATAGCGCAAAAAGTGCGCTATTTTTTTATAAATCACTTCTAAATCAAAATATTTTATCAAATATTGAATTAATAAAAACTTTATATTTTGTATAATTTTATCAACATTAATGTCAAAGATTATTTATTTATCTTCTTTTATAATATTAGCAATAGTAGTTACAGTTGAAGCAAGATTTGTAATATTGCTTGGTATAATCAATTTAGTTGCTTTTCCATCAGAGACTTTAGATAATGTCTCATAAGACTTTAAAGTTAACACTTTATCATCGACACTTGCATTTTTTAAAGCTTCTAATCCTTTTGCTTCAGCTTCTCTAACAAGGATAATCCCCTGAGCTTCCGCATTTTTAACTGTTAAAATCGCTTGAGCATCACCTTCAGCATTCTTTATTTTCTTTTGTTTTTCTGCTTCTGCATTTAAAATTGCACTTTCTTTATTACCTTCAGCAATTAATATCGCACTTTGTTTTTCACCTTCGGCAAGTAAGATTTTTTCTCTTTTTTCTCTTTCAGCTCTCATCTGTCTTTCCATAGCATCACGAATATCTTTTGGTGGTAAAATATTTTTTAATTCTACACGATTAACTTTGATTCCCCAAGCATCAGTAGCTTCATCTAAAATCGCTCTCATTTTAACATTTATTACATCGCGACTAGTTAAAGTTTCATCTAAATCAAGTTCGCCAATAATATTTCTTAATGTTGTAGAACTCAAGCATTCGATAGCACTTATTGGATTTTCTACACCATAAGCATAAAGTTTAGGATCTGTAACTTGATAAAATACAATTGTATCAATTTGCATTGTTACATTATCCTTAGTAATAACTGGTTGAGGATCGAAATCTTTTACTTGTTCTTTTAAAGAAACAATTTCAGCAACTCTATCAATAAAAGGAACTAGCATATGTATTCCTACACCCCAAGTTTTTACATATCCGCCAAATCTTTCAATGATATATTTATTAGTTTGTTTTACGATACGAATATTACTAACAATAACTATAAGTATAAAAAATAAAAATATACCTAATACAATAAGTGTGATTTGCCATGGTTCCATAAAAATTCCTCCTTAATCAATCTTTTTAACAATTAATTTATTACCGTCTATAGCAACAATTTTAACAATCTCACCTTTTTCAATACTTTTTATAGGCTCATTAGACATTGCTCTCCAAATAACGCCGTTTATTTTAACCTCGCCACAATCTAATTCAGTTATTCTTTTACTAACAAGAACCTTTTTGCCAATGATTTCTTCAATATTTGATTTAATTTCTTTTCTGAATAATAATTTCTTAGCAACTGGCCTTAATAAAATTAGTAATAAAATAGAAAAAGAAATAAAAATTATTATTTCACACCAATAAGGAATATGTGGAATAAATGATGAAATAAAAGCAATAAAAGCTCCTCCAGCAAACCAAATTGAAACTATTTCATAAGTAAAATATTCAATTAAAATTGCTACAATAAAAATTCCAAGCCAAACAAATATCATATAATTTTCAATGGTCCAATTACTCATTAATAAATTAAACATATTATTTGGCTCCTTGCTTAAATCTATAATCAATATATCATTATTATAATTATAAGCAATATTTTTTGATATATTTATATTATTATAGATCAAATCATCTAGCGATATTTTGCTTGTTAATTATACATGCAATGTAGGTATATTTAATTTATGAGTTGAGTAATTATTAGGTGAACTATAATCAACTTCTTCATTACTTATTGATTTAATAGTAATTTTATTTTCATTTATATCGACACTAATCACAACATAATTAGATTTAAAATTACATAAGCAATGCGGAACTACTATGGGTGAATGTAGTAATTCCTTGCTTTTTTGACTAATTTATTCAACATTAATAAATTATATTACCCTAATCAATTTATATAAAAAATGATAAATTAATTACAATAAACTATAAAAATTATCAAAAATAAATACATTTTTGATAATATATATTTCATTATTCTTAACTTTAAATATAATTAGTGTAGAGGATATAAAAATGACGCTAAACAAAAAAATAAAGGAAATAAGAGTTCTTAAAAATATTAGTCTTGATAAATTAAGTAACTTAACAGGAATCTCAAAACATTTATTAAGTTCTTACGAAGAGGAATTAATCGAAATACCTGATAATGATTTATTAAAAATATCCAAAGCTTTAGATATTTCATTATCCCAATTAATAAATGATGATAAAGTAAATAGTAGCAATAACGATCAAACTTTTGATAAATTAATTAATTACGTTGATAGTAGAAAAAATAAAACATTTAAGTTTGCTGGAATAGCATTTATGTTTTTTTCTCTATTTGAATTAATTATTTCAAATGTTGTGTTATATTTTTCTGAAAAATCTTTTGTCGATAGTTCAACTGCAACAGAAGTTAATACAACATTTAAAAACATGATTTTAGCAATTAAAATCATGTTTAATGTCGTTAGTATTTTATTTTTTATTATCGGATTAATTTTATTTTTATATAGTTTAAAGATTAAACATAAAGCAAAATAAATTAATACAGTCTAATATCAAACTTATTCTCGTAAATTTGAGCTTTGCTGATATCAACTTTTAAATAAATTTCTTTATTTAAATCCACTTTTGATTTGACCTCTACATATAATATATCATTAAGTGTTTTACATTTAATAAACTTCTTATATCCATAATCAAAATAATCAAGTACAGTGACCTTTAAATCATTTTGATTATTACTAATTTTATATGCATTATGAGCAAATTCAATTCTATAAATACTATTAAATGATCTATCTTGCAAAGCTTGTATTATTTTATTTTCGATTAATTCAGGGCAAATAAAATAATAGCCGTTATACATGAAGAAGCCTTGTCGATTAGAGAACATGACTTTATCTTTAGCTAGAGAGTAAGCTTTTTCTTCATCACTAATTTCTGCTCTAACAAATTTATAATTAGGGTTGTATTTAGCTTTTTCTAAATTTTCTTTATCAGTTTCTAATCTTAATTTTTGAGCTTTAATTCCTTTTTCTTTTATACTTTCATAGTTAGCATATGCTTCTAGCTTAAGTTCTTTAGTTAAAGCTTCCATTTCTTTATCATGAGTTGAAACTACGCTATTAAATACATTTAAATATTCTTTAAAATAATTGATTTCTGCATCATATTTCGCTGAAATATCAGCTTTTTTAGAATTTAAAGTTTCTTTTTCTTCATCACTTAAATTATCTAAACGTTTCTTTTCGTTTATAAATTCATTAAGTTTATTAGCATACTCTTCTTTAGCTTCACTTATTAATCTTTTTGTTTCAGTTTTAATTTTATCCTTACCTTCTTTACCAAGTTCACCTTTTTGTAATTGGAAAGATTCCTCAGCTTTATAAAGAGATATTTTATTTTTAAATTCAGCTTTTAAAATTTTAGGTACATTAGGATTAATATAAATACCTTTTAATGCTTCATCTTCCTTTTTATTTATATTGAAAATTGTATCATCAACCATATGATTTACGAATTTTTTATAAATTTTCTTCGAAGATTTTAAAGTAGCTAGACTTGTAAAACCAGTTTTAATTTCATCAAAAGCATCTAATGGCTTAATTACTATTTCATTATTTTTAATAAAGGAAATCATTGAAAAATCAAAGTCTATTTTAATTCTATCACCGATTTTATAATCATCTTTAAAATAAGCAAAGAAAACTCTATTGTTTATTTTTAAGTGAGTTAAAGTAGTTCCATTAATATCTTCAATATTGACGATTGTTGCTTCTAATGTATTTCCTAAATGAATTGCATCACAAGGAATTAAAACATTATAATTATCATCATTTAGTTTAATGGCTGGAGGTAGTAACAATTCATTTCCAACAAAATTCAATTTAGATCCTTTGACAGCGCATTCAAATAAATTGGTTTTTGGAAGTCGTGGGATAATACTCTCTTCAGTATTTTTGTCAAATAAATGTAAATGATTAATGTCAATAGCTGCATTAATTATATCACCTTGTTTAATATTTAAATAACCTTCGTTTACTTTAACAATAATACGTGTGGAATTTTCATCATATCCATTACCATTCATATTTAAATCGCCATAAATTAAAGTCTCACTTCCTAATTCTTCAAAGTGTGAAACTTTAATTTTTATAACGTTAGAACTATTTTTAATGATATTTGGATCGATAGAGATATGTTCACACCTAATACCTAAAGTAACATCTTTATCACCATTAAAATAATCTGGTTGAACTTTTAATAAATCATTAAAAGGAACATTTAGATGATCATCACAATTTTTAAAATTAATTAGAACATTATCTCCAACCTTATTTAAATTTACATCAAAGAAATTCATTTGAGGAGTTCCAATAAAGCCAGCAACAAATTTATTAGTTGGATAATTATACAAATTTTTTGGAGTATCGATTTGCTGAATTCTGCCAAGTTTCATAACAACAATTCTTGTACCCATAGTCATAGCTTCCACTTGATCATGAGTAACATAAATAAATGTTGTACCTAATTCCTTATGTAGCTTAGAAATTTCACTCCTCATTTGGGTTCTAAGCTTAGCATCAAGATTACTTAAAGGTTCATCAAGTAAAAATACTTTAGGATTTCTTAAAATTGCACGTCCTAAGGCGACACGTTGTCTTTGGCCACCGCTCATTGCTCTAGGTTTACGGTCTAAATATTCACTAATACCTAAAATTTTAGCTGCCCATAAAATTTTTTCATGTATTTCGGCAGGTGGCATATGACGCAATTTTAATCCAAATGCCATATTGTCATAAACAGTCATATGAGGATAAAGAGCGTAATTTTGGAATACCATTGCAATATCTCGATCTTTTGGTTCAACATCATTAACTAGTTTATTATCAATTAATAATTCACCAGCAGTAATATCTTCAAGTCCAGCAATCATTCTTAAAGTAGTTGATTTACCACATCCACTAGGGCCAACAAAAACAATAAATTCTTTATCCTTAATCTCCATATTAAAGTCGCTAACAGCTTTAGTACCATTAGGATAAACCTTATAAATATGTCTTAAACTTAAATTTGCCATATATTAACTCCTATTAATTATATATAATTATTGATTTTGATGGCATTGATAATATATTACCATCAATTCTAATTTTTTCTTTATTATCGACACATAATGTTATTTTATTCTTAGTGTTGATATTTAGTTTAGATATATCGTAATTGATTTTATTATCATTGAAATTAATTATAATAAACTTCTCTTCATCATTAAATATCTTTCTAAAACTAAGAATATAATCATCATTAAAATCTAATAATTCAAAATTTCCCTTTCTAATTGCTTCACTAGAATTACGAATATAATTGATTTTTTTAAAATAATTTAAAATTGAATTATCATCGTTAATTTGATCTTTTACCGAACCATAATTACTTTTAGTAAAAGTAGAACCAGAAGGATCTAAGCAATCACTTTTTTCTCCAAAATCCATATGTGTGCGCACATTTTCATCTGGTGGATTTACTCCAAGCATTCCAATTTCATCACCATAATATGTAAAAGTAGAACCAGTGGATAATTGTAAAAGTGCTTGTCCAAATTTAGTATTTTTGCTTGTCCTTTTAGACTGTAATAAATTAGCTGCTCGAGCATTATCATGATTTGTGATAAAAGGTGCAGGAATATGTCCATTAGCTTGATTAATTAAATAATTATTAGTTTTAATAAAACTTTTACCATTATTATTAACAATTTCGTATAAAATTTCCTTACCTAAACATTCCGAATTATAATAACTAAAAAAGCTATCAATCCCACTATTATACATTTGAGTAATTTCTCCACCACTAGTCCAAGCTTCACCAACAATATAAGCATTAGGATTAATAGATTTTGTATAATCATTAAGCCATTTTAAAAATTCAGTATTTTTAGTAGTATTACCAAAATAATACCAAGTAGTAGCATCAAGTCTAAAGCCATCTACTCCTAAATCCATGTAAAACTTAACTATTTTTTTAATATCTTCTCTTAAATTTTCACTATCAAGATTTAAATCAGGCATATTAGACCCAAATCCACCCTCATAATAAATGCCATTACTTATATATTTATGATTATCATCTTGTGTCAATGAAAAATTATAATAATCGTAATATTTATTTTTTGTATTACCTTCTTTAAAAGCTTTAGATCCTTCAATAAACCAAGTATTCTTGTCACTAGAGTGATTTAAAACTAAGTCCATGATGACATTAATATCTTTTTTATGAGCTTTATCTAATAAATTTTTAAAATCATCCATTGTTCCAAGTTGAGGATTAATTTTTAAATAATCAACAACATCATAGCCATGATATGTAGTGGTTTCATTAATTGGCATTAGCCAAATACCATTAAAACCCATTTTTTCTATATAATCTAATTTATTAGTAATTCCATTTAAATCACCTATATAGTTACCATCGCTATCAGCATAACTTCTAGGAAAAATTTCATAATACGTACGATATTTATCACTTCTATCAAGTTTAGTTAAAGGAATATTAAAATTATTTGCCTTGTTGCAACTAATTAACGAAAATAAAGATAAGGTAATTATCACAAATATCTTTTTCATAATTATCCTTTAACAGATCCACCAGTAATTCCTTCAACATAATATCTTTGTAAGAAGAAAAATAAGATAACAATAGGAATTGAAGTAAAAACTGCACCACTACAAAATCTAGTAAAATATAACGAAATATTTTGACCATTATTTCCTGTTAACCAATTTTGTAAGCCGACAGCAACAGTCCAAGTTTCACTACGATTTCCAAGCAAATAACTACTCATCATAAAATCTCCCCAAGGAGCGACAAATGTAATTAATATGGTATAAATAATAATTGGCTTAGATAATGGTAAAATAATTTTCCAAAAAATAGTATTTCTATTAGCGCCATCAATCATAGCAGCTTCATCTAAACTCTTAGGAATCGTATCAAAAAATCCTTTAACAATATAATATTGAGTAGCACTACCTGCAACATAAATTAAAATTAAAGCAAGTGGTCCACCAATTATTGGAGCATCATTACCAATTAATCCTAATTGTTTAACAACATAATATATTGCAATCATTGTTAAAAATCCTGGAAACATACCAATAATTAAAATTAATTTCATTATAGATTTTCTACCTTTAAACCTCATTCTTGATAAACAATATGATGTCATTAAAACAAGAATAGTTTGAAACACACAACTAATTAAACTAATACATAAAGTAGTTAAATACCATCTCATAAAAGGATATGTACCAGAAAAGTCAAATAAATCTAAATAATTTTTAAAAGTCCATTGTTTTGGAATTAAATAATCGACGACATGGGTTGATTCACCCCTAAAGCTTTGTAAAAGTAAGTAAATAAAAGGGAATACCCAAATAATCGAAACAACAACTAAAATTACATAAATAATTGTATTAGAAACAATTCTTTTAGCTTTCATTGAAGAGTTTTTTCTATCTGCAAAATCTTTCATTATTGGAAATCCTCCTCATTTTTAACTGAGTTACTCTTTGAATAGAATATCAAAGAAATAACAGCAACAATTATAAATACCAATATACCTATAGAACTAGCCATCTTATAATTATTTTCATTTACAGTTAATTTATATAACCAAGTAATTAATAAGTCTGTATCACCACCAATAAATTTATCACTATTAACAGGAACTCCTCCAGTTAATAAGAATATAACATTAAAATTATTTATATTACCAACAAATTGAGAAATTAAGTAAGGACCCATAACAAACATCATATATGGCAATGTGATATTCATATATGTTTTAAATGGACTAGCCCCATCAATTCTAGCTGATTCATATAAATCATTTGGAATATTCATCAATATTCCAGTACAAGATAATACAGTATATGGGACACCAACCCAAACATTTATAAGTATGACAAATATCCTAGCCCAAGTAGAATTTATTGAATATACGAGCTTAGGTAATCCCATCAAAGATAATAGATGATTAAATATTCCGCCACTAGAGAACATTTGTGAAATTAAAAGTAAAGATACAAATTGTGGAACAGCTATTGTAGTGATTAAAATAGTTCTCCATAATTTCTTAAATTTAATTCCTTTTTTATTAATAACTAACGCTAAAATCATTCCTAAAAAATAATTAGAGAAAGTAGCAAAAAAAGCCCAAACTAAAGTCCAAAGTAGGGCATCACGGAAAGTATAGGCAAATTTAGCATTTTGCCCCATACCACTACCACCTAATAACGTATCAAAATTTTCAAAACCAACCCAAGTAAATAAATGTTCTGGCGGTTGAGTTGCTTTTTCCCAATTAGTAAAAGCAATAAAAATCATAAAAATTAAAGGTATAATAGTAAAAACTACAAGTCCAAGCATAGGAATAGCAAGCAATGTCTTATGATACTCACGATCCGCTAAAGAACTTAAAGTTTCTTTGGTATTTGGTATTTTACAACCAACATTACTAATTTGTTGAAGTCGATAACTACTTCTTATATTTTGAAAATACGTATAAATAAATCCAAAAATAACAATTAAACAAACTGTACCATAAAGTAAAATTAATAGCGAATTATCACCTTTAATTGTGATATAACTTTGAGTCGCTTCATTCCAAATTTCGCTTCCTGTTTGTGTACCTAAAGTACCAAATTTAGATAAATATTTCCAGCCCCATAATCCAATAAAAAGTCCAAAAATGACTTCAAATAAGAAAAAAAGTATCCCTTTTAAATATTCTTTTCGAGTAAAAAGTCCAAACCCCATAAATAAAAAAGAGAGCCTTGTTTTATAATCACCATAAACAAGAGCATCTTTCATTTCAACAAAAGGACTAGATACTTTTTTACCTATTTTTATAAATTTACTAGGAACTTTTTTAAAAAAGGTTTTTATTTTATTCGGAACATTTCTAAAAAAAAGTTTCGCCTTAAATAAAAATCTTTTAGGTTTAGATAAACCTAAATAAGCATATCTATCCATAAAACCTCCTTTTAAAATATACTTACTCCTTATAGGAGTAAGTATATAAACATTATAAATTATTTAGTGATTGTTGTAATATCGCTAACTAAACCATCTAATTTTTCTTGTAAATTATCTTTATTGATTTCTTTTTTATAGCAAATAGAAGCACCAAAATTTTGAACAGCAGTCCAGAAAGTACTTGGAACATTAATTTGAGCATCGCCAGCTTTAGCAACTTGAGCAGCTAATCCAGCAATAGCTTTATTAGATTTTACTTCAGTTGAATCATTAAGAGTAGTATTACTTGGACCCATAGATAACTTTTCAAATCTAGTTTTTTGAGCATCTTCACCACTAATAAATTTAGCAAATTTTAATGCTAATGGAACATTTTTACTTAATTTATTAACACCAACCATTTTACCACCAATAAATGATCTCATTCTAGAAGTAGTATCTCCAGCAGTCATTAATGGAAGATATGTGCAATTTGTTTTATCAGCACCCCAAGCTTCGGAAATTGTATTATATTGCCATGTACCAACAACAACAGCACCAATATTATTAACATTACTAGTAATGTAATCATTTAAAACAACAGATTTTTCTCCGCTTGATCCACCATCAGCATATTGGAAACCTTTCATTTCATTTAAGCTGAGCATGAAATTACCAGCTTTTAATCCGTTAGCGCCATTATAATCACAGGTAATACTTTGTTCTTTTCCATCATCACCATAAGTAACTTCATATTTTGCACCATATCCTGAAAAAATACCATATGTATACCAAGAATCACCAACAGGTACTACAAATTTTTTACCAGCAGCAGCACATTGACTAGCAACATCAGCAAATGTTGTTGTTTCGGTATAATTTTTAACTACATCACCATTGTAATATAAGAAATATCCATTATCTGCAGTAATTGGGAACGCATAAGTTTTACCATCTTTTTGAGCTGCATTAATCATACCTGTTAAATTATTATCTTTAACAAAAGTTTCATATTCTCCACCAAGTTGAGTTAAAGCACCAACATTGATTAAATTATACAATTGGTCATTTGCAAAACTAAAAACATCAGCAGCACCTTCAACATCTTTTGAAACTGTAGCATAAGCATCAGCTTCAGAACAAGTCCCAATCTTAATATTTAATTCTTTATATTCATCACTTGAAGCTTTAAATTTTTCAACGAAGCCTTTATAAACTTCTTGATGTTCAACTGGGCACCAAACTGTAAGATCATACTTTGTTTCCTTACTACCACAGGATGCTAAACCAGCCATAACTAAGACACTAGCTGATAAAACTCCTAACATTTTAACTTTTTTCATATTTGTAACCTCCTATAATTTAAAAAAAGTAAATTTTGTATTATTAACTCGAAAGAGTTTAATAATTTAATTAAGAATAAATGATTTTTTTGCTACAATTGTTTTAAATAAAGGATATTTTATGAAATTTAGACTTTTTAAGATCACTTCACTAGTTATGCTAACTCTAGAAACTTTGTTAAGCTTAGGACTATCAATTTATATTGCTTATTTAACATATTCAATTGATTATCTAATTCCACTTTGTGCAATTTTAATTTTTCTTTTCAACTTATTATTTTTAATACTTGATATAAAATCAATTCATAACAAGGATTACATATTTCAACCATTAGTTTTTAATGATAATGGTTCAATTAATAAGAAATTTATATTAATATTATGCCTTAATGGGATTCTTAGCTTAAGCTTATTAGTAGTAGCTATTTATTTCATAATTATAAATAACCTATCGTTATTTTTGTTATTTTTAATTTGTTCAATCTTCCTTTTATCTAAAATAATTATATTCGTACTTTATATTTATAATTATTTAAATGATTATAATGATTTCTAATATTTCCTCCTCTAATTTTTATCGATGATACTTACTAACTAAATTACTTAAAAATTTAATTAATTCATCTTTTCTATTTTCAAACAAATTTTTATCTAATCTATAAGACCAATTATTTGTAGATAATGTAGAAGGTAAATTCATTCTTCCTTCTTTACCAATCGATAATAAATCTTGAATTGGAGTCATAGCAACAATCGAATTAGTAGCATAATTCAATTCAATAATCTTATATGTTAAATCATAATTAGATAAATTTTCATTGAAATCTATATTAAAGAACGCGCATTCACTACTTAATACATTAATAAATATTTGCTTATTTGTACTTGATAATTCATCAATGTATTGGCGAGTAGTCTCACTATCATGAGTTGAGGTATAAGAGAAATAATGTTCATCATAATTTCGAGGCCTCCAACTGTCATTTTCGTTTTGATTCATTAAGCCTTGAGTTATAATTTTCAT
Source organism: Caryophanales bacterium UBA6380 (assembly GCA_002438785.1). GTDB lineage: Bacteria > Bacillota_I > Bacilli_A > RFN20 > CAG-826 > Onthovivens. Next base: position 7,220 of record DJQS01000010.1, on the reverse strand, counting down.
TCCAGGATATTTTACTAATTTCATTAAATTTATAAAATCTTCATCCATAAAACCTAAATCTTCAGCAACGATTGGTAAATCTAATTTATCTTTAAATAAATCAAATCCAGGACCTTTAACCCAACTTCCATTACGAGCAGTCTTGTCACCATAAGGAATAGAAAAATATGCGCTAAACCCTCTAAAATGATCTATTCTTACTAAATCATATAATTTCAAAGCATTATTGATACGGTCATTCCACCATTTGTAATTGGTTCTTTTTAAGTAATCCCAATTATATAAAGGATTTCCCCAAAGTTGACCGTCTTCACTAAAACAATCAGGTGGACAACCGGCAACCCTAGTAGGCTTATGATTTTTATCAAATTGAAACATTTGCGGATATTTATAACATTCAACGCTATCATAAGCTAAATATATTGGAATATCTCCCATAATCTTAACATTTTTACTATTAGCATATTTTTTTAAATCAAAATATTCTTTTAAAAATTCATATTGAGTCCATATATAAAATTCAAATAAATCTTTATATTTAGAAATTATTTCTTCTTCAAGTTCTTTAGAATAATGAGAATATTTTTCATCCCATTCTGCCCAGCATTTATAATTATTTAATTCTTTTAAAACCATAAAAAAAGCAAAATCCCTACTGTTCTCATTGCTTTTTAAAAAATTATAAAAATCTTTATCTCTTTGAAAATTCTTAAATGCTTTTTTTAAAACTAAAACCCTATTATCAAAAATCTTCTTATAATTAATTCTTTCTTCATTATTTCCAAAATCAATGTTTTGATAATCTTCAGCCTTCAATAAACCTTTATCTTTTAATAAATCCAAATCAATAAAATAATAATTATATCCATAATTTGAAACAGATTGATATGGACTATCACCATAACTAGTTAAATTTAAAGGTAAAATTTGCCATAAAGTGACTTTTGCTGCATTTAAAAAATCTATAAATTTATAAGCTTCTTTTCCTAGACTTCCAATTCCATAAGAATTTGGTAAGCTTGAAATATGCATCAAAACCCCACTACTTCTATTCATAAAATTTACCTCTACCATGTAAGCGCTTTCATTCTAAACTCTATTAACGGTTTTGTCAATAATCTTTAATAAAAAATATGCGATTATATCAAGCATTTTTTGTTTTAGTGAAAAAATTATAATAATTTTTATATAAAATTTACATATATTTAAAATTTATGCGATTATATCAACTCTTTTTTATTAATTATATTTATTAAGTTTTTATTTGATTGTGAGAAATAAATATTTTTTATATAGCAAAAATAATTTATAAATTTAAATAAAATGTAAATTTTTTATAATTTTTATAAAATTTTATTTATAGTATGTTTATCAAAATATTCGATTTAATCAAATAAAAATTGTTTTAATGTAAAAATAAATTTAAAAATTAAAATTTTTTTTATTAATTCGATTATATTTAATATTAATTTTTTTATATTTTTCAATAATATTATTAGATAAATCGCTATTTAAAAAGCGATATGTCCAGTTTTCATTAGAATAAGTACCAGGTTTATTCATCCTAGCAGTCGCATTTTGATTTAAAATATCTTGCATAACTAATGTCGTATAATGAGCTTCGCTAGCAAATAACAATTCAATGATTTTTTGGTGTAAATAAGAATTACTTAAATCTTTTAAATTAAAATCTACATTCAACAATTTTGCTTCGTTAATTACTTTTTTAATAACCTCATCCTTTTCATTTTTCGAAAGTTCTTCAATACGACCTTTTAAAGTATTATTATCATGATTACCAATATAGGCTAAAGAATCTGCTTTTAAATTTGATGGATAAAATCTTTCATAAATTTTCTTATTTTTAAATATTGGCAATAATGTAGTCTTTAAAGTGAGGTAGTTAGTTTCTTTAACAAATTTTTCAACATCTTTAGAATAAACACCTAAATCACTAGCAAATATTGGCTTATCTTTTAAATCTTCGAAAATATCCATCCCCGGACCATAATAAAAAGTGCCATTTTTGTTATTTTTAGATCGAAAAGGTATACCATAAACCTGATAAAACCCTGAAAAATGATTAATTTTCACCAAGTCAAAAAGTTCTAAAGCCTGATTGATTCTAGACTTCCACCACTTATAATGAGTGTTTTTCATATATGACCAATCATATAATGGTTCACCCCATCTTTGACCATTTTTTGAAAAATCATCTGGTGGAAATCCCGCAACTACATTCATCAAATTATACTTATTTAATCTAAAAATTTCACTATATCCATAAACAGATGCACTATCAAAATCAAGAAAGTGGGAGATTTCACCAATTATTTTTATGTTTTTACTTTTGGCATAATTATGTAATTTATTCCATTGTTTAATAAAAATAAATTGAATAAAATAATAATAATTATATGTATCTAAATAATTATTAATTACATCTTCTTCGACTTCTTTAGAATAATAGCGATCTTCAAGTTTAAAATCATACCAAGCTTTAAAATCATTTTTTTCTTTTAATGTCATATAAATTGCATATTTTTTATATAAGTCATTATCCTTAAAGCGATTAAATTCATAATCATTTTTATTAAACCTTTTATATGCTTTATATAATAATTTATGAGAATTATCAAAAACACGTTTATAATTCACTTTTCGTGAATCATCAAAAAATTTTATACCTTTAAAATCACGTGAATTTAGTAAGCCATCTTTGACAAGCAAATCAAAATCAATGAAATAATGATTTAATCCAAATGCGCTTAAAGTTTGATAAGGCGAGTTAGAAAAACTAGTTTCTGTTATTGGCAAAATTTCCCAATAACTAAAACCAGCTTGAGCTAAAAAATCAATAAATTTATAAGCATTTTCGCCTAGCGTTCCTATACCATATTTTCCAGGTAAACTTGAAATATGTAATAAAACACCGCTTTCTTTTAATTCCATAAAAATATGATAAAACATTGAGCATCATATTAAAAGATAAAATAATATAAAATTTGCTTTATATATTATCGAAAATATATTTATAATAAAAACGTTATGTAACAACATAATAACCAAAAAATTATAAAAAAGGAATATTTATTTTATGAAAAACGAACTGAAAAATAAAATAATTTATCAAGTATTTGCAAGAAATTTTACAAAAGAAGGCACTTTTAAGGCTTTCAATAAACATATCGATTACATAAAAAATTTAGGTGTAGATATTATTTATTTTACCCCAATTAATGAAATTGGTTTAATAAATAGAAAAGGTGATTTAGGTAGTCCTTATTCTATAAAAGATTATTATAAAATTAATCCTGAGCTTGGAACAATTGATGATTTTATAGAAACAATAAATAAAATTCATCATGCTCAAATGAAAGTTATGATTGATGTTGTTTTTAATCACACTTCACATGATTCTATTTTAAGAAATTTACATCCAGAGTGGTTTTATAAAGATAAAGACGGCAATATAACAAGTAAATGTAGTGATTGGTCAGATGTCATAGATTTAGATTATCGAAATAATAGTGCCTTAGTTGATTATATTATTAATGTTATAAAGTATTATATAAATCTAGGTGTTGATGGATTTAGATTTGATGTAGCTGGTTTAATTGGTTTAAATCTTTATAAGAAAATTAAAGAAGAAATTTTATCCACTTCTCCTAATATCATTATGTTAGCTGAAGCAATAGATCCTAATTTTACAAACTATATAAGAAGTCAAAATCTCGACGCTATCGATGATGCAACATTATTTAATACTGGATTTGATTTACTTTACGAATATAACGCTTGGAATTACCTTAGAGAATATTTAGAAACTGAAGACCTTAATAAATTAACTTCTTTTAAGGTTTTGAAATCTTATGAGTTTGCCTTCAATCCAAATTCATCTATGCGTATCCGTGGAATCGAAAATCACGATCAAAAAAGAATTTGTGAATTTACAAATTCTAAGCTAAAACAAAGAAATTTATTAGCTATGTCTTTTTATATGGTCGGTCCTATGTTTATTTATAATGGACTAGAAACTAAAGCTGATCATCATTTATCCTTATTTACTAAAGATTTATTAGATTTATCTATTGATAAAAAATGGTTCAATTTTGTTAAAAAAATAATCAATATTAAAAAAGATATAACAAATTTGAATATTATTTTTAGTGAGGTTGATACAACTATAGGTGAATTTTTAATATTTAAAAATATATACAACAATTCTAATTATGGTTTTGGGATATTTAATTTAAAAGTAAGATCACAAATTATCAAAAGTAATTTTTTAATTGATGGAGTTTATAAAAATTTATTAGATGATAAAACATATGAAATAAAAAATAATCAAATAAAAGTTAATGAACCACTATATTTAATAAAAATTAATTAATATTTTTTAATAATTTAGTCTTATCTTTTACTTTTATTAAACATATTTCATTACAAATAGTCATTATTATTAAAAACGTCAATAACACATATGGTAGTAATAAAAAACTAATTTTATTTCCTATAATACCAAATAATGGAGCAACTGTAATATTAGCAATATAAGCACATCCTACTTGAACCGACATAACTGATTGTGAATATTTTTTAGTAAAACGAGTTGGGGTAGCGTGAATTATACTAGGATAAATTGGCCCACATCCAAATCCTATTATAAATAAAGCTATAGGCATAATATAAACATTAAAAATAAGACATAATAAAATAACACCAATAAACAAAATTGTTTCACCAAATCTAATCATTTTTTTATCTTCTATTTTTAAAGAAATGAGACCAGAAATAAATCTACTAATCATAATACCTAAATAAAATAAGCCATTCCAATTGTTAGCAATTTTTATATCCATATTAAATTCATTAACAATCATCGTTGAAAACCATAATGCGGCAGTTTGTTCAATTGCTATATAAGAAAAAAAGCCAATTAACGCAAATAGCAATCCTTTTATCTTAAAAGTTTGAATAAATCCTAAATTAATTTCATTTACTTCTTCAATATCACGCTTTTGAAATTCAATATCAGCTTTTTTCCATAATTTAACACTACAGATAGTAATAAATAAAATGCAAGATTGAATAATAGCTAAGCATAATGCTCCATTTCTCCAACCATTTAAATTAGTTAAGAATATACCAACAATAAAAGGTGATATTGATGCACCAATTGCCCAAAAAGCATGTAAAAAATTTAAATGAATTGCTTTATAATGCAAAGCGACATAATTATTTAATGTCGAATCAATTGCACCAGCTCCAAGTCCTAAAGGAATTGCACTTAAGCATAAATAAATAAATCTATTACTAAAACTTAATGAAATTAATCCAATAACCGTTAAACAAATTGAAACTATTATTACCCCTTTAGTTTTCAAATATTTAATTATTTTAATAGTTAAAAAACTAGATATGATTGTGCACAACGAAATAATTAAAGTTATAACTCCTTGAAGAGACTTAGATATTTCTAAAGATTGATAAATGGCTGGCCAACTTGATCCTATGAGTGAATCTGGTAAACCAAGTGATATAAAAATTAAATAAATCACAATTAATAATAAAATCGACATATTTATATTTTAACATAAATAGCTTTAACATTAAGAGTAAATAATTAACAAAAACCCTTTAAAAGTTCATTATTTTTTTAATTTTCAATATATAATTGCTTTCAATAATTTCATAAATTAAAATAAATTGAAAGGAGGATGATATATGAAAAAAAGTTCATTAAAAAATCTAGCAATTATGATTTCTTTTTTATTAGGTATTGTTGCAATTATATCTTTATTTTTTCCAGCTTTTATAAAAACTAGTGACAATTCAGTAAATTCTTATAGTCTTATAGGATTCGTAATTGGAAAGGTGTCATTACAAACTAAAACTAAAAATAATATCAACATTTCTTTTTATGATGGTGGGTTATCAACATTTGCTTTAATATCATTTATCTTAATAGCACTTGGATTATTAGTCATCATTTCTTCATTTTTTATCAAGAAGAATAATATATTATTAATTATTGGTGGTATTACTTTAATTGTTGGATCTATTTTCATTTGGATGATTAAAGTTAATGGTTCAGATATTGTTTTTGCTAAAATTGAAGCAGGACCATTTAATTATGTTGGAAAAAAGACTTTCGCTGAATTTTTTAATCCAGAAAATAACTATACTAAGGATTTTAACTACGGCTACGGATTAATAATCTATTTCGTTGCTTCTCTTTTATCAGGATTAATTAGTATAGGTTCATCTTTTATAGTAACTAAAAAAAGATAACATATAATTTTCATATTTAAATTATTAAAAGCACCACTTATGGTGCTTTTATTCTTTAAAAAATTAAATAAGTTAATTACTTATAGTTAATCATATTTAATTTTGTTAAAATATTTTAAAAGGAGGATAATTTAATGAAAAAATTATCATTATCATTAAATAAAATACTTGTCGCTTTTGGTATTTTATTAAGTATAGTCGCATTATTCTTTTTTCTTGCACCTGGATTAATTGCTACTGAAACTCAAAGCGGAATAACTGCTACTTCTATATTAGGATTAGGAGGATTCCTTGTTGGTAATCATAAAATGGTTACAACAGCTACAGCGAGTACATCTACAATGACTATTACAGTATTTGCTAAAGGTGGAATGAGCTATTTTGTTCTTATTTCATTTATATTTTTACTAATCGGTTTAATATTTGTTGTTTTAAGCTTTTTCTTTTCTAAAGAAAGTAAGTTATTTGCTATCGTTGGTGCAACATTAATACTTATAGCTGCAATATTTATTTTATTAATTAAATGCGGTGGAACAAATATTACTAGTTTGACATATCAAAATAAAACTACCGATAGTAACACAACATATGCTGATTTTATAAAAGATACAAAATTTGGTGCAGGAACAATTTGCTATTTTATATTTAATTTATTAGGTGCAATTTCGATTTTAGTTGGTAAATTTGTTCCATTTAAAAAATTATTAAAATAATATATAATCATTAAAATATTAAAAGGCAAACTCATCGTTAATCGATGAGTTTTTTTATACAAAAAAGGACACTGTTCAAGGAGGGTACCAATTTACTAAGTGTCCATAGCAGTATTTTATATTTTTTTTCAACTATTTCAAGAAAAATTGAAATAAAATTAAATTCTTCACAATTCGTTATAAATTAATAATTAATAAAGAAAAAAGCCCAGC
>DJQS01000011.1 GCA_002438785.1 Caryophanales bacterium UBA6380 | reverse complement strand
ATTTAGTTTAAGAATTTACGATAAAAAATGCATATAATCAAAGATTTATAAATTTAACGATTATTATTAAATAGCAATACAAATTAATCGTTTATTATTTTAATTCCTAAACCTAAAGTGAGATTATAAATATATTCAGTCATTTTTTCTTCGCTTATATTTAAATCTTTCTCGTTTGTTGTATAAAGAATGTTTGCAAATGCACCAACATAATAAGAAGATAAGATCTCTTTTGGAACATTAAAGTGAATTAGCTTATCATAAATTGATGTCAATAATGGAGTTATATCATTTATGAATAAATTTATATTCCAAAACATAGTATGTGATCTATCATTTTGAATAACTTTTGAAAATCTCTCTTTATTTTTATAAAAATAATGGATTATTGTTCTTATTATATCTTTATATAATACTTTATTATCTTTTTTATAATTAAATAATAAATCTATTTCAGAGGTAATCTCATTTACATATCTAGCAAAAAGAAACTTTAAAAGTTCATTTTTATCATAAAAATTATTATAGAAAGTTAATTTACTAACTAATGCATTTTCACAGATTTCTTTAATCGTGATATCATCATAATTTTTAAGTTCTAATAATTTTTCTAATGAATTTGCTAGGTCTCTTTTACTTCTAACAATTCTTGCGTCTTCTTTTTTCTTTATCATTGCTTTCATAAAACTCCAAAATAAACTTATTTTAATAAAAAGTTTAATAACTATACATGAGTATTGACTTGATACTAATGTATAAATATTATTATACAAGTAAACTATTGTAATACAAGTAAAATAGTTATAGAGTATCTTAAAAAACTAATGTATTATAATAATAAATGGAGGAAATGATGGAAGGCAATCGTGTAATCGAAATTAAAAATTTAGAAAAAGATTACGGACAAGGTCGTGGCATCTTTGGTGTTTCTTTTGATGTGTTTAAAGGCGAATGCTTTGGATTTTTAGGTCCAAATGGTGCAGGTAAATCTACGACAATTCGCCATTTAATGGGATTTTCAAAACCTGATCATGGTGAAACTTTGATTGATGGTAAGAATAGTTTTAAATATCATGAAGAAGTAATGAAAAACGTATCATATTTACCAGGAGAAATTGCCTTGCCAGAAGCTCTAACAGGTGCAGAATTTATTAAAATACAAAAATCATTAAAGAATGTAGTTGATGACACTTTTTTAAATTATTTAATTACTTTATTTAAATTAGATACTAAATTATTATGCAAAGAAATGTCTTTAGGAATGAAAAGGAAATTGGCAGTTGTTTGTTGTTTTATGAATGACCCAGATATAATAATTATGGATGAACCTAGTAGTGGCTTAGATCCAGAAATGCAAGATGTATTCATTAATTTAGTTCTTGAAGAAAAAAAACGTGGAAAAACTATTCTTATGTCGAGTCATATTTTTAAAGAAATAGATGATTGCTGCGATCGAATCGCTGTTATAAAAGATGGAAAAATTGTGTCAATTTTTCTATCAAGTGATCTAAAACACAAAGCTAACAAGAATTATATTTTAAATTTTATAAATTTATATGATTTTAATTCTTTTTTAAATGAAGAGCAAAATTTTCTTAAAATTGTTCATCATGATAAAAAAAATTATGAAGTAGTACTTTCAATTAATGATTCAAATATAAATTACTTAATGAAAGACCTTTCAAAATACGAATTGATTGATTTTAAAGAAATTAAAGAGACTTTGGAAGATTATTTCATGTCTTTTTATAAGGAAAATAAATCTTATGTTGGGATAAATTAATATGCCTAATAAATATATAATAATAGATAATGTTACTAAAGATTATGGCCAAGGAAGAGGAAATTTTAATATTTCTTTTGATATATCAAAGGGCGAAGCTGTTGGAATTGTCGGAGAAAATGGTGCTGGTAAAACTACATTGATGAGACAATTAATGGGATTTATAAAATCTGATAGTGGTAAAATAACCATAGATAATTTAGATGCTTATAAATGTGCTGCTGATACTAAAAGATATATAGGATATGTTCCAGGTGAAATTAATTTTCCTGATGTAAAAAGCGGAATTATTTTTCTACATAGTTATGCCAAAATGTGTGGAATAACTGATTTTGAATATGCAGATTCATTAATTAAACGTTTACAACTTGATATTCGCGCATATCCAAAAAGAATGTCTAAAGGCATGAAACAGAAAACTGCGATAGTAACTGCATTTATGAAACATCCTCCAATCGTTTTCTTAGATGAACCAACAACAGGTCTAGATCCATTGATGAGAGATGAGTTACTTAAAATAGTTTTAGAAGAAAAAAATAAAGGTACAACCATCTTCATGTCTAGTAATAGTATTGAAGAATTAGAAAAGGTTTGTGATAGAGTAATTTTGCTTTCTAATGGTAAAATATTAGATATTGCTGATGTTAATTTTATTCATAATATTGATTTTAGAGATTTTAAATTTGAATTTAAGGAAAAAGAAGCTTATGAAAAATTTAAATATTCTCGAACTGATATAATTCGAGAACAAGAAAAATTTAATCAATTAACATTAAGAGTTAAAAAAAGTAATATTTCAATTTTAATAAGAGAATTATCTAATTATGATTTAAGATTTTTTAGTGAAATAAAATATGATTTAACTAAATATTTTGAGGAAAGAAGGAAAGGAGATAATTTATATGCTAAAAAATAAAAAAAGTCAGCTAAATACAAATGAAAATTTAGAATTTCCTGAAAATACCAATACTATAAAACTAACCAGTAATAGACATAAAGGCTTATTTTCGTGGGCTTTATTTAAAGAAAACATCAAAAGTTATTGGGGCTCATGGTCAATTGTTTCGTTAGGCAATGCTTTATTAGTTATTATTGTTGTAATGATTTTAGCAAGTTTAAACATAAATGAAACAAAAAAAGCTATGACTGATATGTTTCAAAACGCCGACACAGAATCGACTGTTAAAACTGGTGTTATTGGGCTTTATACTGGTTTTAGTCAAGCTGCTGAAACATATGAAATGTTTTCAAATAATCAAAAAGAATTAGTAAATTCTTTATCGTCGATGTATGAACAAATTGATGATTCCAATACACAACAATCTCTAAAATACGTTGAGACTACGTATAAGCGTTTATATGATATTGAAAATAATCATGAAAGTGCTAAAAGTCAAACTATTAGTCTTGTTAACACTTATTTAAATTTATTTTCATCAATGAGCAATGAGCAAAAAGAACTTGTTAAACAAATTATTCCATATTATATAGATGAATATTATCATACAATGAACGATAACACTTCAACTAAAAATAGATTAATTAATGCTATTGGAAACTATTTATCAGATACAATTAAAAAACAATATGAGCAGGTAAGTGATGAAAATGTTGAAAAAATAAAAAATTTAGTAATTTCTTCAATTGATACTTATAATGGTAGAATAGATGGTATTAACGATGCAACAAAGTTAAAAACAATTGCAAAAGAAGTTTCAACTGAAGTTTCTTTTGAAATTATCCGATTAGCTACGGATACATCTTTGAGCGAACAAGTAAATTACTTAATTGATGATTTAAAAGAAAAATATGAAGAAAGAAAAGAATCGTTTATTGGTAACGTTGATAATTATTACAACGAAAGTTTATCTAATGCTGTAATTGATGTAATTGTTAATTCTTTGGAAGATTTTGCTTATTTAAATTATCTTCCTTCATACAAAGTTGAATACATAACAAGTGTTAGAGGGCTTCCATTAATAAAAGAATCAACCGGTACAGTTGATAGTAATGGAAATATTATTTACAAAGAAGTAGAATCGACCAAATATGAGCCAGATAAATTTATTAGAGTTAATGGTACAATGGGCAATGCACCTAGTATTTTAGAAAAGAAAAACAAAGCAATTATTACAGGTAAAGAATATTCTGATAAGGAAATAAAAAAAGCTAAAGAAGATGCTAAGTCTTCAATAGACATGTCTAAAAAATATATAAGTTCTTTTATGGTGGAATTTATTAATAGAAATTATGAAAATAAGAACGCATATTTTGATGGGGAGAATATTGATTATGAAGCAATTAAAAATAAGTCAATTGATACGATAATTGAAGAAGGTCAAAATACAATAATTAACCAGTATAACACTGCTAAAGGTACGTCAATTATTTCTATTGATGAATTACCAAGCGATTACATGGGAATGACTGGAGAGTCAATTATAAAATTACTAAGAGTCTATGCAGTAAGTGGGTTAAGTAGTTACAATGATTTATATAATGAATATAGTAATAAATATTCTATGATGGATGCAATGCTAGTAAGTATGTCGTTAGCTTGTAAAACTGTTACTGGTTCCTTACCTTTAGATTTGATGGATACACTCACTGAATTAGGAAACATGAATACTTATGGATTTATGGTTGGTGTAGTTGCTTTTGGAATGGCATGTTTACTTATGCCTTTAGTATACACAATCATCTTGTCAAACGGATTAGTTGCAGAAAAAGTAGAAACTGGCTCTTTAGCTTTTACTTTAGCAACACCTACAACTAGAAATACATTTGTATTTACTCAAGCAGTTTATTTAGCTGTTAGTGAAATAGCTTCTGGAATTATCTTATTTTTAGGGGCAATTATTTCTAGAGAAGTTGGTATTGCAATTGGAGGAACTGATTTCTTAGAATCATTACTTTTATCTGATATTCTTAAATTTGCTTTAGGATCTGTAATGGTTATTATTGCAATGAGTGGAATTTGCTTTTTATCTAGTTGTATATTTAATAAAACTCGTTATGCAATAGGAATTGGTGGTGGAATCAATATATTTTTCTTTATATGTTCAATTTTAGGATTATTTGGGAGCAAGGCAATGCCTGGAGCTATTAGAATTGACTCAATGGATATTTTTAATTATTTTACAATCGACTCTTTATATGATGGCCTTGCGGCCATGAATGGCGAAGCTATTTATTGGCTTAAATTAGTTGGTTTATTGGCAATTTCTCTTATAACAACAAATATTGGTATAGCTTATTTCAATAAGAAAGATTTACCTCTATAAAAAAGGTACGAATAAGTTTATATATTAAAATAATATTTTATTTAGCAAATAATTTATAATATTTATCAAGTTGGTCTTTTCTAATTTGAGACAAAGCAGTAAATAATATGTCAATTATGTTATTTTGAACTACGCGAGAGCGAGTTGAATACGTTTTTAAATCTTTTCCTATAGATGAGTGATATAAATTTATATCGGCCAATTTTGATAAGGAATTGTCGCCATATTTTAAAATAGCTATAACTGGAATTTTATTCTTTTTTAGAATTTTGGCTGTATTTAGAATATCATCTGTTTCACCGGTATATGAAATAACAAGTGCAACATCACTAGGATTTAAAAAACTAGCAGATAAAATTTGTGAATGCTGATCTTTATAAGATTGTGCATCAATTCCTAATCGTTGAAATTTAAAAACTGCATCATCTGCTACGACTACGGAACCACTTAAAGCATAAATATGGACTTTATTAGCTTTATCAATAAGATTGATAGCTTTTGAAACATCATCTTCATTTAAAATTTTTGAGGTTGAGTTTATGGCTTCGAAATTAAGTTTGCTTATAGTATAAATTAGTGATTTAATAGACATTTCATCGAGATTCTTAGCATTATTAAAGCTATAAATCTGTTCTTGATTTTGATCTTTGTTTCTTACTTCACTATAAAGAGATTTAATAAAATCTCGATATCCGTCGTATTTTAAAGCATAGCAAAAACGCATTATTGTAGCTGTTGAACATTTACATTTATGTGAAAGTTCAGCTACAGTCATTATTGAGACTTCATTTGGATGTTTTAAGACATAATTAGCTACTTTTAATTCTTGTTTTGAAAAAGTATCTAATGCCTCATTAACCCTAATAAGACAGTTATCCATAGAAAATTACCCTCCAAAACGATGTACAAATATAATTTATTAATGCATCATTTTTCTATATTCACTTATGTTTATTATACTTTTTATAAAACAAATTAACCACCATATTTTTCCTAAAAATTTGTAAAAAATATCATATTTACTATCGTTTTAATAAAAAGTTGTAACATAAGTTAACATCAATAATTATCAATTGATAAAATTTAATGCATTAAAAAATATATTTTTTATATTCTTGTTAAATAATTAATAATTAATTTATTTTGCTAAAATTAATTATTATGGTAAAAAAATAAAAAGGCATAATTTTACTATGCTAATATATTTAATTTAAAAGTTATTCATTTAAAATATTTATTAATTTAATGGTGCACTAGTAGAATGTAAAACATCAAATAAAAATTAATTACTGTTTGATTAATATTTATATTAGAACAATAAGTATACATTAAATATAACTACTAAATAATTTGATTATCTTTATAAGATTAGAAGATAACTATGAAATAATTTGTCTTTGATGTTGACGATACATTAATTGATTTTAAATAAAATATTAATGATGAAACTATTAAAATAATTAATAAATTGCATGATAAAGATGAGGCTATTTTTATAGGTAGTGAACTTTTATTTTCTGGTTTTAAAAAAATCTATTTTTATTTAAAAATGAATTTATGTGTGCTATTTGTTCTAATGTAGTTAGTATATACAATTATAACGAAAATTTGATTTTTATAAAGAAGAAATAAAATATAATTTACTAAAAAATATATGATAATTTTTCAAAAAACTCTACTAAAATTGAAGTTTTTTCTTTTTTTGATAATAAAACTGGATATCTTAGATATAGTAAGTGGTTTGAAAGTGAATGTCTTTAAATGATACTATTTCTCGTAATTTAAATAAATATAAAAATAAAGTAAATTTTATTTTAGAGAAGATTATAATTTGAATAGATTATGATGTAAATAAAAAAATTGAAATTAGTGATAAACTTAAAAATAATTATCAAATTGTAAGGAGTAATATATTTTTATATTGACATAACGATAAAGAATATTGATAAAGTTTGTAGGGTTGAAAAATTGATTAAACTGTTAAACATTGATAGAGAGATACATTTGCTTTTGATAATACTTTAAATGACTTTTAATGATTAAATTTTAATTAAATTGCGATGGGAAATGTTGTTGATGAAGTTAAAAAAATAGCTAAATTAATTACTACTGAAGTAACAAATAATGGTATTATTTACGAGACAAAAATTATATAAAAAAACTTAACTAATGATATAAAAAATTATCAAAAAAAATACTGAAATTGATATTGACATTAATATCTTATATATAGTAAGATTATTTCACTGGCGTTTTTGCGTAGATTTGGAAGATTGCTGATACACCAACAGGCGTTGTCATGAATGGTAATCAGGGAACTTACAATGAGCAAAAGTTGTGCCTGTTAAAATGAAAGGAGAAAATTCATGGCAAAAGTTAAAAAAATTAGAGTTCGCCTTCAAGCTTACGATCACAAAGTACTTGACTTTGCAGTCGAAAAAATTGTCGGTGCAATTACTAAAACTGGTGCAGGTGTAGTCGGACCAATTCCACTTCCAACGGAAAAACAAGTCTACACAATATTGAGAGCTGTTCACAAATATAAGGATTCTCGTGAACAATTTGAAATTAGAACACATAAGAGAATCATTGATATCACTCATCCAACTAATGATACAATCGAAGCTTTAAAGAGATTAGATTTACCAAGTGGTGTCGATATCGATATTAAATTATAAGGAGGTAAGAGCAATGAAAAGTATCATCGGTCGTAAAATGGGAATGACCCAAGTATACGCAGAAGATGGAACAATGTATGCAGTTACAGTTGTTGAAGTCTTACCTAATGTTGTAACTCTTAAAAAATCTGTCGAAAAAGATGGCTATGAAGCAATTCAAGTTGGCTACGAAGATAAGAAAGAAAAATCAGTTACAAACGCCCTTAAGGGTATTTATAAAAAAGCTGGTGTCGCTACTAAAGCTGGTTTATATGAACTTAAAGGTGATGAAATGATGAAATTTGAAGTCGGCAATGAGATTAAGGCTGATTTATTCAAAACAGGTGACATTGTTGATGTACTTGGAACTAGTAAAGGTAGAGGCTATGCCGGTGTCATCAAAAGATGGGGACATACCATTGGACCTAAGGGACATGGTAGTGGATACCATAGAGGACAAGGTTCATTTGCTAATAATGGTCGTTGCAATAACCGTGTTATTCCTGGCAAGAAAATGGCTGGACATATGGGAAATCAAAATGCAACTGTTTTAAATCAAAGAGTAGTTAAAGCTGATGCTGAACATGGATATATCTTAATTTCTGGTGGTGTCCCAGGACCTAAAAAGGGCATTGTCATGATTAGAAGCGCTGTTAAGACTGCTACTGGACATGAACCAGCAATTAAGAATTTAATTGATAGAACACCTAAAGTCGAAGAAACTAAATAAGTAGAAAGGAGTGTATTATGGATAAAAAAGTTAAATTAAATGTCTATAACCAAAATGGTGAAGCTACTTCTACTATGAGTGTTAGTGCTTCTATATTTGGTGGAGAAGTTAATGAACAAGTAATGTTTGATGCTGTAAATGTCTATATGGCTAATGCTCGTCAAGCAACTGCTAAAACTAAAACTAGAGCAGAAGTAAGTGGTGGTGGTAGAAAGCCATGGAGACAAAAAGGTACTGGTAGAGCTCGTGCTGGAAGTACTCGTTCTCCTATTTGGGTTGGTGGCGGAAACGTCTTTGGTCCAAAAGGAACTCAAAATTTTAAAATTAAGCAAAATAAAAAAGAACATAATTTAGCTCTTAAGAGTGCATTGGCAAGTTTAGGAAGCAAAAATGTTTATGTTTTAGATGAATTGAAAGTTAATGGTCAAACTAAAGAAATTGTTGCTTTATTAAAAGCACTTAAATTAGAAAATAAAAAAGTATTATTAGTAAGTGATAATGATTTAGTTTTAAGAGCTAGTGGTAATGTTAGTAATCTTACTTTAAGAGCAAATAACAATATCTCAGTTTATGATTTATTAAATACTAACGCACTTATATTAAATAAGGATGATGTTAGCAAAATTGAGGAGGAACTTAAATAATGGCTAAAAAAGTTGAAAAGAAAGAAGAAGTTGTTCTTTCTAAACCAAAAGCTACTCTTAGTGATTTTGATGTAATTGTTGAACCACTTATCACTGAAAAAAGTATGTCATTATCTCAAGAACAAAACAAAGCTACATTTATCGTTAAAGGTAATGCTAACAAGACTGCAATTAAAAATGCTGTTGAAAGAATCTATCAAGTTCATGTTAAAGGTGTTAGTGTCGTAAATGTTCATAGTAAAGAAACTACACGTGGTACTAGACATAAAGGAACTATTAGTGGATTTAAAAAAGCTATTGTAACTATTGCTAGTGGTGAAGCTATTGATTTATTCAAAGAATAAAGGAACTTATATATAGGAGATTATTATGCCAATTAAAAATTATAAACCATATACTCCTTCTCGTAGAGCAATGACTACAATCTCTAACGAGGAGATAACAAAATCTACTCCTGAAAAAAGTTTACTTGTAACATTAAAGAAAACTGGTGGTAGAAATAACCAAGGTGTTATAACAACTCGCCATATCGGTGGTGGTAATAAAAGAAAATACCGTATCATCGACTTCAAACGTGACAAGGATGGAGTAGTTGGAAAAGTATTCGCAATTGAATATGATCCAAATAGAAATGCTAATATCGCATTAATTCATTATGTTGATGGTGAAAAACGTTACATACTTCAACCTAAAGGATTAAAAGTTGGCGATAAGATTGTTAGTGGTGACGCTGTTGATATTATTACTGGTAATGCAATGTTACTTGACAATATACCTGAAGGTACTTTCATTCACAATGTTGAATTAACTCCTAAAAAAGGCGGTCAACTTTGT
Source organism: Caryophanales bacterium UBA6380 (assembly GCA_002438785.1). Taxonomy (GTDB): domain Bacteria; phylum Bacillota_I; class Bacilli_A; order RFN20; family CAG-826; genus Onthovivens. The sequence continues at coordinate 148,970 of DJQS01000011.1, read as the reverse complement.
AGAAGTGCTGGATGTAGTGCTCAAATCTTAGGTAAAGAAGGAAAATATGTTATTGTTAGACTTCAATCTGGTGAAATGAGAAAAATCTTAGGTACTTGTAAAGCTACAATCGGCATTGTTGGGAATGAAGATTACAGCTTAGTAAATTTAGGTAAAGCTGGTAAAACTAGATGGTTAGGTACTCGTCCTACTGTTAGAGGTAGCGCGATGAACCCAAATGATCACCCACATGGTGGTGGTGAAGGTAAATGTCCTGTTGGACGTGATGCTCCACGTACACCTTGGGGTAAAAGAGCCCTTGGTGTTAAAACACGTAAGAATAAAAAGGCTTCTACAAAACTTATTGTAAGAAGAAGAAATGGTAAATAGTAAAGGAGAATTAGGATGGCACGTAGTTTAAAAAAAGGACCATTTGTCGATGAAAGCTTAATGAAAAAAGTTGAAGCTTTAAATGCAAGTGGCAAAAAAGAAGTCATTAAAACTTGGTCTAGAAGAAGTACAATTTTTCCAAATTTTGTTGAACATACCTTTGCTGTTTATAATGGGCATGCATTTATAACAGTGTTTGTTACTGAAGATATGGTTGGACATAAATTAGGTGAATTTGCTCCAACTAGAACTTATAAAGGTCACTTTGGTAATAACGCTGAAGATAAAGCTGCAGCAATGGCTGCTGCTGGAGTTAAAAAGAAATAATAGGAGGTTAGGTTATGGAAGAAGTTAAAACTGAAACAAAGAAGAAGACTACTAAAAAAGCTGCTTCTAGTGAAGAAAAAGTAACAAAGACAACAAAGACTAGAACTACTAAAAAAGCTGCTTCTAGTGAAGAAAAAGTTACTAAACCTGAAACTAGCAAGAAACCTGCTACTAAAAAAGCTCCAGCTAAGAAATTAGCAAAAAAAGAAGTTGCTAAAGAAGAAAAAGTTGAAAAAACCGCTGATGTTAAAGAAACTAAAGAAGCAAAAACAAGTAAAAAAGATAAAAAAGTTGTTGAAACTCCAAAAGTTCTTAGAACAGAGGCTAGTGCTAAAGCACTCAATGTAAAAGTTACACCTCGTAAAGCTAGATTAGTCATTGATTTAGTTAGAGGAAAAGATGTTGATGTTGCTCTTGATATTCTTAATAACACTCATCGTAAAGCTAGTGATGCTGTTGGTAAAGTTATAAAAAGTGCGTATGCTAATGCAGTCAATAACTTTAATATGAATGGTGATAAATTATATGTTGCTTCTATTATGGCTAGTGATTCTATCAAAATGAAAAGATATTTACCTAGAGCTAAAGGAAGCGCAAGTGGCTTAGTTAAAAGATTTGCTAATATCTATGTCACTGTTAAGGAAAGAAATTAAGGAGTAAGATATGGGTCAAAAAGTTAATCCAGTAGGAATGAGAATTGGTCTTAATAAAAATTGGAATAGCAGATGGTTTGCTACCGGTAAAGATTACTCCAAATTCTTAATTGAAGACGACAAAATTAGAAATTATATTGAAAAACATCTTGATAGAAATGCTTTCTTATCACACATTGAAATTGAAAGAAAGAAAACTAATAAAGGACAACTAGTTACTGTAATGATCTTCGTTGCTAGACCTGGTGTCGTTATTGGACAAGATGGTGCAAATATTAATGCTTTAAAGAAAGATTTAGTTAAATTAATTAAAAATGATAATCTCAAACTTGATGTTGTTGAAGTTAAACAACCAAATCTTGATGCGAGAATTGTTGGTTTACAAATCGCAAAGCAATTAGAAGAAAGAGCAAGTTTCAGAATTGTTCAAAAGAAAGCTCTTATGCAAGTTAGAAAGAGCGGCGCTAAAGGTTGCAAAACTGAAGTTAGCGGTCGTTTAGCAGGTGCTGATATTGCCCGTAGTGAAGGCTATAAAGAAGGAACAATGGCTATCAATACTTTAAAGAGTGATATAGATTTCGCAGTAAGTGAAGCTATGACTACTTATGGTAAGCTTGGTGTTAAAGTTTGGATTTGCCGTGGTGAAAAAGAAATTAATCCTAAAACAGTAAAACCTTCTAACAAGAAAGGAGAATAGTATGTTACAACCTAAAAGAGTTAAATATAGAAGACCTCATATTATTAGATATGAAGGTTTATCAAAAGCTGGTAACGAAGTTAGCTTTGGAACATATGGTCTTCAAGCTGTTACTGGTAATTATATAAGTGATCGTCAAATCGAAGCTTGTCGTGTTGTCTTAAGTAGATATACAAAAAGACAAGGTAAAATTTGGATCAGAATCTTCCCACATTTAGCAAAAACTAAGAAACCTGCTGAAGTTCGTATGGGTTCTGGTAAAGGTAATCCTGAATATTGGGTCGCTGTTGTAAAAAAGAATAGAGTTTTATTTGAAATTGGTGGAGTACCTGATGATGTAGCTAAAGAAGCTCTTAGAATGGCTGCTTACAAACTTCCAATTAAGACTAGAATAATTAAAAAAGAGGAGGTTAAATAAGTATGAAAATTAATGAAGTAAGAGAGTTATCTACAGAAGAATTAAATCAACGTATTTACTCCTTAAAAGAACAATTATTTAATTTAAGAAGAAAGAAAGCTGTTGGTCAACTTGAAAATCCTGCTATGATCAAAACAGTTCGTAAAGACATTGCTCGTATCAACACAGTTCTTAAAGAAAGAGAACTTGGAGTAAAATAAGGAGTTAATTATGAATAATAGAAGAAAAATTCAAGGAAGCGTTGTTGGAAATAAAGCTGATAAAACCATTATTGTCCAAGTTGAATCTTATAAGAAACATCCTAAGTATAAGAAAAGAGTTCAATCAAGAAGCAAATATTATGCTCACGATGAAGAAAATAAAGCTAATGTTGGCGATATTGTTACAATCGAAGAGTGTAGACCAATTTCTAAAACTAAGAAGTTTAAATTAATTTCGATTGATCAAAAAGCTCTTGAGTCAATTAAAGTACTCGAAGAAACTGAAGTCGAAAAAGTACTTCACGAAGAAGTTGAAGAAAATCCAGAAGAAAAGGAGGCTAAATAATTATGATTCAAACTGAAACAAATTTAAAAGTCGCTGATAATTCTGGTGCTCGTAGTGTTAGAGTATTTAGAATTTATGGCGGTAGCCATAGAAAATCTTGCTCAGTTGGTGATATTGTTCTTTGTGCAGTTAAGGATGCTATCCCAAATGGCAAAGTTAAAAAAAGTGATGTTGTTAAAGCTGTTATAGTTAGAACTTCTTATCCTATTCAAAGAAAAGACGGCTCAACTATCAGATTTGATGACAATGCTTGTGTTATTATTAATGAAGATAAAACTCCAGTTGGAACACGTGTCTTTGGACCTGTTGCTCGTGAATTAAGAGAAAAGGGAGATGCTTTTATGAAAATCGTCTCTCTTGCTAACGAAGTTTTATAAGGAGGATTTGGATATGAAACTTAAAAAAGGTGATAAGGTCATTGTCATTAGTGGCAAGGACAAAGGTAAAGTTGGTGTCATCCAGAGAGCCTACCCTAAACTCAATAAAGTTGTAGTTGAAGGGGTAAACGTACACAAGAAACATCAAAAGCCTACTCAACAAAATCCTAATGGTTCTATTTTAGAAATGTATAGTCCATTTGATGCAAGTAATGTTATGTATTATGATGCTAAAACTAAAAAAGGAACCAAATTAGGTTATAAATTTGATAAAGATGGTAAAAAAGTAAGATTTATGAAATCTAATGGAACCATCATCAAAGAATAAAGGAGAATTTTATGGCAAAAGAAAAGAAAGTTGAAACTGCTACTAAAGGCGGTCATAAAGAAAGAGTAACTACTACTAGATTACTTGAAAAATACCATAAAGAAATTACTCCTACTTTAATGAAAAAGTTCGAATATTCCTCTATTATGGAAGTTCCACACTTAGAAAAAATTGTTGTTAATATTGGTGTTGGTGATGCAACAAGTGATAGTAAAAGACTTGATGAAGCTGTTAGTGAAATCGCTTTAATTACTGGTCAAAAACCTATTATTACTAAGGCTAAGAAATCAATTGCTACTTTTAAATTAAGAGAAGGACAAGCTATTGGTTGTAAAGTAACTTTACGTGGCGTTAGAATGTATGAATTTTTAGATAAACTTGTTTCAATCGCCTTACCACGTGTTAGAGATTTCCGTGGTGTTAATAAAAACGCATTTGATGGCAGAGGAAATTATACTTTAGGTGTTAAAGAACAATTAATTTTCCCTGAAATCGATTATGATAAAGTTGGCAAAGTTAGAGGTATGGATATAGTAATTGTCACTACCGCTAAAACCGATGAAGAGGCATTTGCTTTATTAAAAGAGCTTGGAATGCCATTTAGTAAATAGGGGGAACGTTATGGCAAAAACTAGTTTAAAGGTTAAACAATCAAGACCACAAAAATTTAAAGTTAGAGAATATACACGTTGCAAAAGATGTGGACGTCCTCATGCTGTTTATTCAAAATTCGGACTTTGTAGAATTTGTCTTAGAGAATTAGCTTATAAAGGCGAAATTCCAGGACTTAAAAAATCATCATGGTAATTATTAGGAGGTAAAAATATGCATCAAGATCCAATCGCAGATATGCTTACAAGAATTAGAAATGCTAATTTAACTAATCATGAGAGCGTTTCAATGCCTTCTAGTAAAATGAAGGTTAGTATTGCTAAAATCTTATTAGATGAAGGCTTCATTAAATCTTATAAAGAAGTTGAAGTTGAAGGTAAAAAGAATCTCACCATTACATTAAAATATGGTGCAGATAATGTTAGAGTTATTACTGGCTTAAGAAGAATTTCTAAACCAGGTCTTAGAGTTACAGTTGATTCACGTCATATTCCTAGCGTTCTTAGAGGGCTTGGAATTGCTATTATTTCAACTAGTAAAGGGCTTCTCACTGATAAAGCATGTAGACAATTACATGTTGGTGGCGAAGTAATTTGTTACGTTTGGTAATCGGAGGTTAATTTATTATGTCACGTATTGGTAAAAAATTAATCCCTATGGTCGATGGAGTAACTGTTACTATCAACGATAATTATGTTGATGTAAAAGGAAAAAATGGAGAAGATAAAATCTATTTTAATCCTTCATTAATTAGTGTTGCTATTGAAGATAATCATATTAAAGTTACTCGTCATAATGAAGAAAAATCAACTAAACAAATTCACGGCACTATTAGAGCATTGATAAATAATGCTGTAAAAGGATGCCATGATGGATTTAGTAAAGAACTTGAAATAGTTGGTATCGGTTATCGTGCTGAAATGAGAGGTAATGACTTAGTGCTCCATGTTGGTTATTCTCACGAGAACGTTATTAGTCCACTTGAAGGTGTCAAAATTTCTTGTAAAGATGCTAACCATGTAGTTGTTACAGGTAGTGATAAATTCAAAGTTGGTCAAACTGCTGCTTTAATTAGAAATACTCGTAAACCAGAACCTTATGGTGGTAAAGGTATTAAATACAAAGGTGAACATATCTTACGTAAAGAAGGTAAGAGAGCTGGTAAGAAGTAAGGAGATAGACTATGATTAATAATATTGATAGAAGTAAAGTTAGAAGAAGAAAACATCTTAGAGTTCGTGCAAAAATTAGTGGAACTAGTTTAACTCCTCGTTTATGCGTATATCGTTCTAACAAGAATATTGAAGTACAAGTTATCGATGACACTAAAGGTGTTACCTTAGCTAGTAGTAGTAGCGAACAACTCCATCTTGAAAGAGGTAATAACATCGAAGCAAGTAAAGCAGTTGGTGCTGATATTGCTAAAAAATGTTTAGCTTTAAATATTAATAGTGTTGTTTTCGATCGTGGTGGATATGTCTATCATGGACGTGTAAAAGCTTTAGCAGAAGCTGCTCGTGAAGGTGGATTAAATTTCTAAGGAGAATCTTATGGTAGAAAATGAAAATAAAGTAAATGAAACTACAACTAGTGAAGAAGTTAAAGAAGAAGCTAAAGTAGTTACTTCTAGTGAAGGAAATGATAAAACTAGCAAGAAAAACCTTAGAAATGGTAAAAGAAATTTCCAACGTAGAGAAAGAAAAGTTGAACAAAAAGAATATGAGGAAAGAGTAGTTGCTATTAATCGTGTCACTAAAGTTGTTAAAGGTGGTAAAAGAATGAAATTTTCTGCTGTTGTCGTTATTGGCAATGGTAAAGGAAAATATGGCTTTGCTACTGGCAAATCTGGTGAAGTCCCAGATGCAATTAAAAAGGCTGTTGATAGAGCAAAAAGAAATACTTTTACAGTAAAACTTGTTAATGCTGGTTCAATTTCTCATGAAATAATTGGAAGTTATGGTGCCACTAGAGTATTCTTAAAACCTGCTCCTGAAGGTACTGGTATTATTGCTGGTGGTGCTGTTAGAGCTATTCTTGAACTTACTGGTATAAAAAATGTTTATAGTAAAGTTTATGGTTCAAGAACACCAATTAACGTTATTAGAGCTACCAATAATGCTTTAAGTAATTTAAAGAATTATCAAGCTGTTAAAGCTCTTAGAAGTAATGAGGAGGTTAAGGCTGATGTTAAATAATTTAAAACCTACTGAAGGTAGTAGAAAAGCAAAAACTAGACGTTGCCGTGGTCTTGGCAGTGGATTAGGAAAAAATGGTGGTTCTGGTAATAAAGGACAAAATTCAAGATCAGGTGGTGGTGTTAGACTAGGTTTTGAAGGTGGACAACTTCCATTATTTAGAAGATTACCAAAAAGAGGATTTAAACACTATGGAAAAGTAGAATATGCTACTATTAACGTTGGTGATTTAAATAAATTCGAAGATGGAGCTGTTGTTGATATGACTTCACTTGTCGAAGCACATTTAATTAAAAAAGAGCTTGATGGTTTAAAAGTTTTAGGAAATGGTGAATTAACTAAAAAAGTTACAATCAAAGCTAATAAATTTAGTGCAGTTGCTTTAGAAAAAATTAATAAAGCAGGTGCAAAAGCTGAAACTTTGGATTAAAATATTCTTTGTATTAAAGAAAAATTATGAAGAAGTTAGTGCAGATTTTTAAAAACAAAGAAGTCGTTGGTCGTATATTTTTTACGATTATGATTTTATTTGTTTTTAGAATCGGAGCAGCAATTACTGCTCCAGGTATCCAAGTAAATGAAGATACATTAGATTCTTCAAATAATATATTTGCTTTAATGAATTTACTTGGAGGTGGCGCTTTACAGAATTTCTCAATTTTTGCTTTAGGTGTTTCTCCATATATTACAGCACAAATTATTATTCAATTATTAAGTATGGATGTTCTTCCTGCTTTAAGTGAACTTAATAAGCAAGGTCAATATGGACGTAAAAAAATTGAGATGGCAACGCGTTATTTAACGTTAATGCTTGCTGCTGTACAAGCTTATGGTATTATTCAAACTGCAAAAAATACTGATTGGATTACATTTACTTTTGAAGAAAATTTTATTAATTATGCTTATGTTGTAACTGTTATGGTTGCTGGAGCTATGCTTGTTATGTGGCTTGGTGATCAAATTACTTCAAAAGGAATTGGTAATGGTATTTCAATTATAATTTTTGCTGGTATTGTTAGTAGTTTACCTACTCAAATTTATACTGCTTTTACTAGTTGGATTTTAAATTCCTGGAATATGGGCAGTATTGAAGCAATGAGTGGTGTATTTAAATTCTTATTATATGTAGCTAGTTTAGTTGCTATTATTGCATTTGTAGTCTTTATTGAACTTGCAAAAAGAAAAATTCCTGTTCAACATGCAACTCGTAGTGGTGGTAGTGAAAAAATGTCTAAGGCAAGTTTCTTACCTATTAAAATTAATAGCGCTGGTGTTATTCCTGTAATTTTCGCCAGTTCAATTTTGATGGCTCCTAGTGTTATTGCAAGTTTTATTTCAAGTGATGCAGCAAATGCTGAATGGTTGAAAATCTTTCAATATAATCAATTATATAACACTGGTGGAGTAATGATTCCTTGGGGATTAATTATATATCTTGTATTAATTTTATTATTTACATATTTTTATGCCAATTTACAAATTAATCCAGATCAAATGGCTGATAATTTCCAAAAAAACGGCAGTTATATCCCTGGAATTAGACCTGGAAATGAAACAGCACGTTATGTTAAGCAAGTGCTTAATAGAGTAACATTTATTGGAGCTATCAGTTTGATGTTTGTTGCAGCATTACCTGTTGTTTTATCTTTAACTGTATTTAAAGAAAATTCTTCTTTAGCAATTGGCGGAACCGGTTTGATTATTGTTGTTGGTGTTGCTCTTGAAATCAATAACCAAATTAATGGTCTTATTGCTGGAAAAAGCTATGATGAAGTTATCGGAGGAATGTAAAGATGTTAAAAAGTATTATTTTACTTGGAGCTCCAGGAGCTGGTAAAGGAACAAATGCTAAGAAAATTTGTGCTTATTATCATATTCCACATATCTCAACTGGTGATATGTTTAGGGAAGCGATTAAAAATAAGACTTCGTTAGGTGAACTAGCTAATTCTTATATTTCTCAAGGACTTCTTGTTCCTGATGAAGTAACGATTGGCTTAGTAAAAGAAAGATTATCTAAAGATGATTGTAAAGATGGCTTTTTATTAGATGGTTTTCCTAGAACGATTCCTCAAGCTGAAGCTTTAGAAGAAATTGGAAAAGAATTATCTAGGCCAATTAATTATGTAATAAATATAGTTGTTCCAGAAAGTGTTCTTGTAGAGCGCATTACTGGTAGAAGAGTTTGTAAAAGTTGTGGGGCCCCTTATCATATTAAAAATATGCCTTCTAAAGTTGAGGGTGTATGCGATTTATGTGGTGGTGAGCTTATTCAAAGAAAGGATGATAATGAAGAGACTTTAAAGGCTCGTTTAAGTGAATATCATCATAACACAACTCCATTAGTTAAATTTTATTCTAAGGCTAATTTACTTCATGAAGTTGATGGTACATTGCCTTTAGATAAAATTATGAGTGATATTATTGCACTTATTGGGTGATTTATTAATGAGTATCATTATTAAATCTCCCCGTGAGATTGCTTTAATAAAAGATGCTGGGAAGATTATTATTGATTTATTCGACATCTTGAAAGAAAATACGCTTCCTGGTAAATCTACGTGGGAATTAGCTAAAATTGCAGGAGATTTTATTCGCTCTCGTGGAGCGATACCATCTTGTAAGAATTATGAAGGCTATCCTGGGGAAATCTGTGTCTCAGTTAACGATACTTTAGTTCATGGCATTCCTTCTAAAAAGATTATCTTAAAAGAAGGAGATATCGTAAGTTATGATGTGCTTGTAACTAAAAATGGTTATACTGCAGATGCTTGTCGTACTTATCCAGTCGGAAAAGTTAGCGAAGAAGCACTAAATTTAATTAAAGTTACCGAAGAAGCTTTCTTTGTTGGGGTCAAGGAAGTTAAACCTAACAATCGAATAGGTGATATTTCCAATGCTATTGAGAAATATGTAGAAAGCTTTGGATATAGCTTAACTGATGAATTTGGTGGTCATGGAGTTGGACGTGAAGTTCATGAAGATCCACTTATTCCTAACGTTGGAAAACCACATACTGGTCCTAAAATTGTTAAAGGTATGACTTTAGCGATTGAACCTATGGTTAATTTAGGAAAGAAAGATGTAAAAATTATGGATGATGGTTGGACAACTAAGACTTGTGATGGTAAAATATGTAGCCACTACGAGAATACGGTCGTAGTTACGGATGATGGCTATGAAATCATTACTTTAAAAAAAGGAGAATAATAGACATTAATGGCAAAACAAGATGTTATAACCGTAGAGGCGGTAGTTGTAGAAGCTTTACCAAATTGTAATTTTAAGGTAAAACTAGAAAACGATGTAGTAATTCATGCCACTGTTTCAGGTAAAATCCGAATGCATTACATTCGCATCTTACCTGGTGATAAAGTTACCATCGAATTATCGCCTTATGATTTAAACAATGGCAGAATCGTCTTTAGACATAAGTAATTAGGAGGTAACATTATGAAAGTAAGACCCTCAGTAAAACCTATTTGTGACAAATGCAAGGTTATTAGAAGACATGGTAAAGTCATGGTTATTTGTTCTAATCCAAAACACAAACAAAGACAAGGTTAATTAGGAGGAAAATGTAGTATGGCACGTGTTGTCGGTGTTGATATTCCAAATGATAAAGCAGTAGCTTATTCATTAACCTATATTTATGGTATTGGTTTATCAAGTGCAAAAAAGATTGTTGAACTTGCTAAAGTTGATGGCTCTAAAAGAGTCAAAGATTTAAGCGAAGATGAATTAACAAGAATTAGAAATGAAGTAAGTCACTTCAAAGTTGAAGGTGATCTTAGACGTGAAGTTTTAATGAATATTAAAAGGCTTCAAGAAATTGGCTGCTATAGAGGCATTCGTCATAGAAGAGGACTCCCAGTTAGAGGTCAAAGAACCAAGACTAACGCAAGAACTCGTAAAGGTCCACGTAAGACAATTGCTAATAAGAAAGAAGCAGTTAAATAAAGGAGGTAAATTAATATGGCTAATAAACAAACTACTCGTAAAAAGAAAATTAAAAGAGCTTTTACGAAAGGTGTTGCTCATATTCATGCAACCTTTAATAACACAATAATTACTATTACTGATGAAAAAGGTAATGCAATTGCTTGGTCTAGTACTGGTGTGTTAGGATTTAAAGGTGCAAAGAAATCAACTCCTTTTGCTGCTCAAAGTGCTGCAGAAGCGGCTGGAAAGGCTGCTGTCGAACAAGGTATTAAGTCTGTTGATGTTGATGTTAAGGGTCCAGGTGCTGGTAGAGAAAGCGCAATTAGAGCTTTAGCTAATGCTGGATTAACCATTACATCAATTATTGATACTACACCTATTCCACATAATGGTTGCCGTCCACCAAAACATCCACACGGTTAATAACTATTATAGGAGGCTAGAAAATGGAAAATAATAATGAAGTAAAAATTGCTCGTCCTTTTGAAAGATGTTCTTTCAATATGACAGTTAATGATTCTAGTGAAAATTATGCTAGAATCGTCTGTGAACCTCTTGAAAGAGGATTTGGTACAACTTTAGGAAATGCACTAAGACGTGTGTTACTTTCTAGTTTACCTGGTACTAGTGTTTACTGTGTTGAGGTTGAAGGTGCAGTTCACGAATTTACTGCTTTAGAAGGCATCGAAGAAGATTTAACTCAAATCATCTTAAATTTAAAAGATTTAATTCTAAAATCTGATACTATTGGTGATGAAGATTATACAGCAACAGTTGATATTCATGGACCTAAAGAATTTTTAGCTAGTGATATTGAACTTCCTACCGGACTTGAAGTTGTCAATAAAGATTTAGTTATTGCTCATGTCGCAGAAGGTGGACATTTGAAAATGACTCTACATATTAAAAATGGTAGAGGATATGTTACAAGTGAGCAAAATAAAACTTTAAATAAATTACCATTACATGGTATTGCTACCGATAGTAATTTCTCTAGCGTTACTAAAGTTAATTATATTGTTGAGCCTACTCGTGTTGGGCATGATGCTCATTATGATAAGCTTACTTTAGAAGTTTGGACAAATGGTTCAATTTCTCCTAAAGATGCAATAAGTTTAGCTAGTAAAATTCTTATTTCTTATCTAGATAACTTCCTTGATTTAGATAATGATAAATTTGAAGAAGTCGGTTTAGTTAAAGATGTTGAAAAAGCTAAAGAAGAAACATTTGAAAATCTTTCAGTTGAAGACCTTGATTTAAGCATTAGAAGTTACAATTGCTTAAAAAGAGCAGGTATTTCTAATGTCTTAGAGTTAACTCAAAAGAGTGAAGCTGAAATGATGAAAATTAGAAATCTAGGTAAAAAATCTCTTAAAGAAGTTAAGGATAAACTAGAAGAAAAAGGTTTATCATTTAGAGATTCTAAAGAAGATTAATCGATTATAGGAGATATATATGCAAATTGGTAGAAAAAATGTACATGGTAAGGGTGGTGTTAGATTTAAGACCCCTTATACCTCAAGTAAACAAAAATCTCAAGTAAGAAATCTTTGTACAGAACTCGTTATTTTTGAAAAAGTTGTTGTTACTAGAAGTATGGTTAAAGATGTTGTTAAAACTTTTGATCGTTTAGTAACTTATGCTAAAAAAGGTGATTTACATAGTAGAAGACTTGCCGCAAGTGTTCTTAGAAAATATCACTTAAATAGCGATGTTGATGCATTAGATAAATTATTTAATGATTTAGCTAAAAGATTTAGTAGTCGTAATGGTGGATATTTAAGAGTTTTGAAACTTGAAAATAGAAAAGGCGATAACGCTCCAGTAAGATTATTAGTATTAGCTGATTAATTGTATAAATAATATTTTAAAGGAGGATGATTTCCTCCTTTTTGTCTCTATATGGAGGTAAAAATGAAAGATTTTGTTGTATTAGATTTAGATGGAACTCTAATTAATACTTTAATTGGAATAACTAAAGCTAGCAATTTATTTTTAAAAGCATTTAATTATCCTTATTTTTATAGTGAAGAACAAGTAAAATCTTTTATTGGTCGAGGAGCTAGAAGGCTATTTTTATGTTTAGTTCATAAAGAAGACTTTGATGGTAAATTAGAAAAAGAGTATCGAGAATTCTTAAAATTTTATGAAGAAAATCAATATTCTAGTATTCCTTATGATGGAGTAAAAGAAACTTTATTAACTTTAAATAAAATGGGAATTAAAATTATTGTTTATTCTAATAAGCCAAATGCTTTATTGCAAAAATTGATCTCAAATAAATTAAGTGAAGTTAAATTTTTACATTTGCAAGGACAAGATGATAATTTCCCTCCAAAACCAGATGTGACTTTATTAAGATTAATTCTTGATAAATATGATTTAGCACCAATTAATGGTCTATATGTTGGTGATGGTTATGTTGACTTTTTAACAAGTATTAACATTAAAATGGATTTTTGTTTTTGTGAATATGGCTATTGCAGTTTAGAAAATAAAAACAAAATTGTTGGATTTAAGATTGAAAAGTTTAATGAATTATTAAATTTTTTAAAGTAAAATGAATAAGGAGGATAACTTTAATGATTAGAATATATACTTCACCTAGCTGTTCAAGTTGTCGTAAGGTTAAAAAATGGTTTGATGAGCAAAAAATCCCTTACGTTGAAAAAAATATTTTTACCTCCGTTTTAAATCCTGAAGAATTAAAAGATATATTATCAAAAACTGAAAATGGTACTGATGATATTATTTCTAAAAGGAGTAACATTATAAAAGAAGGTAACATTGATATTGATAGTATGACTGTTAATGAATTAATTGATTTTATTAAAAAGAATCCAAGTTGTTTAAAAAGACCTATTATGGTTGATGATCGTAAGATTCAGGTTGGCTATAATGAAGAAGAGATTCGTTCTTTTATACCAGCAGCTAGACGTATCAGTAGTCGTAATTGTCCTAAATTTGAGCATTGTGAAGATTGTCCAAATTGTCAAAAAGATAACTCATTATTTATTAAATAATTACATAAAAAAAGAAACTCTTGAATGAGTTTCTTTTTATAATTGTAATTAATTATTTTTTAATTGTATCCATTGCACGAACTTGCTTAGATTTTTCATTGATAATAAACGGAATTCCTAATTCTAAGCATTTTTCTTTAAGAGCATTTTTAGCTCTAGATAATGAATTTCCTTCCATTTCAAGCTCATAGTCAGTGATTCCATTATATGTATTTTTATCAATAGAGAAAATTTCACCACCTTCATAATTATCAATTTCTGTTCTTTCAGTGAATAAGGAGGTTTGAATTTTTAATTTATTAACATCAACTCCAAGCATTTGTAAAAAACTTTTAATGTCACTAGTAGGAAAAATTCCTTTATTTTTAAAATCATCGTATTGTTCTTTAGTGATTGATTCTTTCTTTTCTAATAATCCTTCGGCTAATGGAGCTTTTAAGTTCATTACAAAATAGCCTTTTTCTCTAATACGTAATAAAATTCCAAATTTCTTTAAATATAAATCATCTGTATCAATATAATAATTAGTTTGGTTAATTTTAGTTACGTTTTCTTTTTTGTAAAATTTAATAGCTTTTAAGTACTCTTCTTTACTAATTAATACCTTTGCTTCAATTTCAATATTTGTTGCCATATCTATTAATTCTCCTATAAAATATGATACAATAATTATAAGTTTTTTTAAAGGTAATAACTATGAGATTTTATGTAAAACATAAAGAGACAGCGCGATGCTTAAAAATTAGTGAAGAGATAATTGATTTATTAATTAATGAGGGTCACGTTATTGATGAAATTAATCCAGAATTTGTTTTTAGCATTGGGGGAGATGGGACTTTTTTAAAAACTGTCCATTCGTATTTAAATGCTAATCCAATTTTTATCGGCATTAATGAAGGAAATTTAGGATTTTTATGTGAATTTAATTATGGTGATTTTAATTATATTTTAGATTTAATTAATAATTTTGATGAATCTAATTTATTTTATTATCCTTTATTAAGTTTTACTATTAATGATGAGATTTTTTATGCTTTAAATGAGATTAGAATTGAAAGTATTAATGGTGCTTCAATTAGATTTGATATTAATATAAATGATGATTATTTAGAAAAGCTTAATGGAGATGGCGTTGTTATTTCAACTAGTTTAGGAAGTAGTGGGATTAGTCGTGGACTTGGAGGAAGTTTGATTGATCATCGATTAGAAGTAATGCAATTAATTGAAAAAACACCTATTATTAATCGCTGCTATAATGCAATTAATTCTCCAATTATTCTTGATAAGAATAATTATATTGTCTTAGATCGATTTTCTTTTCCTAATTTTAACATTTATTATGATAATCTAGTTTATGAAGTTAGAAATTTTAATAAAGATATTAAAATTTCATTAACAAATAAAAAAATTAAAGTACTTAAATCTACTTATTTAACATACGTTAATAAATTAAATGATGCTTTTATTAATTAATTAATTAATTAATTTATATTTTTTAAATAATTTTTCGATATATTCAATAGGGAAGCCAATTACATTAGTATAGCTCCCCTTTATTTTTTTAATTAGATTAATACTGGACTTATCCTGTATAGCATAAGAACCAGCTTTATCATAAACATAGACTTCGTTTAAATAAGTTAATATATCATCATTACTTAATTTATTAAAATAAACTTTAGTTTTTATTAATTTAGTATGTATTCTATTTTTATATTTATAAGTAACACTTGTAATAACTAAATGTTTTTTATTAGATAGTAGTCTTAAGTCATTTATTGCTTCTAGTTTATTTAATGGTTTAGTTAAAATTTTATTTTTAAATTTAATAACAGTATCTAAACATATCACAAAATCATCATAATTAATCAAATTAAGAATAGATTTTAATTTATAACGACTAATTTTATGTAAGTAAAAGAAACTAGATTTGTCTAATGTTGATTCATCAAAAAGGGGTTTAATGACTTTAAAATTATTAGTCAATGTCTTTATTAATTCAATTCTTCGAGGAGAAGAACTACCTAGAATTATCATAATAATTAGTTATGATAATTCATAACTAATGGAATTATCATTGGGTTACGTTGTGTTTTTCTAAAATAATATTTACTAACAACACTACGTATAGCGTTTTTAATATCGCCAAAAGTAACTTTAGCATTTTTATTAAGGATTTGATTTAAAGCATCTTCCACTTGAATTGCCGCGTGACGAGTTAGATGTGATTCAGCAGCACCATTACTAACGAAACCACAAGTTATAACTTTTGGTTTAGCTGCCAATTTATTTTGTTTACTATCTAAACACACTAAAACACTAACCATGCCATCATCTTGAAGAATTTTACGGTCACGAATAACAGCAGTAGAAACGCCATTAATGTCATTACCATCGATATAGACATCATCAGCTAAAATTCTTTCACCATCAGTAATTTTATGGTTACTTAGAACTAATGTATCACCATTCCCCAAAACGAAAATATTTTCACTAGGAATACCAATATTTTTAGCGAGATCAGCATGAAGTTTTAACATATGATATTCACCATGAGCTGGCATAAAATATTTAGGATTGAATAATTTTAAATTTAATTGAAGTTCTTTTCTAGATGGGTGACCGCTAGAATGAATTTCACTAAAGACACTATTTGTAATAACATCAGCACCAAATCTAGTCAATAAATTAACGACTTTATTGATACTAGCACCATTTCCAGGAATTGGAGAACTTGAAAAAACAACAGTATCACCTGGTATTATATGAAGATTTTTGAATGTACCATTAGCAATTCGGCTTAATGCAGCCATTGGTTCACCTTGACTACCGGTACATAAAATGACCATTTCGTTATCTTTACAATCATGCATTGTTTCCACGGTTTTTAAAATAGAAGTAGGAATTTTAATATAACCAAATTTACGAGCATATTCTAATGTATTGACCATACTTCGTCCAACAACGACAAGTTTACGATGATGTAAAATGGTTGATTCAACAATTTGCTGAATACGAGATACATTACTACTAAAAGTAGAAATGATTAATCTTCCAGGAGCTTTATCAAAAATTTCATTAATAGAATTAATGACATTTCTTTCACTAGGTGTCCAACCTTCTTTTTCAGCATTAGTTGAATCGGCTAATAATAAATCAACGCCTTCTTCACCAATATCTGCCATTTTTGCAAGTTGTATATCAGGACCAACTGGAGTTAAATCAATTTTAAAATCACCTGTAGTAACGATTCTACCTTCACTAGTATCAACACATATACCAAAAGAATCTGGAATAGAATGTGTTACCCTAAAAAAACTTACATTAAATTCGCCTGCAACAATTTTTGAATTTTCATCGTATTCAACGATATTAACTTTTTCCTTACATTTCTTTTCTTCTAATTTTTGGCGAATTAAAGCAGCAGCAAGTTTAGGTGCATAAATTACTGGAACCTTAATGGCTTTTACTAAAAATGGGATAGCACCAATATGGTCTTCATGACCATGAGTTATAAATAATGCACGAATTTTACCTTGATTATTTTTTAAATGAGTATAATTTGGTATAACATAATCAACGCCAACTAAATCATCTTCAGGAAATTTCACGCCAGCATCGATAATAATTAAATGTCTTTCACTTTCAATACAATATGTGTTTTTTCCAACTTCACCTAAGCCACCTAAAGCATAAATTTTTATCGGATTATTTGCTATTTTCATTACCATTAAAAAATAAACTCCTTAAATAAATATATATAATCGAATTTGCGATTAAATTATATAAAAATAGATTAAATTATACAAGAAAAATGAATATAAAATTAATTAAAATTTAACCAATAGCGATACTATTTGGTAGTTTTTTGTATGGATCAAATTTATTTATATGATCGTAATATAAAACGCCATTTAAATGATCAATTTCGTGTTGTACAACAATTGCTAAATAGCCAACAAAAGTATATTCCATCATTTTATCAACTAATGCATCGTAGGCTTGAACTTTAATTTTATAATGTCTATAAACATATCCTTTATGATCTTGATCAACAGATAAACAACCTTCGCCTTGTTCTAAATAAGTTAGTTTTGCACTCATTGAAATAATTTTTGGATTAACTAATAAATATTGATATGTAGTTTTTTCAGTTTGAATATAAATTGCTAACATACGTTTATTTATTCCTATTTGTGGAGCAGCTAAACCAACTCCAGATCTAATATGATATTTATTTGATAACTCCTCATCTTGAGATGCTTTTAAATACTCGAGCATATCAAACAAAGTATCTTTATATTCTTTAGATAAAGGAAGCTCTAATTCAGTGCTTATTTCTCTTAAACTTTTCTTGTTATCTTTTACTATCTTAAATAATTTCATATGAAAAATTATAATATAAATATTATAAATTGACTAGTTTTATATGTATTAAAATTCATATTATTTAATTAAAATTAACAAAAATATTCAGTTTTTAAAGACTTTTTTATAAAATAAGTGAGAATTTTGCTTAAGAAAATTAAAGAAGTAAATAAAACTAACTTATGATAAAATAATAATTATGAATGAAGAATTGTTACTTAAATGTTATGAACTTAATGAGCTAATTCATGAAAGTAAAGAATATCAAGAATTTATTAAGATTGAAGAAAAAATTAATCATAATGAAGAATTAATGAAATTAGCATATAAGAAAGATTTAGTTATAATGGACTATGAAGATGCCTTAAAACATTTCTCAAAAAATAGTAAAGAAGTGCTTAAAGAACAAATTAAATTAAAAGAAATTATGGATCAAATAAATAGTATCGACGATGTAAAAATATATAATGAAAAACTAAATAATTTAAATAAATTATATGAAGAAATTGATAATAAATTATTTAGTTTTTTAAAGGAATAATATGCTTAGGGTTATTGGTGGGAAATATAAGCATAGGTTATTAAAACAGCCATTAAAAGAAACAACACGAGCAACAAAAGATATTGCTAAATGTGGTTTATTTTCTTCTTTGGGTGATTTAACTAATAAATCTTTTTTAGATGCTTTTAGTGGTAGTGGAGCTATTGCTATAGAAGCTATTAGTCGAAATGCTAAAAAAGTTGTTGCTATTGAAAAAGATAAAGATGCTTATAATATAATTTTAGATAATATTAATAATTTAAAAATAAATGAAGATATTAAAGTTATTAATGATGATTTTTATAAGGCTATCATTAAATTAAATTTTACATTTGATATTGTATTTATTGATCCACCTTATAAATATAATATTGATAATACATTTATTACTTTACTAAAAAATAATTATATAATAAACAATGATTCTACTATTATTATAGAAAGAGAAAATAAATTAGATATTAATGATTTTAAAGATTATTCTATTAAAGAATTAAAATATGGGCGTACATTAATTTATATATTAAGAGGTAAAATAAAATGAAAAGAATAGGCATTTATCCAGGAAGTTTCGACCCAATTACGAATGGTCATCTAGATATTTTAAATAGAGCTAGTAAATTATTTGATGAAATAATTATTTTAATAGCTTTTAATAAAGAAAAAATTAATAATGCTAGATTTAGTATTGATGAAAGATTAGCGATAATTAAAGAGATAATTAAAAAATATCCAAATGTTAAAGTCGATTCAACTAGTGGATTAACAATTGATTATGCAAAAATTCATCATGCAAGTGCACTAATTAGAGGAATTCGAGTTGTAAGTGATTTTGAATATGAATGGCAGCTTGCAGCAGCTAATGAATATATTGATCCTAATATCGAAATGGTTTTTTTGATGTCACATCAAGAAACAACATTTATTTCTAGTTCAGCAATTGATGAAATGTATCATTCTGGAGTAGACATTTCACCATTAGTTCCTAAAGAAGTTATTAAAGCTTATCAAAATAAAGATAAATAGAAAAAATAGTTCTTTTATAGAACTATTTTTTAATGAATTTAATAAATATTAACTAAAATTATTCAGTAACTGATTTACCGAATGTTTTGCCATAATATTTCCAACAATCAGCAAAACTAGAAGCACGATCATATTTAGTATCGCCAGTAATTTCAAAGAATACTTGAGTAGCAATATAATCATATCCTTTCATCACATATTCACCATAATCATCTTTAGATAAATCAACCATTACAACTAAAGGAACTTTAATATCTTCAACTTTTCCATGCAATGTTTCTAAATTATCGACATATGAACTATAATCACTGACATTACTTGTATAATAACTACCATTTCTACCAGCATCATAGAAATTATCAAATGCTCCAGAATAATTGTCATAAATCATTTTAAAAGCACTATCGGTTTTATAATTATCATCCTCATCATTTTTACTTAAATCTTGATCAACAACGATGGTATGTAATTTAACACCTTTAACGTCATATTTACTTTGATTATTTTTCAAATATTCTAGACCAGTAGAAATGTTTTCACAGGCATCACAACTTGATTTAGCTAAGATAAAGAAGAATTTATCACCATATCTATCACTAAATTCAGATAAAGTTTTCTTGCTATCTTCTAAATTTTTACTATTGTTATAATCTTCCCAAGCGTTTTGGGCATTAGAATAAGCATATAAAAATTTTCCAGCATCAGAATTATCTTTATAAGCACCTGACATTGATAAGCGATTATTGTTATAGAATTTCATTGTATCTTCTTCACTTTTAGAAAGATTTTGAATTCCTTTAGAAATATATGGAATTGAAAATATAACTGCAAAAATACAACCGACAATAAGAAGTGGTTGAACCCAAGCGGTATCTCTAATCCAACCCCATAATTTAATAAATGGTGTAGCTAATATTTTTAAAAATTTCATGTAAATTACCTCAAATAATATGCAATAAAAATAATAACACTAGTTAAATAAATTAACAACTTTATTTTTTTAATTATATATATAAATATATATAAAGTTTTAAAATTAAATGCTATATGAAAAGATGAAGATTTATAGATGATTATTATTTTTTTCTTGTTATTAAAACTATTTTGTAAAATAATATTTTTGTTATGTATAAATTTATAAAATTTAAGAAAAACATTAAAAATTATTTATTTGATCACCCTATTTTGAATTCAATAATTAAGAATAGTTATATGGTTTTTATAACTGCGTTAAGTGGAATTGTTTTTGCCTTTGGATTTAATTGCTTTATACAACCAAATTTTCAAGCGATTGATCCTAGTATTGCTAATGAAGCAACCATTAAACATTTAGCAAGTTGTGGAGCTAGTGGAATTTCTCAATCTTTAGCAACTATTTTAAAATTATGCGGTTTTGAATTTATGAGTAGTGATATTAATTATAATATTGTATATTGGTGTTTTTATTTATTAGTTAATATTCCTTTATTTTTCTTGGGATTTTTTAAAGTCGGTAAAAAATTTGCTATTTATTCTTTATTAAATGTTATTTTTGCTTCTATCTTTGGTATTTTGATTAAAAGTGATGATCCGAATAATATTATTAATTTAATAAGTGCGAAAATGGCAACAGAAACTGTAGCTAGAGTTTTATTTGCTGGAATGTGTACAGGTATTGCTGCTGCTTTAGCTTATATTATTGATACTACAGCTGGAGGAACAGATATTATTGCTTTTTATATTAGTGAAAGAAAATCTGTTCAAATTGGAAAATGGAGTGCTTTTTTAAATTTAATTGTTGTGACTGTCTACTCGATTTTATCTGTTTTACCATTAAATGAGAAGTTATTTCCAGATAGTGGTGGTTTAGGTAGAGTAGAAGTTCCTACAGCAATTATTATTTTCTTATTCACTATTTTATATATGATAGTTGTTTCGCTAGTAGTTGATACAATTAATACGACTAATAAAAAATATGAAATGAAAATCATCACTCCTAATTATAATTTATCTCAAGCAATTATTGCTGCGATTCCTCATGGATGTACTATTATTCAAGGGAAAGGTGGTTATAGTGGTAAAGATTTATTTATTATCGATATTGCTGTAAGGAAAAGTGAAGTAAAAAAGGTAATTAGAATTACAAAAGAAATTGATCCTAGTGTTTTTATTAATGTTGTTCCAATGGAACAAGTTTATGGAAAATTTTTTAGAAAACCTATTCAATAAAATTATTTTAAATATAATAATATAGATATATGGATAAATTACTTGGAAATCGATTAAAAGAATTTAGAGAAGAGTTTGGTTATAGTATTAATGAATTAGCTAATTTATTAAATATTAGTTCTGATCTTATTATTAAAATTGAAGAAGGAGAGGTTGATTTAACTTATGATCAACTTCATGAATTAGCTAATATTTACCATGTTTCTATAAGTGATTTAATTGATACTAATAAAAAAATAGATGATATTTTAAGTAAACGCAATGATGATGTTATAATTGAAGAAGAGGTTAAATTTAAAGCTCCTAGAGATAAAAAAGTACATTTTGGTAAAGAGAGTTTTTATAAATTTTATAATAAAAAGAAAAAACAACGTTTGATTAGTTCTTTAGTTTTATCTATTTCTTTGCTTATAATATTTATTATTTATTTAGTATTAGGATTAATACTAAATAAGAATAATCTTGGATTTTTTGTATTTTGGCCTATCTTTTTTATTGGGTTTTTACCAAGTAGTATTTATGATTGCTATATTTATAAAGATATAAGACGTTTTAATATCGTATTTTTAGTTATTAGTATTTATTTAATTATAGGATTATATGGAACATATACAAATACTTTTAATGGTTGGAGTCCTAGTTGGGTTATATTTTTAATTATACCAATATTTTATATAATTACTAATTTAATAGATAAATTAATTAAGTTAAGTAAAATAAAATAATCTAATTTTTTATAAAAAGTCTTTAGAAGTTAAATATTTTTTTGAATTTAACTATTAGTTGATATCTTAATGTGTTAATGATTAACGAAAACATATTACAATTTATTTACAACTTTTTAATAAATATATTTTCATTTCAAAATACAGATGTGATATTATAAATTCATGAAAAGTTTTATAAAATATGTTTAGAAAGAGAATTTTTATCTGAGTTTTTTATATTACTTTTTTAACGATTTAATTTATTAAACATTTGCTAAAAGGGAGGATTCTTAATGAAAAAGGTTGGTAAATTACTTATAGGTGTTCTTAGTGTCGGAAGTTTAATCGGAACTGCTTATGCTACTTGGACAGTTAATGGAGGCTTTACTTCAAAAGATGGTGAAATTCCTTTTGAAATCACTACAGTTGGAAATAGCGACTTTGATTTGGAAGTTAAAGAAAAAGATACTAATGAAAAAATTAAATTTGATGCACCTAAAGAATATTATGGTGAAGAAAATTTATCTAAATCTTATTTAATTAAAGGTGTTAAAAAAGATGGCGGATTAAATGTTTCTCCTTATCAAGCTTTAAAAGATAAGTACTGGGATTTAGTTAGTGAACAATATCGACCTAATTTAGTTATTAAAACTGAGGCTATTGATAAAGAAACAAAGAAAGCTTTAGAAGGAACTAGGTTAGAGAATTTATTAAGTTATATTGCTTTGCCTATTGATAGCACAATTAATTATAAAACTTGGCTTGATGCTCAATATGAAAATGATGGATATCCTTATACATTTACTTTCTCTTGGAGTGAAAAATTAGGAAATAATCCACAAATTGTTTGGAAAGATTTAGCTAAAGAAGAGCAAGTTAAAAATTTTGAAAGTTTAGTTAAAGCTTTTGATGGTGTTGCTTTTAGATATACTATTCAACTTGGTGGAAGTAGTGAAGTTAAACCTGTTGAAAAATTAACAGGTGAAATTACTTTACCTGAAATTAGTGGATCTAGTTTAACTATTGAAGGATTAAAAGATAATAAATTAGTTACTGGAGAACATAGTTTAACTTTAACTTTAGATGAAGGAAAATTACTTAAAGATGATGTAATTTATATAAATGAAGATAAAGTTAGTATGAAGAAAGTAGCTTCTACAACTAGAGCTACAAATAAAGGTTATACTTACGAAGGAAGTTACAATTTCTTAGAAGGTGTAAATTATAAATTTAAATATGAATTAGTTGATGAAGTTAAAAAAGGTAGCATTTTATATAACGATGTTGAACACGCTACAGTTAAATTTCTTGATGATAAAGGTACTGAGCTTAAATTAAATGAAGAATATAATGTCGGTAGTAAGGTTACTTATAAAGTTACAGTTGATGATGGATTTAGTTATGTAGCTTATTTAAACGAAACTAAACTAACTGAAGAATACTTTACATTATTAGAAGGTGAAAATGTTTTTAAATTAGAAGTTAGTAAGAAAGAAGAACCAGTTAAGACTGTTACTATCAATATTGATGATACATTAACTGGTGCAGAAGTTACTATAACCGATGCTAAAGAAGATAGTAAATATCAATTAGGTTCATCTATAAGTTTTACTGTTAAAGCAAATGAAGGTTATGAATTAAGTAAAGTTTATTACACTTTAAATGGTGGTGATAAAGTTTATTTAGAGGATTATTCATTTAAAGTAGAACAAGAAGGAGCTTATGTAATTGGCTATGAAGTTATTGATTTAAGTAAACCTATTCAATCTACTATTGAAAAAGTTTTATCCGATACTACTTATGATTCTACCCACCTTTATGAAGTTGAAGGTACTGTTTATTCAATTGAAAAAGCTGAATATGGTAGATTTACTTTAGTTGATTCAAATAATAATAAATTAGTAATTTATGGATCACGTATTGAAAATAATGATAATAAATCATTAAGTTATACTGAGTACAAATATAGCTATGATTTTAAAAAAGGTGATGATCCTACTCCTGCAATGAAAGTTGGTTATAAGATAAAAATACAAGTATTTGGTACAATTAGTAAAGGTAAATATAATAATTATTATGGTGTAATTATAAGTTATGAAAGTGTTGATGTTGTCCCTACTTCAATTACGCTTGAAAATGAAATGACAATGAAATTAGGTGATGCTGATAGAAAAGTCACCGTTACTACAAATCCAAGTCAAATAAATGTTACTTTGGAATGGAGTTCATCTAATCCTAGTGTTGCTACCATTTCTAATGATGGAATAATTCATGCTTTAAGTGTTGGGGAAACTGAGATAACTGCTAAATATAATGATGTTATTAGTAATAAACTTCTTTTAAAAGTTGAAGAGGGTACTTCTTATACTTTGCTTGGTGAATATAAATTTGAAGCTGAAAGCGAAACAATAAGTGGAGATATTTATTCGCAATCTATAAGCAAAGAAAATTTTCTAGATGTTGCATTACAATCTTCTACTAACGATAGTGGCATGATTACTTCTTTAATAAATGCTGAAAATGGTTTTACTTCAAATACTAAAGGTGGTATTAGGCTTGGAACAAGCAAAAAAGCTGGAAATTTATCTTTTGAAACTAAAGAAGAAGTTTCTAAAATTGAATTAATTGGTTATGCATGGAAAAATGATACTTGTGATGTTACTGTAAATGGTGTGACATTGTCTATGGATAAAAATACTGATGGAAAAACATTGTCGAAGACTTTAGCTTATACATTCAATCCTACTAAAACTATTGAAATTTCGACAAATAAAAAAAGAGCTGTTATAATTGGTATTAAATTATATAAATGACACCTTATGAAAAAACTCTTATTAACTTTAATATTATTATCAGGATTAATTGGAGTAGGTATTTCTGCTTGGGTTATTACTAAAACTAATTCAAATAATAGTTATAGTAATAACTTAGAGTATGAAATAGGATTTAATAATAATAAATAAAATCTATTAATCCTTTAATTATTTTAATATAATTTTAAATATGACTAAACAAACTCAATCTATATTACTTAATGTTTTATTATTAACAATTATTTTTATAATTATTCTTTTAATTATTTTAGATAATTATTCTTTATTTAAAGAAAAAATAAAGAATAATAAATTAGATAAGACATATAAAAATGATATGAATATGTCTATTAAGGAATATAAAGATAATCGACCTATTGAATATAGGCTAATTAATTCTAAGAAATCAATTAATTTAACAATTGATGCATCTAATCCACCATTAAATAATGATTATAAGCCTTTATATATTAAAAGATATGATTTAAAGGTTAAAAATAAAAAAAGAAATATAATATTAAAAATTATTTTTGATATTATATTTTCTATAATTTTTATTTTTATATTCTCTTTTACAGTTTATTCAAAGTTATCTAATAATTTATATGAAATAAATAATAAAACTTATGTAACTATAAATAGTGGATCAATGAGTTATAAAAATGAAGAAAATTCATATCTTAAAGATATGAATTTAAATGATCAAATAAAAACGTATTCATTAATTTCATTAGAAAAAGTTAATAATAATGATGATATTAAATTATTTGATATATATGCTTATAAAAATAATAAAAATAATCTAATAGTTCATAGAGTAATTGCTAAGCTAGAAGTAAATAATGAAATTTATTATACTTTTAGAGGTGATGCTAATAGTTCAAGTGATTATTATTTAGTTAAAAGTAGTGACATTTTGTATCATTATACTGGTTATAATAATTATCCATTAGGAATTATCTTTTCTTTTAGTGGAAGTTATGTTGGCTTAGTTAGCATTACATATACCTTACTCTCTTTAATTATTTTAGATATATTTGATAATAAAAAAGTTAAATTATATGAAAGTCAATTTAATAGCGTTAAAGATCGAATTAATCAAGAAGAGATTAATAAATTACCTAAAGTTAAAGTAATAGAACTTAAATAATTATATAAACTTAAATATTTAGGAGTAACAACTTGTTACTCCTTTTATTTGTAAAAATTAATTAAAAAGTATATATTAAATAAGCACGAGACTTTAAAAATATTTAAAGCTTGTAGGAGGAAAATATGATATTAGTTGTCGATTGTGGTAATTCCATGATTAAACTTGGTCTATTTGATAAAAATAAGTTAGTAGATACTTATTTAGTTAAAACAGATCGTAACAAAAGTAGTGATGAATATGCAATTATTATTTCTTCACTTATTAAAGAAAAAAATATAAATGGATCATTAATAAGTTCAGTTGTTCCATCATTAACATTGATTTTAAAAGAAGCAATAAGTAAAGTTTTTTCTTTAAATTCGCTTATAGTTTCAAAATCACTTAGAACTAGGATGGCGATTAAAATTGACAATCCTAGTGAATTAGGTGCTGATATGCTTTCTGGCGCAATTGGCGCTTATACTAAATTTAAAGAAGCTTGTTTAGTATGTGATTTAGGTACAGCAAGCAAAATTTACGTAATAGATAAATATGGTAATTTTATTGGTGGAATTATTACTAGCGGACTTGGCATTTCATTAAATGCTTTAGTTAATTCAACTTCATTATTAATTGAAGTTCCTTTAATTGCTCCAAAAAATGTTATTGGTAAAAATACTAAAGATTCAATTGAATCAGGTATTGTTTTAGGGCATGCTTTTATGATTAATGAAT
The DNA here is from genome assembly GCA_002438785.1 of Caryophanales bacterium UBA6380. GTDB lineage: Bacteria > Bacillota_I > Bacilli_A > RFN20 > CAG-826 > Onthovivens. Next base: position 121,953 of record DJQS01000011.1, on the reverse strand, counting down.
TTGCTAATAAAATAGAGTTAGAACTTGGCTATAAAGTAAAAAGAATTATTACTGGTGGATATGCTAATTCAGTTATTAAGCATTTAGATAACTTTATTTATGAAAAAAATGTGGTTTTAGAAGGGTTATTAGAAATTTATAAGGTAAATTCGTATGAAAAATAAAGTTATAAAGAGTATAAGTTATGACGCAATGTTTATTGCACTAATTATTTTATTTACGTTTGTTGATTATTTAGGCTATATAAATATTGGGTTTGTTAGTTTTACAACAATTCATATTTTAGTCCTTATTGGTGCTAGTTTATTTGGCTATAAAAAAGGATTATTATATGGGACAATTATGGGTGTTTTTTCATTACTAAAAGCTATACAATATCCAGGAACTGGGAATTATTTTTTCTTAAATCCATTTATTTCAATTCTGCCAAGAATGATATTTGGTTTAGTTAGTGGACTTACTTTTGATATATTAAAAAAGTGTTGTTCACAAAAATTATATGCTTCATTAATTTTACCTTGTTCGGGTATATTGACATTATTTCATACAATAATTGTTGTCTTATTTTGGTATTTATTTGGTATCTTAGATCCTTTTTATATCTCTAGAGCTTTAGGACTTGGAGAGATGATTAAGAATTATACTTTTGTTAGTTTTGTTGCTACCTTTATAAGTCTAGGGGCTTTATTTGAAATTATTTCAGCAATGGTTGTTACACCTTTAATTTATATTACTGTTAATAAGGTTTTTAAAATTGGTGGAGTCAAAGAAGGAAATTTTAATAAAAAAAGAAACGAATTAATTGAAACTAAATAAAAACTATTGAAATAATTAATTAACTAGATATACTAGTATTATATACTAGATATAGAGGTTTTAATTATGAGTTTAGAAGAAGTTAAATTACCAAATTATAAATTGCGACATGAATTATGGAATAGTATCACACATGGATTAGGTGCATTATTTGGAATTTTTATTTTAATTTTTTCGTTAATAAAAATAATTAATACTGGTTATATTAATGGATTAGATTCATCTAATCCATTAAGTTATTCTTCGTATATTATTAAGATATTATCTATTGCAATTTATTCTATATCACTAATGATTACATATACTATTAGTTGTATTTACCATGCATTAAAAAGAAATAATGGAAAGAAAGTATTAAGGATTATTGATCACGACACAGTTTATTTATTAATTTCTGGGACTTACACTCCTTATTGTTTAATTTCTTTAAGAAATGTAAAACTTTATAATATAATTCCTTATTCAGGTTATATTATTTTAGCGATCGTTTATATTTTAATAATTCTTGGTATTGTTTTTAATTCAATTAATATTAATAAATTTAAAATATTAAGTTTTATTATGTATATAGCTAGTGGATGGATGATTATATTTGAAGCTAAAGAATTATTAAATATTATAGGTTTTAATGGGTTTATTTTATTATTAATGGGTGGAATTAGTTATACTTTAGGATCAATATTATATGGAATAGGTAGTAAAAAATCAGTTTGGTTTCATACTGTTTTTCATATTTTTGTCTTAATTGGAACTATTTTACAGTTTGTATCAATTTATTTATACGTTGTTTAATATATATTACTTTAATTTCAAAATAGAAGTGATATAGTAATTAATCGTGGTTATAACGATTATTGTATTTTTAATATCTATAATATTGATGATTCTATCATCAATATTTTTTCCTAATATTAAAATTAAAAATCACGAAATTTCTATTTATTGGATTTTTCCTTTAATTGGCGCATTAATTTTATTAATATTTAAAATTATTGATTTTGATTATTTTATTCATTCATTAGTTAATCAAGTTGGAGTAAATCCGTTAGAAATTTTAATTTTATTTATATCAATGGTTTTTATTTCAATTGTTTTAGATGAAGTTGGATTTTTTAAATATTTAGCTCAAATAGCTATTAAAAAAGCACATAATAATCAAATTGTTTTATTTATCTTATATTATTTAATTATTTCTATTTTAACTATTTTTACTTCAAATGATATTATTATCATTACTTTTACTCCATTTTTAATATTTTTTACTAAAAATGCTAAGATTAATCCACTACCTTATTTAATCATGGAGTTTGTTTCTAGTAATACATGGAGTATGTTATTATTAATTGGTAATCCAACAAATATTTATTTAGGAAGTTCATTTAATCAGAATATTAATTTCTTTTCTTATATAGAAATAATGGGATTACCTACTTTGCTAAGTGGGTTATTATCTTTTTTAATTCTTTTTTTATTATTTAAAAAAGAATTAAAAAAACCTATTGATGTTGAAATTACTGAAGTTGATATTAAAGATAAATATATTTTCTTAATGAGTTTAATATTATTAATCTCTTGTATTATTTTGTTAGCAATTTCCAATTTTATTGGTATAAAAATGTATTTAATTAGTTTAATCTCTTCATTAATTTTATTAATATTTTTAATAATTTATACAATTATTAAAAAAGAGAAAAGAAGCGTTTTATTTAATTCTTTAAAAAGATTACCGTTTAATTTAATTCCTTTACTTTTATCAATGTTTACATTAGTTTTAGGACTAGGTAGTAGTGGTGCCACAAAATATTTAAGTGAATTATTAACTTCTAATAATGAATATTTAAATATATTAAGCTATGGATTTAGTAGTTTTTTCTTAGCTAATTTAATTAATAATATTCCAATGAGTATACTTTATGTTGACATTTTAAAACATGCTAATAATGTTTCTATATTTTCAGTATATGCTTCTATAATTGCCAGTAATATTTGTGCTTTTCTAACTCCACTAGGGGCTTTAGCTGGAGTAATGTGGATGAATATTTTAAGGAAAAATAACATTAAAATGAATTATTTAATGTTTACTAAATATGGATTAATTATTTCAATTCCAACATTATTAATTGGCTTATTAGGATTAATGTTAATTTTTTTAATTATTTAATTTTATAAAATATATTAGATTAGTATAGTTTTTAAAATTTTTATCATTAAATTTATAATTTAATATTTTTATCAATTATTTGATCTTGATAGATGTTAATTTGATTTTCTATAGATAATTCTTTAAATTGATTCATGTATAAAGAATAGTAGTATCCTTTTCTATCTATTAGTTCTTTATGTGTGCCTTTTTCAATAATTAATCCGTCTTTCATAACAATAATTTGATCACAATTAACAATAGTTGACAAACGATGGGCAATGATAATAGAAGTGCGACCACTTAACATTTTATTAATAGAATTTTGAATATTAGCTTCTGTTTCAGTGTCGATACTAGAAGTTGCTTCATCTAAAATTAAAATAGCTGGATCTCTAATTAACGCTCTAGCGAAAGAAATTAATTGCTTTTGACCAAGTGAAAGTTCATTTCCTCCATCTTTTAAATAAGTATTATAGCCATTTTTTAAAGATTTTATAAATGAATCAATATCAAGTAATTTACAAACACGTTTAATTTCATCAAGTGTTGCATCATGCTTACCATAGCGAATATTATCGATAATTGTTCCTTTAAATATGAAAGGTGTTTGTTGCACATAACCTAAATTTGATCTAATCCAACTTACTGATCGATTTTTATAATTTACACCATCTATAAAAATTTCACCTGAAGTTGGCTCATAGAATCGACATAATAAATTAACAGTAGTTGATTTTCCACTACCTGTTTCACCTACAATAGCTACACTTTGATGGGCATTTATTTTTAAATTTAAATTATGAATTACTTCCTTTCCTTTATTATAAGAAAATGAAACGTTTTTAAAATAGATATCACCATTTAATTTTTCAAAATTTTCTTTTTTTGAATTAAATATATCACCATATTTATCGATAACTTCTTGAGTATCATTTAATTCTGGTTTTGTGTCAATTAAAGAAACGATTTTTTCAACATTAGCTTGTGTAGAAATTAAATCTGTAAAAATTTCACTAAGCTGCTGAATAGGATTATATATCTGTCCAACAAAGCTTATAAATAAAACTAATGTTGCAACGTTAAATGTTGTATTATTATCAACGCCTAAAATAGGGAAAATAATTATAATGATGGCAGTAGTAATAGCACTTAAAAAAGAAATAATAGGCTGAAAACTTGCACCAACCTTTAATGAATGTTTTCTTTTTTTCTGTACATCGACTGTAATTTCTTTACTTTCTTCATAAATTGTTTTTTCAATAGCTAAAGTTTTAATTGTTTTAGTTCCGTTTATACATTCCGCAAGATATTTAACGAAATCACTATAGGCATTTCTTGCAATTCTACTGGCTTTTAGCATAGCTTTTTCGAAAATGACGACAATAATAAAAACAAAAGGAGTCGTTGCAAGTATTAAAAGTGATAATTGATAGTTTATTGTAAACATCGTTATTAATGTAAAAATTATATTCATAACGATCCAAAAAATTCTGACTAAACTATTGCCTAATACATCGCCAATGCTACTAGCATCATTTTGTAATCTAGAAATTAGCCATCCACTTGGAGTGCGGTCAAAATATGAAAAAGATAATTCTTGAACTTTTTTAAAAGCATCTTCTCTTAAGCCAGTCATAATTTTCATTTCAAAATAAGAACTTGAAAAAAATACAACAAATATGCTTACACTTCTAAATAAAATCATGACTATATAAAAAACAATATAACTAATAAAATTAACAGTTATTTTAAATCCTAATAGCGTAATATCAAGTCTAACATTCATTATATCAGTATAAAAATTTAAATTTTGTTTACTTGCATTAATTAAACTCGCATTCATACTAGGAACAAAACTAGAGTCATAAAAAGCAACTATTACCATACAAATTGAAGTAAGAATTATTAAAGGGTAACTTGATAATAGATATTTAAATACTTTTCCCCATATACCGAATTTTAATTTTTTAGAACTAGTTTCATCTTTAAATACATTATTCATATTATTTATACCATTTTTGTTTGAATCTCATAAATTTTTTTATATAGACCATTTTCTTTTATTAAATCATTATGGTTTCCGATTTCACTTATTTTGCCTTCATCTAAAACAACAATCAAATCAGCGTCTTTAGCAGTAGCGATACGATGAGTAATAATTAAAGTAGTTACATTATTTTTAGATTCTTTTAAAGATTTTCTGATTTCATAATCGGTTTCAGTATCAACCGCACTTAAAGAATCATCAAATATTAATATAGGTGCTTTTTTAAGTAAACTTCTAGCAATTGCTACACGTTGCTTTTGCCCACCACTTAATGTTGTTCCTTTTTCACCGACTGGAGTATCATATCCATCTTTAAAATTACGTATAGATTTATCTATATGTGAGATTTTAGTGACATTTTCTATTTCACTAAAATCTATATATTTATTAGTAATCGATATATTATCTTTTATTGTTTTAGAAAATAAGAATGGCTCTTGTAAAACTATTGAGATATTATTTCTTAAATATTCTTTTTGAATTTTATTTAATTCCACTCCATCAAGTTTTATTGAACCAGAATTATAATCATATAATCTAGTTAATAAATAAACTAATGTTGATTTACCACTACCAGTTTTACCCATTATTGCAACGGTTTGTCCTTGATTAATTTTAAAAGTAATATTTTTTAAAGTTGCTATATCACTATCAGTATAATTAAATGAAACATTATTTAGTTCGATATTGCCCTTAATTATTGGAGTTAAACCACTATCAATATCTTCTAATGGCAAATCTAGAAGTAAATTTATACGATCTAAACTAGCGATTGCTTGAGCTAAATTACTTAAAACAGTAGCAACATCTCTAATTGGCCAAACCATCATCGAAACAAAACTAAAGCTAATTACTAATGTACCAACGCTAATTTCTTTAATAAACATTAAATAAAAACCAAAAATAGTTGTTAATGCAATTTGACTAAAAACAAAAATATCACTACTTGAAAAGAAAAAAGCAGATAATTTTCTCCAATTAAGATATTTTCTTTTGTAATCTTTTATATATTTATCAAAATCATTTATTTCATAACTTTCATTATTAAAAGCTTTTACTAGACGTATACTTGCTAAATTTTCTTCTATTTTTGTAGTCATTTGCGATTCTGAATCATCCGTAATACGATATCTTTTTCTAACTTCTTTTATTACAAAAAAGCTATAGGTAAACATTATAGGCATAATACAAATCGATATAAGAGCTATCTTATAACTTGTTATACATAAAATGATAAAAGAAATAATAACAATATAAAAAGTATAAACAATTAAAGAAATATTAAAGCCAAAAAATCTCTTTAAAACATCTTCATCACGAGTACAAGTTTGGATTATATCTCCGTTATTTAAACTTTTAATTGTTGAATAAGGAAGACGTTCTATATGATAAAAAAGAAGTAGTTGCATATTTTTACTCATTTTAGATATAAAATCACTTCTTTGAAAAAATCTTATTAATGATAAAACACCACTAAAAAAGGCGAAACCAAGTATAATTATTGCAAAAACGTAGAGATTAGTTGACAAATATTTTATGCCACCAAAACAATATATAAAAGCTTTTTCTAGAATATCTAAATCATTTAGATTTGATAATGATAATTCACTATTAAAACCAAGTCCAAGATTTAATTGAGCTTCTAAAATATCAACTAAAACTTTAGTTGAATAAGTCGAAGCAATCATAAATAAGACACTAAAGAACATCAAAACAAAATATGAATAATATTCTAATTTAGTATCTTTAATTAAAATATTTAAAACCTTTATAAATTTTTTCATAAAAATATTTTAGAAAAAATCTAAAAAATAGTAAATAATTAGAAGCTAAATGACTATAAATATAATGTTTGAATAATTTAAAATAATAATTTGTTATTTGTAAGCGCTTACATTATAATTTTAAATGTTTAGGAGAAATTATATGCATTTAAGAAAAGAAGCTGTGGACATTATTAAAAATATTTGTGCTAAATATAAAAATGAACCATCACCCTTAATGTTAGTGTTATCGGAAACTCAAAAAGAATATGGCTATATTCCACTAGAAGTACAAGAGATAATATCTGATGAATTAGACATTCCAGTAAGTGAAATTTATGGTGTTGTAACATTTTATTCATTTTTTAGTTTAACGCCTAAAGGTAGATATGTTATTGGTGTATGTTTAGGAACTGCTTGTTATGTAAAAGGTGGTCAAAATATTTTAGATAAATTTTCTGAACTTTTAAAAATTAAACCTGGTCAAACTAGTGATGATGGTTTATTTACCTTAGATGCATTGCGTTGCATTGGTGCGTGTGGTATTGCTCCTGCGATTTCAATTAATGGAAAAGTTTTTCCAAAAGTAACTTTATCATCAGTTAAGAAAATAATTGATGATTATCGAAAACTTGATAAAGAAGGAGCTTAAAATGAGTATTAAAAAAATAAAGAATGAAGAAGAATTATTAAATAAATTAAAACATTGCTCGAAATGTTTAGAAGAAAAATTTAATGGTAAAGATAATAAAAGACATATTGTTGTTTGTGGAGGAACTGGATGTTTATCAAGTGATTCGCAAGAGATTATTAATCAATTAGAAAAATTAATTAAAGAAAAGAAACTTGAAGACAAAGTAACTGTAAATGTTGTTGGATGTTTTGGATTTTGTTCACAAGGTCCATTTGTTAAAATTTATCCAGAAGACCGCTTATATCACGCTGTTAAAGTAAAAGACTGTGAAAGAATTATTAATGAAGACATAATTGAAGGTAAATGCATTAATGATTTATTATATCTAGACCCAATTATTAATAAAAAGGTTGAAAGACAAGATGATATTACATTTTATAAAAAACAATTAAGGATTGCTCTTCATGGTTGTGGAACGATTAATCCAGAAGATTTACACGAATCATTTGGATATGATGCTTTTACAGGTTTTATTAATGCCTTACATAAAACTAGATTAGAAGTTATAAATGAAATTTTAGAATCTGGATTAAGAGGTCGTGGCGGCGGCGGATTTTTAACTGGTAAAAAATGGAAATTTGCTTATGACCAAGAATCTAAAATAAAATATGTTGTTTGTAATGGTGACGAAGGCGATCCAGGTGCCTTTATGGATCGATCGATTTTAGAAGGTAATCCTATTTCTGTAATTGAAGGAATGATGATTGCAGGGTATGCAATTGGTGCTAGTGATGGATATTTTTATATTCGTGCAGAATATCCTATAGCTGTAAATAGATTATCAAAAGCAATTGAAGAATTAAAAGAAGTTGGACTTTTAGGGAAAAATATTTTAGGAAGTGGCTTTGATTTTAATTGTCATATTCGTTATGGAGCTGGTGCTTTTGTTTGTGGAGAAGAAACTGCTTTATTAAATTCAATAGAAGGAAAAAGAGGTATGCCTAGACCACGTCCTCCATTTCCTGCAATTAAAGGTTTATGGGGAAAACCAACTATTATAAATAATGTTGAGACTCTTGCTAATATTCCTTATATATTAAGAGTTGGAGCAAAAGAATTTAAAAAAATCGGAACAAAAAATTCGACAGGTACTAAAGTTTTTGCTTTAGGTGGTAAAGTTAAAAATGTCGGTTTAGTTGAAGTTCCTATGGGTACGACTCTTAGGGAATTAGTTTTTGATATTGGTGGAGGAATTCCAAATAATAAAAGATTTCAAGCAATACAAACTGGTGGGCCAAGTGGTGGATGTCTTACTTTATCTGAGCTAGATACTCCAATTGACTTTGATAATTTAATTGAAAAAGGTTCAATGATGGGAAGTGGTGGAGCAATCGTAATGGATGAAGATAATTGTATGGTTGATGTTGCCAAATTTTATCTTGAATTTATTTGTGATGAGTCATGTGGAAAATGCTCGCAATGTAGGATTGGAACTAAAAGGTTACTTGAAATAATTAATAGAATTACTGATGGAAAGGGTGAAATTTCAGATATCGAAAAATTAGAAACTTTAGCTCATTCCATTCAAGTTGGATCTTTATGTGGGCTTGGACAAACAGCACCAAACCCAGTATTATCGACTTTACACAAATTTAAAGAAGTTTATCTTCGACATATAAATGATAAAAAATGTGATGCTGGTGTATGTAAAAATTTAATCTCTTATCATATTGATAAAGATAAATGTAAAAAGTGTTCTTTATGCGCTCGTAATTGTCCTCCTAATGCAATTAGTGGTGTAGTTGGTAAAGAGCCATTTGTAATTGATCAAAATAAGTGTATTAAATGCGGAACTTGTATTAGTGCCTGCAAATTTAATGCCATTTATAAAGAATAGGAGGTACTAATATGGCAAAAATTACTGTATATTTTGAAAATAAACCTTATTTAGTAGATGATAATTTAACTATATTAGAAGCTGCTAAAATTTGTGGATATAATATTCCAAATCTTTGTACATGGAAAAATGGAATGTGTTCGGTGGCTAGTTGTCGTGTTTGCTTAGTTAAAGTAGAAGGTGAAAGAAGACTTGTTCCATCATGTGCTTATCCTATTAGAGATGGTTTAAAAATTTTTATTAGTGATCCTGATGCTGTAATTGCTAGAAGAACAAGTGTTGAATTATTACTTTCTAATCATTCATTATCTTGTCAAACATGTAGAAAAAATGGGAAATGTGAACTCCTTGAAGTTTCTAAAAGAGTAGGTGCAGAACCAGATAAATATTTAGGGGAAAAGACTAAAACTACATATGATGATTTAGCTCCAGGATTAATTAGAGATACATCGAAATGCATTTTGTGTGGAAGATGCATATCAGCGTGTAAGGAAATTCAAGGAATTGGAATTTTGGGATTTGAAAAAAGAGGTTTTAATACTTTTGTTGGACCTAGTGAAAATAGATCTTTTAATAATGTTCCTTGTATTCAATGTGGACAATGTACATTAGTTTGTCCAACTGGAGCACTAATGGAACATAGTGAGATAGATAAATTAGATAAAGCTTTTAAAGAAGGGAAATTTGTCGTTGTTCAAACTGCCCCTGCAGTAAGAGCTGCTTTAGGTGAAGAATTTGGTGAAAAAATAGGTACCAATTCAGAAGGAAAAATGGTTGCTGCCTTAAAAAGACTTGGGTTTAGCAAGGTTTTTGATACAAATTTTGGTGCTGATTTAACAATTACAGAAGAAGCAAACGAATTTGTACAACGTGTAATTACTCATCAACCTATGCCGATGATTACTTCATGTTCACCAGGATGGGTAAATTATATTGAATATTATTACCCAGAATTATTGGGTCACTTATCAACTTGCAAATCTCCACATGAAATGGTTGGAGCTATTATAAAGTCTTATTATGCAGAAAGAAAAAATATTGATCGTAGTAAAATTTGTGTTGTTTCTATTATGCCTTGTACAGCTAAAAAATATGAAAAAGAAAGACCAGAAAATTCTGTTGATGGAATTAAAGATGTTGATATAGTTTTAACTACGAGAGAATTAGCGAGTTTAATTAGAAGAAGTGGTATTATATGGAATAAACTTCCTAATGAAAATTTTGACGATGATTTAATAGGAGAAACTACTGGTGCAGCTGATATTTTTGGAGCAACTGGTGGCGTAATGGAAGCTGCAATAAGAACCGCTTATTATATTTTAACTAATCAAGAAATGGAGCCAATTGATTTTACGCCAGTAAGAGGATTTGAGGGTATTAAAGAAGCTGAAATAACTATTTTAGGATCAAAATACCATATAGCAGTTTGTAGTGGAATGAAAAATGCTAAAATTTTACTTGAAAAGATAAAAAATCATGAAAATAAATATGATTTTATTGAAGTAATGGGGTGTCCAGGAGGTTGCATCAATGGTGGAGGACAGCCTTATGTTTATCCAGTATTTTTAGAGAATGAAGATGACGATATCTTAAATACATATGTAAGTAAAAGGGCTAAAGTTTTATATGATTTAGATAAGAAGAAAGAAATAAGGAGATCTCATTTAAATAAAGATATTATAAAACTATATAAATCATATTTAGGAGAATATGGTTCGCCTTTAGCACATAAATTGTTACATACTCACTATAATGCACATCGAGAAAAATACCCTGATTTAAAATAAAAACAAAGAGTATTCTATGATAATAGCGACAAGAAAATGTCGCTATTTTTTTAAAAACTATGCAAAACTTAACTTTTTATTAAATATTAATAACTATTATCAATTAATAAGAAAATTTTGAAAGTTGTTCCTCTTTTAGTATTTTTTAATTCAATTCGACCATTGGCATTATTTAATTGAGACTTAATTAAATATAAACCTAAACCTTCATTATTTTTATCTTTCTTTTTATAAGGAGCAAAAATATTTTTAATATCCTCAATTCCGACACCATCGTCAATGATTTTTATGATATAGGAGTAGGTTGTTTTTGACGTTTTAATTTTTAAATTTTTACATTTACTATGTTCTATAGCATTGAAAATGATATTTTTTATAGAACTTTCTAAAATAAATTGACTACTAATAACATTACCTTCCCTTATGTTCTTTAGATAAAAATTAATACCTACAGCTTTAGCATCATCGAATAATTGTTTATAAATATTATTAATAAGATTTTCAATGTTTATACTTTCTATTTTAATAGGATTAAATGTTTTATGAGCATACTCACTGCCTTCTTTAATTAAATTTAATTGATGAGAATTATGCTCTAATAAATTGTTAATTATAGAATATTTTTCTTTAATAGTAGAATTTGCTTTTAATAATTCTAAAGAATTTCTTTCTAGAATTAATTCATTTTTTAAATCATGAAACAAAACTCTTAATATTTTTTGCATATCATTAGAGTTATCTATTGTTTCATCAAGATTAATTTCTTTAGCTAAAGATAATTTATTACGATATAAAGTGATTATTAAATTATAATATACGAATAGGAATATTAAAGTAGCAAATAAAATAACATATAAAAAATTAATTGATAATAATGAATATATGTTATGAGAATTAAAAAAGGAAATAACGATAAATATATTCATATAAATAGCTATAAAATCAATGGTTTTTTGTGATTTTATAGTTAAATATAAACTAATAAGTATTTCCGAAACTGAAATTAATAAAAAAATAAAATTTGTTATCTTATAAATATCCATATTAATTGATAAAAATATAAAATTTAAAATGATTAATATAGAATTAGCTATTACAAATAAAAAATTAATTAATTTATATTTATTTAAACGAAAAGAGCTTAAAGTAAAAGGCATTATCGATAGGCACGATAAACATATGTAAATCCATAAATTCGGAACAAATGAAGAATCATACTTTAAGAAAAATAAGCTCAATACGTAAACAAAAAACAAGGTAATAATTGATATTAATAAATAGTTATTTTTATTACGTTTTATAATAAACACAAATGGAATTAATGTTGCAAAAGAAATACATGCTATTATTAAGCCAACAATCAATTGTATTTGTATAAATATTTTATAATGACTAATTAAATTATATCTTCCAAATAAAAAAGAAAAATTACCTATAATTAATTTATCATTAAGTCGATAGTGAATAGTTATAATATTTTGATTGATTTTATCTTGATTTTCATAATTTATTTGAGTTGAGAATTTGACAATAGAGGTCTTAAATGATTTTGAACTAATAATACCTTCGCATTTAGTAAAATCTCTTTTAGCAGAATCGTATTTTTCAAAAGAACCATTACTTTCAATTAAAGAATCATTGAAATAAATATATGAAACATCAAAAAAAGAAGGAATAAATAAAGCAAATTCAATATTATTAACTTTATTTATATAATGCTCATAACTTTTATATGTATTTTGATAATCTATTTCATTTTCAAAACTAAATTCATCTAAAATGACATATATTGTGCCATATTTAGCGATATTTTCATTTAGGTTCTTTATCTCTCCAATATCATTTTTATTAACCGAAGTAAAACTATTAGCGACATAATTTACCTTGCTTATTAAATTATATTTATTGGGTGCACAATCATTTAAAGAGTAACTTACATAAGAATTTTTGTCGATTTCATGACTATTTGATGCAAAAGTAGATGTATTTCTATACATTATTAAATATGGGAATAATATTGAAAATACAATAGCAAATAGAAAAGAGATAAAAGTTATTTTCTCAATTTTATCAATCTTATAATTAGTTGTCATTTGATATAAAATAATATCCTTTTGCAAATTCAGTAAAAATATATTTAAAATCAGAGATATCGTTTATTTTTTTTCTTAAACTAGAAATATGTCTTGAGACACTTGTTCTTAGGTTTAATGTTTCTTGTTGCCAAACTTCTTGATAAATTTTGTCTGGTGTAAAGCAAACTCCTTCATGTTGAGCTAAAAATAATAGAATATTAAATTCACTTGTTGTTAATGGAAGATCAATATTTTTAATACTTACTTCACGTGAATTTAAATTAATTTTCATATCTTTATAGATTAGAATATTATTTATTTTGAGTCGTGCTTCAATATGAGCGCAAAGAGTTGAAGGCTTACAAGGCTTAATTAAATAATCTAGGGCCCCATTTTCTAAATATTTACATACAAAAGAATAATCATCAATCGTACTTAAAATTATAATTGGAATAGAATTAGAAATTTTTCTAAATATTTCTTCACCATTTCCATCAGGTAATATTAAATCAAGAACTATTAAATCAATTTTATCATTTAAAGCATTTAATGCTTCTTTAATTGAAGTAGCAGAAGTTACATTAAATTTATCTTTTAAATAAAGCATATTTGCTTTTAATATTTGTTCATCATCTTCTATTAATAATATATTTTTCATGGACATATTTTAACATTAAAAATTGAATAAATAAATTACTACATAATAATTCTTATTTACTACTATATTAAAATAATTAAAAATTGCTATATTTTTATTTTATAAATGTGAATTAATTTTTGATTTTTTAATATTATAAATAGTTAATTAATAAAATATTTTTGAAATTATTTTAAAACTTTCATTTTTATTAATTGATGACATAAATTGACTTTAAATAATATATATGACATTAAAACAATTTATTAGTAAATTTTATCTTTTATATATATATATATATATATAGGATAATTTGTAACTATTTGTGAAAAATAATATGTAAGTCATATTCTTATAATTTTTTAATTAATTTAATAAAAGGTATGAAATTTTTTTATAATATGTTAAATTAAGCACAAATAATTATGTAAAAGTTAATTAAATGTAATTGGTTAATAAAAAATTTAAGAATTTTTAATATTATAATTTGTGAAGCAATTGTGAATATTTGTTACTAATAATTTGATTAGCATTGAATGATGATATGTATTTTGCAAAAATAAATTGACTATATAGGGGGATTTAATTATGAAAAGAAAATTATTTATTTCTTTATTATCCACTGTTGGTGGATTAGCAATTATTGGTAGTGGCTTTAGTGCTTGGTATTTTGGTAATGATACAGTTGCTGGGGCTAACTCAGATATTAGCGTTATAGTAGAGCCATTAGCTAGTCAACTAGGGACAATTACTGCTGATGATACAACTAAATATAATTTGATATTAGATCAAGGTGGTTATAGAAACAAAGAGAATTTAGATGCTGGTATTAGTATTAAAAATGGAACTGATTATGTTAAAACAATAGGTGCTACTTATACTTTAACTAAAGATAATATCGAAAATGTTTATAATGCTGGATTAGTTGGAACATTTACTGCGATAGTTACAATCAAAAGCGATTTAGCTAAATATATTAATTTTAAAGATTCATTTAATGATACAAATGTAACTAGTAGTAATATTAAAACAGATAATACTACTGGTGATTTTGTTAGAACATTTACAAAAACAGTAGAAATTACTAACGATTATACTAATGATGTTACTTCAACATTCACATTCCATGTTGATACTAATTCAGAAACTTTAGTAAATGAAGGTTTTATATATACAAGTAAGCCAAAGACTAAAGATGATTATAGTAATGGTATAAGTAAATTAAGTGGAAATTTAATAAATTTTGCATATTCTTTTGAATTCAAGGCTAAATAATATTTTATAGAGGTTAATAATGGAAGGGTACAATCAATTAATTGAAATAGTTTTTTATGTTGCTTTATTGACAATTATTGGTTTAGCAATAACTTTTACAATTCTATTTATTTTATATGCTTCATATAAAAAGAAGCATATAAAATATGGTCATGAAGATGAAAAATTATTAAAAGAATTGATAATTAAATATAAACATCTTTTTAAAGGTGAAAAATTTGATATAAGTACTGATAAAGTTAATTCAACAAATAATGAAATTAAATGTATTTCTAAAATAAGAAATGTTGAAACATATTTATATTATCATCCTGATATTGAAGATAAGGATAAAAGAAGATTAGCAAAAGTTTTAAATATTGAAGATATGAAAGATAAAAAAAGAAAGAAAATATCTTACATTTTTTCTTTCACATTTTTATTTATTTTCACTTTACTATTTAGTTTTATTATAAGTTTTAAAGTACAAAATGATGCATTTTTTATTGGGGATAAAACTTATATTGTAATTAAAACTGGTTCAATGGAAGAAGCAAATGAGAAAAACACTTATATCAAAGAAAATAATTTAAATAATCAAATAAATAGATTCAGTTTAATTTCTATTCAAAAAATAGATGAAAAAAAATTAAATTTATATGATGTTGTGGCTTTTAAAAATGATGAAGGTGAAATTATCGTTCATCGCTTAGTTAGAATAAATTATAATAGTGCAGAAAATAAAAATTATTATACTTTCCAAGGTGATGCTAATACTAGTAGTGCAAAATATGAAATTGCTGTTCATTATGAAGATATAATTGGTAGATACACTGGTTTTAATAATTTTGGTTTAGGTGTTTTGATAACTTATTTAAAAAGTAGTGCAGGAATAGTTGCTTTGAGTAGTTGCTTTATTTTCTTAATAGCGTTTAACATTTCTGAAAGTTCAATTGAAAAAGAATATAAACTTAGATTTAAGGAAGTTGCTAATACTTACGATAATAAGAAAATAATTGGTGATTTAAAATGATTTTTCGTAAAGTTATTTATATTTTTGTTCCATTAACATCCTTACTTACGTTATTAGGTTTTGGTTTTTCTAGCTGGTTTTTTGATTCGAATGAAATTAAAAGCCAAGAAAGTGATGTGACGATTAAAGTTAGCGAGTTGATTAAAACTGGTGATTTAAGGATAATTAAATGTCCTAACTTAATAGTTTTTAGTGAAGGAGTTGGCAAAATAGATGATTTAACTGATGGTATTGAGTTTTATAGACACAATGATGATTTTCAAACAAATGATGAGATTTATATTAATGACCCAGAAATTATTATTGAATATGAAATTATTGATAAAAACGATTCTTTAGATTATTTATCAACTTCATTATTCATTGAAATAGATAATGGAAATTTGACTGATTCGTTAAATAACTTTATTAGTATTACTTCAAAATATCATAATGCTAACACTAATGATGGATATGATTTTAAAAAATATATTAAACAAATCGATATCAATGAAACATATCCATTAGGTGGTTTTCGTTATGAATTAAATTTAAATGAAGTATTTCAATATAAAAATATGGATGTAAAACCAAATACAAATGATTCTTATTTAAATTTATATAAATTAATAAATAATAATCAAAATCATAATATCAATATAACTTTTAGGATAAATTAAAATGAAAATATTTAATAAATTATTACTTATTTTATCAACATTAACAATTGGAGTTACTTCTTTTGGTATTTCAGCATGGTATTTTAATGAACAAAAGGAGATAAGTAATGAAATTGAAAGTAATTTTAAAATAGATGATATAAAAGAAAATTATCGATTTGGGAAAGATGAAGAAGAAAAAACGTATACAATTTATTTCTTTCCTAGTACCGCTTATATGTTTTTATATGGTCGATATTTAGTCGATGAAACTAATACATACGGAACTCATCATTTACCAGAAGAAGAATTTGGATATAAAGAAGTTTTAACAAATGAAAATGGTAATGTTTTATTAAATGATGAAGGTAAGGCTCTTTATAAGCTTAGTGAAAATAATGGAAAATATGATAATAATGCCTCTTATGATGGTGCATACAAATCATTTATAAATAAATATTTTTTATATAATGATAAATTTGAAATTGGAGGAACTGCGAGTGGCAATTCAAACGATATCTATTATTATTCATATAACAAATATAATAGAGACTATGGCCTTCCTAATGATCCATTGACTTTTAATAGTAGTACTAGTGGTTCAATAAGTGAAACTACTAATGAGCGATATAATGGTCACGATTTATTTAGCAATGATCGTTTTGGAGCTTGGGAAGAATCTTATTATTATGGAGAAACTTATATAAATAATAATACGACTAGTTTAATTAGTTATGATGAAGCTAATACCTCAAATACAGGAAGATATATCCCAATTAAATTAGTAGTTACTAATACAATGTCAATTGATTTATTATCTAAAGCTATTCAAAGTGTTTTTACATCAATGGGCGATCATAAATTATGGTTTAACTTTACATTTACTAACTGGACATATGTAAGTAAGAATAATGATGGAAGTTATAGCTTTCCTTATAGTTATTTACCAAATGATTGGGATACGTATTCAAGTAAACAGCCGATTGCTGAAGCTTATAGTGCTAAAGAAATTTCACATTATTTTGATGTTTTTGAAGATTTAGAGAAATATGCTGATGAAAATGGTGTAATTAGGTTATTCCCATTATTTTCTAATGGTAAAACATATAATGCTAGTAGTTATGAAAGTGGTGGGGGAGATTGCTTTAAATTAGTTCAAAGCTTTAATGACTCTAATAAAAGAAATGTTTATAAGTATTTTATGCCATCAAGTGAAAGAATTAATGGTGGTTCAGGTAATTTTAATAATACTAATAGTCCAAATAAATATGTAAGATATTATAATTACAATTATTTAAAATTAAATAAAGATAATTTATATAAAAGTTTAAGTGTTGAATTAGCTTATGGAGAGGGAATATCTAGTTGGACAGGCAATTGGTACCAAATTTATCAATTAGATACTGAATATATAAATAATAGTTTAATAGCTGAATTTGGTGATGGGCTTTATAATTTATATTTATTTGAAGCTAATTTTACTAGAGAAAATGCTTCTATAATTTATGATGATTTTTATGAATTAATAATAGATGAGGCAATTGGTGAAAATGGTTATCCATCTTTAAAAGGCAAAAAAATAAAACTTATTGATTCAAGAGATTTAATTTCTAATTTTCCACAAATTAATAATTCACCAGTTGTTTTTGGATTTGAAAAAATAGGCGATCCAAAGATTATTAATAATATCGATTTAAAAGAAAATAATGGTGAATTAACTTATAATTCAATTGATAAGATGAATGAATTTATTAAAGATAATAGCGATACTAGCCATGGCTTTTATAGATTTGAAAAACCGATATATGGACGTAACTTAGTTAATAATAATTATGCCTATTCTAATTATGATTTAAATGAAAAAAATCCATATATTTATTTAGCTAAAAATGTCAATTTTATGAATAGTAAAACTAATTATTTTATGATTTTATTTAGTGATGTTTTTAATAGCAATTTCACTTTATCTATCGATAATCAAGAATATTCTAGTGTTATTATAAATCCGACTATATCAGGAACTGTTTATAGTTATGATGTAGATGATTTATTTGTTTCAGCAAAGGATTATATTAGTTTAGTTAATTTCAAAACTGATAATGGAGATATTCATTCCTTATTTAAACTAAATAGTGATGATGCTAAAGGATTATATGATATTTTATTAATTTATAATGAAAATGATAGTTTTAGCATTTATTTTTATCGTCATGCAAACTTATTTTGTAAATTGTTTGATTCTAATTTAAATACTTATCAAGATAATTTTGTTAATCATGATGAAAACATAATTAATAATACTTTAATTTTTAAAAAGAAATATTTTCTAGGACTCAATATGGAAAGAAATGATCTTAATAATATTGAAGGTAAAGAAAATGAAACATTAGAAGAAGCAATTATTAATTATGCTAAAGATAATTATAAATACAATGGAGAATATAACGAAAATGAAGTATTAAAACGAATAAAAATGATTGATCGTGTTACAAAAACAGTTGTTGCTAAGTTTGAATTTGACTTAAACTTAAATAAATATAAATTAGTTTGCCATCAAAAAATTTACAAAAATTATATTTTTTATTTGACGTATAATATTTAACGTTAATTTATTAGATTGTATCAATATTTTTAAATTATAAAGTAATATATAAATTTCAATTTGCAATTTTTTGAAACCGCTTTCATTTAAAAAAATGTTTACTTTGCTTTTCATTTATAAAACAATATTGACGTGAAAAGAAATGTTAAAAATTATTCATTAAGTTTAATAGTTTATTAAAGGGGTTGTATCCCCTTTTTTCTTTTCTATAAAGGTTTATTTGAATCCTTTATATAATTAAAAAATTCATAGGGAGAGAAAAAATGAGAAAAAGTTTATGTTTATGTGCTAGTTTAGCTGCATTAATGATGGTTGCTACAACTACTAGTTGTGGGAATAAAGATGATTCTAGTGTTATTAAAATTCAATTTGTTCCATCAAATGATCCAGATACTTTAGGTGCTTTAGCAAAAAGACTCGAACCAGTCTTACATGAAATTACCCCTGAATACACTTATGAAATTAGTGTCGGTACTTCTTATAATGCTACAACTGAAGGTTTATTAAGTAATCAATTAGATATTGGGTTTTTAACTGCTTCAGGTTATGCTCAAGCTACTTTACAAGATCCAGGTGAGATTGAAGTTTTATTAACATCAGTTAGAAAAGGTTATAAAGTTCAAGTTGAAGATTATAAAGATGATGTTACAAAACAAATGCAAGCAATGAATGGCGAAATTGATGGCTATAAGTATTTAGGTCAACAATCCGATGTAGATGTAAACTGGTATACTTCACAATTATCAGTTCGTAATGAATATTATAAAGATACTAATAATGATGGTACGATTGATGTTAAAGACTTAGCTGGCTTAAAGATTGGTAGAATGGGTGCTACTAGTGGTGCTGGTTATCTTAGACCTTTAAAATATCTTAATGATTATGGTATGAGTATGGTTGATCAAACAAAATATGATAAAGCAACTGAAGAAGAAAAAAAGACTATGATTATTGGTGTCGAGCAAACAGATTATGGTGCTGCATTTAATAATACACAAGATGGTACTATTGCTGGCTTCTGGGGATTTACCGATGTTAGATATGCACAAGGTTATATCAAAAAAGACAATCCATACTTTAATAAAGAAGAAGCTTTCACTAAAACTAAGGTCATTGCTATTACTGATGGAATTTATAATGACACAATTTCAGCAAGAAGTAATTTAGAAGATGCTAAAAAAGAGGCAGTTAAGAAAGCATTTAAAGAAGCAATTAAAATGACTGATAAAATTGAAGGTCAAGATATGTCACCATCTGAAATTCTTTATAAGGTTTATTCACATACTGGATATACTGAAGCTAAAGATAGCGATTTTGATGGTGAAAGAGAATTCTATCAATATTGTGTTGATAACAATTTAATTAAATAAAAATAAAAATTAAAAGGAAAATTTATGATTGAGTTTGATCATGTTGATAAAATATATCCTAATGGATATAAAGCATTGTCTGATGTTAATTTAAAAATTAATGATGGTGATTTTGTATGCATTATTGGACTTTCTGGTGCAGGAAAATCTACTTTAATTCGTACAATTAATAAAATGCATGATATTCAACATGGTCAACTTTTCGTAAATGGCGTTGATATTAGTAAAGTAAAAGGTAAGAAATTACGTACCTTAAGAAAAAATATTGGAATGATATTCCAATCGTTTAATTTAGTTAAAAGAAGTAGTGTTTATAAAAATGTATTAAGTGGTAGAGTTGGTTACCATAATACATTTTGTAATTTATTTAATATTTATAGTAAAAAAGAGAAGATGCTTGCGTTACAGTCTTTAGATAATTTAGGGATTTTAGATAAAGCGTTTGTTAGAGCTGATGAATTAAGTGGTGGTCAGCAACAACGTGTTGCTTTAGCTAGAGCTTTAACGCAAGAACCTTCAATAATTTTGGCTGATGAACCTGTTGCAAGTCTTGATCCTGTAACTACATTAAGTGTTATGGATGATTTTAAACGAATTAATAAAGATTATAAAATCACAATAGTGGCTAATATGCACCATGTTGATTTAGCTATTAAATATGCAACTAGAATTATTGGCATTAAACAAGGTAAGATAGTTTTTGATGGTTTGCCAACTGAGGTAACAGATGAAGCTTTACTTAATATTTATGGACGTGCTTTAAAACATAATGAAAAATTAGGGGATGTTGAAAACGATGAAAAATAATAAGTTTCTGAAGGTTTTTTCATCAAAATTAAAAGAATTTATTCATAATTGTTTATATAAAAAAGTTATCGTAAGTGTTGATGAAAATAATAATGTTACTAAATTTATTGAAAAAAAGAGAAGTAAATTTTTTCTTATTTTAGCTTTTATAATTTGCTTATTCTTTATAAGCTTTATTTTTATAGAACTACCTAATAGAGTTGCTTTAGATCAATTTGGTGTTATTTTTAGACAAATGTTTGTGCCTAATAAACTTTCATTAAAGACATGGCCTAGATATTGGAGTTATTTATTTAATGATGCTATACCTGCAATAGGGCAAACTGTAGAAATGGTTTTTATCGGTACATTAATTGGTACTTTAATTGCTATACCATTATTTATTTTAGCGAGTAAAAATGTTACTAAACATATTTATATTTATATGCCTGTTAGAGTTATTATGGATATAATTAGAAGTATTCCAACATATGTTTTAGCTTTAATGTCTGTTGCTTTTTTTGGAATTGGAGCAACTGCTGGAATTATAGCTATAATCATTTTTACGATGGGTATAATGTTTAAACTTATGTTTGAATATATTGATACTCTAGATATGAATCCTTTTGAAGCTAGTTTATCAACTGGTGCTAATAGATTAGAGGCTTTTAAGGTAAGTTTATTACCTAGCACTATGCCAATGCTTATTTCTAATTTTATTTATACTTTCGAAATTAATGTTAGGGCTAGCGTAATTTTAGCATGGGCTAATGCTGGTGGTATTGGACAATTATTAAAAACTGCTATGGAAGCTAGACAATATGATCGAGTTGGAGCTATTTTGATCCCACTATTTATTTTAGTGTTTGTATTACAAATTATTTCAAGTATTTTAAGAAGAAAGGTTTCTTAATTATGAAATTTATTATCGCTATAGATGATTTTTTTAGAAAATATATAATTAATCCATTAAATAATTTTTGGAATATTTTAACTTTTAAAACTAAAAAAACTTTTGATGACCCTAAAGATGCTTATACTCATCGTCCACTATATTGGATTTATACGATTATTTTAGTTTTAGTTATTATAGCTTTATTAATTTATTCTTGTATTGAAGTAGATTTTATGGGGAATATTACTAGTAGTTCAACAAATATAAAAATGTTATTTAAAGGCTTAGTTAATCCAGATTGGTCTTTATTTTTTGGCTATGGTAATTATAAGTTTAATGAATCGACAATTTATCAGATAATTGAAACTTTGGCAATTGCTTTTGTAGGAACAAGTATAAGTTCATTAATTTCTTTACCTTTTGGATTTCTAGCGAGTAGAAAAATAGTTGGTAGATGGGCATTTTTTAGTGAATTAGTCTTGATTATTATTAGAACATTTCCTGAATTATTGTTTGGATTGATTATTATTAAGGTTGTTGGTTTTGGTGCCTTTACTGGTGTTGTTGTTTTATCAATTCATAGTGTTGGAATGATTGGAAAAATGTTTGCAGAACAACTTGATGTCATTGATAATGCTCCTCTTGAAGCTCTTGATGCTTGTGGAGCTAATACTTTAGTTAGAATTAAAAATGGTATAATTCCTCAAGTTGCTCCTAATTTTTTATCAGTAATTCTATATAGATTTGATTTAAATGTTAGAACTGCTAGTTTATTAGGTGTTGTTGGAGCTGGTGGTATAGGTTATTCTTTATGGGTTTATAGTGCTTTTAATTCGTGGTCACAAGAAGCTAGCATGATTTATGGCATCATTATAATGATAGTATTAATAGATATTTTATCTAGCTTCTTAAGAAAGAAACTTTGTTAATAATGAAGGAATTAGTAATGATTAGTGGTTTACCAGGAAGTGGTAAATCTACGTATTTAAGAGAGCATATTAAAGAATATAAAAATCCAATAAGAATTGATAGTGATGAAACTAGAAGAAAGATGTTTGGATCATATTTAATATTTCCAAAGAATATGTATGAAATTTATGATCATATGATTGATATAGCTAATAATTTATATGATAAGTATAAAGATAAAGATTTAACGATAATTATGGATTCCACTTTTTTAGATAATTATAAAAAAGAGTATTTTATTAAAAAGCTTAAAAAATTTGATTATTATAAATTAATAATTTTTAAATCAACAGATTTAAATTTTAATTTTAATAATAATAAAAAAAGAATTAAGGAAAAGTGGGTTCCAGAAGATGTTATTATAAAGATGACAAAAGAAATCGAACCTTTAAGTGTTTATTTATTAAATACATTTAATAATATTATAGAAATAGAAGTTCCTTCCTACCAACTTAATATTATTAAATAGGTTAATAAATATGTTGAACTATTCTCTAGTAATTGTTAGAATAATATAGACGTTTAAGTCAACTCGAGAGAGTGCCGATTGGCATTCTTTATTTTTTATAGGAGGTAATTAATGGAAGAAATTCAAACTGTTAGAAGCGGTATTGAAAAATTATTAAACGAGTTAAATTATGATTTATACACCTTTAATTTTAAGAAAAAAGGTGGAGGAATGACACTTGAAATAATTATTGATAGTGTTGGTCCGATTTCGATGGATGATATTGTAAGTGTAAGTAATAAAATTTCTGAATATCTTGATAATCATGATTTTACAAATAATAATTATACTCTTGATGTAAGCAGTTTAGGAGCAGAAAAACCAATTAATTTAAATAATATTAATAAATATATAAATAAATATATTTATTTCCATCTAATTAATCCTATCAATGGTGAAAATTGTTATGAGGGAGACTTAATTTCAGTAAATGACGATAAAATCGTTATTGAAATAAAAATAAAAACTAGGAGAAAAAGAATAGAAATTAATAAAAATAATATTGATGAATGTCGATTATCAATAAAATTTTAGGAGAAATTATGAAAAATAAGAAACAAGAATTTAATAAGAAAGCATTTTTAAAAGCTCTTGAAGATATGGGAAATGAAAAAGGAATTTCCACAGATGCTATTGTTAATATTATTAAGGAATCATTTCAAGTAGCTATTACAAAAAAATTAGAAGATGAAGATCGCATTTTTAATAAGACTAAAGGTAATAAAGGCTTAAATAAAATTAAACTTAATGATGCTTTAGTTAGATGTGAAGTAGATTTAAAATTAGGAACTATTGATATTTATCATCAAAAAAGAGTTGTAAACGATGATGACATCCAAGATGATTTTATTGAAATTGGACTTAGCGAAGCTCAACAAATAGATCCTAATTTAAAACTTGGTGATTATTACGAAACTCCAGTAGATTTTAATGACTTTACAATCTCTGATGTAAATAGATTTAAAGCTAGTTTCTTACAGAAAATTTCAAAAGCAGAAAAAGATGCTTTACTTGAAACTTATAATGGAAGAATTGGTGAAATTGTTTCTGGCGTTGTTGAAAAAGCTGATAAACATAGTGTAATTGTCAATTTAGGTAGAACAACAGCTACTTTATATTCAAAAGATTTAATTGGAAATGAAACTTTTAAAGCTGGTGATACTATAAAAGTTTATATTAAAGGTATTGGCAAAGATGATAAAAAAGGTGGCAATTTAATCAACATATCAAGAAGTTGTCCAGAATTTTTAGCAAAATTATTTGAAAATGAAATTCACGAAATTTATGATCATACTGTTATTATAAAAGGTATTGCGCGAATTCCTGGTGTACGTAGTAAAGTTAGTGTTTATAGTAATGATCCTAATGTTGATGCTAGTGGTGCTTGCATTGGTGCAAACGGAAATCGTATTCAAGCTATAGTTTCTCAATTAGGAAATAGTAAAGAAGGATCTAGAGAAAAAATTGATGTTATTACCTATAAACCTAATCTTGGATTATACTTAGAAGAATGCTTAAAACCTGGTGTCATGCTTGGTGCTAAAATTGATCTTCAAAATAAAGAAGCTATTGTTGTAACTCAAGATGGTACTAATCAAGCTGCTATTGGCTTAAGAGGTTCAAATGTTAATTTAGCTAAACAACTTTGTGGTTTAAATACATTACGAATTATTGATGAAACTACAGCTCGTGAAGAAAATTTAAATTATAAAACAATTGAAGAATTTACAATTGAGGCACGTCAAGAAGAAAAAAGAAAATATCGTGAAGAATCACTTAAGCAGCATCAAGAAGCTTTATCAAAGAAATCTCAAGTTAATACTAATGAAGTTTCATTTGTTGATAAAGATGATTATGAAGATGAATTAATTGACGATGAAATGATTAATAGTACTAGTGAAGAAACTGCAAAAGAAGTTGAAACAATTAATAAGGATGAAGAATCCTTAGAAGATAATGTTGCTTCTAAGAACACTATTAAACCAGTTGAAGAAGTTAAAATTAGTAATGAGACTCCAGTTGTCGAAACTAAACCTATTAAAAAAGAACCTGTTTATGAACAAACTGAAGTAAAAACTACAACAACTCTTGAATCATTAGAAAAATCTTTAGAAGAAGAAAAAGAAAAGCAAAAAGAAAAAGAGATGAATAGAAACAAAAAGAAGAAAAATCATTCTAAAGAAGATAGAAATTCTGATGATAATAATAAGAAAGAAATTCAAAAAATGGCAGTTTATACTGATGAAGAACTCGCTGATTTAGATGATGATTTTGAAGATGACTATGATGATGAAGATGATTATTCTGAATATGATAGTGATTCATTCTACGAGGATAAATAAGGAGTAAATTATGAAAAAAGTTCCAATGAGAAAATGCTTAGTTTCTAACCAAAGTTTTCCTAAAAAGGAACTTTTTCGTGTAGTTAAAACAAAAGATAATCAAGTAATTTTAGATATTACTGGCAAGCTTAACGGAAGAGGAGCTTACATTCATAAAGATCCTGATTCTATTGAAAAAGCTCGCAAAACTCGTGTATTATCTCGAATTTTAGAAATAGAAGTTCCTGATGAAATATACGATCGTATGTATAAATTTTTAGACGTATAGAGGGGGGTTAAATATGAAAAAGAAAAATGATGAAAGAGTTAGTAATATATCAACTAATTCAGGAAAACAAAATAAAGATTATGCAAAAATAAATGGTGGAGTTTTCGTATTTACAAAGTCTATTACAGTTGGTGAACTTGCTAAACAATTAAATGTTAGTGCAGGTGATATAATTAAGAAACTTTTTTTAAAAGGAAAGATGGTTAATATTAATCAATATCTTGATGATGATACAATAGGAGAATTATGTCTTGAATATGGATATGATTTTAAAAAAGAAGAGATTGTTAATGAAGAAGATTTTGAAAAATTAAATATCGAAGACAAGCAAGAAGATTTAAAAGAAAGACCACCTGTTGTTACCATTATGGGACATGTTGACCATGGTAAAACTACTTTAATTGATGCAATAAGAAATTCTAATTTAGCTAGTGAAGAATATGGTGGAATTTCTCAAGAGATTGGTGCTTATCAAAAAACATATAAAGGCAAAAAAATCACATTTATTGACACTCCTGGACATGAAGCATTTAGTGCGATGAGAATGCGTGGTGCTAGTGTTACTGATATCGTAGTTTTAGTAGTTGCTGCAGATGATGGCGTTATGCCTCAAACAATTGAAGCTATTGATCACGCTAAAGCTGCGAAAGTCCCAATTATTGTAGCAATTAATAAAATGGATATGCCTGGAGCTGATCCAAATAAGGTTATTACTGAACTAATGTCACATGATATTATTGCTGAAGAATATGGAGGCGAAAATATCGTTTGCAAAGTCAGTGCTAAAAAGAAAATTGGTATTGATGATTTACTCGATGCTATCTTATTACAAGCAGAGATGTTGGAATTAAAAGCTAATCCAAAACGTTATGCTTTTGGAACAGTACTAGAAGCTGAGTTAGACAAGGGCGAAGGTCCAAAAGCAACATTACTTGTACAAAATGGAACTTTGAATTCTAATGATTATATAGTTGCCGGAACGAGTTATGGCAAAATTAGAAGAATGACTAATGAGCATAATAGCATATTAAAAGAGGCTTTACCATCTACTCCTGTCAGCGTAATTGGTTTAAGCGAGGTTCCTCAAGCTGGTGATCATTTTATGGCTTTTCCTACTGAAAAAATGGCTAAAGATATTGCTAGTAAAAGACAATTGAAAAAAGTTGAAGAAGAAAGAGCAGCTAATAATGGTGTAACATCTTTAGATGAACTTTATAATAAAATTAATGAAGGCATGCTTAATCAAATTAATATTGTACTTAAAGCTGATAGTACTGGAAGTGCAGAAGCATGTAAAGCTAGTTTAGAAAAATTAAATAATGATAAAGTTAAAATCAAGGTAATTCGTGCAGCTGCTGGTGGAATCACTGAAAGTGATGTTTTATTAGCAAAAGCTAGTGATGCAATTATTTATGGATTTAATGTTAGACCAACTGCATTAGTTAGAAAAAAGGCTGAAGAGGATAAAGTTGAAATTAGATTACATCGTATTATTTATGCAATGATTGAAGAAGTTGAAGATGCAATAAATGGTATGATTAAGAAAGAAGAAGTTGAACATGTTCTTGGACAAGCTGAAGTTAGAAATGTGTTTAAAGTCTCAAAAGTTGGTAGTGTTGCTGGATGTTATGTAGTTGATGGCGAAATGAAACGCGATGCTTTGTGTAGGATACTTCGTGATGGAGTAATTGTTTATGAAGGCAAAATTGAAACTCTTAAACGATTTAAAGATGATGCTAAGTCTGTTGCTAGTGGGTTTGAATGTGGCATCAAAATAGAAAACTTTAACGACATTCATGAAGGTGATATCATTGAAGATTATGAGATGAAGGTTAAAGAAGAAAATGGCAAATAATGTTGAAAGAATAAAAGCTTCAATTGCTAAAAATATTCGTGAAATTGTTCAATATGAACTGCATGTAGATAAAATTGATTTTATGACAATTACTAATATAGAAGTTAGTAGCGATCATTCGTATGCTAAAATTTTTGTTAGTTTTTTTCAAAATCCACAAAAAAATGTTGAAAAGTTAAATAAAGTTAAAGGTTTTGTAAGAAGTGCACTTTCTAAAAGATTAAAATTAAGACGTGTTCCTGAGATTCAGTTTGTTTTAGATGATACTTATTTTAAAGAACAACGTCTTAATGATTTATTAAATAAAGAAGAAAATGAACTCAATAAAATGAAAAAAGAAGAAAAATAATTTAGATTAGTAGAGATTTTATATTAATTAATAAGTTTTTTATTTATTCATTAATTTAAATTTATTTATAATTTTCGTTTATTATTCTTTATAGATTTATCTTTATTTTGTAACTTATTCCCTTTATAATTAAATAGTTGGTAAAAAATGAGTGTAATTTACATTAATAGTTCAAAAGATTTAGACAAGATTGTTCCAAATACTAATTTGGTATTAGGACTTTTTGATGGCGTACATATAGGTCATTATCAACTTATTAGTGCTTCTAGATATATGAGTAAGGGACTTTTATCCTTAATTACTTTTGATCGATCCTTAAAATCAAATGATCAAGAAATTTTATTATCGTTAAAAGATAAAATTGATGTATTTACCAAAATTGGTGTTGATAATATTTACATTTTTAAATGTAGTAATGAATTTAAAGAAATGTCTTATCGTAAGTTTATGTCTGATGTATTAGAAAGATTTAAACCTAATAAAATTTTTTGTGGTCCCGATTTTAAATTCGGATATCGCGCTCAAGGAGATATATATTCTTTAAAATCATATTTTAATAATGTGATTGTTTTAAATTATGTAAATAACTATGA
Organism: Caryophanales bacterium UBA6380; assembly: GCA_002438785.1. Taxonomy (GTDB): domain Bacteria; phylum Bacillota_I; class Bacilli_A; order RFN20; family CAG-826; genus Onthovivens. The sequence continues at coordinate 92,692 of DJQS01000011.1, read as the reverse complement.
TGGTACAAAAATATCTAGTAGCATTATTAAAAAATATATACGTAATGGCAATATCGAAGATGCTAATCGTTTTTTAGGCTATAATTATTATGTTAAAGGCATAGTGATAAAAGGAAAGCAAATCGGACATGAGTTAGGTTATCCAACTATCAATTTAAAATTAACTGATAATTATGTTATGCCTAGTGATGGAGTTTATATTTCTAAAGTTATTTTTAATAATAAAGCTTACCCTTCAATGACAAATATTGGGAATAATCCAACAATCAGCGATTCAAAAAAAGTTAGTATTGAAACTTATATTTTAAATTTTGATGAAGATTTATATAATGAAGAAGTATCTATAGTATTTTATAAACGACTTCGCGATGAAATTAAATTTAATAATTTAGATGAATTAAAAGAAGAATTATCAAAAAACAAAGATGAAGTTGCAAAATATTTTGAAATTTATTGACATTACTATTTTAAAATAATAAGATAATAAAGACTTTTTTCCAAGTTATAACAATTCCCGAGTTATAGCATAGAAATAAGCGTATGAAATTAAGGGAGGAAAATATGGCATTATCAAAAGAAACAAAAGCTAGTATCGTTAAAGAATATGCACAAACTAAGAATGATACTGGTTCAGTTGAAGTTCAAGTTGCTCTATTAACTGCTAAAATTAAAGCATTAACAGAACATTTAAAAGCTAACGATAAAGATAATAGTGCTAGACGTGGATTATTAATTCTTGTCGGTAAAAGAAAATCTTTATTAGCTTATCTTGAAAGAACTAACCGTGAAGCTTATGCTAAATTAATCGGTCAACTCGGATTAAGAAAATAATTAAGGAAATTAATTATAAAAAACTCTATAATAAAATAGAGTTTTTTATTTTAACTTAAAATATGAAAAAAAGTTTTTATTCGCTTAGAAATTACAAAAAAGAATTAATATTAGGGCCTATTTTTAAAGTTATAGAGGTTATTTTTGAATTAATAATCCCTTTCTTAATGAAATATATTATTAATGAAGGAATCAATTATGCTAAAAATGGAAACATATATCATATTCTAATTCCTGGAATTATTATTTTATTATTTTGTATATTAGGACTATGTTCTACATTTATTTGCCAATATTTTGCTAGCATTTCTTCTCAAGGCTTTGGGACCGATTTAAGAAATAGAATTTATGAAAAAGTGAGTAAATTATCGTTGAGTGATATTGAACTTATCGGCAAAGCAAATTTAATTAATTTAATTAATAACGATACAAATAGATTGCAAGTTGGTATTGCTATGCTTATTCGCCTTGTTATTAGAGCACCAATATTAGTCATTGGCTCCTTGATATGTTCATTTATTATTAATATTAAAGTCGGCCTTATTTTTTTAATTATAATTCCAATTATATTAATTATTTTGTCTTTAATAATGGCTTTAAATAGTAAGCAATATTTAAAAGTTCAAAATACTGTAGATAAATTAGTCACTTTTAGTAATGATTCGCTTGAAGGAAGTAGAGTAATTAGAGCGTTTAATAAGCAAGAAGAAACAAAATCAAAATTTGATAGTCTTTCATTTGACTATTTTAAAGAAACAAAGAAAGCAAATTTTATTAATGCATTAGTAAATCCATTAACATTATTAATCGTTGATATAGGGATTGTTTTAATTATTTATTTTGGTGGAAATTTGATTTATAAAGGAGATTTAACAGATGGTGATGTGGTTGCATTAATTTCATATTTAAATCAAATTTTTATGGCTTTGATTGTTGTTACTAATTTAGTAGTAATTTTTACAAAAGCTATTTCAAGCAAAAAAAGAATTGATAATGTTTTAATTATGAATGAACCTAAAATTAAAGATGATGCACTTAAAAATTTAAAAATAAATAAAGGTGAACCATTGATTGAATTTAAAAATGTAAGTTTTAGATATAACGATTCTAGTAATAATGTCATCTCGAATATAGATTTCAAAATAAATAAAGGTGAAACTATTGGTATTATAGGTGGTACAGGAAGTGGAAAGACATCAATAATTAAACTTATTGAGAGATTTTTTGATGCTAGCGATGGTAAAATCTTATATAAAGGCTATGATATTAAAGATTATGATTTAAGATGTTTAAGAGATGAAATTTCTTTGGTTAATCAATATAATGTTTTATTTAATGGAACAATAAAATCTAATTTATTAATTGGAAAAAGAGATGCAAGTGATGAAGAAATAATAAAGGCTTTAAAAGACTCTGAAGCTTATGGTTTTGTAAGAAAATACGATGATTTTATTGATCATAAAGTATTAGAAGGTGGCAAAAATTTTAGTGGTGGACAAAAGCAACGTTTGTGTATTGCACGATCCTTAATAAAAAATAGTGAAACACTTATACTTGATGATTCTACTAGTGCATTAGATTATTTAACTGATTTTAAAGTAAGGGATAATATTTCTAAAATAAAAGATTTAACAACGATTATTGTTTCTCAACGCACATCAAGTATTATGAAAGCTGACAAAATAATTGTTATTGATAATGGAAAAATTGACGCTATTGGTAGACATAGTGAATTACTGAATAGTTCAAAAATTTATAAAGAAATTTATAATTCACAAAATAAGGAGCAGTCTCATGAATAATTTTAAATTTCTTTTTAAATATTTAAAAAAGTCATTAAAATCAGTTATTTTTTCTTTTATTTGCTGTTTAATTTTTGTCCCTGCATTATTGTTAATTCCTTATTTTAGTGGAAAATGTATTGATATTTTTACAAACATAATAAACAATCCACTTATTAGTTATGAAACAATGCTTAATGATGAATTGACATATTTATATGTAATTATTTCATTGATTATAATTGTTACTATTTTTCAATATATATTTGAAAGTTTTGTAAATATATTTATTGAAAAAATTATATGCAATATAAGGGTTGATTTATTTAATAAAATAAATTCTATGTCTATATCATTTATAGATAATCATCTCCATGGCGATATTATAAGTAGATTAATAAATGATGTTGATAATGTCTCATTAGGATTAATTAGTGGATATAAACAATTTTATCAAGGAATAATTACAATTATATTTACATTAGGTTTTATGCTTTGGCAAAATTGGTTATTAGCATTAATAATCATTATATTTACGCCATTAAGTTTTTTACTATCTTATTTACTTAGTAAAAAAAGTCATATTTATTTTAAAAAACAAGCTTATGAAACAGGAAAACTAGGTGCACAAGTCTTAGAAGACTTTGAAAATCTTGATGTAATTAAGTCATTTAATTATGACATTGATTCATTTGAAAAATTTATAAGCAAAAATAACTTATTATATAAAGCTGGACAAAAGTCACAATTTTTATCTTCATTAACTAATCCAGTAACAAGATTAATTAATAATTCAACATATGCTTTAGTTGGAATAGTAGGGTCTATTTTGGTTGCATTTGGTTCAAATTTAAATATAGGAATTGAATTAACCGTTGGAGGAATTACTACTTTTTTACAATATGCAAACCAATTTGCTAAGCCTTTAAATGAAATTTCAAGTTGTTTAAATGAAATTCAAAGTGGTTTTGTCTCTTTAAATAGAATTATTGAAGTATTTAATGCTAAAGATGATATAGATGAAGGCAAATTAAAAATCGAAGAGATTATAAATTATATTGATATTAAGAATCTAAAATTTGGTTATGATAATAATAAAATTTTATTTAAAAATATAAACTTTACAGTTAAAAACAATCAAAAAATTGCTATTGTTGGTCCTACTGGATGTGGTAAAACTACAATAATCAATTTATTGTTAAGATTTTATGATCCTAATGCTGGGGAAATTCTAATTAATAATACAAATTATTTAAATATTCAAAAAATGAGCTTAAGAAGCAAGTTTGGAATGGTTCTTCAAGATAGTTGGATATTTCATGGTACGGTATTAGAAAATATAAAATATGGTAATCCGAATGCAAGTTTTGATGATGTAGTAAAAGCTAGTAAAGAAGCAAATTGCTATGATTTAATTATGCGTTTACCTAAAGGATTTGAGACAGTAATTTCAAATGATTCAGGTTTAAGTAAAGGTGAGAAGCAATTATTATGTATAGCTCGAGTCATGCTTATGCCATTTGAACTTTTAATATTAGATGAGGCTACAAGTAATGTTGATACAAGAACTGAAATCAATATTGGAAAAGCATTAGACCATCTAATGAAAGATAAAACATCGATTGTAATTGCTCATAGATTATCTACTATTAAGTCTAGTGATTTAATATTGGTGTTAAATAATGGAGAAATAATAGAAAAAGGTAATCATAGAGATTTAATGAATTTACATGGTTTTTATTATAATTTATTTAATTCACAATATCGTTAGATTTCATAAAGACAAATAAAGATTAGTATATTGAATTAAATAGTGATATATTTTAATAGTATTAAAAAGGATGAAAAACAAGAGAAATGAAAAAAGTATTCGAATTAGAATTTTATGGGAAAAAGCTTGTAGTTGAAACTGGTGAGATAGCAAAACAAGCAGATGGTGCAGTATTTACACGATTTAATGATACGGTTGTTTTATCTACTGCATGTTGTAGTGATGAACCTAAAGAAGGGGATTTTTTCCCTTTAACTGTCACTTATGAAGAAAAACTTTATGCAATTGGTAGAATTCCTGGTGGTTTTTTAAGAAGAGAAGGTAGACCAGGAGAACATGCAACTTTAACTGCTAGACTTATTGATAGGCCTATTAGACCAATGTTTAGTGATGGCTTTAGAAATGAAGTCCAGATTATTAATACTGTAATGTCTGTTGATTTAGATGCAACTCCTGAAATGACTGCAATGTTTGGTAGTTCATTAGCACTTTCAATCAGTAATATACCTTTTGATGGTCCAATTGCTGGTGTTTATGTCGGGCGAGTTGATGGGAAATTAATCATTAATCCTAGTGTTGAAGAAAAAGAAAAAAGTGATCTTAATTTAGCTGTTGCTGGAACTAGCGAAGCAATTAATATGGTTGAAGCAGGAGCTAATGAACTAAGTGAAGATGAAATGCTTGATGCAATTATGTTTGGTCATGAAGCTATTAAAAAACTTTGTGCTTTTCAAAAAGAAATTGCTCAAGAAATAGGAAAACCAAAAAGACAAGTAAAGCTATATGAGCCAGATGAAAATGTTAAAAATGATATTTATTCAAGAGTTTATGATCGAATGGTAAAAGCTATTTCTATTTTTGATAAATTAGAAAGACAAAATGCTATTGATGCTTTAAAAAAAGAAATTATCGATGATTATGATAATCGTGAATATAAAAAAGAAAATGACCATAAACTAATGATGCTCATGGTTAATGACATATTAGAAAAAATGATTGCTGATGAAGTAAGAAGACTCATTACAGAAGAAAAAATTAGACCTGATGGTCGTAAAGTCGATGAAATTAGACCATTAAATGCTCAAGTTGATTTATTACCAAGAGTACATGGCAGTGCAATGTTTACTCGTGGACAAACTCAAGTTATTGCAACTTGTACTTTAGGGACCAAAAATGATGTACAAATTTTGGAAAATTTAACACCAGAAGATAATAAGAGATGGATGCATCATTATAATTTTCCACCTTTTGCTGTAGGTGAAATTGGTAGAACTGGTACTCCAGGAAGAAGAGAAATTGGACATGGTGCTTTAGGTGAAAGAGCATTATCCTATGTTATTCCTAGTGAAGAAGAATTCCCTTATACAATTAGATGTGTTGCTGAGGTTGTAGAAAGTAATGGCAGTAGTTCACAAGCATCTATTTGTGCTTCTTGTATGGCTTTAATGGCTGCAGGCGTTCCAATTAAAAATATTGTTAGTGGTATAGCTATGGGGTTAATTACTAGTGGACCACTAGATGGTAAACACCCTTATACGATTTTAACTGATATTCAAGGTTTAGAAGATCATTTTGGGGATATGGATTTTAAGGTTGCCGGTACTAAAAATGGTATTACAGCTTTACAAATGGATATTAAAATTAAAGGTGTTACCCGTGAAATTTTACATGATGCCCTTCTTCAAGCTAATAGTGCTCGTGCTAAGATTCGTGATGTCATGGCTCAAGCAATTAGTGAACCTCGTAAAGAATTATCGGAATATGCTCCTAAATTTGAAAGCTTTTATATTGATAAAGATAAAATTAAAGATGTTATTGGAAGTGGTGGAAAAGTTATTAATGACATCATTGAAAAATGTAATGGCGTAAAAATTGACATTGAAGATGATGGACATGTTACTATTTATCATACTGATAAAGCTTCAATTGTTAAAGCTCATGATATTATTGATTCAATCACTAAAGAAGCAGAAATTGGTGAAATTTACGATGGCATTGTAACACGTGTTGAAGACTATGGATGTTTTGTTCATTTGTTTGGTGACACTGAAGGATTATGTCATGTTTCTCAACTTGCAAATGAAAGAGTAGATAGTGCTAAAAATTTTGTTAGAGTTGGCGAAAAATTTAAAGTTAAAGTTATTGGAATTGATGATCATGGTAAAATAAAATTATCTCATAAAGATTTTGCTAGTGATAATAAAGCAAATAATGAAGAGCCAAAAAAAAGAGGTTTCTTTAGAAAAAAAGATAATAATAAATAAAAATTAAAAAGGACTAAAAAAGTCCTTTTTAAGTTAAATATAATTGTATAAAATATGAGTAATTTATTTAACAAACTTATTATTTTTGTTAAAATATTTACGAATTAATTTATAAAGGAAAATATATGGAAAAAATTAAAGTTTTAGCGTTGGGCGGATTAGATGAAGAAGGAAAAGATCTTTATTGCATTGAGATTAATAATAAAATATTTGTAGTAAATTGTGGATTTAAATATCCAACTAAACTTACTCCAGGCATTGATTTTATTATCGCTGATTTTACATATTTAAATGAAAATAAAGAAAAAATAGTTGCCTATATTTTGCCTAAAACAAAAAAGAATAATTTTGGTGCCTTACCTTATATTTATAAAGAATGTCCAGCACCTATTTATTGTACAAAATTAACAAAAAACTTTTTCTTAGAATTTGCTAAAGAATATAAGCAAGAAAATAATTTTGATATTCACGAGATAGCTTTACCTAGTGAAATTGATATTGCAGGATATAAATGTGATTTCTTTTCAACATGTTCTAGTGTTCCATTATCTTTTGGATTTTCAATAAGAACTAAATTAGGCAATATTGTCTATAGTGGCGACTTTGTAGTTGAATATAATAACTCAAAATATTTTAGTTTTGATTTAAATACAATCGGTAAGATTGCAGAATATCCTACACTTTTATTAATGTGTGATTCAAGTAATGCATCAAAATCTGGATATTGTTCTCCTAATAATAGATTAACGCCACATTTACAGAAATTTTTTAAAAGTGCAAACGGGCGTATTTTTATAGGTTTAGCAAAAGATAATCTTTATAATTTTGAAGAAGTTTTTAAGATTTGCTCTGAATTTAATAAAAAAATATGTTTTTATGATAAAGAAACTGAACAAATATATAATTTAAAGAAATTATCAAATAATGATTCTTTTTATTCTTATAAAAATTCGTTTATTTCGCTTGATGATATTTTACGCATAAAAGAGAATGAACTTGTTATTATTATGGCAGGCGAAAAAGAATCTTTATATGAGAAAGCTAGTTTATTGGCTAATGGTGAAAATGAATTAAAGCAAATTAAAATTCAACCAAACGATACCTTTATTTTGGCATGTCCTCCAAATGATAATAACGAAGTTATTTTTACTACAACTATTGATGAATTATATCGTAGTGGTTGCCATGTTAGATATTTAACTAATAAAGTTATTTCAAAAATGCATGCATGTGAAGAAGATATTAAAATGCTTTTAAGTTTATTAAAGCCTAAATATTATTTTCCAATCGAAGGATATTATGTTAATTTATTAGCTAATGCAAAGATTGCTTTTGATATGGGAATCGGATTATCGCATAATAATATTTTTCTATTAGATAATGGGCAAACTTTATATATTGATGATAATGGAACTAATGTAGATTTTAATTCTGAGAATAAACTTCCAATTGGTGATGTTATGATTGATGGCATTGGTGTTGGTGATGTTGTTAATGAGATTATTAATGAACGTAATAGACTTAGTGAAGATGGTGTTATTGTAATGGGATTAGGTGTTTCTTTAAAAAACAAAGAAATAGAATATGGACCTGATGTTCAAATGAGAGGTTTCTTATTTTTAAAAGATAAAGATGCAGACTTAGTTTTAAAAGAAGTAACAAGGATGTTTGTTGATCAAGTAAACGATTATTTAAAAGGTAATAAGAAATTAAGTTTAGAACAATTAGAAAATAAGATTAATGAAAATATTTCAAAATTTTTATTTAAACAAAATAATCGAAATCCATTAATTAAAACAAATATTATTTGTGTAGATTAATTTTTAAATGTTATAGAAAAAATTATTAACTATAACTATAATAAATGATATGAATGATAATAAAATTAAATTAAAAATTAATGAAAAAAGTTTAAAAATTGTTATCGGTGTTGCTATTTGCTCCTTAGCTATAATTTTAGCTTTAAATCATGGTTATATTAGTGAATTTTTGTTTTGGGTATGTAGTTTAATTTTTGGAAGTATTTTTACTTATATATTTGCTTTTATAATATTTTTGTATGGGTTAAGTTTTTTTATTAATAAAAAAATAACTTTCCATAATATTCGCTTTTTGTTAATTGGTTTAATTATGATATCGATTGGAGTTCTTATCGCAACAACTAATTCAATTAGTTATAAAAATGGTGATTATCTTACATTTAATAATTTTGTTGAGACTTTAATTGACTCTATGAATTTAAATGAATTTCCAAAAGTTAATGTAAGTAAAACCGGTGGATTTATAGGATATTTATTAGTAGCAATTTTAAATAGCGCTATGACTGATTTAGGTTCAAAGATATTTTCTTCAATTTTAATTGCAATTGGGACAGTTTTTTCATTGATTCGTCCTTTATTACAATTAATAAAATCGATTAAAAATGATAAAAAAGAAAACGCATTCAAACAAACTAATTATAATGAAAATAAGGAAGAATTATCTTTAATTGATAATATTAGTAGTTCAACTAATGAATTATTTAGAGATGGGAATATCGATGAACCTTCATTAATTAATGAAGATAAAAATTTATCTACTAATGTTGATACTAGCAAAAAAACAACTAATGATGATTTAAGCAATAATAAAAATAGTTATCAATTTAAAATAAATTCAGATTATAAAGAAAGAAATGAATTTATTAATAAATCTACATCAAAAAAAATATATGAAAATAGTGGTTTAGAAAAAGTTAAATTTAAACTCGGTGAAAGTAATGATGATAATTATGAAACTAAGTCGATTAATGATAATAATTATGTCGAAAATAATAATATAAATAATGATATTTTAGGTAAATCTAATTACATTCAAGATAGTTTTGGTGTTAATAACACTAATTTCGAAAGTGAAACTAAAAGCAATGAGTTATTAAATAAAATCCAAGAGCCAAAATTGACTGAATCAGTAAGTAACAGTATAAATAATGAAGCTAATATTAAAGTGGAATTTAATGATAATGATATAAATAATGAAAATCCTATAATAAATAAAAAAAGTAACGACACTAAACAAACTATTAAATACAAACCATTTAAAACCGTTCCAAGCGATTATTTAGAAGATAGAAATAGTGTTGAAGAAGAAGAAAGAAATAAATTGTGTGCTGAAAATAGGATGAGTCTTATTAATAATATTCTTAGTGATTTAAAAATTAAGGCAACGATAGTTGGATATACTATTGGACCTTCAGTTACTAGATACGATTTAAAGACTGAAGCTTCAGCTTCTATTAATGGTATTGCTAAATATATGGATGATATTTCAGTTAGACTTGGTGGAATGGATGCACGTTTCGTTCCTATTGTTCAAGGGAAAACTACTTCAGGTATTGAAATCGCTAATGAAGATCGATCATTAGTAAATTTTAAAGATGTTTATATGCATTTACCTTTGCCAAAACAAGGAAGTCTATTTATTCCTTTTGGAAAAAACATTAGTGGAAGCTATATAAATGCTGATTTAGTTGATTTTCCACATATGTTAGTTTGTGGTACAACAGGTAGTGGTAAATCAATTTTTATGCATTCTGTCATTCTTTCTTTAATAATGAGAAATTCACCTGAAGATTTAAGACTTGTAATGGTTGATCCAAAACGTGTTGAATTTAGTAAATATAAGGAAATGCCTCATTTACTTTGTCCAATTATTACTGAACCAACTGAAGCTAGTGCAACATTACAAAAACTTGTAGATGAAATGGAAGATCGATACACGAAATTTGAACTTACTGGCGTAAGTAATATAAAACAATTTAATCAATATGCTACTGAAACTCATACTGAAAAATTACCTTACATTATCGTTATAATAGATGAATTTGCAGACTTAATTGAATCAGTTAAAAGTGTTGAAAAGCCTGTACAAAGACTTGGTCAAAAAGCTAGAGCTGCTGGTATTCATATGATTATAGCAACTCAACGTCCTTCTACTGATGTAATTACCGGTAGTATAAAAGCTAATTTAGGAACTAGAGTAGCTTTATTAACTTCAAGTACAACTGATAGTATGGTTATATTAGGAGAAGGTGGAGCTGAAAAATTACTTGGTAATGGTGATATGCTTGTAAGTTGTAATCTTATTTCTAAACAAGAAAAACCTAGGGTTCAGGGATGCTTTGTTGATAATATGGAAATTAAACGTGTAGTTGATTATTTAAAGGCTAATTATCCTTTAAATTATAATGATAAATTTGTAGGTTTACTTGAAAAGACGCGCTTAGAGCAGAATGATTTAGGCGTTATTCACGAAGTCCCTCAAGATGAAATGTATGAAACTGTCAAACAATTTATTATGGAATCTAAAGCTTATTGCAGTATTTCGATGATTCAAAGAGAATTTAACTTTGGGTTTAATCGTTCAAATAAAATTTTTGCACAATTAAAGCAAGAAGGTATTATTGATAATACAAAAAATGGTAATAGTAACAAAGGATCTAAAGTTCTTGTTCATACAGCGGAATATAAAGAACCTACAGAAGGTGATGAAAATCCAGGTAGTTATTCACAATCAAGTTTTGAAGCTAAATAATTTACATTTTGATTCATTTATTTTATTTTAATTTTGTAATAATATATATTAGTTATTAAGGATAATTTAATTATGATAAATACTTATTTTAGTGCGAAAATGATTGATTATAAAACGATTAAGGTAGCAGTTTTTACTTCCATTAACATAGATGATAATATCTCGATCGAACTTTTTAATGATAATACCTTAATAGAAAAACTAAATATTGTTAATAGATTTTTTTTAAATGGATTAGTGCTATTTGAATGTAAATCTAAAAATAATTTGAAACTTGGTGAAAGTTATTATATTAATATCAATTCTTTTGGAATGATCCCACTTGATGTTAATGATATGATTTATGAAGAAAATTTTGATACTGATTATTACTATAATGGTGATGATTTAGGATCTAATTATTCAAATAATCAAACAACTTTTAAAGTTTGGGCCCCATTAGCTAATCATGTTTCATTATTAATTAGAAAGCATGGTGAAAAATTTTCTAATTTTAAAATGACTAGAAGTGAAAAAGGTGTTTATACAATCACATTAAACGGAGATTTTGAGTTATATGAATACCGTTATAAAGTCACTAACAGTGGAGTAACATCAATTGTAACTGATCCTTATGGAAAAGGTAGCAATGCCAATGGAAAAGATAGTATTGTTATTGATTTAAATAAGACTAAAATTGAAATGTTTGAAAATAATCCTCCAATTTATAAAAATTATGTTGATACAATTATCTATGAACTACATGTTAGAGATTTTACTATTGACAATTCTATTCAAATAAAAAACAAAGGTAAATTTCTTGGGCTAACTGAAGAAAATGTTAAAACAAAAGGTGGTAATCCTGCAGGACTTGATTATTTAAAATCTATTGGAATAACACATGTGCAATTATTACCAATCTTAGATTATAAAACAGTTGACGAGCTTGAACCATTAAAAAAATACAATTGGGGATATGATCCACAACAATATTTTTGTTTAGAAGGCAGTTATTCAACTAATCCGAATGATCCTTATTCAAGAATAATAGAATGTAAAAAAATGATTAGTGCGTTACATAAATCTGGCATAAGAGTTAATCTTGATGTTGTTTATAATCATGTATATGAATATGAGACAAGTGTACTTGGACGTATTGTTCCAAATTATTATTTCCGTAAAAAGAAAAATGGTTTGATGTGTAATGCAACAGGATGTGGTAATGATATTGCTAGTGAAAGAGCAATGGTAAGGAAACTTATTATTGATTCTTTAACATATTTGACTAAAGAATTTAAAGTGGATGGCTTTAGGTTTGATTTATTTGGCATTACTGATATTGAAACAACTAATCAAATTATCAAAACTTTAGAAAAAATAAACCCTCATATTATGTTATATGGAGAGGGATGGGATATGCCTACTGAACTCCAATTTGATAAGAAAACTACAATTTATAATTCTTTTAAAATTCCTAAAATTGGCTTTTTTAATGACTTTTATCGCGATTCAATAAGAGGTTCTAATTTTAATAATTATGATAAGGGATTTTTACTTGGGGGTAGTGATAAAATAAAAGGTTTTGAATTTGCTTATTTAGGTAGTGTTATTGATCTAAATGATTTTAAGGCACGTTTTCAAAACGCTAATCAAAGTATTAATTATGCTGAATGTCACGATAATTGCACTCTTTTTGATAAAATTGATAATTGTTTAGGAAAGGAAGTATCATTAAAAAACAAGCTAAGGGTTTTAAATCTCGTTAATGGTACTATTTTGCTTTCTATTGGTGTTCCTTTTTTTCATGCAGGTCAGGAAATTGGCTTAAGTAAAGGTGGCTTAGATAATACTTATAATTTGGGTGATGATATTAATAAATTTAAGTGGGATATTTTAGATGAAAGAATAGATAATTATTTATACTTTAAATCGCTTGTAAACTATCGAAAATACAATGTTTTAAATAAATTTTATCTTAAAAATGATATCGAAAATAATTTCGAATTTTTAAATTATGACCCAAATATTTTTGGAATAAAATTGAAACAAATTGATTTAAAAGATGGTAATAAACATGACTATCTTATTCTAATTAATCCTACTAATACAAATAAATATATTGATTTAGGAATGTATTGTAAATATGAAATTGGTATTGCCGGACAATTGCTAGATAGTGATGTTTATGGAAGAAACATAACGTTAGAAGGGACATCTGTTAATACCTTCTATGTAAAAGGAGAATAAATGATTAAATATTTAAAAATTTTATTTTTTTGCGGTCCACGTATCATATTTGCTTATTTTTCTTGGATCTTAAGGTATTCTAAGCACCCTGAAAGATATTCTATTGAAAAAAGATTTTACAAAACGCAAAAGTTAATTAGATATGTATTAAAGAAATTTAATGTGAAATATTTAATATATAATTGTGATGAATTATTAAATTATAGCTATAATAAGTCGCGTTTAATAATTTGCAATCATCTAAGTGATATCGATCCTTTAATTTTTATTGCTTTAAGCAAAAAACCTTTAACTTTTGCTGCTAAAGTTGAGGTTAAAAAAATGCCATTTGTTGGTCGTGTCGTTACTTTATTAGGCGGTAAATTCCTTAATAGAGATGATTTAAAACAACAATTAAGGGTAATGAAAGAAATTGAACAAGATATGACTTGTTATCCAAATTTAGATTGGGTAATTTTTCCAGAAGGAACTAGAAATAAAGAGCCTTTGAAAGATCCAATTCAATTTCATCATGGAACATTTAGACCAGCCTTTAAAACTAATTCTGATATTTATGTAACAGCATTATATGGTACATTTAGAATTTTAAAAATCGACAATAAATTTAAATTTTATCCAGTAGAACTTGCATATATTTTTAAATTTACAAAAGATGATTATCAAAATTCTAGTACAAGTTTAATTGCTAATAAATCATATGAACTGATTAAAAATAAGCTATATGAATTAAGAGAATTAGATTCATCAAAAATCAAAATGAATTAATGTCGTAGACCTTTTGGGTAAAAGTTTTTTAAGTTACTTCCTACTTTTTTTATTATACCAAGGTTTATGCTGTCAAAAGAAACTATATAATATCCATCATTAAGTCTTAAATTGTTTCTAATAATAACATCACCATGCAAATATTTTTTTGCTTCGCTTTCATCTAATTTAATTGAATTATTTTTTGGCAAATAATGTGCAAGATGAAAAGTGGGAATATTTTCATTATTTCTTATTTCAAAAGCATCTAACCCTTTTTTTATAATATTCAAAGAGGTTAAATCTAGTTCATTATTAAACAAAAATATGTGATTTTTAAATATTTCTTGATACTTAAAATAATTAAGATTATATATTGCAAGTTTATTTTCTTCTAATTTTTTATTTATTTTTCTATTTGAAAATTCATTTGAAACTTTTTTAATTTGGCAAACAAATTGACCTTCACCTTTGTATAGAAAAGGAAATAAATGTATGGCATTTGGCAAATCCGGATGGCGATACTCACCTTCGATTTTAGGAATATCAACTAAATAGGCGTTTCTATTTTTTTTGATAAAATCTAAAATTACACCTTCATTTTCTTCATAAGAAAAAGAACAAGTTGAATATGATAATATTCCATTTGGTTTTAACATTTGAAAGGCTATGTCGATTAACGCTTTTTGAATTTCAACACATTTATTAACTTTATCTATAGACCAATCAAGTTGAGCTAATATATTTTTTCTAAACATACTAGAACCACTGCATGGAGCATCTAAAATTATGATATCAAAAGTATTTAAAAATTTTTTATAAACATGTGAAAAATCATTATTTGTCAATACTATGTTAGTAATTCCGAGTCTTTCAATATTTTCACGCATCGATAGTATTCTTGGCATAGAAATATCGTTACTGATTATATTACTATTTTTATTCTTTAATGAAATTGAAATTGATTTGCCACCAGGAGCTGCGCAAAGATCTAATATATTATCATTATCATTAATCTCAAGTAAGTAACTAATTATTAGACTACTCGAATCCATTATATAATAGGCACCATTATCAAATAGAAAGGACTTTCCAGGTTTATCGATTTCTTTATTAAAATAATAAGCATTTTTTATAAAAGGATGTGGCATTAAAGTCTTAAAGTAGTTTTTTAGTTGTTCTATAGTAGTTTTATTTTGATTTATTAATAAACATCCAGTTGGAGAATTATCAAACGTATTGATTAATTTTT
This sequence comes from Caryophanales bacterium UBA6380, assembly GCA_002438785.1. Taxonomy (GTDB): domain Bacteria; phylum Bacillota_I; class Bacilli_A; order RFN20; family CAG-826; genus Onthovivens. The sequence continues at coordinate 77,251 of DJQS01000011.1, read as the reverse complement.
CGACTATGTTTTCTGGATAATGCTTCGACATGTGAGTTTTAAATTCGTTAAAATTTTTCATATATTAATCATATTGTTTTTAATATAAAAAATCTATTTTAAATATGATAAACTATTAAAAAGAGGTTAAAAATATATGCTAATGGAAGAAATTATCGAACATAAAAGAGATGGATTTAAATTAACACGTGATGAACTACATTTTTTTATTGAAAATTATGTGAATGGCCATATACCAGATTATCAAGCTAGTGCTTTATTAATGGCAATATATTTAAAAGGAATGGATACGAAAGAAACTTCGATACTTACTGATGAAATGAAAAATAGTGGCGAAGTGTGGGATTTATCTGATATTCCAGGTTTAAAAGTTGATAAACATTCTACGGGTGGTGTTGGAGATAAAGTTAGTTTAGTTTTAGGTCCAATGGTTGCCAGTTGTGGAGGAAAACTAGCTAAAATGAGTGGAAGAGGATTAGGACATACTGGTGGAACATTAGACAAACTCGAGTCAATTCCTGGTTTTAATATTTACGAAAATATTTTTGAATTTAAAAAACAAATTAAGGAAGTTGGAATGGCAATTATAGGTCAAACTAGCGATTTAGACCCAGCTGATAAAAAACTTTATGCATTGCGTGATGTTACAGCAACTGTAAGTTCTATCCCATTAATTGCTTCTTCAATTATGTCAAAAAAACTTGCAAGTGGTGCTGATTGCATTTTGCTTGATGTTAAATATGGAAGCGGTGCATTTATGAAAACCAAAGAAAAAGCTAAAGAACTAGCGAATTTAATGATAAATATAGGAGAACATTTAGGAAAAAATGTTAAAGCTGAAGTTACAGATATGGATCAGCCTTTAGGCATGGCTGTTGGAAATAATTTAGAAGTAAAAGAAGCTATTGCTACTTTAAAAGGCAATGGTCCAAAAGATTTATTTGATTTATGTGTTAATAGTGGTTCTATTATGTTAGTCCAAGCCAAATTGTTTAATAATGAGAAAGAAGCACAAAATGCTATTTTAAATAATATAAAAAATGGTAAAGCCTTTGAAAAATTTATAGAATTTGTAAGAGCTCAAAAAGGTGATATCTCATATATTACTAATCCAGAAAAATTTCCTGTTGCAAAAAATATAATTCCAGTATTTAGTAAGAAAGCGGGTATTATTAAAAGAATCGATGCACTAACTATTGGAAAATCATCCATGAAATTAGGTGGTGGAAGAGAAGTAATTACTGATGTAATCGATATGTCTGCTGGTATTATTTTAAATAAAAAAATAGGTGATAGTGTTTTAGATGGTGAATTGCTTTGTACTTTGTATACTAATAAAAATGATTATGACTCGATAATAGAAGAAACACGTTCTGCTTTTATTTTTTAGTTTTTAGTTCTCGCAAATTGCTGATACGTTTAATTTGTTTAATTTTATGATAGTTTTCATTTAATAATTTTTCGTATTGTCCAGCATTAGATTCTTTATAAAATTCAACATTTTTAATTAATTCTGGAAGGTACTGCATCTTTATCCATAGATCAGGTCTATCGTAGGGGTATTTATCAATTTCTTGGGTATTTACTGGCGTTAATTTTAAATAATCCAAAACATCTAATGGCTTTTCATTAACGAATGTCATAGCTGAATCAATTGATATTTCAGCTGATTTACTTTTTGGCGATAAGGCTAAATCTATTACTGAATTTGCTAGTGGTATTCTTGCTTCAGGGAATCCTACTTGATTAGCAGCATCTATTGCTTCTTTACATCTTAAAACTGCATTTGGGTTTGCTAATCCGATATCCTCATAGGCAGTGATTAAAAGTCTTCGACTAATTGAATCTAGATCATTTGCGACACAAAGTCTTGCTAGATAATATAAGGCTGCATTTACATCGCTACCACGTATTGATTTTTGTAATGCACTTACTGCATCATAATGATCATCATCATTTTTATCCATTTGAATATTAGAAATTTTAGATATTGATTTTACTTTATCAAGAGTAATAATTTCATCTTTAAAAGTTAAATAAATCACTTCAAGAAAATTCAAAGCAAAGCGAAAATCTCCACCAGAAATATCAGCAATGTATTTTAATATATCATCCCCTAAAGTTATTTTATTACTTAGACCATTTGGTAAACTTATAGCTTTTTTTAAGCCATCAATAATTTCATCAGCTGTTAGTTTTTTAACTTCTAAAATATGCGTACGACTTCTAATAGCTTTATTTATAGCAATATATGGATTAGATGTGGTCGCGCCTATTAATATAATAGTTCCATCTTCAATATAAGGCAGTAAAATATCTTGTTTATCTTTGTTTAAACGATGAACTTCATCAATTATTAAAATTAATGGTGGATTTGAGATGGCTACTTTGATGGAATCTTCAAGATCTTTTTTATTAGAAATTACAGCATTTAATTTTTTATATGGCAAATTTATATCATGTGCATATGCTTCAGCAATAGTAGTTTTACCAGTACCTGGAGGTCCGAATAATATAAACGATAAAGGAATTTTTTCTTTAATTGAATTTGTTAAAAATCCTGTAGGGCCAATTAAATTATTTTGACCTAGAATATCTTGAATATGAAATGGTCTAATTCGAAAAGCTAGTGGTTTTAACATAAAAATATTATATAATAATAAGCATGAAAATCGTATTACAAAATGTATTAAATGCTAACGTCATTTGCAATGATTTAACGATTAGTTCAATTCATAGAGGTTATTTATTATTAGTTTCATTCACTTTTAATGATAATAAGGAAATTTGTGATAAGATGGCTGAAAAAATTTCTAAATTAAGGATTTTTATGGATGATTTTGGAAAAACTAACAAATCTATTTATGATGTTAATGGTGAAATTTTGAGTGTATCACAATTTACTTTATATGCTGATATAAAAAAAGGAAATAGGCCTTCTTTTACGAATTGTTTAAATTATAACGAGGCTAAAGAATTATATGAATATTTTAATAATTCTTTAAGAAAGTTAAATTTAATAGTTAAAGAAGGAATTTATGGGGAAGATATGAAAGTTAGTTTAACAAATGATGGACCATTTACATTGGCTATAGATAGCGAGGAATTATTTAAATGAAAGTAATGCTTGGATTAAGCGGTGGTGTTGATAGTGCAGTTGCCGCTTATTTATTAAAAAAACAAGGCTATGAAGTTGTATGCTGCTTTATGAGAAATTGGGACAGCATGGCTAATAATGATGTATTAGGCAATCCTACAATTGATGATAATATTTGCCCACAAGAAAAAGATTATCAAGATGCTTGCAAAGTTGCAGAAGCCTTATATTTGCCTATGATGCGTATTGATTTTATAAAAGAATATTGGAATAATGTCTTTACTTATTTTATAAAAGAATACGAAAAAGGAAGAACTCCAAATCCTGATATTTTTTGTAATAAATATATAAAATTCGATGCATTTTATAATTTTGCTAAGAAAAATGGATGCGATATGATTGCCATGGGACATTACGCAAAAAGAGTTGATGTTGGAGAAAAAACATATTTATATAAAGCTAAAGATAAAAGCAAAGACCAAACCTATTTTTTAAGTCAAATTTCATTAAAACAACTAAAAAGTTGTTTATTTCCACTCGGTGATATTACAAAAGATGAGGTAAGAGCAATAGCTCACAAATTAAATTTATTAAGTGTTGAAGATAAAAAAGATTCAACTGGCGTGTGTTTTATCGGTGAAAGAAATTTCAAAGAGTTTTTAAAAAATTATATTCCAGCAAAAAAAGGAAATATCGTAGACATAGCCAATAATCGTATTCTTGGCAATCATGACGGTGTTATGTATTATACATTAGGTCAAAGAAAAGGGCTTGGAATAGGCGGAATTGAAGGAGAAATAGCTAAAGGATGGTTTGTTTGCAAAAAAGATGTAAAAAACAACATTTTATATGTAGCAAGTGGAAGTGAAGATGAACACTTATTTAGTGATTCGTGTATTGTCAATGAAATTAATTTGTTCAATGGCAAAATAGAAAATAATACCCATTTGTATGCAAAATTTAGATATAGACAAAAAGACCTAGGAGTAACTTTATTTAATAATGATGATGGTTCTATAAGCTTAGTTTTTGATTCTCCATATAAAGCAGTTACACCCGGACAAGCATGTGTACTTTATGATGGCGAAATATGTCTAGGTGGGGGAATTATCGATAAGGTTTATTATCATGGAATATTAAAAAATTATTAAATAGTTTAAATCTGCGACTTTTTATTTTAAATGACTTAGGATTTCTCCAAGTAGCAAATTGATTAAAAATAGAATTGTTATTATAGTTGTTGTTATGTTTAACTCTTTTTTTCTAGAATTAATCAACATCATTATGGTATAAAAGATTAACCCTAATCCAACGCCCTTAGTTATGGAATATGTTAATAAAGTAAATATGATGCTTATTGAAAAAGAAAAAGATAATATGATGTCTTTAAAATTAATTTTTTGAAAACTATTATTAAAAATTGTCAATCCAACAAAAAATAAAATTGGTGCTGTGATACAAGAAGCAGTAATATAATTAAATATTGGATATAAAAAAACACAAGCTAATATTAATAAGCCAGTAATTATACTAGATAGACCGGTTCTAGCTCCATATGAGACTCCTATAGTAGATTCTGCTAAAGTTGTAACACTACTTGTTCCTAATGGACCACTTATTAGACATCCAAAAGAATCTGCAAACATTGCTCTTTTTAAATTTAATATCTCAGTAGTATCATTATTTATATTAATTTCACTAGTAACGCTAAATAGTGTGGAGGTTGTATCAAATATATTAACAATGAATAGGCCAAAAATTGCTATATATGTTCTTGGCTCTTTTAATGTTTCAACTAATAAATTTGAAAAAGATATACTTTGATTATTTAAATAACCGAAAAATACAACATCTTTTATTCCAGATGGCAACCAAATAGAAGAGTCTTTAAAATTAATTAGTCCATTGTTATAACTTCCATCTGAAAGTGTTTTACCATATATATTTAAATTTGAATAAGCACATATTATAGATAAAATTGTTAAAATCAAAATTGTAATTGGAATTGATAGATTTTTTAATGAGAAATTTTTTATTTTAAGAAAAGCTATAGAAATAATTAAGATTATACCAAATAAGGAAATGAGACTTGTGGGGTCTATTATTAAAACTCCATTATTATTAATTTCTTTAATTAGCTGACCAAATTTAAGAAATGTACCATTATCTGATACAATAATTCCTGAGTTTTTTAATGCGACGAAACATAAAAAAATGCCTAAGCAAGCACTGATTATTGATTTTATATCGTTTGAAATTGATTTGAGGATTTTTTGTCTTAAAGGAGTAATGCTAAAAATGAAAAATAAAAGGCCAGAAAATGTTAAAACTATTAATGACTTCTGCCACATATATGAATCATTAAAAATTTGACCACATATTGTATAGGCTAAATATGCATTTAAACCCATCCCACTTGATAAAACTATTGGATAATTTGCGAGTAGTCCCATCATTATTGTTGAAATAGATGCGACAATCGCTGTAATAGCAAAAACACCGTTTTGATTCATTCCCATAGATGATAAAATTGTTGCATTGACAGGTAAAATATAACACATACATATAAATGTTAATAGGCCACCTATTATTTCTCTTTTAATATTGGAATTTCTTTCGTTTATTCTAAAAAAAAGAATAAAAGCATCTTTTATTTTATTTTTTTTCATGAAATTAGTTTAACATATATGCTTTATATAAATAAAAACATATTTACATTAAAACTTTGTTTAATATATAATATTTTTGAAAAAAGAAGTGTTATATATCTTTTTTAGAGAGTATGTGTTTGGTGAAAATCATATAAAGATATAAACATAAGCCAATTTTCGTTACATGTGTTTTGTCAATTAAGTGTTTAATCGAAACGATTAAAAATTAGGATGGTACCGCGATGATTCGTTCCTAAATCTTAGGGACTTTTTTATTTTTAGGAGATTTTATGAATAAATTAACAAGTCAACAAATTAGAGAAACATGGTTAAATTTTTTTAAAGAAAGAGGACATATGATCGAACCTGGCGCAAGTTTAATACCAAATAATGATCCAACTTTACTATGGATAAATGCTGGCGTTAGTGCGCTGAAGAAATATTTTGATGGTAGTGAGATTCCAGAATGTAAAAGAATTGTAAATGTACAAAAATGTATACGTACAAATGATATTGATAATGTAGGAAAAACAGCTAGACACCATACTTTTTTTGAAATGTTAGGAAATTTTTCAATTGGTGATTATTTTAGAAAAGAAGTTATACCATGGGCTTTTGATATACTTACAAACGATAAATATTTCGGAATTGACAAAGATAAATTATATGTAACCTATCATCCTAGTGATTTAGAAGCTTATCAATTATGGCAAAAGGTTGGAATCAATAAAGAGCATTTAATTCCTTTAGAAGGTAATTTTTGGCAAATTGGTGAAGGTCCTTGTGGCCCTAATACAGAAGTTTTCTATGATAGAGGTGAAAAGTGGGATAAAGATCATTTAGGTGTTAAGTTATTAGAGGATGATATTGAAAATGATCGTTATATTGAAATTTGGGGGATTGTCTTTTCACAATTTAATGCAGTTAATGGTGTTGAAAGAAGTAAATATAAAGAATTACCACATAAAAATATTGATACTGGTGCTGGTTTAGAAAGAATTGCTTGCGTCTTACAAGGAACAGATACTAATTTTGAAACAGATTTATTTTTGCCTATTATTCGTGACACTGAAAAAATGGCTAAACATCCATATAGTGGTGATTACTTAATGTCATATAGAGTAATTGCTGATCATATTAGAGCATGTACATTTGCTTTAGCTGATGGCGCTACATTTTCTAATGAAGGTCGTGGATATGTTTTAAGAAGAATTCTTAGAAGGGCAATGCGATATGGTCAAAAAATTGGTTTTAATGAACCTTTTTTATATAAATTGGTAGATAGTGTTATTAATGTTATGAAAGATTTCTATCCTTATTTATTAGAGAAAAAGGATTTAATTAAAAAATTGATTCATGTTGAAGAAGTTAAATTCATTAAAACTCTTGTTGCAGGAGAAAATATTTTGAATTCTTTAATAGATAATTCTAAAGAATTGAATGGGAAAGATGCCTTTAAACTTTATGATACTTTTGGTTTTCCAATTGAGTTAACTAAGGAAATCTGCTCTGATAAGGGAGTTAAAGTTGACTTAGATGAATTTAATAAATGTTTACAACATCAAAAAGAGATGGCTAGAAATTCAAGAAAAATAATTGAATCATTTAATAAGCAATCCAAAGATTTGCTTGATTTTACTAAGGAAGAAGAATTTATTTATGATAAGTATTCCATTAAAGCAAAAGTAATTGGTTTATTTAAAGACGGCATTAAAGTTGACTCTTTGGATGAAAAAGGTGAAGTTATTTTTGATAAAACTGTATTTTATGGGGAAATGGGTGGCGAAGTTGGCGATACTGGTGTAATTGTCAATGATAATACTGAGGCTAACGTTATTAATACTACAAAGGCACCTAATAAACAAAATTTGCATCATATTGAAATAATATATGGAAATATTAAAATAGGGGATGAATTTACTTTGATAATTGATAAAAATAAAAGACATGACACCATGAAGAACCATAGTGCAACACATTTATTACAAAGCGCTTTAATAAAAGTTTTGGGAAATGATGTTAAACAAAAAGGAAGTTTTGTAAATCAAGATTATTTAAGATTTGATTTTTCATATTTTGAAAAAGTTTCAAATAACGATCTTAAAAAAATCGAGAATATTGTTAATGAATATATTGAAAATTCAATAGAACGTAATACATCACTTTTACCTTTAAATGAAGCTATGAAGCTTGGTGCTATTGCTGAATTTGGAGAGAAATATGGTGATTATGTTAGAGTTGTAAAATTTGGTGACGTTTCTATTGAGTTTTGTGGTGGCTGTCATGTAAATAATACAAGCGAAATAGGTTTATTTGTAATTCAAAATGAAGAAGCTATTTCTAGCGGTGTTAGAAGAATTCAAGCCTTAACTGGAAAAAGAGCATTTGAATATTTAAAAAAGAAGCAATTATTATTAGATGATATAAGATCTAAATTAAATGTTTCAAGTGAAAACGATATTGAGACTAAACTAACATCACTTTATGAAGAATTAAGTAATAAAGATTTAATAATTGACTCTTTTAGTAAAAAAGCCTGCCAAAATGAGGCAAATTTATTGAAAAATAAATTTAAAAATATCAACAATATAAATATAATTGCTGAATATTTGCCTGAATTTAACAAGAATGGAATGATATCCATTTATGATCTTATTAAGGCAAACAAGAATAACTACATAGTAATACTTGTTGGCAAAAATGAAGATAAACATCCTATTATGGTAGGAATTAGTAAGGATTTAGTAAACAAAGGACTAAAAGCTGGTGATATTATTAAAAAAATTACTAAAGAAGTAGGTGGTTCTGGTGGTGGTAAACCAGATTTGGCTCAAGGTAATATATTAGATGTTGAGAAATTTATTAGAATTGATTTGAATACTATAATATGAGTGATAAATATATAGGCCTTGATTTAGGAACAACTACTTTAGGAGTTGCTATTAGTGATTCGTTAGGGATAGTTCATGGTGTTGAAAATTTTAATTTTGAGCCAGGAAATTATAAAAAAGCACGTGAGCATGTCATAGAAATTACTAAAAAATTTGAGATTTATAATATTGTTATTGGTTTTCCTTTGACATTAGATGGAATTGAGCAGAAAAGATGTGAATCTGTTAAAAGATTTTGCAATGATTTGAAACAGGTTAACAATGATTTAAATATTTATTATCAAGACGAAAGATATTCTACAATCGATGCTAGAGAAAGATTAATGTCAATGGATTATAAGAAAGCAAAGCAAGATAAGATGATTGATATGGTAGCTGCGATAATAATATTAGAAAAATTCTTAGAGGAGAAGAAAAATGGAAAAGTTAAATGATAATCAAATTGAAATATATGATGAAGATGGCAATAAATATTTGATGGAAATTTTATTTACCTACGAAAATGAAGAAAGAAATGCAACATACGCATTTGTTTATGATAAATCATCACCTGAAGATTTAATTTTAATGAAATATAAGGAAGATGGCTCTATAGAAGAAGTTACTGATGATGAAGAGATCTCAGAAGCCGAAGAAGTTTTAAATGCTTTTAATGATGATCCTAAAATTAATGATTTAAAGAATTAAAATTTATAGAAAAAAAGTATTGAAACTTGTATAATTATAAAGATTAAGGAGAAAACGATGGCTACAAATAATAAAGAATATATATTAACAGTTGAAGGTAAAGAACAATTAGAAAAAGAATATAGACAATTACTTGATGTTGCACGTCCAGAAGTTATTGAGCAATTACAAGCTGCAAGAGCTATGGGTGATTTATCAGAAAATGCTGATTATGATGCTGCTAGAAATAAACAAGCTGAAATTGAAGGACGTATTCAGGAAATAGAATATATATTAAATAATGCGAAGATTGTTGATAATAATAAAAAAGCAAAAACTATTAATATTTCAAGTATAATTAGATATAAAGAACTAGATACAAATGCTGAAGTTACTGTAAAAATTGTTTCAAGCATCGAATCTGACCCTGTAAAAGACCCTAATAATTTAAAAATTAGTAATGAATGTGCATTAGGAAAAGCTTTAATTGGTAAAAAAGTTGGTGATATAGTTAGTGTTAAAGCTGTTAAGCCTTATCAAATTGAAATTTTAGAAATTAAATAAAAGTATCTGAATCTACCCCCATTACCTCCTTTTAATATACGACTTGTATATAAGGAGGTTTTTTTATGACATTGACATTAAAAATTTTAATTGGTGTTGCTGTTTCTACAATTATTGCTCTAGTTTGTATGCAATTCATTGATTTCAATAGTTTTAGAAATAATAGCGATAATGATGACATTACAGAAGTAACAAGAAATTCCATTGGAATCTCAGGCTATATTGTTAGTCCAGGGAATTATCTTTTAGATGAAGGCTCAGTAATGCAAGATTTAATTGATAAGGCAGGTGGAATAACTGATAAGGCTGATACAAGAGCTTATTTGCCTAATGCTAAGATTAGTAAAAATGTATCATATTACATCCCACCTAGATATGATCCTACAGATATTTGTTCCGAGGATGAAATTCAAAAAGTGAATATTAATTCATTCAATGATCCGGAAGATTTGACATATGTAGATGGTATAGGGAAAACTATTTGCGAATCAATTATAAAATATCGTGATGAAAATGGATTATTTCAAACTATTGAAGACATAATGAATGTAAGTGGAATTGGTAATGCAACTTATAATAAACTAAAAAATTATATTATTTTAACTGATTAAAAATGTTTGTTTTATTGCTATTATTATCATACATAGCAGGATTATTATTAATTAAAATAAAGTATTTAATTCTAACTATAACATTTTTACTTATTGTAATTTATTTATTAATTAAAAGATTTAAAACAAAAAAATTAATTTTAGTTGCGACAGTATTTTTTGCATTTGGTATATTAAGATCAATAAATTGCTTTAAGGAAAAAACATCTAACAATCTAATAGGAATAGTTCTTAAAAGAAAAGATAATTACTTTATTTTTAAAACTTTAAAAGAAAAATTTTATTGTTATTCGGAAAATAACCAAATAGATCAATTCGACATTTTAAAAATAGACGGAACTTTTCAAGATTTAGATTTTACTTCATATGAAAGTTCTTTTAACTTTGAAGAATTTTTAAATAATAACGATATATATAGAAAATTAAATATTAAAAAAAGCGAAATTTTAGTTAAATCTCCAATTAGATTTAATAAGATAAAGCGAAATTTTTTAAACGCTATACAAGATAATAATGCAAAGATTTTTATGTCGAGCCTCCTATTTGGAGAAATAGAAATAAATTCAAATTTATATTACATAAGTAAAAAACTTATGATAATAAATTTAGTATCAGGATGCGGCACTTTTATAAATTTTATATTATATGGCGTATCTAAATTATTGGCGTATAAATTTAGTGATAGAACAAGTCGAGTAATTTCTTTAATTGTATTTACACCAATATTTATTTTGAATCTTCATCGGTTTTTATTTATAAGGACAGTTTCAATGTTTTTATTAGGAATATTTTTGATTGATAATAAAAATGATGAATATAAATTGTCAATTAAACTATTATTATTTTTGATATTTATTTTGATAAATAAAACGTTGATTTATAGCCAATCATTTTACATACCTTTATTAATTGTAATTTCATTTTATTTATTTAAAAACTATCTTGGATATGAAAAAAATATCAAGAAGAGAATACGTTCAAAAACGCTTTTTTATGTAATATTATTACCTTTTATAATTTCAACAAATAACGGATTTAATTTAGTTTACATATTATTGAATATTTTATTATTACCATATTTTAAATTTTTATTTTTAATTAGTATACTATATTTTTATGGTCTACATTTGAGTCTTTATGAAAAAATATTTAGAGTTACGATAAATTGTTTCACTAATATAAATATTTCTTTATTTGATGTGTATATACCGCCATTTAATCAAATTTATTTAGTTTTATTTTTTGCTTTATTAATCGTTACAATATATTTTTTCGAAATTAATTTTACTTATTATAAAAATAAGTTAATAATAATCAATCTACTTTGTATTGTTATTTATATCCTTCCAATTAAAAATCAATTTACTTGCGAAATTAATTTTATAAATGTGGGACAAGGTGATTCAACATTAATTAGATATAAAACAGAATCTATTTTAATTGATACTGGTGGTAATTTAAATTATGATATAGCATCTAATGTATTAATTCCTTTTTTAAGAAAAAAACGTATTTATAACTTAGATTATGTTTTTATAACACATTATGATTTTGATCATTATGGTTCATTAAAGCAATTATCACATAATTTTAAAATTAAAAAAATAATTGATAATAGCAATGTTTTTCCAATAAAAACGAGATATTTTACTTTTGAAAACCTCAACCCTTTTTCTAAAAGTAATTATTCTGAGAATGATAAATCACTTGTTTTAAGTTTTTGTATTAAAGATTATAAATTTTTATTAATGGGAGATGCAAGCTCAATGGTCGAAAACGAAATAATTGATAATAATATAAAATGCGATTATTTAAAAGTTGGGCATCATGGATCGAACAGTTCATCATCATATAATTTTTTGGAAAAATGCAATCCAAAAGAAGCTATTATTTCATGCGGAAAAAATAATAAATTTAATCATCCTCATTATGAAACATTAGAAAAATTAAATGCATTAGACATTAAGATTAGAAGAACTGATATTGAAGGTACAATCACTTATTATTTTAGTATTTTCTAAAGAATATTGATTTCATATATTGTATAATATCTATATGACATATTTATTTTTTGGAAATGATGAAGAGAGAATTAATATTTATTTGAAATCTTTTATTGATAAATTTTTCAGTGGTAAAGAAAAAAATATTATATCTTTTAATGCTAGAAATTCATTATTAAATGATGCCATTAGTGAATGTTATCAAATTGATCTTGCTTGTAACAAAAAAATTATCGTAATTGATGATGCCTATTATTTGCAAAAAGAAAGTAAATTTTCTAAGTCTAAAGTATCAAAAATTACCAAAAACAACGATTATAATAAAGCATTAAATTATATAAAGGAAGATTGCGATGAAAACGTCATTTTAATTTTTATTGTAAAATCTAATGAAATTGATTTAAATAACGTCATTGTAAACGCTATAACTAAGGAAAATAAAAAGTTCCTTTCACCAATAAAAGACAATGATTGGCCTTTATATATTAAAACATATTTTGATAAAAAGAATTTAAAGATTGAACCTGAAGCGATTTCTGAACTTATTAGTTGTTGCCAAGGTAATTTAAGAACATTTCTAAATGAGAGTTCAAAGTTATGTCTTTATTGTAAAAATATAATAACTATTGATGATATTAAGCAGATTGTTATACGACCTCAAGAAGATGATATATATGTTTTAACAAAATATTTAATTGCAGATAATAAAATGAAGGCGTTATCAACATTTAGAGATTTACGTTTGACCCAAAATATTGAGCCAATTGTTTTAATTACTATGATGACAAATTCTTTAATTTTTATAGATGCAGTTAATTATTTAAATAAGAATGGGTATAACTCTAATGAAATTGCTACTAAATTGAATGTAAAACCTGGAAAAATTTATTATGCTTTACAAGATATCAAGAAATTGAAAACAGAGAATATTCCAAAAATTTTAGAAAAATTATACCAGCTTGATAAAGATATTAAACATAACGAAATCGACAGATTTTACAATTTTGAACTTTTTATATTGAATTTTTAAAAAAATAAAAAGCAACCAAACGGTTGCTTTATAAACTCTAAATATTAGAAAATTAAGCAATTTTATTTACTAATTTTTGTAAACTTGCTTTTTGACGAGCAGCTGTTCCAGTCTTTTCAATTCCCTTAACAACAGCTCTATCAATAATTGAAAAAGCTTGATTCAATTTTTCTGTAGCTAACGATTTGTTATTAGTAGTACAAGCAACCTTAACAGCCTTTACAGCAGTTCTTAACTTTGACTTGTAGGAGACATTTCTAATTCTAGCTTTTTCATTAGTTTTAATTCTTTTCTTTTGTGATTTAATATTTGCCATTTCTATTACCTCGATAATACTAAAAAATTATAACAAAATTAGTTAAGTAAATGCAATAAAATTATGTATAATAATTAGAAATGGAGTTTTTATGGAAAAGTTTATAAATAAAAAAACCGTTAGAATTTTATATTTTGGTACCCCTGACATTAGTGCTATTGTCTTAGAAAATTTAATAATAGAAAAATATAACATTATTGGAGTTGTTGCACAGGTTGATAAAGAACATGACCGCAAAGGGAGATTAATTAGTGTCCCAACCAAAGTAATTGCTCAAAAATACAATATACCTGTTTTTCAGAAAGAAAAAATTAGAACAGATTTTGAATTTATTAAAGATTTAAAACCGGATATTATTTTAACTATGGCTTATGGTCAAATCATGCCTCATAATCTATTAATGATCCCAAAATATGGGTGTTTTAACCTACATGGTTCTTTATTGCCAAAATATAGAGGTGCTGCCCCTATTCAATTCGCTTTATTAAATGGTGACAATGAGACTGGTGTAACTTTAATGGAAATGGTTGATAAAATGGATGCTGGAAAAATGTTTTATAAAAAAGTCGTACCCATTGATGATAATGATAACTATTCTTCGTTAAAAATTAAAATTGCAAAATGCTGTTTTGATGTATTTGATGACGGCATAGAAGATGTTTTAAATAAGAAAAATTTGGGAATTGAACAAAATGAAAAAGAAATTACTTTTACGTCAAAAATAAATACTGAATTAGAAAGATTAAATTTTTTTGAAGAATCTTGTAAAATAAAAAACATTATAAGAGCCCTTTCGTATGAGCCAGGAACACATTTTGTTTACCACAATGTAAAATTTAAAGTGTTCAAAGTTGAGGATTTTAAAACTTCAAAAATTTGTGAACCAGGAACTATAATAAAATATGATAAAAATGGATTTTGTATTTCAACTTCTGATGGATATTTGTCAATTTTAGAATTACAAAAGCCAGGTAAAAATAGAATGGATTTTAAGTCCTTTTATAATGGAATGCAACATTATTTTAAAGTCGGAGATAAAGTTGAATAAATATTTTGATTTATCTGTACATCAGTTAGTTGATTTTATTTTACGAAGTGGCGATATTGATGATCGATATTTTAATAATTCCACAATGCTTGAAGGAATTATAATGCATCAATATGTCCAATCAAAGCAAAATGAGACTTATGAATCAGAAGTTCCTGTTGATGGCACAATAAATATTTCTAATTATATAATAAGACTTCATGGAAGATGTGATGGCGTAATTAAATGTGAAAAAAAAGTTATAATTGATGAAATAAAAAGCTATATTGGTGATCGTGAAAAATTCATTAATAACAACTTTTCGTGGCATCTCGCACAGGCTGAATGCTATGCCTATTTATATGCGCTTAAAAATAAATTAGATTGCATTGGTATTCAGCTAACATATATATCTCAAATTGATAAAAATACAACGTATAAAAATTTTGAATATACATTTATAGATCTTAAAAACAAAGTTGAAAGTTATCTTTATGAATATTTAGATTTTTTAAAAATAATCGATGATTTAAAAGAAAATAGAAATCAATCTTTGAAAGAATTAAAATTTCCATTTTTGAAATTAAGAAAAGGCCAAAAGGAAATGATTGAGTTCGTCAATAAAGACATTGTTAATAAAGAAATTGGTTTTATTGAAGCTCCAACAGGAATTGGCAAAACTGTTTCGTGTATTTATGGTTCATTATTATCATTTAAAGATATTCAAATTGATAAAATTTTTTATTTAACTCCTAAAAATAATGAATTTAAATTGGCTTTATCAAGCCTTAAGTTATTTAATAATAGTGGAGTAAAAATTACTGGTATCGAAATATTATCGAAGGAAAAAATGTGTCTTTCGGATAAAAAGAAATGTAATCCTGAAAATTGCGTTTTTGCTCGTGGCTATTACGATAAGATAAAAAAGATATTAAAAGAACTTTTACTAAATCATCTTTTATTTGATGAAAAGATTATTAAAGATATTGCATTAAAAGAGAATGTTTGCCCATTTGAATTATCTTTAGATTTGAGCAACTATGTTGATTATATTATTTGCGATTATAATTATGTATTTCATCCTACTGCCTTTCTTAAAAGATTCTTTGAATCTCCTGACAAGACTTATAATATTGATTTATTAGTTGATGAAGCGCATAACCTAATTTCTCGAAGTCGTGATATGTATTCGTCTTTTATATCTAATTCTCTTTTTTCTAATATGAAAAAAGAATTAAAAAATATTAAGAATATTGATATAAAAAAGAATTTAAAAAAATTGTCATCTAATTTTGCAATGTTTAAGAAAATAGAATTTATAAATAGTGAAGAGGAGGAAATTTCTGAATTAAAACTTGAAAAGCTCGATGATGAATTCGTTAAAAATTTAAGACAAATGTCAGATGTCTATAAAAAATATTCTAATGATCACCCATTTCAGATTTATGAAAAGGCAGATGAATTTTTTTTAGAATCATATAAATTTCTTAAAATTTATGATTTATTGGATGAAAATTTTTCTATTTATTTAAGAAAAAAAATGAATGACTTTGAAATACATTTATATTGTATAAATGCTAGTGAATTTATCAATAATACCTTAAAGAAAGTCGATAGTGCTACACTTTTTAGTGCAACATTAAGTCCTTTAAATTATTATACGAAATTACTTACTGATGATGTTTATGATAATAAATTGCTTCTTGATAGTCCGTTTGATACTAAAAATTTAAATTTAATGATAAATGATAGTTTATCAATTGCTTATCAAGATAGAGACAAAAGTTTAAATGGAGTAATTAATAATATAAAGGCTTTTATTGACGAAAAAAAGGGCAATTATTTAATATTTGTGCCTTCTTATGAATATCTTTACAAATTAAAAAGTGGGCTTAATTTCGATAAAGAATATAATGTCATATATCAAAAGAAGAGCATGACAAACCTAGAAAAATCTTCTTTTTTAGAAGCATTTACAGAAAACCCTAGGAAAACTACAATTGGAATTGCAGTGATTGGTGGTAGTTTTAGTGAAGGAATCGATCTTGTTAATGATCGGCTTATAGGGGTAATAATAATTGGGATAGGCTTACCTTCTTTTGATTATGAAAGTAAAATATTGCGAAATTATTATGATAAAAATAATTTGGATGGATTTAATTATACTTATGTCAATCCAGCCATGAATCGTGTTATGCAAGCGGTTGGAAGGCTTATAAGAAGTGAAAATGATAGAGGATCGGTTTTGCTTATTGATTCGCGCTATTTACATAAAAAGTACTTAAATTTATTTAGAAATGAATGGAAAAATTATAAGGTAGTTAAAAATAGTGATGAAATAAAAAAAGTTTTACGTGAATTTTACAAGAATTGATATAATAGAAAGATATGAAATACAAACAAGAAAATATTAGAAATTTTAGTATAATTGCTCATATAGATCATGGAAAATCTACTTTAGCTGATCGAATTTTAGAATTAACAAATACTATCACTAAAAGAGAAATGAAAGATCAAATTCTTGATTCGATGGAATTAGAAAGAGAACGAGGCATTACAATCAAATTAAATGCAGTAACTATTGAATATAAAGCTACAAATGGTGAATCATATATTTTTAATTTAATAGATACTCCAGGGCATGTTGATTTTACATATGAAGTTAGTAGAAGCTTAGCAGCATGTGAGGGTGCTCTTTTAATAATTGATGCTACGCAAGGTGTTGAAGCACAAACTTTAGCAAATATGTATTTAGCTGTTGATAACGATTTAACAATAATACCTGTAATAAATAAAATTGATCTTAAAAGTGCAATGATTGAAGTATGCAAAAAGGAAATTACCGAACGACTTGGACTTGATGGTGATAATGCTATTTTGGTAAGTGCAAAAACTGGTGAAAATGTAAAAGAGGTATTAGAAAGAATAGTTACAGATATTCCTGCACCAAGCGGTGATAATAACGGTCCATTGCAAGCCTTAATTTTCGATAGTTATTATGATTCTTATCGTGGAGTTGTTGTTTTAATTAGAATTAAAGATGGATGTATAAAAGTTGGAGATAGAATCAAATTAATGCGTGCAAATAAGGAATATGAAGTAACTGAACTTGGTATTAGAACACCAAATGAAATTAAATCTGATTCTCTTTATTGTGGCGAAGTAGGATATCTTTGTGCTCAAATTAAAGACATTAAAGAAGTAAGAGTTGGCGAAACTATAACACTTGTTAGTAATCCTGCAAATAAAGCTCTTCCAGGGTATAGGAATATTAATCCTATGGTTTATTGTGGAATTTATCCAACTGATAGTAGAAAATATCAAGAACTTAAAGATGCTTTAGAAAAATTGTCTTTGAATGATAGTAGTTTAAAATATGAACCTGAGACATCTCAAGCTCTTGGATTCGGCTTTCGATGTGGATTTTTAGGTTTATTACATATGGATGTTATTCAAGAAAGACTTGAACGAGAATATTTATTAGATATTATTCTTACAGCACCTAGCGTAATTTATAAGATTAATCTAACGGATGGTAGTCAAATTGAACTTGATAACCCAAGTAAAATGCCAGATTTAACTTTGGTAAAAGAAATTTTAGAGCCATATGCTAAAGTAAGTATAATGACGCCAAAAGATTATGTTGGACCTATTATGGAACTATGCCAAGATCGAAGAGGAATCTATCATGATTTAGAATATTTTGATGATACAAGAATGATTCTTTATTACAGTATTCCATTAAGCGAAATTATTTATAATTTTTTTGATAAATTAAAAAGTTATAGTAAGGGATACGCTTCACTTGATTATGAAATTGAGGATTATAAGCCATCTAATCTTGTAAAAATGGACATATTGCTAAATGGAGAACCTGTTGATGCATTAAGCACAATTGTTTATAAACCTTTTGCTTATAATCGAGGATTAAAATTGGTGAGCAAGTTAAAAGAAGTGATACCTAGACAACAGTTTGAAATTCCTATTCAAGCTTCAATTAATGGAAAAGTTATTGCCAGAGCTGATGTTAAAGCAGTGCGCAAGGATGTTTTAGCAAAGTGTTATGGCGGTGATATTTCAAGAAAAAGAAAACTTCTAGAAAAACAAAAAGAAGGTAAAAAAAGAATGAAACAAATTGGAAATGTTGAACTTCCACAGGAAGCATTTATGTCTTTGCTTTCAATAGATGAAGATGAGAAATAGTAATTTTTTAGTATATTTTTAGTATATTTTTAGAATTATTATTGATAAAATTAAAATTCCGAATTAAAATAGTAATAGAAGGTAAAATTTATGGCAAATAATGAACTAGGAATGCGTTTTACAAATGTAAATTATGCAACCAAAAATGATGTAGCTAAGGCTATGAAGCTACCTATTATTGATAATATTTGGAAACAAATTTTAGAATATAGAGCAAATTTTTCATATTCCTTAGCTTTAGAACATATTGATGGCACAAGCTATTCCATATGTTTAGCTCCAGCAATAGTTGAAAAAGTAAATAATATTGAAAGAAAATTATTACGCTGCATGGTTAATTTTTCTAAACTTTCTTATGAAGGGAAAAAGAAATTTTCAAATGATAGATTTTATGACATTTTGCGAGAAATTGAAAAAAAATATAAAATTAATATAGATGATTCTAAATTAAAGAATATTATTACTAATGATTCTAGCATACTTTCAGCAAATGAAATATTAATAATGCATTATTTAAATGCTTTAAATGAAATTGAAAAGAACTATAATCAAAATATTAATGAAGATTTTTTAGCTAAATTATATTCTATTTTACTAGGTACTAATGAATTAACCGAATTCTATCGAACTAAAGAAATAGATAATGGATTAAATAGAGTATTAGTAAACAAAATATATTTTGGTATCCCTCATAATAAAATTGAAAATTCAATGAATAATCTATTTAATTTTATAAATAATGTTAAAATTTCTCCGATTTTGAAAAGTGTTTGTACACTTTATTTTTGCTATTATATAAAACCTTTCGAAGTTTATAATGAGGAAATTGCAATTCTATTATTTAAACAAATATTAGCGTATAATGATTTAGAAAGTGTAGCTTCTTTATTTAACTTTGAATGCTTATTAAATGATAATGATAATTTAGAAAAGGCTTTAACTGAGTCACAAAAAAGTTTTGATTTAACTTATTTTTTAGACTATGTTTTCAGAATTTTAGAACCTAGAATAGACGACTTTGTCGATAAATTAGTATTGAGTAAGAAAAGTGATATTTTTAATGAAAATTATGCTTTGGATATTAGTCATGAAGACGCTAAATCTAAAACCGAACAAAAGAATCAAATTATTCAAAATAATGAAGACAATTTGCAAAATGAACAAGCTACTTTGCCAACTAATGGTCAGCCAACTTTAATTTATAATAAGAATATTGCAATTAATTCTTTGCCAGAAGGCTTAAATGAAGAAGAGGCAAAAAAATTAGAAAATCACTTAAAAGAACTTTACCCAAGTTTATCAAATGGACAAGCTTATTTTTATGCTAGACATTGCACTTTAGGAATGAAATACACAATTTCTCAGTATAAAAAATGTTTAAATTGCGCTTATGAGACTGCACGAACTAGTATGGATGGCTTAGTTTATCTTGGCTTTTATAGTAAAGAGCCTTTAAAAAATAAATATATTTATACACCAGTTCGCAAAAAATAAAGTTAAAGGAGAAAAAATATGTTTTTATCTAATAGTATTTGGACAAACCCAGGAATTATTTTATTATTATTAATAGCCACGTTTGGAATTATAGCTTTTCTTGTTTTTTTATTAAGAAAGTTCGTTATTAATAAAAAGGAAAGTGATGAAAAGCCAAAACAAGAGCAAGCAATTCAAGAAGACCTAGATCGTTTCCTTGAACCTGTAGATGATGAAGATACGAAAAAGCAATTTGAAGAATATGAAAAGGAAACAAATGGAGAAAAAAAAGATAAATAGTTTATATATTCATATACCTTTTTGTAGAAATATTTGCCCTTATTGTGATTTTACTAAAATTATAAAAAATCAAAGCTTTGAGGATAAATATATCGATAAATTGTTAAATGACATTAATTGCGTTAAAAGAAAATTTGATAAATTTAAAACAATTTATATTGGAGGAGGGACACCTTCGTGTCTATCCTTTTTTAATTTAGAAAGAATATTAGTATTTTTACAAGATTTAAAATATAGTAATGCTGAATTTACTATAGAAGCAAATCCAGAAGATATTAACGATTCCTTTCTTAAATTAATAACTCGTTATGGTGTTAATCGCATTTCGATAGGGGTGCAAAGTTTTAATGAAGCAACATTAAGTGAGTTAAATAGAAAAAAAACAGATTTTACAAAAATAATATCGATAACAAAAAAATATATTCAAAATATAAATCTTGATTTTATTTATGGATTACCTGGAGAAGATGAAGTTACTATAGAAAATAATTTAGACAATTTTTTAAAATTAGATGTAAATCATATTTCAATTTATAGTCTTACAATCAATCCGGGGACTATTTTTTATAATAAGAAAATAAAAGAAATTGATGAAGATTTAAATCGTAAATACTATGATTTGATTTGCAAAAAATTAATTGAAAATAATTTTATTCATTATGAAATTAGTAATTTTTCTAAACCAGGATATGAAAGCAAACACAATTTTAATTATTGGCATGATAATGAATTTTTAGGTATAGGGTTGGGAGCTTTTGGATATATTAATGATGAGCGTTATTCATTTACTAAGAATTTAGACAAATACATATCCGACACGAATAATATCGACTTTATAGAAAAATTATCTAAAAGTGAACAAGAAGAAGAATATATAATGCTTAATTTAAGAACTAATAAAGGAATAAATTTTAAAGAATTTAATAAAAGATTTTCAATTGATTTTAATAAAAAATACGATCGTGAAATAAAAAAATTAAAAGATGAAAATTTGATAATTATAAATAAAGAATCAATTGTTGCTAATCATAATGGAATGGCTATTTTAGATAAAATTATTTTAAGTTTTTTTGCCAAAATTTAGTGAATATTACTATTTTTATACTAAAATTATACTAATTAATAACTAATTAATCTTCTTTTTAAGAATTTTGTGAATAAAAAATATTTTTAAAAAAATTAGCACTAACATATTGACACTGCTAATAAATAAGCGTAATATAGTGTTAGCACTTAGAGAAAAAGAGTGCTAGTGGAGGTGTCTATAAAATGAGTCTTACAAGAAAGCAAGAAATATTAAAACTCATAGTAGAAGATTTCATAAGGACAGCTAAACCTATTAGTAGTAAGTATTTAATAGAAAAATATGGATTACGTTGGTCTAGTGCTACTATAAGAAATGATATGCAAACGCTTGAAAATGAGGGACTTATTGAAAAAACACATACTAGTAGTGGTCGTGTTCCTAGTGCTAATGGCTATAGATATTACGTAGAAAATTTAAGAAATTCATCAGTAGATAGTAAGTTTAAGAATGAATTAAAAAATATATTTGATTCATCTAAATCTATCGAGGATGTCCTTAAAGAGAGCTGCGCAATATTGTCTCATATGACGAATTTAACTAGTGTCGTTCTAGGACCTCGTGCTGATAATGAAAGATTGATTGATATTCATTTAGTTCCTATTAACGACGTGACTTGTACAGTACTTTTTGTAACCGATTCGGGTTATGTCGAAAATAAGACATTTATTATTTCTAAAAAGAATAAAATGAGTGATATTGAGAAATGTTTGAAATTATTAGATGAGAGATTAAAGGGAACTCTAATTAAAGATTTGGTCGCTAAATTAAAAGAGATGAAACCTTTATTAGAAAATTATATAAATGATTATAGTAATTTATATAATGCATTACTTAAATTATTTTGTGAGTTTGCCACTAATCGTAGCGAGGTAATCGGTAAATCTAATTTACTAAAACAGCCTGAGTTTAGTAATGATGCTCAGGAGATAAAGAAGGTTCTTGGTTTATTCGATGATCCTATTAAACTTGAGGAAATTATAACTAATTCTAATGAGCAGTTATTTATATCTCAAGATGATAATAATCTTGATGGCAATGTTTCTATTATATCAAAGGAAATTAATTTTCCTGGGGACAAGAAAAATGTTGGTAAGATAGCTGTTATTGGTCCTAAGAGAATGGATTATGATAAGGTTATTAATTATCTTGATTATATTGTTACTGAGATACTTGCTCACATGAATAAATAGGAGGTAGTGGATAAATGAAAAATAGTGATGAAAAAAACGAAAAAGAAGGAAGCAAAGAGATTAGTTCTTTAAAAGAACAACTTTCTAAAAAGGATGAAGAAATCGCAAAAGTTAAAAATGATTGCGAACATTGGAAAAATGATTACTATCGTGTTTATGCAGATATTGCAAATCTTCGAAAAGAAATTGAGAGAGATCATAAGGATGTCATTAAATATCGTGTCGAAGGTTTTGTAGATAAATTAATTAGTATACTTGATGCGTTTGATATGGCATTCAAAGTAGAACCTTCAACAACTGAACTTAAAAATTATTTGCAAGGATTTAAATATGTTCATACTCAATTATTAAATCTTCTTAATGAAGAAGGAGTTGAAGTTATTGATCCTGCAATTAATTCTAAATTTTCAGAGGCTACTATGCAATGCGTTCAAACTATTGATGATGAAGGTGATGAACATCTTGTAAAAGAAGTTCATATGAAAGGTTATAAGTTACATGATCATTTAATTAGACCTGCTATGGTTGTTGTGAGTAAACACCCTGCTAAAGAAGATCATAATGATGATGTAAAAAATGAAAGTAGTGCTGAAACTACTAATAAAATTGCTTAATATTTAGGAGGATATATTATTATGGCAAAAGAAATTATTTTAGGTATTGATTTAGGTACAACAAATAGTGTTGTAAGTTATTTACAAAGTGATGGTAATGTTAAAGTCATTCCAAATCCTGAAGGTACAATGACAACTCCATCAGTAGTTGGCTTTAAAGCTAATGGCGAAGTTATTGTTGGTAATGCAGCAAAAAGACAAGCTTTGACTAATCCTGATACAGTAAGTTCTATTAAGCGTCATATGGGTTCTGATTATAAAGTCCATATTAATTGTATTAATAAGGATTTTACTCCTCAAGAAATTTCAGCAAAGATTCTTTCTTATATGAAAGGCTATGCAGAAGCAAATGTTGGTCAACCTATTTCTAAGGCTGTAATTACAGTTCCTGCATATTTTAATGATGCTCAAAGACAAGCAACTAAAGATGCTGGTACGATTGCAGGACTTGATGTCGTTCGTATTATTAATGAACCTACAGCTGCAAGTTTAGCTTATGGCTTAGGAAAAGATAAATCAGAAAAAATTTGTGTTTTTGATTTAGGTGGTGGAACATTGGATGTTTCTATTCTTGATATTGGTGATGGTACATTTGAAGTTGTTTCTACTAGTGGTGACAATAAACTTGGTGGTGATGATTGGGATAATGTTGTCGCTGATTGGATTAGAGCTCAAATTAAAATTGAGTTCAATCAAGATATAAGCGACAAGATGGCTTTACAAAGATATAAAGATGCAGCTGAAAAAGCAAAAATTGAATTATCTAGTAATTTAGAAACTACAATTTCACTTCCATTTATTGGTATGAGCGCAAATGGTCCTATTAGTTTTGAAAAAGTATTAACAAGAGCTAATTTTGAAGATATGACTAGACATTTACTTGATAGATGTAGAGTACCTCTTGAAAAAGCTTTTGCTGATGCTAAATTAAAATATAATGATGTAAATGAAATTTTGCTAGTTGGTGGTTCAATTCGTATGCCAGCTGTTCAAAAGTTAGTTGCTGATATTACTGGTAAGAAACCAAACTTAAGTGTTAATCCTGATGAAGCTGTTTCTATTGGTGCTGCTTATCAAGGTGGTATATTAAGTGGTGATGTTAAAGATGTTGTTTTACTTGATGTAACTCCATTAACTTTAGGTATTGAAACTATGGGTGGTATCATGACTCCTTTAATTCCACGTAATACAACAATTCCAACAACTAAATCACAAATCTTCTCTACTGCAGCTGATAATCAACCTGCAGTTGATATTATGGTATATCAAGGTGAAAGACAAATGGCTCACGATAATAAGTTATTAGGCCATTTCCAATTGACTGGTATTAAACCTGCTAGACGTGGTGAGCCAAGAATTGAAGTTACATTCTCAATCGATGTTAACGGTATTGTTAAAGTCAGTGCAAAAGATCTTGATTCTCAAAAAGAACAAGAGATTACTATTAGCGGATCTAACGGATTATCAAAAGATGAAATCGATAGAATGGTTAGAGAAGCTGAAGCTAACAAGGAAGCTGACAATAAACGTAAAGATGAAATTGAATTAAAGAATAAAGCTGAATCTTATATCTCTTCGATTGATCAAGGATTACGTGAAAAAGGTGATTCTATGGATCCTAAACAAAAAGAGGAAACAACAAAATTGAGAGATGAATTAAAGACTGCTTTAGATAATAATGATTTAAATACATTAAGAAGCAGAATTAATGAACTTGAACAAGCTGCTGCTATGATGCAAAATCAAAATTTCAATGCTAATCAACAAGGTAGTGCTTCTAATCAAGGCTATACTGAAGGAACGAGTAATAGTGAAAGTAGTTCAAATAACAATGGTTCATCAAAATCAAAAGATGATGATGTAATTGATGCTGATTTCACAGATAAGAAGTAATAGATTAGATTTTTAAAATAAGGGAAGCTAATGACTTCCCTTAAGTTTGTTAAGGAGATTTTATGGCCACACAAAAAAGAGATTATTATGAAGTTCTTGGTGTAGATAAAAGTGCGACGCAAGATGAGATTAAAAGTGCTTATAGAAAATTAGCTAAAAAGTATCACCCTGATAATAAAGAAACTGGTGATGCTGAAAAATTTAAAGAGGCATCTGAAGCTTATAGTGTTTTGGGCGATGAAAATAAAAGAAAAACATATGATCAATTCGGACAAGCTGCATTTGATCAAAATGCCGGTGGTTCAAATCCATTCAATGGAAGTGGTTTTGAAGGATTTAATTTTAATGGTGGCGATTTTGGCGATTTGAATGATATTCTTCAAAGCATGTTTGGAGGTTTTGGAAGAAGTTCACGTTCATCTAGAAGGAGTTATTCTCAACAACCATCTAGAGGTGAAGACACATTGATGCGTATCCGTATTAAATTTATGGATGCTGTTAATGGAACTAAAGTTACGATACCTTTAAGTTATGAAGAAACATGTCCTGATTGTAATGGAACTGGGGCAAAAAATGGCACAGCTTATGATACATGTCCTGATTGTCATGGTAGTGGAAGAGTCATTACGCAGCAAAGAACAATTTTTGGTATGATGCAATCTGAAAGCGAATGTCCTACTTGTCATGGAACAGGAAAAATTATACGTGAAAAATGTCCGAATTGTAATGGGAAAGGCTATATTAAGGTTAAAAAAGATATTGATATTAATATACCAAAAGGAATAAATAATGGTCAGCAGATTAGAGTCCCAGGTAAGGGTGCACGCGGCGAAAATGGCGGAGAAAATGGTGATCTATATATTGAAGTCATGGTTCAGCCTCATGATCAATTTCAACGTGATGGGAATGATATTCATTTAAATGTTCCTATTGATTTTGTCGATGTATGTTTGGGAACTAAAATAGTTGTGCCAACTATTAGTGGCGAATGCGAAGTAGAAATTCCTGCTGGAACTCAACCTAATGCTATTCTTAGATTAAAAGGTAAGGGTGTAAAAGACCTTAGAAGTGATAGATATGGTGATGAATTCATCCATCTTAATGTTAAAACGCCAACAAAATTAACTAAAGAACAAAAAGATTTATTAGTTAAATTTAAATCACTATCTGGTAATAATGAAAATTGGTTTGATAAATTTAAAAAAGCATTTAAAAAATAAGCTTCTTTATATATACTTAATGTAGGAGTAATTATGCCTAAATGTAAGTATTGTCATAAAAATATTTCAAAGTTTGATAAAGATAGATGCCCTTATTGTGGAGGTGTTAATCCTTTAGAAGGAGTAAACTCTGTCACATGTGATATAACACAAGTAATTGATACATGTGATGATAGTAATACTGATTCTAATTTCGTTCAACATTCTAAAAAAATCAATTCACTTTTATTGATGTTTCTAGGGATTTTTGGAGTTGATTCATTTTATTTAGGATTCATTAAAGAGGGGCTTTTAAGACTATTTATTAATTTTATTTTGTATGCTGGCTTATTCTGTTTATTTTTCTTTGTAAATAAATTTAGTTTATTTAATTTAATTATGAGTTTAATTCTACCTTTTGTAATTTTATTTGCTGTGTATTTTATAATTGGTATTGTATCTTTATTTAAGAAAAATAAAAAAGATTCAAATGGTGTATTTTTAAAATAATATGCAAAGATATTTTGTGTCTTTTAAAAATTGTGATGATATCATCCTTTCAAAGGATGATATTTTTCACATAACGCATGTAATGAGGATGGGCGTTAATGATCAATTTGAAATTAATAATGATGGGGATATTTATTTATCCAAAATAATATCACTTTCCCCTTTTAAATTTGAAATATTATCAAAATATAATGAAAATAGAGAACTAAATGTTGATATTACACTACTTTATTGTTTGCCTAAAGGCGATAAAATAGATTTAGTTTTACAAAAAGTCACTGAGTTAGGTGTTAAAAATATTGTTTTAATTAATTCTAGTCGTTGTATTGCTAAAATAACTAAAGAAAACAAAGAGAAAAAAATATTTAGATTTAATAAAATTTTAAAGGAAGCAACTGAACAATGTAAAAGAAGTTTTATTCCTAAAATTCTCGACGTAATTGATTTTAAAGACATTGAAAAGTTTGTATGCGATTTAAATTTGATAGCTTATGAAAATTATAAAGGAACTATAAGTGATCTTAAACAAATTTTGCATAAATTTGATGGAAAATCTATATCTATTTTAATTGGACCTGAAGGTGGTTTTTCTAAAGATGAAGTAAAAACTGCCATTAATTATAAGTTTAAAGAGATTTCCTTAGGTAAAAGAATATTAAGAAGTGAAACAAGTTGCATTTACTTAATGAGTGTATTATCTTATGAATTCGAGGATTAATTACTATGGCATTTTCAATATTAAAAACACTTTATAAAAGTAGGAATAATAATCAAATACTTAATGATAATTATTATCATATTTACAAAAAAAAGAAGAAAATCAATAGTTTGAAGAACTTAATTTTTGTTAGTTCTGATTCTACATCTCGTGCTTATTTAAATCCACATACTCATGTTATTTTAATTTTAAATAACGATGGATTTATAGATAATCTTATTTATTTATATGATAGAAACTTGAAGTTTTTCGATAGTAAAGGAATAGAACAAAAAGCTAAAAATATACTAGATTTATACTATAATTCTACTAAAATAAATTTTATTAATGGTTTATATGAAAATGGATTTATTAGTTATAAATTGTATGAAAGATTAAAAAATGAGGTTTCGAAATGAAATTTTTAATAGATTTTTTAGGTTGTAAGGTTAATAGTTACGAGGTTGAAGCAGTTGCTAATGATTTAATGAAGCACGGTTTTATAGAAATTAAAAAAGATTCTACTGATACACCTGATTTAATAATTATTAATACATGTGCTGTAACAGAAACAAGTAGCAGTAAGTCTAAAAAAATGATTCGACAATATCGAATAAAATATCGTGATGCAATAATTTGTGTTATGGGGTGTTTTTCACAATATGAAGGTGATTACGTAATTAATAATTTAAAAGCAAATATTGTTTTAGGAACTAATCAAAGAAGTAAGATATTTGATTATATAAATGAATTTTTAACTAATAGACAACCTATATTAATAAAAAATAATGCTCTTAAAGACAAAACATACGAAAATATTTCTTTAGATAATTATTTTGATAAGACAAGAGCTTTTTTGAAAATTCAAGATGGTTGTAATAATTTTTGTACATATTGTTTGATTCCATTTGTAAGAGGGCCATCAAGAAGTAGACCTATAGAATCTATATTAAATGAAGTTAAGAAATTAATTAATAATGGCTATAAAGAAATCATTTTAACTGGTATTGATCAAGGCAGTTATGGTCTTGACTTTAATAATGGCATGACATTTTCTAAATTATTAAAAGAAATACTTATTAATAACCCTGATTTATATAGATTACGAATATCTTCAATAGAAGAAAGTCAAATCGATGAAGATTTTATTAATTTATTAAAAGATTATCCTAATATTGCAAATCATTTACATGTTCCACTTCAAAGTGGAAGTTCTAAAATTTTAAAATTGATGCATAGAAAATACAATCTTGAAAATTATATTTTGAAGATAGATAAAATTAGAAAGATTAAACCTGATATATCTATTACAACTGATGTGATTGTTGGCTTTCCTGGTGAAACTGAAGAGGATTTTGAAGCAACATTGGATTTTATAAGGAAGATAAATTTTGCAAAAGTACATGTATTTCCTTATAGTGATAGAAATGGCAGTGCAGCAAGCAAATTTCCGAATAAAGTTTCTGATATAGAAAAAAAGAATCGTGTTAATCGCTTAATTGAACTTTCAGATGAACTAGAACACAATTATGAAAATAAATTTTATGGTAAAGATATTGATTTTTTATTTGAAAGTTATGATTCCCGAAGAGGTGGATACAAGGGACACAGTTCTAATTATTTAGAATGTTTTATCAAATCTGACATTAATATAAAAGATAAAATACTTAATATTACTTTTAAAAAGGATAATTCATGTTTAGATTAATTTTTTTACAATGTAAAAAATAATTGATTGATTTTCTATTTTAAAAAAGTATAATTATTTAAAGTTATAAGGAGATTGAAATATGGCAGTACCATTTAGAAGAACTAGTAAGACAGCTAAAAGAATGAGAAGATCACACTATAAATTAGAGGTTACTGGTGTAACAACATGTAGTCATTGTGGTGCAATGATTAAGCAACATACTGTTTGTCCAAAGTGTGGTTATTATGATGGAAAATTAGTTCTTAAGACTAAAGAAGAAAAAACAAAATAAGGCTTTGTAAGGCCTTTTTTTATGGAGTATAAGATGAATAATTTAAAATATAATAAATTTATTGATAATACATTATTAAAAGCTGATGCTTTGAATGATGATATAAAATCTCTCTGTTTGGAATCAAAAAAATACAATTTTAAATCAGTTTGTATTAATCCTTCGTTTATAGAACTAGCTAAAAAGGAATTGGATGGCTCCGATGTTTTAGTTTGCACAGTAATAGGATTTCCTCTTGGAAGTATGACTACTGAATCTAAGGTCTTTGAAACAGAAGATGCCATCTTAAGAGGAGCAGATGAAATTGACATGGTTATTAATATTTCTAAATTAAAAGAAAAAGATGATTTTTATGTTAAAAACGAAATTAAATTAATAAAAAATGCCTGCAAGAATCATGTTTTGAAAGTGATAATTGAATGTTGTCTATTAACTGATGAAGAAAAAGTTAGAGCTTGCTTATTAGCTAAAGAAGCTGGCGCTGATTTTGTTAAAACTAGTACTGGCTTTTCTAAACATGGCGCAACAGTCGAAGATGTTAAATTAATGAGAGAAACTGTTGGACCTAAAATGGGTGTAAAAGCTGCGGGTGGTGTAAGAACCCATGACGAAATGATTCAAATGATTGAAGCAGGTGCAACAAGAATCGGAACTAGTTCCGGTGCTAAATTAATGTAAAAGTGATTTTTTAGTTAAAATTTAGTATATTATTAGTAATTATTTTATTCGATTTTTAAAATTTTATTAATAAAAAAGTTGAAAGTTTATTTTAAATTTATTAGAATATTAAAGTTGACGATGAATGGAGGTGAAAGCGAATGCCTAAGGTTATCATTAAAGAAGGCGAAACATTAGATGATGGTTTAAGAAAATTTAAACGTCAAGTTAATAAAGCCGGAATTATCCAAGAATGTCGTAAAAGAGAATTCTATTTAAAGAAAAACTTAAAGAGAAAAATTAAATCTGAAAACGCAAGAAAAAAATATAGATAATTTTTAAATTAAGATCATTGTAAGATGATCTTTTTTTATCCCCCAAATTTTTATAATTTACTACGACTTGTATATAGGAGGTAAATTATGAAATATTATATAAAGCAAATCGGCGAAAAAGACTGCGGCGTCACTTGTATTAAAATGCTTTTAGCAATTGTTTACAAAAATACAGATTATCTTTATTATCCGCATGTTAATGTTGAAACATCGTCTTCATTAAGAGATCTAATTAACTTAGCAAAAAAAGAAGGAGTAATTATAAAAGCTTCACGTATTATTGATAAAAAAGCTCTTTTTAAAAAAACTGTCTCATGCCCTTTTTTAATTGTAATTAATAAAAAAGATAACTTACATATGGTATTAATTAAGAAAATAACTAAAAGTAGAGTTAAAGTTTATGATCCTTCTTCAGGCATCTATTGGATTTCTAAAAATAATTTATTTAAAATTTGGAATGGAGAAATATTAGAAGTTAGTAATATATTAACGAGTAATTTTAAATTAAAAAAAATCCGTGTATATCCAAAATATTTTTTTTGGATAACTATTTTATTTCAATTTCTAAGTTTGCTTTCTTTAATCACGGCTACATTTTTTATTGATAAGAAATTTAGTTTTATGATCTCATTTCTTTTATTTTTATCATATATAATATTTGAGTTGTTATACCAAAAAATAATAATATTGTCTTTAAAATATTTTGATAATCAAATTTTTCTTGAAGAATGCTTTTTTAAAAGACAAGACTTTAATAAATATTATTTACCAATGAGTAAATTCAAATTTTCATTAGTATCAACGCCAGTAAAATTCATTTCAAGTTTTTTTATGCTTGTTTTTGGCTGTATTATTCTAGGAATTAATAATTATTGGAGTTTATTAATATTAGCAATAACTTTTGCTTTTCAATATATTTTTAAAAAAATTGATAATAAGTTTTATAAAACAAAAAAGAATAATCTCGAAAATATTGAAAATAAATTATTAAGTAATTCAAATATCAATGGAGATGAATTTAAAAATGAAGTAAAAGCTTTAAATAGTCAGTCTTATGAATGTATATCATATAATAATTTTAAAAGATATTTTCTCATTTTTTTAACAATTTGCCTAAGTTTAATTTACATAGGATTTACTGGTTTTATTTCGATTAATTATATGTTTTTTCATTTTTTCATTTTTGTTTTTTTACAAGAACAATTTGAAAAAATTATAGAGATAGATAATGACATTGAAAATATTAAATATTATAAATGTTTATATTTTTATCACTTTAATTAGTTTATATCATAATTATTTGATATAATTAAATTATGTTTTTAAGTATATCAAATGAAACTTCTTATAATATTGATGAATTTAATATTATTTACAAAAATCTTTTAAAAAAAACTCTTAACATATTGAAAAAAAACGATAATGTAATAATGAGTGTTACATTTGTTAATAAAAAAGAAATTCAGCGAATAAATAAAGAATATAGAAACATAGATCGTGCAACTGATGTAATCTCATTTGCATTTTTAGATGATAAGAGCGAACAGATTTTTGGAGATTTACCATTAGATTTGGGTGAAATTTATATTTGTTATGAAGTAGCCCAAGAAAATGCTATTAATTATGGAAATACTCTAAAACGTGAACTTTCTTTTTTATTTGTTCATGGTTTACTTCATTTATTAGGCTATGACCATATGAAAAAAGAAGATGAGGTAATTATGTTTGGTCTTCAAGATCAAATATTAGGAGATTGATATGGATAAAGAAAAATTAATAGAAATGGCAATAGAAGCTAGAAAACTATCATATTCACCTTATTCTAGATTTAAAGTAGGTGCTGCTTTACTAACCAAAGATAATAAAGTTTATAAGGGCACTAATATTGAAAATTCATCTTATGGTCTTTCCATGTGTGCTGAACGTAATGCTATTTATAATGCTTATTGTAATGGTATTAAAAAAGAGGATATAGTTGCAATTGCAATCGTAGGTGATACTGATGGACCATGTTCACCTTGTGGTGCTTGCAGACAAGTAATGAGCGAATTACTACCTAGCGATGCTAAAATTTTTTTAGGAAATTTAAAAGGTAATATCTTGGAAACAAATAATAAAGAACTTTTACCATTTGCTTTTAATAAAGAGGATTTAAATTAATGAAAAGTGGATTTGTATCCCTAGTAGGAAGAACAAATGTTGGAAAGTCTACTATTTTAAATGCTATTATAGGAGAAAAGATATCTATTGTAACTTCAAAAAGTCAAACAACTAGAGATCAAATTATCGGTATTTATAATGATAAT
Source organism: Caryophanales bacterium UBA6380 (assembly GCA_002438785.1). GTDB lineage: Bacteria > Bacillota_I > Bacilli_A > RFN20 > CAG-826 > Onthovivens. The sequence continues at coordinate 43,949 of DJQS01000011.1, read as the reverse complement.
GATTCTCAAATTGTTTTTTTGGATACGCCTGGAATTCATAAACCACATAATGAATTAGGCGAATTACTTGATAAAAGAGCTTACAGCACTATAAGAAATTGTGAATTGGCTCTATTTGTAATTGATGCTAGTAATGACTTAGGTGAAGGCGACTATTACCTCATGGATCATTTAAAATTTGATTGTGATATGATTATCGTTTTTAATAAAATTGATTTAACAAATATTCAATTAATAACAAAAGTTAAAGATGTTTATTTAAAAAAGTATCCAAATACAGATTTTATTGAAATTAGTGCTAAAGAGAAATTTAATCTAGATGGTCTTATAAAACTTATTAAAAATCATTTAAAAGAAGGCCCTCAATATTATGATGTTCACACGATTACTGATAAAGATTTCCGCTTTCGAGTACAAGAAATTGTAAGAGAAAAAGCCCTCATTTGTTTAAAAGATGAAGTTCCTCACGGCATAGCTGTACTATGTGATGATATAGATTATAGTAAGAAAGAATTAGAGATATATGCAAAAATAATTGTCGAAAAAGAATCGCAAAAAGGAATTGTTATTGGGAAAGGTGCTAAAATGATAAAGAAAATAGGTATTTTAGCTCGTAAAGACATTGAGGAAATGCTTAAAAAACATGTTAATCTTGTGTTAAATGTTCAAGTACAAGAAAATTGGCGTAATTCTAGTAGTTTTTTGGCAAAAATTGGATATCGCTAATGGAAACGATACGTGGCTTTATTTTACTTGTAAGTCATTATAAAGATAATGACGCAATTTTAAATATACTTTCTAAAAATGGAATTTATTCCTATCTAGGTAGGGGCTTTTATAATTTAAATAGTAAAAATTTAATTTTAACGGAGTCATTTATCGAGGGCGATTTTGAAATATATAAAGGAAAAGTTGGTGGATATAAAATAAAAGCTTGTGAAATTATTAATTATTTCTCGAATTACTCAAAGAGTTACAAAAAATCAATATTATTTAATTTAATATCAGAATTAACATTAAAAACTTATGATGGTATAAGTGACTTCAATGCATTATACAATTTAACGATATTCGTTTTTAAAGGAATAAATGACACAAATATTGAATTTAATTATGCTATTTTGTTTATTGGGAAATATTTTAATTTGCTAGGAATTAAGCCGTTATTTGATTTTAGTATAAGCTATAAATATTTTAATATTGATGATGGTGTATTAACTAATACTTTCGAAAAAGATAAAAACATAATTGAACTATCGAATGAAGAGGAGAAGATTTTTAAAGATACATTTAGCAATGAAAATATTTTAAACGATATTATATGTGAAAGTTGTGCAATAAATATTTTTAAGATTTTTGGCTTCTTTTTAGAAAGTAAAACTGATTTAAAATTAAATTCGCTAGAATTATTTTAACACTCATAGTAGGTTGACAGCAATATTTTTAGAATTATAATACTTTAAGTGTTAGGAGCAATATATGAATAATATAGAATTTGATAAGATAGTAACTCATTTACAAACTACTGGCTACGTTTTTCAAGGTTCTCAAATATATGGTGGTTTATCTAATTCTTGGGATTATGGACCACTTGGAAGCGAGCTTAAACAAAATCTTAAAAATTTATGGTGGAAAAAATTCGTTCATGAATCACCAACAAATGTTGGAATTGATGCGGCTATTTTAATGAACCCTAAGGTATGGCAAGCAACAGGCCATGTTACTACTTTTAACGATCCTCTAATCGATTGCAAAAATTGTAAGAGTAGATATAGAGCTGATGATTTAATTTCATCTCAATATAAAGATGTTGATGTTAATGCAATGTCTATTGAAGATATGAATAAATTTATGCATTTACATAAATTGGTTTGTCCACATTGTGGAAAAAGCGAATTTACAGATATAAGACAATTCAATATGATGTTTAAAACACATATTGGTGTTACTGAAGATAGTAAAAGCGAAGTTTATTTAAGACCAGAAACTGCACAAGGTGTATTTGTTAATTTTAAAAATGTTCAAAGAGCTACAAGAAGAAAACTTCCTTTAGGTATCGCTAATATGGGGAAATCATTTAGAAATGAAATTACTCCAGGTAATTTTATTTTTAGAGTTAGAGAATTTGAACAAATGGAATTAGAATTTTTCTGCAAACCAGGAACGGATTTAGAATGGTTTAAATATTGGAAAGATTTTTGTATTAAGTTTGTTGAATCTTTAAATATTAAAGCTGAAGATTTGCGTTTTAGAGATCATGAGCCTGAAGAGTTGGCATTTTATAGTAAAGCTACAACTGATATAGAATATAAATTTCCTTTTGGTTGGGGAGAAGTGTGGGGAATTGCTGACCGTACTGATTATGATTTGAAACGTCATATGGAATTTAGTGGAGAATCCTTAGAATATTTGGATCCTGAAACTAATGAAAAATATGTTCCATACTGTATCGAACCATCATTAGGTCTTGAAAGGCTCTTTTTAATGGTCGTTTGTAATAGTTATGATGAAGAAACTTTAGAGAATGGCGAGATAAGAAAAATTATGCATTTACCATCTTTTTTAGCTCCTTATAAGGCTTCAATTTTACCATTATCAAAGCAATTAAGCGATTTTGCTAAAAAGATTTATAATGATTTAACACCTTATTTAAATGTTAATTTTGACGAGACTGGTTCTATTGGAAAAAGATATCGCCGTAATGATGAAATAGGAACTCCTTATTGTGTTACTATTGATTTTGATAGTATTAATGATGAATGTGTTACTATTAGAGAAAGAGACACAATGAAGCAAGAAAGAATTAAAATAAGAGATCTTAAAAACTATTTATTGGAGAAAACTTTTTATAAATGATGGATGATAATTTTTATCAGTTATCAAATGATATTTTAAGGCAAAGCGATATAGTTGAGGTTATTTCTTCTAGAATTAAGGTTGAAAAAAAAGGGAGAAACTATGTTGCAATTTGTCCTTTTCATAATGATAAAAATCCATCTTTAATGATTTCAAAAGAAAAACAAATATTTAAATGTTTTGTTTGCAATACAAGTGGTAACGCGATTAATTTTATTGAAAAATACGATAAAGTATCATATTTTCAAGCAATGAAGGAAGTTGCTAAAATTTGTGGTATCAATGATAATCGATTAAATGCTAATATTGCTTCAAAACAAATTAGTCCTGAACTTTCAACACTTTATAAATGCTTAACTGATATTAATAATTTTTATCAAGCTAGTTTATATCAAAGTGAAAATGGAAAGAAAGCATTAAATTATTTATATAATCGTAAATTATCTGATGATGTCATTAAATATTTTAACATCGGTTATTCTTTAGATGATGGAATTAATATAGTTAATTTTCTTAAAGCCAAGGGATATTCTATTAAAACTATTGAAAGAACAGGTATTGGTAGAATTAGAGATAATATGTCTATTTATGACAGCAATGCTTCTCGTGTTGTTTTTGCTTTAAAAGATGAAAGTGGACAAGTCTGTGGTTTTAGCGCACGTAGACTTAATGATGTTAGTGATGAACCTAAATATATTAATACTGGTGCAACTGATGCATTTAATAAAGGAAATATATTATATAATCTTTGTAATGCAGAAACTTCAGCTAGACAATTAGGTTTTGTTTATTTGCTTGAAGGTTTTATGGATGTTATTGCTTTGTATCGTGCTGGTATAAAAAATGCTATTGCTTTAATGGGGACCGCATTAACGAGCAACCATTTGCAATTATTAAAAAAATTAAATTGTGAAGTTAGAATTTGCTTAGATTTAGATAATGCTGGGCAGATAAATACTTATAATATAATCAGTAAATTTGATGAAAATAATGTACATTATAAAATAGTTAATCCGATTGTAGATTTTAAAGAAAAAGATAGTGATGAAATTATTGATCAATACGGAAAAGAGAAGTTATTATCTTTTTTAAATAATTTAATTGAAAAGCCTGAATGGTTAATCAGTTATTATAGTAAAAATTTGGATTTAAACAGTAGTTACAATAAAAAAGAACTGGTTAAAAATTTAATGAAGGAAATTATAAAATTAAAATCTAAATTTGATGTAGAAGATTATATTGATAAACTTTATTCTTTAACTGGTTATAGTAAGCAACTTTTATATGAATATTACAATAAATTGTTAACTGCTAATAAGAATAATTTGTCAAGTGATGATTTAGAAATTGATTTTAATAAATATTATAATAATGATATTTTAAAAGGAAAAGAATTAGTTCAATTCAAAATTGTTAGATATATGTTTGATAGCATTTATGCTATTGATGATTATGCAAGAGCCAATATATTTTTGCCGACATTAAAATATCGAAATATTGTTAAGTTATTAAATGAATATGTCGATGGATTAAAAGAGCGACCTGCATCAATTAATTTGAATGAATTTATTAACTATGTTGAATCAAATAAAGAAATTGAAGATAAAGATTTTATTTTAAAAAATATTGCTAATATCGCATTGAATGATGTAACACTACCCCCTTACTCTATAAATGAAATGCAAAACCAATTTAAATCATTAGAAAAAATAAGGCAAGAGGAGAAAGAAAATAAAACTTTTAATGAAGAATTGCAAGAAGCTTCTTCCATAGAAGAAAAAGCAAATCTTTATAAAATACTAATAGAAAAAAAGAGAAAAAAATTAATTAAATAGGAGGATGATTATGGAAACAAAAGTTGAAACTGCTAAAAAAGTTAAAAAAGATGTAACTAAAAAAAAGGCGAAAGTATTAGGTGAAAAGAAGGATAAAGATTTGAACAAGAAAAAAGATCTAACAGAAGTACCTAATGATATTAATACTGATGATATTGACGATTTCGTCGATGATGAAGAAGAGCCAATAAAGAGCTTGGACAGCATTATCGCTGAATTTGATAAAAAGTGCAAAAAAACGAAAGTTTTTGATACAGATGAATTTGCTGATGAAACAAGTTATCTTGATTTAACCGATGAAGACTATGAAAAAGTTTTTGAACACTTTAAAAATTTAGGATATGAGATTACTGGTGAAGGCTTTAATAATGATGAAGCGGATGACTTAGATAATCTTGAGTTCGATGGTTCGAATTTTGATGAAAATGCTCTTGATGACGAAGATTTAATTGATACAGATGATATTGATGAATCTAAGGTTCCTGAAAGTGAAAAAGAATCCGCTTCCATTGATGTTGATAAACTTGATGATTTAGAGACAAGTAATGTAAAGGTAAACGATAGTGTAAAACTATATTTAAAAGAAATAGGGAAATTCAAGTTATTAAAGCCAAGTGAAGAACCTGAGTTAGCTAAAAGAATTTTAAAAGGTGACGTTGAAGCTAAAAACGAATTAATTAATGCAAATTTACGTTTAGTTGTCAATATTGCAAAACGATACATCGGACGTGGCATGCAATTTTTAGATCTTATTGAAGAAGGAAATCTTGGTCTAATGAAAGCGGTCGATAAATTTGATTATACTAAGAATTTTAAATTTTCTACTTATGCAACATGGTGGATAAAACAATCTATCGCAAGAGCTATTGCTGACCAAGCTAGAACTATACGTATTCCAGTTCATATGGTTGAAACTATTAATAAAATTACAAAAGTTCAACGTCAACTTACACAGAAACTAGGAAGAGAACCTACACCTGAAGAAATAAGTGAAGAGATGCAAAATCCAGCGATGACACCTGATAGAATTCGTGAAATTCAAAGAATTGCACTTGAACCTGTTTCATTAGAGAGCCCTATTGGTGAAGAAGATGATTCTCACTTAGGAGATTTTGTTGAAGATAAAGACAGTATATCACCTACAGATTATACAACGCAGGCAATGATAAGAAGAGCTCTTTATGATGTAATGAGCGATTTAACTGACCGTGAAGAAAGAGTCCTTAGATTAAGGTATGGCATAGATGATAATAAACCAAGAACTTTAGAAGAAGTTGGGAAAGAATTTGGTGTCACTAGAGAACGTATTAGACAAATCGAAGCTAAGGCTATTCGTAAGTTACGCCACCCAACAAGACAAAAGAAGTTGGATGATTATCGATATTAATGAATATTAGTGCAAGAATTAACACAATATTAAATTTAATTATAAAAGGTAGTGTGGTTGCTGATATAGGTAGCGATCATGGATATCTTTTAGTTGCTTTATTAAAAAGTAAGATTTCTAAAAAAGTTTTAGGTGTTGAAAATAAAGTAGGTCCTTTTAATAGATTAAAATCTAATTTAGATTTATATCTAAAAGAATATCGAGATAATTATTCTATTATTTTATCTGATGGTTTGGCTGATGTTGATTCAAGTTACGATACTATTGTAATTGCTGGCATGGGTTTTATTACAATTAAAAATCTTATTCTTAGGTCAATTGAAAAAGTAAAATACATTAAATATTTTATTATAGATAGTCATAATAACACTTATGAACTTCGCAAATTTATGGTAAATCTAGGTTACATTATTGATGAAGAAAGTGACTTAGTAGAAAATGATATTTTTTATGAGATAATTAGATTTAAAAAAGGGACAATGCAGTATTTAGAAATTCAATATAAATATGGTCCAATTTTATTATTAAAAAAAGATAAATATTTCATTAGACATTATAAAACAATTCTTACTAAATATAACAATTTGCTCAAAACGAAAAAACTTAGCAATAGTCGAAAAGAAGAATTAGAAAATGAAATTGAAGAATTAAAGGGTATCTTATATGAAAACTAGAAATTTAATCAACAAATTAGCTAAATATTTCCCAAAAGGAATTGCTTTAAAATATCATGATTATCCTGGATTACAAGTTGGTAAATTACGAGAAAATACTGATAATATTTTAATTTGCTTAGATTTTGATGAAATTGTTTTAAAATATATGTTTGATAACAATTTGCTAAATGAAATTGATTTAATAATTACTCACCATCCATTTATTTTTGGAAAGAAGAATGATGTTCTTTCAAAAGACAAAAATAAGGCAAAAATTACTGATGAAATTTTTAAATATAATATTCCAATTTACTCTTATCACACTAATTTTGATGAAGGAAAGAATGGTATGAATGACGCTTTAGCACAAAGATTGAACTTGAAAAACATACATTCATTATCTAAAGTTCCGATGGCTAGAGGTGGATGCTTAATTGAACCAATGAATGTCAACGATTTTGCGTTGTATGCTAAAAATAAATTAAATGTTCAATATGGACTATTGCTACCTTATGGTAAAGAAATTATTAATAATGTTGCTATTATAGGAGGTGGCGGGTGGTATGAATTTAAGGAAGCGCAAAACGAAGGATATGACATATTTATTAGTGGTGATATTCCACACCATGGCAGAAGAGATGTAATATCTTGCCATTATAATTATTTAGATTTACCCCATGAAATAGAAAATATTTTCATGGAACAAATGAAAAAAGTAATACTAGAAATAGACAATACTTTGAACATTATAACTGTTGAACACGAAAAATGTCCTAAAGTGATCTAATATATTTATAAATGTTTTCTACTACTATATTTGGAGTAGATGTTCCGCTAGTTATTAGATATTTATAGGATGAATTAAATTCTACTTTTTTAATTTCTTCAAGTGAATTTACAAAGATAATTTTATTATCATTAGTAGTTTTATAGTATATATCTAGTAAAGATTTAGTATTACTAGATGTTTTGCTTCCAACAATAATTACAAATGTATCTTTTGTTAAATTTTTTATAAGATTATTTTGTCTAATAATGCACTGCCTGCAAAGAGTCTTTCCTTCTTGTGCAGTTGGAAAATTAATTTTAATATTTTTAATTGCATTTTTTACATCTAGCTTGGTTAATGTTGTTTGATATAAGATTATTGGGTCAACAATATGGAATTGTTCTAAATTTGATGTGTTATCAATATCGTAAAAATAAATATTATCTTTTAGTAAGCAAGTTGTTATAGATTCAATATGGTCTTTTTTTCCTATATAAATGATATCGTTATCTAGATAGTCATTAAGAATTAAATCGTGAATTTTTAAAATGGTTGGACATGTTGCATCAACATATAAAATTCCCTTTCTACAAAGTTTTTCTTCAAGTGAATTGTCATGCCCGTGTGCAGGTAATATGACAATATCGTCAATAGATAAAGTGTCAATCACATCAAAATATTCATCATATGGTAAATCTAGTACTTTAATATCTAGTTCTTTCATTAACGAATTAATATTCTCGTTATGAATTATTGGACCAAATAAAATTATATTATTATTAGGGTTATCTTTTCTAACTTTTTTTATTAAATTTATGGCTTTTAAAGCTCCTGAACAAAGTCCATATGGTTTTAGTAATTCAACATTCATAATTTAGAGTTTACCTTATAAATTTATATTAATAAACATATTTCTAATAAATATATATAGAATTTACATTCAAAAAAAATTAAAATATTTTTATGAATTTTAAAACGTTTAATTTAAAAAAAGAAGTGATCGATGCTTTATATGATTTAGGTTATAAAGAAGCTACAAAAGTTCAAGAAGTTGTAATACCAAAAGCCTTAAAAGGTGAAAATATTATAGTACAAAGTGAAACTGGTTCTGGAAAAACTCATTCTTTTTTAATTCCGATTATTAATAATTTAAGTTTTAATAATAAACTTCAAGCAATCATTATTTCACCAACAAGAGAATTATCTAGGCAAACATATTTATTTACTCAAGAATTTAAAAAATATTTTCCACTTCTTAAATGCAAATTATATATAAGTGGCGTTGATACGACAAAAAATGAAGAAAGCTTAGAAAATGGAGTGGAAATTGCAATTGCTACGCCTGGTCGTTTAAAATATTTACTTTCAAATGCTAATATTGATTTGTCTAATTTAAAAACTATTGTATTGGATGAGGCAGATATGCTAATGGATGATAGTTTTTTTGAAGATATAAATAATATAATCATGCGCTCTAAATGCAAACAAATTGAAGTTTTTAGTGCTACAATATCCAAAAAAGTTGAAATTTTCCTAAAAAAATATATTTCGCCTGATTATATTCTGACATTATCAAATAAAGACAATGCTTCAAAAACAATTAAACATTATTTTATTAATACTAAACATCGCAATTTAAATGACTTAACATTAGATTTTATAAAAGATGTTAACCCTTATTTATTAATGATTTTTTCTAATAGTAAAGAAGAAGCAAAAAAAATATATGAATTTTTATCGAAAAATAAAATTAAATGCGGTTTTATTAGTGGAGATTTATTACCACGCGAAAGAAATTCAATGTTAAGAAGAATTAATAATAATGAATTTCCTGTTATAGTGTGTACAGATATTGCAAGTAGAGGCCTTGATATAATCGATGTTAGTGATGTATTAAGTTTAGACTTACCTAATAACTTAGAATATTATTATCATAGAGCTGGAAGAACCGGAAGAAATAATAAAAGTGGACGTTCATTTGTTTTTTATGATAATGAGCATCAAAAATTATGCGAAAAATTAATTTCTGATGGTTTAAAAGTTGAATTCTTAAAATTTGATAGTTGTCATTTAATTCCAGATACAAGTTTTATCAAAACAAAAAGAAAAAAGAAAAAAGTTAATACAGAATTAGATAAAGAAATAAAAAAAGCTATAAATCAAAATAAGTCAAATAAAGTTAAACCAGGATATAAAAAGAAAATTAGAATTGCTGTTCAAAAAGTTAAAAACAAACACCGTCGTGAAATTATCAAAAAAGATATACGTCGACAAATGGAAGAAAGATATCGAGAAAATGCAAAAAATAAACGAGATTGATAATGTTTTATTAGGAAGCCATCTTTCTTTTTGTGCTCCTAATTATTTTTTAGGAACTGTTAAAGAAGCATTAAAATATGGCGAAAATACTTTTATGTTTTATACAGGTGCGCCACAAAATTCTTTAAGAGTTCCACTTGAAAAATGTTTTATAAAAGAAGGCCAAGCTTTACTTAAAGATAATAGAATTGATATTAAAAAAATTGTCGTACATGCCCCTTATATAATTAATTTAGGAAATAGTATTGATAATTATAAATTTGAATTAGCAAAAAAAGTATTACTTAATGAATTAAAGCGTACTTATGCTTTTGGATGTAAATTATTAGTTTTACATCCAGGCCTTCATGTAGGAGAAGGAGTAGAAAAAGGGATAAAGCAAATAGTAAAAGGTTTAGATGAAGTACTTTCCATAGATTGTACTGATGTTATAGTTTGCCTTGAAACTATGGCAGGTAAGGGTAGTGAAATTGGTAAAAATTTTGAAGAAATAGCAAAAATAATTAACAATTCGCGATTTAAAAATCGTCTTGGGGTTTGCCTTGATACTTGTCATATAAATGACGCTGGATATGATGTGGAAGATATAGATGATATTTTAAGTGAGTTTGATAAAGAAATTGGGCTTAATAAGTTGATGGTTATTCATTTAAATGATAGTAAAAATAATCGTGGTTCTCATAAAGATCGACATGAGAATATAGGTAAAGGGACAATAGGATTAAAAATACTTCAAAAATATGTCTTTGATAAAAGACTTAAAGATATTCCCAAAATTTTAGAAACCCCATATATTAATGGTGAGCCACCTTACAAAGACGAAATAAAATTATTGAAAAGCAATTATTAGTGTTTTATTAACAAAATTTCCTTAAATAATTCATTTAAAGCTTCGCTTTCTTTAACTTCTTTAAAAAATTTACCTTTTTTAAAAATTATGAATTTATTTTTTCCTCCAGCTAATCCAATATCAGCTTTTTTACCTTCACCTATTCCATTAACTGCACAACCCATTATTGCAACAGTTATATTGACATTATTTTTTTCTAAAAAATCTAGAGTTTTTCTCGCTAACGATTTAATTTTTACTTCACAGCGACCACACGTAGGACATGAGATTAATGTTGGGTAATTTGGATATAAATTTAAATCATGTAATAATCTTTTACATGTTAAAATTTCTTTTTTAGGATCATTGGTCAACGATATCCTTATTGTGTTCCCAATATTATCTAATAGAAGTGGTGAGAGGCAAGCAACACTGCGTATTATACCAACTTCATCAAAGCCACTTTCAGTTAGGCCTATATGCAATGGATAATTACTAATTTTTGAAAATTCTCGATAAGCTTGTATTGTGTCGAATAAATTGCTACTTTTTAAACTTATTACAATGTTATAAAAATCAAAATTTTCTAAAATTTTTATATATTCGATAGCACTTAAAACAATTAATTTGTAAGTTTCTAGATTCGAATATTTTCTTACTATATTTTGATTTAAAGAACCTGAATTAACACCAATTCTAATAGCAACATTATATTTTTTTGCTAAATTAACTATTTTTTCTATTTCCTCTTTATTATTTAAATTACCAGGATTTAGTCTTATTTTTTTTGCACCTGATTTTATAGCAATAAGAGCAAATTTATAATTATAATGTATGTCGCAAATCAACGGAATTTTTATATTATTGACAATTTCTTTAATTGCGTAAGCATCTTTAAAATCAAGAATACTAACACGCATTAAATCAGCACCTAAATCAGCACATTCATTAATTTGTTTAATAACTTTTTTTATATGACTTGTTTTAATTGAGCACATTGATTGAATTAAAATTTGATTATTTCCACCTAAAAAAATATTTCCAATTTGAACTCTTTTTGTCTCGTTTCTATTCATACATAAGATTATATCTTATGTTTAAATAGTTTTATATAGAAAAATGTTTCATTTTGTGATATCTTATTTATCGGCAAAGAAGGAGATTGTAATATGAGAGATACATTTATATTAAAATGCACTGAATGTGGAGAAGAAAATTATATTTCTAGTAAAAATAAGAAGAATGATCCTGATCGTATTGAACATAAGAAATATTGTCCTAAGTGTAGAAAAGTTACTTTACACAAAGAGAAAAAGTAGACTTGTTAATAATATATGATTAAAGTTTTTAATTTCGATCATAGTATAGATGAATTTTGTGCAAATATTTATATTGTTGGCAAAGAAAATGGACCTTGCGTCATCATTGATTATGGTTCTACAAGCCAAAAATTAATTAATTATATTAAAATTCATTATTCGGAAGTAAAGGCTTTATTATTAACGCATGGACATTTCGATCATATAAGAGGGTTGTCGAAATTTCATGATTATTTTTCGAAAACACCCATTTATATCGATGAATTCGATTATGAACTATTGCAAAATCCAAAACTTAATGGATCTTATTTAACAAATGAATCAGTAAAAATTAATTTAAATGTTAAAGCTTTTAAAAATTTAGATATTTTAAATTTTGGAGATGGATTAAAGTTTCAAGTTTTTGAAACACCTTATCATACTGATGGAAGTGTTTGCTTATTAAATCAAGAAGAAAATGCTTTATTTACAGGTGATAGTTTGTTTAAAGGTAGCATAGGAAGAGATGATTTAATAACTTCTAATAGAAACTTATTAAAAGATAGTTTAGAAATTATTAAAGGATTTGATACCAAATTAGTTGTTTATCCTGGACATGGTTTTATAACAACAATAGGTGAAGAATTAAAAAATAACCCATATTTAAATTAGGAGGAAGATATGAACGTTACTGAATTAAGACCTGGCAATTATTTTTTGGAAGAAGGTAACATTTATTATGTTATCGACATTCTATTAAATAAAACTGCTATGAGAAAAATGGTTGCTAAAGTTAAAGTTAAAAATGTAAGAACTGGTGCAATTACTGAAATGAGTGCCAATAGTGGTTACCAAGTAGAAACTATTAGACTTGAAAAAAAGAAGATGAATTATCTTTATGATAGTGGAGATTTTCTTGTATTCATGGATAATAACACATTCGAACAAGTTGAAATTCCAGCGAGTAGACTTGAATGGGAAAAGAAATTTTTAACTGAAAATCTTGAAGTCGAAATTGTGACATATGAAGATGAAATTTTGGGTATTAATTTACCTGCGAAAGTCGCTTTAAAAATAGTCGAATGTGAACCTGCTGTTAGAGGTGATACTGTTAACAAAGCAATGAAGGATGCTATTGTTGAGACTGGGTTAAAAATTAGAGTTCCATTATTTATAAATAATGGTGATTTAGTTTATGTAAGAACTGATACTGGTGCTTACGATTCTAGAGCTAATAATTAATTAATAAAAGGAAATTAGTTCTATGTGGTGGGAAACATTACTTTGGTGTTTATTTGCTTTAGTTGTTGGAGCAATACTTGGCTTTTTTATTTCTAGATATTATTTTAAAAAACAAATACAAAATAATCCACCTATTAATGAAAAAATGATTAGAGCTATGTTTATGCAAATGGGTCGTAAACCTAGTGAGGCTCAAATTAAAGCTGTTATTAAGAGCATGAATAATCAAAAATAGTTTATAACTCAATCTAGTTGTTAAAAACTAGTTTATTTACTAGTTTAGATGTAGATACTCTATATAAAGTCAAGTAGAACAAAAGTCTACTTGACTTTTCTTTTTTTATAAATACTTAGCATAAGAATATACAAACTATTAATTACTTATAAATAATTTAATCTCAAAAAAATTATGATAGCTATATTATTTATTAGAATTTGTTAACTCGCCCTTATAAAAATATTAACTTAAGGATTATTGATTACTTTTAGTTTTTTTACTACTAAAGATTAGTAATGAAAGTTTCATAATTATAATCTAAATTCTTTTAATAATTGTTGTATGTCTATTGTAAAAAGTATTTAATTTTTATTAATTGCAATTGATTTTAATAAATTAAATCGAATAATTTGCAATTCAAGCCTTTTATTTAATGAATTGGTAAAAAAATACTGATATAATTATGGTGACAATTTTAAGGAGGTAAATTTGTGAGAAAAATTAGAGTTGTTCAATATGGTTGTGGTAAGATGGCAAAATACATCATTCGTTATTTGCATGAAAAAGGCGCAGAAATAGTAGGTGCTATCGATGTAAATAAAGAGATTTTAGGAATGGATATTGGTGACTTTGCTGGTCTTGGAATGAAGTTAGGTGTAAAAATTTCTAATGATGCTGATAAGGTTTTAGATGAATGTGATGCAGATGTTGCCATTGTTACATTATTTTCGTTTGTTAAAGACATTTATCCTCATGTAGAAAAATGTGTTGCTAGAGGAATAAATGTTATTACTACATGTGAAGAAGCTATTTATCCTTGGACTACTGATGCCGCTTTAACAAATAAACTTGATAAATTAGCAAAAGAGACTGGTTGTACTGTTACTGGAAGTGGTATGCAAGATATTTTCTGGGTCAATATGGTTTCACTTGTTATGGGTGGTATGCACTCTGTTAAAAAAATAAAAGGTGCTTATTCATATAACGTTGATGAATATGGATTAGCTTTAGCTAAAGCACATGGTTGTGATCTTACTAAGGATGAATTTGAAAAGACTATAGCACATCCAAAAGAAGTTATACCTTCATATGCATGGAATCCAGTTGAAGCTATAGCTAATAAATTAGGATTAACAATAACATCAATAACTCAAACTAATGTACCTTATACAGTAGATCATGATGTATTTAGTCATACATTAGGAAAAACAATTAAGGCTGGCAATTGTATTGGTATGGCAGCTTTAGTAAAAGCGCAAACAATGCAAGGCATCGAAATTGAAGAAGAAACAATTGGCAAAGTATATATGGAAGGAGAAGGTGATATGTGTGATTGGGAAATTACCGGTGAGCCTACTACTAAATTCTCCGTCTTTAAACCTCAGACAGTTGAACATACTTGTGCAACGATAGTAAATAGAATTCCTTCATTGATTAATGCTCCAGCTGGATATGTTACAGCAGATGAATTAGATACAATTCACTATTTAACATTCCCAATGGATATGTATATTGATTAATTAAATCAAATTAGTTATAAAAAACTCTGCATGGACAGAGTTTTTTATTTAATTAGTATACTTAATATATACTAAATATATACTAAAAATATACTAAATTACTTCATCCAATGTATTTTAGATTCACTTTTATTTTCTAAACGATGAATGTTTGGAATATGTTTTATAATTAAAATTATTGATGCAATTGTCATTACAATCGGCATATAAATCGAAATATTTGGTCCATAGCCAAACCATAAGAAATTATTTAATATATTAATAATTTTCAAATTATTAAAATTAAATGAATAAGTAATATAAATAATCCAACTAAAAATAGTGAAAGCTGAGGTAGAAATTAATGATGACAAACTAACAAATTTTTTACATTTTAAAATGCCAAAAAATAAAGAGCCACAAAGGGGAAAAGTAAAATAACTTATACAGCAAGCTGTTCCTAAATATGTTGATACGGCTTTACCACCAGAAAACCTTAAATAAATAGAGTAACAATGTCCAATTATTCCAGATAAGGCTGTTAAATAAAGCGCCAAATCACTAATTGTATTACCTAACCCAAATGCATTCAATTCAAATCCATCGTTCATTAAATTGAGAAAAAACGTGGTTTTCTTTAATAAAAAAAATACAATGTAAAATGGAACAACAATTTTTAATCCATCGAGTAAAATAACGATTACGCCAGCTTTTTTTCCAAGAACACGACCAGCATTTGTTCCACCAGCATTATGACTACCATAATCTCGAGGATCTTTGTGAAAAAATAATTTGCCTATTATTACACTATTAGGTATAGCTCCTATTAAGTAACCGAAAATTGAAAATAAAAATACAAACAAAAATCTAAATAACCAAATCATGACGCTATTATAATATTCTTTAAACAAAAAAACTAGAAATTTGAAATAGTTTATTTTAAAATAAAAAATTGGTATAGAAATATGATTAAAATTTTAAAAGATAATGAATATGATGCAAGCAGTATAGAATATTTATCTGGCTTAGAAGGCGTTAGAAAACGTCCTGCTATGTATATTGGAAGTTCTAATGGTAATGGACTTCATCATTTGGTTTGGGAAATTGTTGATAACGCTGTTGATGAAGCTTTAAATGGTTTTGGAAGTAAAATTACTGTTGTTATTCATAAAGATGGTAGTTTGAGTGTTTTAGATGAAGGTAGAGGCATACCAGTAGACTTTCATAAAGCTACTAAAATGCCTGCTGTTCAACTTATTTTTACGACTTTACATAGTGGTGGAAAATTTAGTGAAAAAGCTTATAAATCAAGTGCTGGATTACATGGCGTTGGAAGTGCAGTTACTAATGCATTAAGTTTGTTTTGTGATGTTGTTGTTTATAAAAACGGAAAAATATGGCATATTAGGTTCAAAGATGGCGGTAGACTGGAAACACCATTAGAATGCTTAGGACCAACTTCAAAACATGGAACTTGCGTTACGTTTAAACCTGATCCAAAAATTTTTTCGACTGTTGATTTTAAATGGGATGTTATTTATAACCATCTTCAAGAAAGTGCTTTTTTATTACGCAAAGTAAAATTTATATTAAAAGATGAAAGAACAAATAACGAAGCTGAATTTTATTATGAAAACGGCATTAGTGAATACATTTCGATTATAAATCAATCAAAACAACCTTTAGGACCAATCATAGATTTCACTGATAATTCTGGTGATATTCAAATTGAAGTCGCATTTCAATATTGTTTAAACGAATATAGTGAAACAATTTATAGTTATGTAAATAATGTCCGAACAAGAGATGGTGGAACTCATGAGACAGGCTTTAGACTTGGTATTACTAAAGCTGTTAATGATTTCGCTGAAAATAATAATTTACTTCGAGGTAAAGGAAAACTTGAAGGAAGCGACATTCGTGAAGGGCTAACTGCTATTGTTTCTTTGAGAATGCCAGAAAATTTGCTTGAATTTGAGGGTCAAACAAAGGGTAAATTAGGAACACAGCAAGCTGTAAGTGCAGTTAGTAATTTAGTTTATACAAAATTTACTTATTATTTAAATGAAAATAAAGAATTTGCTGTTAATTTAATTAAAAAATGTTTAGATAGTCAAACTGCACGCATTGCTGCAAGAAAGGCAAAAGAAGAGATTAGAAATAAAAAGCAAAAGAAAGAAGCCTTAATTTTAAGTGACAAATTAACACCTGCGCAAGGTAAGGATTATGCATTAAACGAACTATTTATTGTTGAAGGTGATAGTGCTGGCGGAAGTGCAAAAAAAGGCAGAAATCCAAAATTCCAAGCTATTTTACCACTTAGAGGTAAACCATTAAATACAGATTCAATTACAATGGACAAATTGCTTAAAAACGAAGAAATTTCTACCATGATTAATACTATTGGCGCTGGCTATGGTTCAAATTTCGAAGTTGAAAATTCACATTATGGTAAAGTCATTATCATGACTGATGCTGATACAGATGGCGCGCACATTCAAACATTGCTTTTAACATTTTTTTATCATTATATGAAACCTTTGATTACAAGTGGAAAAGTATATGTTGCAGTACCTCCTTTATATCGTGTCTCAAAAGAAACAAATAATGGAGTAATTTATCGCTATGCTTGGAATGATAAGGAATTAAAAGAAGCAGAAGATTTTATAGGTAAAGGTTATAAAGTAAATCGTTACAAAGGATTAGGTGAAATGAATCCAGACCAATTAAGAGAAACAACAATGGATCCAAAACATCGTCTTTTATTACAAGTTAGTATTGATGATCCATTATCTGTTGACAAAAAGATTGCAATTTTAATGGGCAAAGATACTAGTGTGAGAAAAAAATGGGTAGAAGAAAATGTAGATTTCAACGAAGTTGATGAATTTATTAAGGAGGTTATAAAATAATGGCTAGAAAAAAAATAAACGATATAACCTCTACAATAGACGAAAATATAAAACAAGAAACATTAGATTACGTAATGGGGGATCGCTATGCTGTTTATGCTAAATATGTAATTCAAGATCGTGCGATTCCAGATGCTCGTGATGGTTTAAAACCTGTTCAAAGAAGAATAATTTATTCAATGTACCGTAATGGCAATACAATGGATAAGCCGACAAAAAAATGTGCTACGATTGTTGGCGCTGTTATGGGTAAATTACATCCACACGGTGATAGTTCTATTTATGGAGCATTAGTTAGAATGTCTCAAAGTTGGGTTATGAATATGCCACTTATTAAATTCCAAGGAAATAATGGTAGTATTGATAATGATCCGCCAGCTGCTTATCGTTACACTGAAGCAAAATTAAATGATTTTTCCATGAATTTGGTACGCGATTTAGATAAAAATACTGTCGATATGACCTTAAATTTTGATGATACTGAATTAGAACCTATTGTTTTACCTGCTCGTTATCCAAATTTGTTTGTTAATGGTAGTGAAGGAATTGCAGTTGCTATCGCTACAGAAATTCCTCCTCATAATTTAAAAGAAATTATTGATGCAACAATTTATCGCATAAATCATCCTCATTGCTCGGTTGATGATCTTTTAGAATTTGTTCATGGTCCTGATTTTCCTACAGGAGGAATTGTCTATAAATGTCAAGGATTAAAAGATATCTATCTTAGTGGAAGAGGAAAAATTGAAATTGCAAGTAAGGTTGATATAAATGAAAATAAAGACACAAATCAACTAATTATTACCAATATTCCATATAAAATTAATAAACAAGAACTTGTTTATTCCATTGATAAAATTAGAAAATCTAAAGAAGTTGATGGGATATTAGAAGTTTTAGATGAATCAGCTAATGATGATATTAAAATTGTAATTGAATTAAAAAAAGATGTTGATCCTCAAATTGTTTTAACATATTTATTTAATAAAACTCAATTAAAAGTTAATTATAGTGCAAATATAGTTGCTATTTCGAATAATAGACCTAAAACCCTTACACTTAATTCTTATTTAGATACTTATATTGCACATCAAATCGATGTCATTACTCGAAGAAGTAAGTTTGATTTAAATGCAGCTAAAAATAGACTTCATATAGTGCTAGGTTTAATAAAAGCAATTAATGTTATTGATGATATAGTTAAAATTATTAAACAAAGTAAAGATAAAAAGAACGCAAAAGAAAATTTGATGAAAACTTATGATTTTACTGAACCTCAAGCTGAAGCAATTGTTATGATGCATTTGTATAAATTATCTAATACTGATGTTAATATTTATATAAATGAACGTGATAATTTGAATAAAACTATTAATGAACTTGAAGAAATTCTTGCTGATGATCACAAACTAAAAAAAGTTATTATAAAAGATTTAAAAGAAATTTCTAATAAATATGGTATAGATCGTCGTACGGAAATTAAAGAAAAAGAAGCAGAGATAGTAATTGAAAAACGTGATTTAATAGCTAAAGAGGATGTTTATGTTACTTTAACTAGAGAAGGATATATAAAAAGATCTAGTTTAAAATCTTATAAATCAAATAATGGCTCATTACCAGGAATTAAATCTGGCGATTCTTTAATAATGGAAATGATGGCAAATACAATGGATTATATACTTGCTTTTACAAATAAAGGCAATTACTTATTCATACCAGTTCATGAAATTATTGATACAAGATGGAAAGATGAAGGAAAGCATATTAATTATTTGATTACTCTTCCAATGGAAGAAATAATAATTAAAAGTATACTTGTAAAAGACTTTACTAAGGATGTTTCTATTGGATTGGTTTCTAAAAATGGGCAAATCAAGAAAACAAAACTTAGCGAATTTTTTGCTACAAGATATTCAAAACCAATTGCTTGTATAAAGTTATTACCTAACGATGAATTAGTTGATGTTTCTGTTTTAAATGGCAATAGCAATTTGTTTATTATTACTAAATTAGGTAATTCAACATATTTTAATGAGAACGAAATTACTCATACTGGATTAAAAACTAGTGGCGTTAAAGCTATTTCGACTTTAAAAAATAGTGAGATTGAATCTTTGCTCTCTTATAGAAGCTCTGAAAAAGGAAAAGTATTATTTATAACTGATGAATGCTCTTATAGAGTTTTTGATATTTCTAATCTAGAATTAACTGATCGTTTAGGAAGAACACAAATGGTTTTCAATTCATTTAAAAGCTCACCACATAATCTAGTTTTTTCTACTAAAATTTTAAATAAGAACGAGCCTATGGTTTTAAATTGTCTTTTAAGTGATAATTCTGTTGTTGATATAACAATTAATGATTTTAAGATTTCTCAAGAAAAGATGTGCAAAAAGAATTTAAATATAGGCGATGGTTTAAAAATTAATAATGTATTTATAAAAGAAGTTCAAGTTATAGATTCAAATACTATTATTGAAAAGCCAAAAAATAATAGCTCAAATAACAATTCAAATATAGATCAACCAGATAGGGATTCTAATGAAGAATACGAACAAATTTCAATATTTGATGAAATGGGTGATTAATTAAAATAGTTAATAATTAGTAATTTATTAGTAATTTATTAGTATATTAAAACTAATTATTAATATAAAATAGAAAATAAAAAATAGTTCATTAAATAATAAAATAATAAAAGTTTATTTTAAGCAAATATTTAATTATAATAAATGGTATGAAGAGATTAGTGCCTTTTGCATATGCAACAAGTATTTATGATATTAACGTCGATTTTTATAAAAAAATTAATGTTAAATTTTTATTAATAGACCTAGACAATACACTTGACACACATAAAACATTAGTTCCTAGTGATAGAGCTAAAAAATTAATTACCAGTTTAAAAGAGAATAATCTTATACCTATTATTATTAGTAACAATAAAGAACAAAGAGTAAAAAAATATTCTAGTTGTTTAAATGTTAAATATTTATGCAGAGCGAGAAAACCGTTTAAATTCAAAATAGAAAAATTTTTAAATAAAGAAAATATTAATAAGAATGATGTTATAATGATAGGAGATCAGCTAATGACTGATATTCGATGTGCAGAAAGATTAAGAATTAAAAGTATTTTAACTGAAAAATTATGGCCAAAAGACCAATTTGTTACCAAATTGTTAAGGTGGCTCGATAAAATTAAAAGAAGAAGATTAAAAAAAGATAATTTACTAATTAATTGGAGGGATATTTATGGCCGAATTAAATAAAGTTGCTAGATGTTATAAATGTGGGGCAATTTTGCAAACGAAAGATAAAAATGCAGAAGGTTATATTTCACCAGAAATTGTAAATAAATATCCTGAAGGCTTATTGTTATGCGATAATTGTTTTAAAAATGAACGTTTTAATGTTCAACCTAAAGAGGCTCATTATGAAGAAGCTTATCAGTCAGTTTTGCAAACCATTAGGCAAAGCAAGGCTTTAGTTTGCTATGTTATTGATTTACTAAGTTTTGAAGGAAGTTTTATTACTAAATTAAATGAAATGATCGAGGGTCTTGATATATTAGTTGTTGCTAATAAACGTGATTTACTTCCTGAAAACATCGATGAAGACAAACTTTTAAGTTATATTGAACATAGGCTTAAATTAGCAAAATTACAAGTAAAAGATGTTGTTTTGACTTCATCGCATACAAATTATAATATTGATTTAATGTATGATAAAATTATTGCTCTTGCTAAAAATCGTGATGTTTATTTTATAGGTGCAAGCATAAGTGGTAAATCAAGTTTGATTTCAGATTTACTAAAAAAATATAGAAATAATACAAATAGGCCAATTACTGTTTGCAATTTTAAAAATACCGAATTAAGAGGATACAAAATCCCGCTTACAAATAAAACCTCTTTATATGAATTACCTGGCACAGATATAACCAATAGTTTATTAAGTAAGGTAGAAAAGTCTGTTCAAAATAATATAATTCCTAAAAAAGCTATTAAACCAAGAAAATTCGTATTACATACGAATAAAACTTTAGCATTTGGCGGTTTAGCTGCAATACAATTAATGAGTAAAGGCAAATTAGAACTAATTGCTTATGTATCTGAAGGAATTGATTTAAAGGTTAAAAATATGACTGGTGATAAGCTTATTGAAACTGCTATTAAAAAGCATAACTTAAAACCAACAAGTTCTAAATTTACAAGTTTTAGTGAATTTGATGCTTATGATTTTCAAATAACTGAAAAGGGAAGTAGAGATTTAGGTATATTAGGCTTAGGATGGATTAATTTTGAAGGAAATAATCAATTAATCAGAGTTTTTGTTCCAA
Organism: Caryophanales bacterium UBA6380; assembly: GCA_002438785.1. GTDB lineage: Bacteria > Bacillota_I > Bacilli_A > RFN20 > CAG-826 > Onthovivens. Next base: position 21,789 of record DJQS01000011.1, on the reverse strand, counting down.
AAGGTGTATATGTTTATACAACAAGAGCGAAGGTAGTTTATGCTAAATAATAAAAATAAAGCTTTTTTAAAAAGTTATGCACATTCTCATGATTTAATAAAGTTTAATATTGGAAAAGATTTAATCAATAAAAATGTAATTCAAACATTATCTAATGCTTTAGAAAAATATGAATTAATAAAAGTATCATTCCTAAAATCTGCATTAGAAAATGCTAATTTTAATGAACTTATTTTAGATATTTCAAGTAACTTAAATGCTGAAATAATTCAAAAAATTGGACGAACAATTATTTTATATAGAGAAAATAAAAAATCTACATATCATATTGAATTTTAAAATTATGATGAAAGAAAAAATAATTATTTTTGGCGGTTCGTTTGATCCGATACATAATTCACATATAACTTTGTGCAAAAATTCTTTAAAAGAAATTGGCGCAGACAAACTAATTTTAGTGCCTTCAAAAAATCCACGTTGGAAAATACCAACAGAAACAATTGAAGATCGTCTTAATATGATAAAACTATGTCTTAAAGACTATAATTTGGATTATGAAATTGAAGATTGTGAAATTAACTCTTGGAAAGAAGTGGATTATACAATAGAGACAATAATGCACTTAAAATCTAAACATCCTTTTGCTAAACTATTTTTGTTAATTGGCGCTGATCAGGTAAATAAATTTCATCGTTGGAGAAAAGCAGAAGATATAGCAAATCAAACGCAAATAATTTTTTATCCTCGACCAGGATACATAATTAATCAAAATAATGTAAATAAATATAATATGATCAAAATTTCTGGCGATTTGGTAGATACATCTAGTACAAAAATTAGGGCTTTAAATAGTCTTGATACATCTATTAGTGTAATTAATTATATTATAAGTCATAAACTTTATTTTATGGATAAAATAGATAAATACTTAAGTGGTAGAAGATTAGAACATTCAATAAGTGTTGCTAATTTAGCCTACAAAGTTGCTGTTTCAAATAATCTATCATTTCCTGGAACATTTTATTTAGCTGGACTAATTCATGATATCGGTAAGAATATAGAAAGAGAAGAACAACGTAATTATATAGAAAAATATTATCGTTATTACACGGATATACCAGACTATGCTTATCATCAATTTGTAGGAAGCGCAATTGCTTTAAAAGAATTTGGCATTACTGATAAAAAAATTCTCCAAGCTATTAAATATCATTGTACAGGTAATAAAGAAATGAGCGATTTAGGCAAGATTATTTATGCTTGCGATAAAATCGAGCCAACTAGAGGATATGATAGTTCGTTATTAATTAATGCTATGTTAGATGATTATGAAAATGGATTTTTAAATGTCTTAAAAGAAAATATAAAGTTTTTATCTAATAAAACAGAAAATCATTCGCCATTTACAGACGTTCTTACAACTAATTGCGCCGAATATTATTTAAAGTAATTTATTTTTATATATTATAAGATCATATTTTTTAATTAAAGTTAAGTAATTATTTTGCGATATTATATTTAATATATATAACTTCGTATAATATATATTATGTTAAATATAATTAAAAAAATATTGATTTAATCAATTCTTTTTATATAAAATTTATTTATAGAAATAAATTATTAAGTTTTAATTAGTGATAGTTTTCCACATTTATATGACTAATTTTATACTAATTTTATACTAATTAACTACTAGCAATACATACATTTTACTATGTCTTGTTTTCTAAACGATAATTTTTCAAGCATATACGTGTAAGAGAGTAAAATTCTTTTAATTATGAAATCTTCTAATTTTAAAATTGACTTTTTATTTTTATCAAATAATACTTTAATAATTCTTCTATCAATAGGCTTTATTCTATTTATTAAAGCCTTTGCTTCTTTCATTGCATTTAAAGAAATAATTTTACCTATATCAATTCCACTGTATGAATTAATATTTTCTTTATTTAAAAAAATAATAGGGCAAACAATTAATTCATTATTGTTATTATCTTTTAATGAATCATGCAATGTTACTCCATAACATAACATGTATTCACATTTTATGTAGTCATATGTTTTAAATATGATTAATGAACCTTTTGGTATATCAAAATTGATTCCTTCACTTGAAAACTGATTACAACTATTGTTTGACCATTCAATTTGTTTTTTTATCGCATCTTTTAGTTCATAATCAATTTTATAAATAATTGTCTTTTTATTATTATTTTCCATTAAATGATTATCTGACTGTAGATAGTCTAAGTAAATTAGGGAAATAAGGATGATTATTAACTAATTAGTTATAAAAATATATTAAGAGAAAAATACTTTGGATGATTTATATTTTTACTTGTCCCATCTACAGTCTTAACCCCCTTCATTATACAAGTCGTAATGGAATTAATATATTGGGGGGTTAAAATTTATTTTTTATTATTTTTTTAAGAATTAAACATAAAAAATCTAATATTATAAATATAAGAATAATCAAAATAATTAAGGCATATAATGTAGCAAAATCAAGATCTTCCTTTGCTAAAAATATATTTCGACCAATACCTATTATATTATGAGGTCCTAATAAAATTTCAGCTGTCACTTCTACTTTTAAAGCTAATCCAATTGAAGATATTAGTCCTGACAATATATACGGTAATGCTTCTATTAAAAGAACCTTAAAAATTGAATTTTTTCTATATAGTCCTTCTATTTTTAATGAATCAATTATATTTTGGTTTATATTTATAATACCTGATTTAGAATTTTCATGAATAATTGGAAAAATAATTAAAAAAACAACAATTATAACAGCAATATTTTTATTATTTAAAAAGAAAATAAACAATAAATAAATAAAGCAGGGTACAGGAATGCACTTACAAAGTGATATTAAAGGTTTAATAAAATAATTAAATTTAGGAAATAAGCCGCTTAAGCAACCGGTTAATACCCCTATTCCAAATGCTATTACTATTGATAATAATGTTCTTAAAAAAGAAAAGGCAATATTTCTAAATAAATTAATATTTTTAAGTAAATTAAAAAAATTGTGAAAAATGTCGTTTAAAGATGGTAAAATATTTGAATTATTAACTAATAAAAAACTGATTTCATATAAAAGAAATAAAAACGCTATACCTAAAAAAGTAAAAATTAAATATAATATTTTTTTATTTGCTGAACTTTTCATTAATTATTTAATAATTTAACAAATTCATCCATCTTATCTAGGGTATAATTGCTTTTTGGATCAACAATTCCAAACTGATTTAAATATTTTCCTTCTTTTTGACCTTGTAAAGCATTAATTACTTTACTATTATACCCAAAACGGGCTTTTTGCTCATTTAAATCATTGCTATATGAATTAATCGAATCAACTACCTTACTCGAATCATAAATTGCATCATTTAAATATTGATCTACTTTACTTGAAAAAGTAGCTACTTCTTCTTTATTTTCGTCATAGTAATAATTATTCACAAATAAACCGGCTTGAGGAATATAATCACTATTAAATTTTTCTTTAAAAGTATTTCTAATATCGATATCAACCGTTGCTAAACTTTTAAAAGGTAAAAATTCACCATCGGATGTTTTTGCACTTAATAACGTAAATAAAGCAGGTTGAGCAATAAAAATCCAATCTATTTTATTTTCGCCAATTTTACCACTACTATCCATTGCTTTAATTAATGTTGATAAGTCTGTAATATTAGAAGCCATTTCATCGAATGTCTTTATTTCATTATCGTTATCATTTACAGCTTCAGAATACAATTTTCTAAATGCTTTTACTGGAATATTATTCTCACTTCCAAAGCCAATAATATAATCTTCTTTAGTTGGTAAATCATCTTTATTTTTATTAATTCCAATTAAATGAAAATTACCACCTGTTAATAATTTTAAAAAAGTATAATTAGATTTTTTTGTTTTAATCAAATTCTGGGCAGTTATAGCATCAAAAATTAAATATTTATAATCATTTGTTAAAAGAGCAGAACTAACTTCGGTTGTCGTTGAAGTTGTTTCTACTTCTTTATTTTTACTCACTTCATCATAAATTGCTAAAGTTGGTGCACCAACTGGAGTTAATAAAAACTTTTTACCGATAAACTTATTATGGCCGTTACAACTAAATAGCAAACAAACTAACAATGAAAAAGTTAAGTAATTAATTTTCTTACTCATAAATATATCTCCTACAATTATAATAATTCTTCGATTGATTTTCCTATCATAGAATCTTTTTTATTTAAGTTGAAATTTCTTAAAATTGTCTCACCAATATCAGCAAAACTATCGCGGTCAGATAAATGCCTTCCGTCATTTATTGATTTTGAATAAACTAAAAGAGGTACTTTTTCTCTTGTGTGATCTGTTCCTTTATAAGTAGGATCGTTACCATGATCAGCTGTAATCATCAATAAATCATCATCGTGTAATGCGCTAAATAATTCAGGTAATCTTTTATCAAAATCCATAATGGCATTACCATAGCCTATAGGATTTCTTCTATGACCATATTCACTATCAAACTCAACAAGATTCACAAAACATAAGCCTTTTTTAAAATTTTCAGATTTTGCAATTTCAATAGTTTTATCAACTCCATCTTGATTAGAAATTGTATGAACTGTTGAAGTGACACCATAGCCATTGAATATATCATTAATTTTACCAACACATTTAACATCGTAGTGATTTTCTTTCAATATTTCCATAGTAGTTATTCCTGTTGGCGAAATCGTATAATCATGTCTATTACTAGTTCTTTTAAAATTATCTTTATTTGTGCCAATAAAAGGTCTAGCTATAACTCGGCCAACAAACCATTCTGGTCTCATTGTAAGTTTTCTAGCTATTTCACAACATCTATAAAGCTCATTTAATCCCATTGTTTCTTCATGCCCACAAAGTTGTAAAACACTATCACTACTTGTATATATAATTAAAGAATTGGTTTTCATTGATTCTTCGCCAAGTTTTTTAAGGATTTCTGTTCCACTTGAGGCATAATTACCAATTAATTTATGCCCTGTTTCTTTTTCTAATTCTGATATTAGTTCTTTTGGGAAACCAGTATCTGTAAATGTTTGAAATGGCTTAGTAGTTAAAATGCCCATCATTTCCCAGTGTCCTGTCATGGTATCTTTGCCATTACTAGATTCATTTAATCTAATAGAAAAAGAATGTGGATGTTTAACGATTGATGATCCTTTAATATCATCTAAATCTGCAATACCTAAATAATTAAGATTTGGGATATTGAGTCCATTTGGAAATTTTTCACTTATATGTTTAAATGTATTGGTACCGAAATCATCAAATTTTTTCGCATCAATACCTTCACCAATACCTAAACTGTCCATTACTATTAAAAATATTCTTTTGTATTTCATAAAACACCTCATCTATTAATTATAATTTACTTCCGTTTTGAATACAAATCGAAAGCGTTTATTATATGTTTTGTCGATATGTGCGTATAAATTTGAGTTGTAGAAACATTTGAATGTCCTAATAAAGTTTGAACGACTTTTAAATCAGCGCCATTTTCTAATAATTCAGATGCAAATGTATGCCTCAAGGTGTGAGGAGAAATTGATTTATTGATATTAGCTCTTGAAGCATATTTTTTTATATTAAGAAAAAATAATTGTCGTGATAGTGGCTTTTTAGTTCGTGGATTAATAAAAATATATTTAGTTCCATTATTTTTCTTAGTTAAAGATATATATTTTAATAAATAATCTAGCGTTAAATTATTTATAGGAATTATTCTACTTTTATTTCCTTTACCGATTATTTTTATAAATTTTTCTTGGAAATTTATAGATTTAAAACTTAGATTAATTACTTCACTGACTCTTAGTCCACAAGAATACATTATTAGTAACATAGCTTTGTCTCGATATTCGGTTTGCTTTGATTCATCAATGGCATTAAATAAAAGTTTCACTTCTTCTATTGTTAAAAAATTAGGTATATGTTGAATTTTTTTAGGAATTATTGGTTTAGTATAAATATTATTAGTAATATTTTCGCTTTGTAAAAATATAAAAAAATTTTTTAATGTTGAAATGCTTCGAGTAATTGTTGATGATGATAATCCATTTAAAGATTGATCATAACTAAATTGATTGAAATAAGCTGAATCTAAGTCATCAACATTTTTAATATTTGGATAATATGATAAAAATTTCTTGAAGTCTTCACGATAGGCACTGATAGTATTTAATGAACTAATGCCTTCCTCGTTTATTTTATAATTTATAAATAATTCGATAGCATCGTGCAATGTCATATTAATTCTTATTTAATTTATCACTACATTTTATAAAAATTTTTTTATTAAATTCTCTATTAAGCTCATTAATAAGAAGGAACGATGTACTTTCTTTTTCATGATATTTATAATCATCAAATGTCATTTGAGTTATAACCTCATTTTTATTTTTAAAATTTTTTATTGAAAAACCAATTAATCGTATAGCCTCTTTATTAAAAGATTTTAGAAAAAGTTTATTGGCTTCATTCCTTATAAACGATTCATCTTTAGTATATTCTTTAAATGTTTTGGAAAAACTAGTCATTTTAAAATTAGTTTCATGTGATGCATTTTTATATGATATGGTTATAGTTTTAATAAATTTTCCTTCTTTTTTTAAAGATATTAAAACATTAGTTATTTCGTTATTTAAAAAATTTTGAATCACCTCAACGTTATTTGTATCATAATCTAATGTTCTTGACATTCCAATAGATTTTGGTTCTTCAATAGAAGTTTCGATTACATCACTACTTTTTCCTTCTAAAAAAAGTGGAATGTCATAAGTATAATTGCCGAGTAAATTAATCAATTTAGAATTTCCATTTAATGAAGCATTATATAAATCTCCGATTGTCTCTATTCCAATTGCCTGAAGTTTAGGATATGTCTTTTTGCCTATTCCAAAAAAGTTTTTTACAGGAAGAGGAAATAAAATTTTTTCTATATCTTTATTTCTAATTATAGTAATTCCTAATGGCTTTTTATAATCACTAGCCATTTTTGCAATAAATTTTGTTGTTCCTACACCAATTGAACATTTTAATTTTGTCTTATCGTATAATTCTTTTTGCATCATAATTAATGTTTTATTAATATTACAATTATTTTTATTATAGTAATTTGTCAAATCTAGAAAACATTCATCAATAGACATTTGTTGTATTAAATTAGAATATTTATGTAAATAATTGATAAATTCTTTAGATAGTAAATTATAAAATTCAAAATCACAAGGAAGTATTTTTAGGTTTTTACATAACATTTTTGCTTGAAATGTAGGCATACCACTATGAATTCCATATTCCCTTGCTTTATATGAACAAGTTGAAACAATGCCCTTACGTCCATCTCCACCAACAATAAAAGGAGTTCCTTCAAGTGATGGGTTTTTAATTTCTTCTGCCCTACAAAAGAAGGCATCTAAATCTATATGAACAATAATTTTTGACATTATATTACCAAATTATTACTAATTTATTACTAAAAATTAACTAATTACTTATTTTCTTCACTGTTAATTTTTTCTTTGGCTTCTTTTAAAAAAGTTTCGATTTTATTAATCAAATCTTTAGCTTCATCATATAATTTTAATGATTCTTCAAGATTTATTGATGGGTCACTAATCTTTTGCGCAATATTTTCAAGTCTATTCATGCTTTCTTCAATATTAATATTCTTCTTTTCTTCCATTTTTAACTTCCTCTACTTTTACTAAAATATCACCGTTTTCTAAGATAATTTTTAATTTATCACCAACATTAACTTCTTTAATTGACGATAATATATTACTGTCTTTATTCTTTACAATTGAGTATCCAATTTTTAATAAATTGTATGGATTAATTTTATCAATTAAAATCTTGATAGAATCAATTTTTTGTTGAATTAATTTAAATTTTTGAATAATATCTTTTGTTATTAATTTATCTATTTTATCTACATAATTAATTTTACTATCGATAATATTATTAAAATTAACAATGTTTGGATTAGTTTTTATTTTTGATAATTCTAAAAATAAATCGTTTATTTTTATATTTATACGATCCTTAAGAGCTTTTAAAGTAAAATCTAAATTGCTCATAAATTCTTGATAATCAGGAACAGCAATTTCACAAGCACCAGTAGGTGTTGAGGCATGTTTATCACATACGTAATCGGTAAATGTTGAATTAATTTCGTGTCCAACTGCCGAGATAATAGGAATATTGACTTCTTTATAGATAAAACGTATAAGACTTTCGTTATCAAATGCGTTTAAGTCATCTTCTGCACCACCACCTCGCCCAATTATGATTAAATCAGGCATGTTTTTTAAGGCTGTTTTTAAAGCATTTATTATTTCTGTCGGAGCTTTTTCTCCTTGTACAAGACAAGAATAAAAAAATAAATTTGAAATAGGCCATCTTCGCAAGATATTATATTCGAAGTCTTTGGCAGCTGCACTATTTTTACCAGTAATTATAGCGATATTAATAGGATATTTTGGCAATTCTAGTTTATGCGATGCATCAAATATGCCTTCACTGATGAGCTTCTTTTTTAGTTTTTCTTTTTCAAGTAACAATTTTCCTTGCCCAAATAACATTAAATCACGAATAATTATTTGATAGGTTCCGCCGATACTATACGAAGATATATCGCCTATTGCGATAATATCATCACCATTTTTAAATTGATCTTTGATGTTATATGAATCAAATTTAAAAATAACTGCACTAATTTGCGACTTATTATCTTTTAAAGTAAAATAAAAATGCCCTGATTTATTAGGGCCTTTATAATTTGATACTTCACCACGAATAGCAATATTATGAAAAAAATGTTCATTTATAAAAATTTCGTGAATAATATCATTTACTTCACTAACTGAATAATATTTGATGCTATCGTTAATTTCCATTTTCCTTCAATGCATTGTCTAATATAGCATTTACATATTTATAGTCTTTTGTATCATCAGCATATTTTTTTGCTAGTTTTACTGCGCTATTGATTAATATACTTTTATTAGTTTCTTTATCATAAAAGTAATCAGATAAAGTTACAATCAAAATAGCTTGTATTACATAATTTAAGCGCTTAAAAGTCCATTTGTTTAAATATGGCTCAATATATGTAATTAGTTCGTTTTGATGTTTTAAACAATCGAGTAAATTTTTTTTAATAAAATAATCAACATCCTCATAATTTTTATCAGTAACAATTTCAATAATTCCTTTAAAATCAATGCTTACGTTACATGCTTCCAAAATTAAAAAAGAATACATGCACTCAAAAATAATTTCTCGAGATTTATTTCTTGAAATAACAGAATCACTCATATTTATGCTTTTTTTACCTTTATATCTATATCAAAAGGAACGATCTCGCAATAAATTAATAAATTTGTTGTGATAATATCAACGATCGAATTTTTAATTGAATTTTCATCAACATCTTTGCTTATTGTTACATTAAAACGATATTTGACAGAATTATTTTTAATTGAAACGATAACAGAATTATTCAAATCTATTCCTTTTTTATTTGTTTTAGATATAACTGCACGAACACTATTTAGTGAATTAATTCCTAATGTATAAAACACTTTTTTTGATAAAAATAAATTACCAGAGGAGCTATTTTTATTTAAAATTATATAATTTTCCATACTATTATCTTACATGCTCTAGTATAATCTTCGCAATATTTTCTTTTGTAAAGCCAAATGATTTAATAACATCGTTAGCTTTACCACTAGCACCAAAATTATCAATTCCAACTGCATATTTAGCGTATTTATGCCAACCAAAAGTTGAAGCCATTTCTAATGTCATACGATGAGCGTAATCAATTCCTAAAACACTTGCTTGATATGCTTTATCTTGCTTATCAAATAAACGTGTACAAGGCATTGAAACAACACGAATATCTACTCCTAAAGAATACAAATATGTTTTAACATCGATTGCTAAACTAACTTCACTACCTGTTGCTATAATTGTAAATTCAGGATGATTTCCTTTTTCAAATCCAACAACATATCCGCCTTTTTTTACAAAATCATAATTTGATGTATTTTCTAATAGTGGCAAATTTTGTCTAGATAATATAATAGCGCTTGGCGTTGTATTCTCTTCTAAAGCTAATCTATACGCGGCATATGTTTCTTTAGCATCAGCTGGTCTAAAAACATTAAAATTAGGAATTGATCTTAAAGCAGCTAATTGTTCAATTGGCTGATGGGTAGGACCATCTTCCCCGACAGCTAAAGAATCGTGTGAAAACAAATAAATATTAGGTAATTTTTGTAATGCTGCCATTCTTAATGCACTTTTTGCGTAATCGCTAAAAACTAAAAAAGCGCCATTATAAGTTCTTAATCCGCCATGTAGGAGCATTCCATTCGTAGCTGCACACATAAAGAATTCTCTTATACCCCAATTAACATTTGTTCCACCTCTATTTTTTGGTCCATAATTTGAACCATTGGCTAATTTTGTCATGACACTTGCAGCGACATCGGCACTTCCACCTACAAAGTTTGGCAATAATTCATGAAAATAATTTAAAACACGTAGTGAAGTATTGCGAGTGGATTCACTTTTTAATTCATTCATTGGTAAATGCTTTTTATTTAAAAATTGTGAAACATTATTAGTAGATAATTCTAATATTTTTGAAATTAAAAAAGGATCAGATTCTTGCATTTTATTAACAATATGTTGATATTTTTGATAAGCAATCTCACCTCTTTTTAAGAATGTATCTTTTAATCTGTCATAAACTTCTTGAGGAATATCAAAAGGTTCATATGAATACCCATATTTTAATTTAGCGTTATTTCCATCTTCTTCACCTAATGGAGCACCATGAACTTTATTAGTACCTTGATTTTTACTACCATATCCAATAATTGTTTTAAAAACAATTAAAGTAGGCTTATCAACTGATGATTGAGCCTTCTTTATAGCTTTTTTAATTTTGCCTAAATTATTCCCATTTTTAACATAAATAACATTCCAATTACTAGCTAAAAATCGATTAATAGTATTATCATCCATTGACATATCTAAACGTCCATCTAATGTGACATCATTACTGTCATAAAGAAGAATTAATTTATTTAATTTTTGAAGGCCTGCAAAAGAGATAGCTTCTTGAGAAATACCTTCTTCTAAACATCCATCACCACAAAAACAATATGTATAATGATTATATAATTTATTTCCATATTGAGCGCTAAGCATTGTTTCTGCCATTGCCATACCAACTGCTTCAGCAATTCCTTGTCCTAATGGACCACTTCCAGCATCAACTCCTGGAGTTAATAATGGTTCAGGGTGCCCTGGTGTTTTACTTCCTAATTGTCTAAATTTTTTTAAATCCTCAATGGAAATATCATAACTACATAAATGTAACATAGTATATAAAAGCATTGAAGCATGTCCACAACTTAAAACAACGCGATCTCGATTAATCCAATTAGTTTGAAATGGATTTGCTACCAAAAAATCTTTATATAATTCATACATAACAGGAGCTAGTCCTAGACAGACTCCTGGATGTCCACTTTTTGCCTCATTTATCCCATCAATACATGTAGCTCTAATACTAGCAACAGCAAGTTCATCAACATTTTTTATTTTTTTGATTTTATTTTTATGCATGAATTATTTCTCCTCTTTATCTATAACTTTTATTCCAAGATCTTTTAATTGATCATTATCTACTGGTTGTGGCGCATTTGTCATAGGACATACTGCACTTAAATTTTTAGGGAAAGCAATAACATCTCTTATATTATCTGTACCACTTAGAATCATCGTTAATCTATCTAAGCCAAAAGCCAAACCACCATGGGGTGGAGTTCCAAACTTTAATGCATCAATAAACCAACCGAATTTGTGTTTAATGTCTTCATCTGAAAAACCTAAGACATTAAAAATACGTTTTTGAACATCTTGATCATAAATTCTTAATCCGCCACCACCGGCTTCGTAACCATTCATTACAATGTCGTAAGTATAGCTATAAACTTTATATGGTTCACTTTCTAATTTATCTAAATCCTTATCTAAAGGTCTAGTAAATGGATGGTGACATGGTGTAATTTCGCCAGTTTCTTCGCTTTTTTCAAATAAAGGGAAGTCAACAACCCATAAAATATCGTAAGTATTAGGTTTTATTAAATTATATTTTTTTGCAAGTTGTGAACGAATAGCACCTAAGCCAAAATTTAATGTCTTTAAAATATTACTTACACCAATAACTAATAAGTCATTTTCATTTAGTGAAAATAATTTTATAATTCGATTTTGCTCATCTTCACTTAAAAATTTAACAACAGATCCTTCAAGTTTATTATTTATAAACTTTATAAATATGTACGATTTTAAATTAAACTTTTTCGCTGTCAAATTATATTCATCTTGAATTTTTCTAGAAGTCTCACTTGCAACCCCTTCTATTTTAAACCCCTTAACATATTTATTATCTTTAAATAAAGAGTCTTGATTATTAATTAAAATATCTTTTAAGGATTCTAAATGTAAATCAAATCGGGTATCAGGCTTATCACTACCATATTTATTCATAGCTTCATCATAAGGTATTCTTCTTAAAGGTAATTTAACATCATAATTTATGACATCTTTATAAATTTTTTTAATAAGGCCTTCAGTTAATGTCAAAATTTGGTCTTCATTTAAGAAACTTGTTTCAATATCAATTTGAGTAAAATCAGGTTGTCTATCAGCACGAAGATCTTCATCTCGAAAGCATTTAGCAATTTGATAATATCTTTCAAATCCTGAAATCATTAACAATTGCTTAAACAATTGTGGAGATTGTGGTAAAGCGTAGAATGATCCGTGATGTATTCTACTAGGTACTAAATAATCTCTAGCTCCTTCAGGAGTAGATAATGTTAAAATAGGTGTTTCAACTTCTATGAAATCATGTGCATCTAAATATTCATGAACACATTTGACAATTTTTGCACGAGTAAAAAACCTCTTTTGCATTATAGGCCTTCTTAAATCTAAATAACGATATTTAAGACGAACATCTTCAAGAGCATCAGTCTCATCAGCAATAATCATTGGTGGATTTTGACTTTTATTGATCAAATTAATTTTTGTTGCAATAACTTCGACTTCCCCGGTTGGTAAGTTCTTATTTGGAACATCTTTCTTGTGGACAACTCCAAAAACTTGAATAAGGTATTCATTTCTTATTTCCGGAATATCTAATTCATCTGTCTTAACTAAAATTTGAACGATTCCATAACGATCACGTAAATCTATAAATAATAAACTACCAAGATTTCTTTTTTTACTGACCCATCCTAAAACAGCAACTTTCTTATTCACATCTTCTAATCGTAAATCTCCACAATGATGAGTTCTTTCTAATTCTATCATTTTAAATCTCCTCATGGTGATGTTGATCATCACTAACATCAAATATTCTATCTAAAGTTTCTAATAAATCGTCTTTTTTTACATTAAATTGCTCTTTGCTTGATAAATTTTTTAAATTTATAGAATTGTTTTTTAGTTCATCATCTCCGATGACAATAGCAAATTTTGCTTTTCTTCTCTCAGCTTTTTTAAACATTTGCGATATATTTTTGCTTTCTAAGCAAATATCAGTCGAATACCCATTTAATCTTAAAAAATTTGCTAATATACTAGCTTCATTTAATGCTTTATCACCAATTGGCATAATATAAATGTCTAAATTATTTTCAATATTATCAAATAGTTGATCATCTTTCATGACGCTAACTAATCTCTCTATACCAAAAGCAAGTCCTACTCCTTCAATATCAGGACCACCTATTTCACTTATTAAATGACCATAATGTCCGCCACCACCAAGTGCACCATATGATTTACCTAATGATGAAATATAATGGTACTCAAAAACAACCCCAGTGTAATAATCAAGTCCTCTAACTAAATTATCATCGAGTTCATATTCAATTCCAACTTCATCTAAAAAATCAGTTATAATTTTGAAATATTTTTTCGAATCATCACTTAAATAGTCAGAAATTTTAGGAGCATTTTTAACAATTTCAATATCATGTGGTATTTTGCAATCTAAAATTCGTAATATGTTTTTTTGAAATCGTTCTTTGCAATCATCACACATCTCATTTAATTTATCTTTAAAATAGCATCTCAATGCATTTTGATAATTTTGTCTACTTTCTTCGTCGCCAAGGCAATTAATTTTCAACTTTAAATTTGAAAATCCAAGCATCTTTAACGCATTATATCCAAGAGAAATAACTTCAGCATCTCGATAAGGAGAATTTACTCCACAACATTCGATTCCGAATTGATTAAACTGGCGATATCTACCTTGTTGTGGTCTCTCATATCTAAAATTAGGTCCAACGTAAAAAGCTTTTATAGGAAAATCTTGAGACGCAAAAAGTTTATTATTCACCATACTTCTTATCGTACCTGCAGTCATTTCAGGTCTAAGAGTGATTTGTCGATTACCTTTATCTAAAAATGTATACATTTCTTTTCTAACAATATCACTACCTTCTCCAACACTCCTTAAAAATAAGTCACTACTTTCAATTATAGGTGTTCTAAACTCTTTATAATTATATAATAATGCAACTTTTGTTAATAATTCTTCAACATAAGAATATTGATTTGCCTCTTCTAATATGACATCATGTGTCCCTTTTAAAACATTAAACATAAAAATCCTCAATCTTTATTATTATAAATAATAATCTTATCAAAATAAATAATTATTAGTAGCAATTAATGTATTCTTCTTTTAACTTCAAAAATATCATGAACGTTTTTTAACGTTTGAAATATTTTATTAAGAGTATTTAAATCAGGCACGTATATTTGGCAAAATACTGTGCATGTTAAATTTTCAGGGTGGACACGAGCATTTAACTCAGTAACTTTAATTTTATTTGAACTTAATGTTGACAAAATATCCGCAAGTAAATTAGGACGATCATTACACTCCAATTGAATATCAACAGGATAATCTGCAATTCCTAGATTTTCCTTCCATTGAACATCAATTAATCTGTTTTTTGAATTTTTTAAATTAGGACAATTTGCCCTATGTACGGTAATTCCCATACCTTTTGTTACATAGCCAACAATAGTATCACCAGGTATTGGAGTACAGCAATTTCCTAATGTAATTTTTAATCCATTGCCAGCACCTTTTACTGTAACTGGACAATTATCGTTATCAATATTTATTTTTTTAGATAGTGGTAAATTACTATTATCTTTTTTCTTAATTCCGAGAAAATCACAGAATGCAACTGGATTAGGATTATGATTACTTACGCCGATATATAATTCTTCTAAATTAGCAAAATGGTAATTTTTTAGTATATTTTCAGTAGATAATAAGTTTTCCATTTCTTTTTCATCAATTCCTCTTTCTTTGAAGAAATCAACACATGCTTGCTTTCCTCTTAAAATTTTTTCATCTTTTAAAAGTTCATTATTTTTCTTAATTAAAAATTTTTTAATATGAGCTTTTGCTGTATTGGTTTTAGCAATATTTAACCATCCTTCATTTGGCCCAGGAGATGTTTTTGAAGTTTTTATATCAACTACATCGCCTGTTTTTAAAATTGTGTTCAATGGTACTAGCATATTATTTACCATTGCTCCAACAGCCTGTTCTCCTACTTTTGTATGAATTCTATAAGCAAAGTCTAATGGCGTTGAACCAGCTGGTAAATCTATAACACGACCTTTAGGTGTAAATACATAAACGTTTGCTTCAAAGATGTCTTTTGACAAATGTTTCATATATTCTTGCGCAGTTTCATCATTACTTTCGGAACTCATAGAGACGAAATCTCTAAACCAGTGAAGTTTTTCTTCAATCTCTTGTTGTTCTCTTTTTGGATTATATTTCTCTCCCTCTTTATATCTCCAATGTGCAGCGATACCAATTTCAGCCACTTCATCCATTTCTTTTGTACGTATTTGAATTTCAAAAATATTACCATCACCAGCAACAATTGAAGTATGTAAAGATTGATACATATTTGGCTTAGGCACAGCAATATAATCTTTAAATCTTCCAGGAATTGGTTTAAATTGAGCGTGAATCAAACCTAAAATTTCATAACAATTGATTTCAGTTTTAGTAATAACTCTTAAAGCTAATACATCATATATTTCATCAAAACTACGTCCTTTTAAATACATTTTTTTATAAATGGAATAAATCGACTTAACTCTGCTTTCTATTTCAAAAGGGATGTCATTTTTAAGAATTATATCAGCTATTTTTTTCTTTAATGCTTCAAGAGCCTTACCTCTATTTTTAATTTTGTTATTTAACAAAGATAATATTTCATTATATTTTTCTGGCTCTTGAATTTTTAAAGATAAATCTTCGAGTTCGCTTTCAATTTTATAAACTCCAATACGATGAGCTATAGGAGCAAAAACATCAAGAGTTTCCTTAGCTAAAGCTTGTTGTCTATCAGGCTTTAATGCTTCGATTGTGCGCATATTATGTAGTCTATCGGCTAATTTGATTAAAATAACACGTATATCTTTTGCCATTCCTAAGAAAATTTTACGGCGATCTTCAGCTTCAAACTCTTCTTGAGTGCGATGTGACAATTTAAGTCGTTGAATTTTTGTTAAAGCATCAACAATGTTAGCACATTCATCACCAAACATATTTTTTATATCTTCAATTGTAGTATCTGTATCTTCTACGACATCATGTAATAAACCACTTGTGATGGTTATAGGTCCACATTGTAAGGTGGTCAAAATATATGCAACTTCAATTAAATGATGAATGTATGGCTCACCACTTTTTCTAAAAATACCTGAATGTTTTTTTTCAACAAAAGCATATGCTTTATCAATTAATGCAATACTAGAATCGTTATGAATATATGTTAAAAAATTAGCTTTAACCTCTTGATAGGTATGCATTTTGTATCCGCCATTTGGCTTTAATGCTTTTTCGTTTTGTGATGCAATTTCGTTATTAATTTGTTCCATAAATATATATTACTACAAAAATTATTTTGTAATATAATTAATTACTTTAAATTGAGCGATATGATGATTCTTAAAAAAATTATCATTGATCGTGCCGATTAAATCGATTGAATTATAATTTAATATAGACTTATCATAGTTAAAATAGACTAAATTTGAATTAATAGACAATGAAGTTAATATATGTTTTTTATCTTTGCTAAGAACAAAAGAATTTGTATAAAAATTTTTAATCTTAAAAAGTGGCAAAGGATTATCTTGTCCAAAAGGAGCAAAATTACGCAAAGTTAAATAGTTTTCGTAATTTACATCTTGTGGCATTATTTCTATTACTCGTTCTTTTTCATCAACAAAAGTGTGCATTTTTGCGAACTCAAAAAGTCTACATTTTATTTTTGGCAAGTTTTCTTTCTTAAATTCAACTCCACCAGCATTGTTATGTCCGCCAAAAGAAATAACTAAATCTTGAATCGCATTAAATGCTTCAATAACATTGAATCCATTTTTTGCTCGCAAACTCCCTTTTAATAAATCATTGTCCTTATTCTCTTCAACTATAATTAAAACTGGTTTATTGTACTCTATCATTATTTTATTTGCGATAAGACCTATCAGCCCCTCTTTTGTATTCAAAATTTCAATTATCATAGAATTTGAATTATCAATTTTTAAGTTCTCAAATAAAGTCTTAACTAATTCTTTTCTTTTTGTGTTTACATCTTCAATCCAATTTGCATATGCAAATATTTTATTTTTGTCATTAGTAATAAAAGTTCTAACAATATTAAATAAATTATTATCGTTTATTATCCTACCTACGGCATTAATTTTAGGAATTAAGTTCATAGTAAGATCAAACTCGTTTATGTCATTATATTTATTTAATAATGATACAATGTTTGAATATTTGTATTCATTAATAAATTTAAGCCCTATTTTAACTAAAGTCTTATTATATTTTTTTAAGGGCATTAAATCACTTAAAATTGAAATAGATCCGAGAGTTGCTAAATATGGATCTATATATCCTAAAAATGCATAGCTAAAATAGAAAGCAACGGCTCCTGCGCTCATATTTACATCAAAAAAATCATTAATCATAGGATGAATTATGTAATCTGCTTTTGGCAGTTCCGTTTGAATCATATGATGATCTATAATGATACAATTTAAGCCAAGCCTTTTTAAATAATCAACTTCTTTATTTAATGTTATTCCATTATCTACTAAAATTATTGTGTCGTAGCCAAGAGAATAAAATTTATCAATATTTTTTATTGTTAGTCCATACCCATCAGTTTCTCTAAAAGGAATATAAAATCCGGCTTTACAGCCATATTTTTCTAATAGCAAATAAACTATTGAAGTAGCCATAATACCATCACAATCATAATCTCCGTAAATTAATATTTTTGAATTATTTTTTATTTTTTCTTTTAAAAATAAACAGGCATCATTAATATTTTTGAAATTAGTATAGGATGGTAAAACTAAGTTATCATCTAAATAATCATTTTTATATTGATTAAAATCTATATTATAAAAATCCAATAATTTACCTAAAAATGTTTTCATAATTAAATAAAAAAGGCTTTCGCCTTTTAATCGTTAATTCCTATAAATGTAGCCTCTTGTGGTCCATCTTCACTCTTTTTATTTTTCTTTTTATTCTTATTTTTTTCTTCTTTTTTATTAATAAAACCATTACTTATTTGATGAACTGAATTTTTAATTTTAGTCCAAACATCAAAAGAAAATTGTTCACTAGTTAATAAAAGTGAGTTTAAAGCTAACATTGTAAAGAAAATTGATAAAACACTCATCAATATGACTGTTTCTTTAAATGATTTTGTTATTATAAAAGGAACAATCGCTAATAAACATATTCCAGTAATAGTTAATAATTGGAACCTACTTAAAGCGTGTGATTCTGAAATTATCTCATTTCGCGTTATATTATCTACAATTTTAGGGCGATTATCCTTGAGATAATTCTTTTCTTTGCTGAAATAATATAATATAGATAAATAAACAAACATCACAATCATAACTAACCCTATAGTGTTCGTACTTGCAAATCCTACTCTTAGCATTGAGAAGAATCCAACTCCTATTGTAGAAATGCTGCTAACAAATAATAAAGAAATAATTGCTTTACTAAAGCCATATCTTAGTAAAATGTAGGCAAAAATTATGGCAATACCAATTACAATATAAATAAACATATCATAATTTAAATAATCATCGGAGTAATTAAATATAGTACCTAAATATACTTTTGCATTACTTATGGAGTCATTAATAGTACCATCTTTTATAGTGTCGGCTATAACACTAACCAAACTTTTAGCAGTTAGGCTATCAGGAATATTAGTAGTGCCATCTTCGATGTAATAAAAGTTATCATTTTCAGAATATATCTCATCTAACTTAATAATATACGTAAATTGATATTGTGTATTGCCTTTATCATCGATTATGTTTGTAGTATACATTACTTTAGTATTTCCTTCTTTATAGGAAAGTTTAGAAACATCATTTCCTGATTTGACAATTATTTTATTTAATAAATTTTCTTCTAAATTTGCAATTGTAGTGAAACCTTTAATTGACTCATCATTAGCATCTATTTTATATTGAATAAAAACTTCAGATGTAGTCGCTTCACTTGTATTTGCACCATATACATTTCCACTAATTAAAGTAACAGTAGGTAAAGCAATTATACTTCCTATTAATAAAATACCTAAAATTACACTAGTTATTATTTTGCTTTTTTTGGTTATTTTTGCTTTTTTAAAATCATCAAAATAAGAAGGCTTTTCATCTTTTGATAAATCTGGAATTAAATCTTTTTTAAATTTTAATAAATCAATATGTTTTTCAATAAATGAGGAATTTGCCAAAAGCCAATATAAGCCCCTTAAAACAAATGCACAGAATAGAAAATTAAATAATCCACCAACAATTAATATAGCACCAATTGACATTATTACGGCATTATTAAATAGATATCCAATTACACCTAATATAATAGATATTAAAGAACAATCAAGTTGATAAAATATTGTTTTTTTGCTTGCTTCTAAGTTTGCTTTTTTTAGATTTTTTCCTAAATAGCAACTTTCTTTTACTTTATTAAAATAGACACAGACTGAGAAAATAGATAATACAGCTACAGTTAATAGTGCGACAATAGTACCTATATTAAATTGAACTCCAAAAAGTGAAAGCAATGCTGAACTACAAATTAATACTCCACTAGTTACACTTACTCCAATTAGTGAAGCAATGCCATAGTTTAATGTCATAAATAATATAACTAAAATGAATGTAGCAATTGTGGCATAAAGCAAGGTCGATAATGTTAAATTACCATGTAATTTTAAATTCTCAACAATTGCAGGAACAATATTAGTAGTCGTTGAATCAGCTGGAAAACTACTATTAAGTAATACAACATCATATCCAATTGACTTAGAATTAAGTTTATTTACTTCAATATTGGCTAATGAAAGCACTAATCTTTGTAAAACAGCTTTATCAGTCACATTATTAACTGAACTTGGTATATAATCACCATAATTTATCAAAATAGTGCTATAACCATCTTTACTTTCATTATTTGCATCATATCCTTCAAACATATCTGCAGGAGATTTTGTATTAAGTTTATACAAGACATTGTTAACTGCAGCACTATAATATGTGGAAGATTTATCACTGCTAACAGCATTCTCAATACTATATTCGTTTGCCCAGTTATTAACAATATAAATATAATCTTTATCTTCAGGTGTATCTTCATCTGTAGTTTCATCAGCATTTTTTATCAAATTATCAGAAAAATTAAAAGCACTCTTAGTTTCTCCACTAGATTCGCTTTCGGTAACCTTTTTAAAAATACTGTCATAAAAAAATGATTGGTTAGCAAGAGGTAATTTAATAATAGGCGAACCACTAGAAGTATCTAATGTTGCTTCACCTCTTTTAAACAATTGATCTTTCCCATCATTAACTTGTGATGTTGAAAAATTATCTTGAATTATTGAAACACTTAAATTCCAGTCAAAAGTTAAATAATTATTAATTGCTTCATATAATTGTTCATATTGTGCCTTATATGCAACACGAATTGTATAAATACCGTCAGATTCATTCGGATTGTTTGCATCAACACGTTCAACTATAGGATTACTAATTTCGGACTTATTTAAGCGATCCTTAAAAACATCTAAAATATCATCAATATCAGTCATTAAATCATCATCAGTTTTTTTATTCGAGTCAGAATTTACATAACTCATATTATTACTAGGAAGACTTTTTGCTTTGACTTGATAAATAAATTCCTTTCCACTAGCATAATCAACACTTGAATTTACGTTATAAAAAGTTGGAATGAATCCAACAAAAACAGAAACCAATATACTTAAGCATAAAATCAAATATCCAATAAATCTTTTCATAAATACATCACCTTTATAAATTACATTTATAAATTGTCATAAACAATCTTCAATATTTTACAATAATTATAGAATTTAAACAATAATTTATTTGTTTCTTAAGACAAGCTCTGTACTATAACAGATGATATGAAACAAAATCTCTAAAAAAAAGACATCTGGTTTATAATTTAATTGGACGAATTATAAGGAGATGTCTATATGAATATTTTAGCATTAAATGATACAAAATCATCAAGTACTT
>DJQS01000018.1 GCA_002438785.1 Caryophanales bacterium UBA6380 | reverse complement strand
ATATGGACCATATCGAGCTACTAATATTAATTTTTATGATAATACATTTTATTTTTATATTAGTGATGATTCATTTATCTTAAAGAAAAATAGTGATGGAAGTTATTCTTTAGAATTTACTACTGGAAGTTATAAAACTTATAGTGCTAGATTAACTAAAATTAAATGATTTATTACCTTTTTAAATAAGACCTTTTATTAAATTAACTATAAATACTAGATTTTATATTCATGTTTAATTATTTTTTGTGATTAAAATTTATGATTTGAATTTCATCATTTTAGTACAATAACAAATAATGTGAAAAAATGTTTTGTTAATAAATTCTATTAAAATCTCTCTTTTTAAATATTGACTAAAAATATTATTCTTTAGTTATACACATTTGTGTTTTAAATAGATTTATTTTAAAATAAATTAGAGGGTAAATTAAAATGAATCAAGGTTTAGAATCTTATGCTAAATTAATTGAATTAGATATTGGCGATTTAGTTAAAGCATATATTAATAATAAAAATACATTATCAAAAACTTATTTTTATAAAAGCAATAATCTAGCTATTTCTAATTTAATCAAAGAAGATAATAAAATTTATAATTATGACCAATATGGTAATATAATTTTAAAAGATAAGACAAAATTAACGTATGACACATCTATAAAAGATCGACTAGCTTCTATTGACGGAATTTCGGTTACTTATAATAACAAATCACCATTAATTATTGATACATATAAAACAAATAGATTATATTTTGAAGGTCGTCGATTATCTAGATTTGTTAAAGGCTCTATGTTTTATGACTTTGAATATGATGATAAAGGTGTTCGAACATTAAAAAAAGATATGTATGGAAATTCTCATAAATATATTTACGAAGGAAATAAATTAATAAATGAAAAAACTAATGATTATGAATTAGATTTTTTATACGATGAGAATAATATTTTATATGGCTTTATAAAAGATAAAGTTGAGATTTATTATTATGTAAGAGATTCATTAGGCAATATATTAGGTATTATTGATTCTTTAGGAACTTTAGTTGCTAAATATGTTTTAGATGCTTTTGGTAAAATAATATCGATTAAAGGAACAAGTGCTAATACAATAGGAAAGATAAATCCTTTTAGATACAAAGGGTATTATTTTGATGATGAAACTAAATTATATTATTTAATTTCAAGATATTATGATCCTGAAACAGGTAGATTTATTACTCCAGATAGCATTAGCAATCTTGAATTAGAAAATATTAATGGATTAAATTTATTTTCTTATTGTAAAAATGATCCAGTAAATTTAGTTGATCCATTCGGAACTTTTAGTTTAATATCATATTTAATAGGGTTAGGAGTATCAACATTTATAGGAGCCATTATTGGTGCAACTTCTTATGCAGTATCAGAAGTTGTATCATTTACAATAACTGGTAATTGGCACTGGTCTTGGTCGGAATTTTTTGGAAATACTTTAGGCGGAGCCATTGGAGGTTCATTAGAATATGTCTTTCATGGGCATCTATCAATATTCACTAACTTATTAGCTGATATTTCATCAACTGTATTTGGAATGTTTTTTCAAAATAATTTTGAAGGAGCAAATAATTCTAAGCAGGATATGATAAACGCAGCAATAATTAGTACAATAATTTCTATTGAAGCAACGATTTTAGGTAAAATGATTGAAATTGAGGGAATAAATTTAGGAAAAAATTCTTATTTATCAATATCAAGACAAGTATTTACTAAATTTCGCAAAGGAACAATAACAAGAATTTCTGATAAAACTTTTATGAAAATATTTAAATATAAATTAGTCGAAAATATTGCTAATATTGTATTTAATACTGCAATAGATGAATTTTAAATACATTAATGTATAAATAAAGGATTTATGAAAAGAATTTTTTTACGATTATCGTTTATGTCAATTTTAGAACAATTATTTTTTATATTTTTGTTAATAATGACAATAAAATATGGTGTTGTTAGTAGCACAATTAAACTTATTTCAGAGTGCAAAGACGGAAATTTTGATGGGCATTTAATTCTTAAAACTATTATATATTACTCAGGTATGCTCCTTTTTGCCTATTATCTAATAATATTTTATATAGGAAATATTACGCTTAATTCGACATGCATTTATGTTAAGAATGATTTACATACATATGGATATCGCCGCAAAGAGCGATTGCAATATAATGCTTCAATAAAATACTCTAATATTAAAAGTATTGAAATTATTTCTCTACGTACTGATTCTAGAAAGAAAAAAGTTCTTGTATCTGGTAAAATTCCATACTTAGTTATAGAGAATAAAAATGGGAGGCATGTTTATTTTGGCTTACATAGGATGACTAAAAGATGTGTTAAGTCTTTATTAATAGAACTAATTAAAAGGATTAAAGAAACAAATAAGGATTTTAAAGCTGATATAAATAAATTACTCGAGGATTTTTCAAAATCAGCCCCTTTTTTAAATTAAATTTTATTTATATAATCTGACTTGTATTATAGCAAATGATATGGAAAAAAATCTCTAAATAAAAAGACATCTTGTTTATAATTTAATTGGATCAATTATAGGAGTTGTTCATTAGAATTTTTTAGCATTAAGCGAGGCAAAATCATTAAGTATATTTAAACAAGAAAAAAGCAATTCTGAATTAATATATATTTTATTAGATTCATGTAACATTAAAAAATAAGTTTCGAGTTTAGTTTGTTACTTATAATACTTTTAAATTTGGATGTCTATAACCTTAAAACGTTATTTAAATATATATTATTTGTTCGAAAAGAATTATGAAAAAATACTATTTAATTAGTCTTGCTATCAGTGTATGTGAAAATATAAAAAGTATGTTTCTAAAAATATTATTAATATCGATGATAAATTAAGTATTAGCTATCTAGTTATTTGTAATAATGATCAATCTG
>DJQS01000005.1 GCA_002438785.1 Caryophanales bacterium UBA6380 | reverse complement strand
ATTTACTTTAAGAATTCACAATATGCATTTTTTATTGATTTAAATTATAGAAATATGTATAATAATCAAGCGGTGCACCCATAGCCAAGTCTGGCAAGGCAATTGACTGCAACTCAATGATCGATGGTTCAAATCCGTCTGGGTGCTCCAATAATTTGTATTGCAAAATAGATACGATTTTGTTAGTATAAAAAAGTTCATTTGTGGAGTAATACCCAAGTTGGTGAAGGGGCTTCCCTGCTAAGGAAGTAGACGTCGCAAGGCGTGCGCGAGTTCGAGTCTCGCTTACTCCGCCACTTAAAAAATGAGTTCGGTGATTCGAACTTTTTTTATTTAATAAAAAAAATTACTTTCTTCAAAATGAAAGTAATTTTTTAATAAACACTGCAAAACTAAACTATTTTTTAATAAGCTCTAGCAAAAAGAACAACATATTTTGCTTTTTTACCACACACTAAACATTTATCATCAAATGGGAGTTGATCAAATGGGATGCATCTAGCAGTTGCTTGGTATAGATTTTTAATCATATCTTCGCATTCTCTATCACCACACCACATCATTTTTGCATATCCACCTTTATCAAGAGCCGCTTTAAGTTCATCCATATTATGAACTTCAGTTATACTATTTAATAAATTTGCTAACGCTTTCTTATACATTAAATCATGGATATTATGAAGTTCTTTATTAATTTTTTCTTCTAATAAATCGTCGATTTCAACAAATTCTTTAACATGATCTACTCTTCTTACGATGACCATATGATTCTTTTCAATATCTTTAGGACCAATTTCAACTCTTAAAGGAACGCCCTTCATCTCGTATTCGCTAAATTTCCATCCAGGAGTTTTATCTGTTCCATCAAATTTAACCCTAAAACCAACTTTTTCAAGTCTTTCTTTTATTTCTAAGCACTTTTTTACAACCCCTTCTTTAGCCATTTGTATAGGAACAATTACGATTTGAGTAGGCGCAACAAATGGTGGCAAAACTAAACCATTATCATCACCATGCACCATAATAATACTACCTAATAATCTAGTTGAAACTCCCCACGATGTTTGATAAGGCGTTTTAACTTTTCCATCACTATCTAAATAACTTATTCCAAACGCTCTAGCAAATCCATCACCAAAATAATGGCTTGTGCCGCTTTGTAAAGCTTTTCCATCATGCATTAAGGCTTCAATTGTGTAGGTTTCAAGTGCACCAGCAAACTTTTCCTTATCAGTTTTTCTTCCTTTAACAAAAGGGATAGCTAATAAATCGCGTCCTAATTTATCATAAATATCCAGCATCCTAAGCGTCTCTTCTTTTGCTTCTACTTCACTTCGATGCATTGTGTGCCCTTCTTGCCATAAAAATTCACTACCTCTAAGGAAAGGTCTAGTTGTTTTTTCCCATCTTACAACACTACACCATTGATTATATAATTTAGGTAGATCTCTATAACTTTTAATAATATGCGAGTAATGTTCACAAAATAAGCATTCGCTTGTTGGTCGAATGATAAGTCTATCTTGTAGTTCTTCTTTTCCGCCAATAGTAGCAATAAGTGTTTCAGGAGCAAATCCAGCAACATGTTCCTTTTCTTTATTAAATAGCGATTCATTAATTACAAGAGGTAAATATACATTTTCATGTCCAGTTTTTTTAAATTCCTTATCTAAATAATGTTGTATTTGTTCCCAAATTGCATATCCGTAAGGCCTATAAATAATAAAACCTTTTACTTCTGTATAATCCATCAATTCTGCTTTTTTACATATATCTGTATACCATTGTGCAAAATCAACATCTCTCCCAGTAATTTCCTTATTTTTAATCTCCATCTTTATATCTCCTTTATTGTTTATACATATTTAATAGTTTTTTTGATAATTTTTTGTCAAAAGGTAATAGCATTGAGCTTTTCGGTGATAATGCATCACTACTAAAATATTCAATGCCAGATTTTACAAGCAATTCAATAGCTTGCATATTTGGAGCATCATAAGATACTATTATTGCGTTATATTTAACAATTTTATCTAAAAATCTATGTGCCTTCAAAAAACTAGCTGAATTATATTTTACATTAGATTCAACTTCTGAATTAAAAAAGAAATAATCAAATATTGCATATGTTTTAGATTTTAATATATAGTCATCGCTACGTGTAAATAGTGCCAATTCATAGCCTTTTTCTTGAAGTAACTTTAACTTTTTTAATAAATCAAGATCGTCTTCTGAATCAATAAATTCACTCGATTCAAAGCAAAGCACTATTGAAATTTCACTGACTCCTGAAAAATGTGCAAGATTCTTCATAGCAAAGGAAACTTGATCAATTTTGATTGATAAAAATAATTTTTGTTGAGAATTATCTTTTTCACTTGAAAAAGTTGGTAGTACTTTTCGAATAATTAATGAAAATAATTCCTTATCAAGATTATTTAAAGTAACATATTTTTTTAATTCATTAAAACTAGTAAAAATAGTATCAACTGGATTAATAAAAGTCATATATCCGATGTTTACAACTCTTTTATTAGCAATATGTGCTATTGGTCTAAATTTAACATCGATTTTCTGATTTCGTATTATTCTAATAACTTCATTTTTATATCCATCATCGAAATTCAAAAACTTTTTCTGCTCTTTTTTATAAATTGAATACTTCTTTCTTTCATCTTTTTCAATAGATTCTAATTTAACAAATATATCGTAACTATTATCAAAATTTTTACTTAAATCGCTTAAAAAGCTTGCATAAACATAATATTCAAAAGAATTTGCATATCCTTTTATTTCAAGAACTTCATCAATTAAAGTTTGAATAACATGAATTTTTTTTGGAAGTTGATACTCACTAATATCATGCGTATCAATAAAACATATTTCATTTGCTTTTTTACTAAAGAAAAAATATAGAAGAGAATTATTATAAAGTTTATTTAATGAATCGATTATTAAATATTTAATAGCAGCATAATTAAAAAATTCATCATTAGTATTCTTTTTTTTATTCAATTGAATAACGTAAAATGTGCCTTTTAAAAAATAGTTAGTATCATATAAGTTTTTAATTTGATCTAACGAATAAAAATTATTTTTAATTATTTTCTTTCCTTTTTCTGTTGTAAAATTAAAAGGAGTATTTAATAAAAATTCTCCATCTAAATAAATAATTTTTCTATTTTTATCAACGCCACGGCAACGCAATATTGTTCTTTTATTTTTTTTCTTTCTATTATTTTTCGAAATAATATTTACCAATATGACATTTTTATCATCTTCATTACTAAAAGGTGCTGCAGAATCAATCAAATCAAAAAGCCAATTCCTTAATACAGTTCGCTCATCTTTTTCAAATAATCCTAAAAAAGCTTCAAATGATGTTTTATAATTACTTTTTAGATTTTTAAGGTCGAAGCAGGACGTAGTTTGATTTTTATAGTCGATGACAAATGAAAATGCACCATTATAGCAATTATTAATTTTTGTTTTATATTTTACATTTTCAATATAACTAATTGTAAAGTAAATAAAAAGAAATATTATCAATAAAATCATTGTTATTAGAGCAACTAACAATGATATTTCCTTTTCATTCAGTTTCAACAAAATTATCATAAATAAAAGTATATACTAAAAGTATATTCTTTTATAGTTTTAATTCTTGAATTTACTTATTTTTTTATATCATTAATCCTATAATTTGTTTAAAATAGTACGTATGGAGAAATACCCAAGTGGTCGAAGGGGATGGTCTCGAAAACCATTAGAGGTGAAAGCCTGCGAGGGTTCAAATCCCTCTTTCTCCGCCAAATTTAAAGTTACAATGATTAAAAAAGAAATTAGTTCTGGAGCAGTTATTTATAAAATATTCAATAATGAATATTATTTTTTAATTGAATATATGTCTTTGGGTCATATTTCATTATGTAAAGGACATGTTGAAAATAATGAAACGCTATTAGAATGTGCCTATCGAGAAATTAAAGAAGAGACTTCTTTAGATGTCATAATAGATACAAATTTTGAGCATATTATTACTTATTCTCCTTATGAAAACGTCATTAAGGATGTTCATTTTTTTATCGCAAGAGTAATTTCAAATAACGAAGCAGTCGACAACCATGATAATGAAGTTAAAAAGATTGAATTTTTACCATTTATAGAGGCTTATAATTTATTAACTTATAATACTGATAAAGAAACCTTGCTTTTAGCTAAAAAATATTTGAAGGAGTTAAATTAATTATGATCTTAAATTCTGTATGGTCCAATAATTTTGACAATTCTATTGCTATTGCTTTCTCTAAATTTTTTGACATTTTACCTTCAAAATTTAAAGAGGCTATAGTTGTTTTCAGTGCTTTAGGTAATCTTGGGATTTTCTTATTAATAAGTGGTGTTTTATTAATTTTACTTAAAAAAACTAGAAAAATTGGCCTTGTCTGTCTTTTATCAGTCTTATTCACATTAATTTTTAATGACTTAATATTCAAAAACATTTTTGATAGAGCCCGTCCTTTTGAAGATCCAAATCTTATAAATAATTTAGTTTCTATTGTAAATAATAATAATACTGTCT
This sequence comes from Caryophanales bacterium UBA6380, assembly GCA_002438785.1. Taxonomy (GTDB): domain Bacteria; phylum Bacillota_I; class Bacilli_A; order RFN20; family CAG-826; genus Onthovivens. The sequence goes on along the minus strand of DJQS01000005.1, from coordinate 14,504 downwards.
ATGGTCTAAAACCAGATTCTCCGAGCTTTCCAAGTGGACATACTTTTCAATTTTTTGCCACTTTTAGTGCTTTACTTTTCTTTTATATAAAAAGAAAAGAGGAGCGAACTTTCTACCTTCCATATGTTATCTTTTTTGGAATATTTGGAATTTTAATGGGTTTTAGCAGGGTTTTATTATCACATCACTATTTTAGTGATGTCATTGCTGGAGCTATAATTGGATTTATAATTGGCATAAGCAGTTTTTATATCATCGAATATAGTCCAACATTATTTAATAAAATAAAAGTAAAATTATTAAAAGAAAAAAATAAATAATTAGTTTCTTTTATTAAGTGATAATAAAAAATTATTATCTAAAGTAATTTCTCCTTTAGAAATAGCTTCATAAGTTTTATTTATATTTTCTAATTTATTATTTGATGCTTTCTTTTCAATTTGCATTGCTAAAAAAATAAATAATTCTTGTGGGGACATTATAAGATTTCCATTCATCTTTACTAAATAATTATCAAATAAATTTCTAAATTTTGATAAATTAATATATCTATCTCTACTCTTATTAATTGACTTTTCAATTAAATCTATTTCTTTTTCATCATAATAGCTTAATAGATCCCTAGAAAATAAAAACTTATTAATATAAATATTTAATCTTTTCTTAAACGAATTACAGTCAAATTTTTTATAATTTTCTTTTAAAATATCATTTAGAATTAAAGAAAACAATCTATATCCAAGATACGACCACTCTAAAGCATCACCATTACAAAGTTCGTCACAAGATCTTACTAATGATAAAAGTTTTCCTTTTTCATCTAAATCAAAAAAATCAAAATTATTATATTTAATTAATAAATTTTCTAAAGAATATTTTAAATCAGTATTATCTTTTTGAAATTCTTTTAAAATTGAATAAATATTATAAGATGGTACTAACTTTGCAATTTCATATCGATATTGCCTAATTTTATTTCTATTTTCACGATATAAAATGTAATTTCTTGCTACATCAAAATAATTATTTTCCATTAAAAACTTTTCTACTAAATCTTGAATTTCTTCAACACTAATTGTTTCTTCTACAATACCATCATTAATTTTATTAACTAAATTTTTAATCAGTGTATCATCGAAAGAATTTCTTGTGGAAATAAAAGCTTTCTTTATTGCCCTATAAATTTTAGATTGATCGAAATTTTCAATGCGACCATCTCTTTTAACAATTTGTTTAGTCATAAACTTATTATATTATTAAAAATAAGAAAATTAAAACAGAAATTAATTTTACATGATTCCTTCTAATAAAATTTTTATTCCAACTGTTAAAAATACAATAGAAGCCACTAATCCTGCCCATTTCTCTATATATTTTCCGATACTCTTCCCAAAAATTCCTGTTAGACTACTAATTATAAATGTAATTACTCCAATGCACGAAAATACAATTAAAGCGTTAATTAAAGAATAATCAATATAAACAAATCCAATGCAAAGTGCATCAATACTTGTGGCAATAGCCTGTAAAAATATATTAAAAAAGGAAAGTTTATTTTTATTATCAGCTTTTATTTCTAAAGAATCTTTTTGATCCTTAAGCCATTCAATAAAAGATTTAATTGCTAATATAGAAAGTAAAATAAATGAAATCCATGGAATATAAGTTTCAAAATAATTTTTAAAACTATAACCTATAAGATAAGATAATAAAGGCATCAAAAACTGAAATAGACCAAATATAAATGCTATAAAACATAATTTTATTATAGGAATATTTTTTTCTTTAATTCCATTTGTTATATTTACTATTGATGCATCGACACTCATTGATAATGAAACTAAAATAATATTTAACCAATCCATGTTTTCTCCAAAAACAATATTTAATTAAAATTAAAATATATTAAATAAACTTTTTTACACAATTTTTAAATCTAAATTAAAAGTTGCATTTATATAAGTACTCGTACTCCTATTTAGATATGTATCACTAGAAAGGTTTAAATTTTTAACAATAATTTTAGAATTAATTGATTTAATTTTACCTTCATAATTACAAATTAATGTACAATCTGTTAAATTTAATTCTAATTTTTTATTTTCATCACTTGTTAAATCACTATAATTATAATTAAATTTGATTCCCATTAAGTTTTCATCAAAAATATAAAATTTAAGATTTGTCGCATTTTGATCATCGATTAATTTTTCAGAATCAGTTAAAGTAATATAACCATAATTAATCGATTCTAAGATTTTAGACACATTGTTTTCAAAAGTTTGTTTATCTATTTCATAACTATTTTCTTTTCCTTCAGATGGAACAACTGACAATGAATAATTATCATTTTGTGAATTGTTTAATTTAAAATAATAATCTATTGTATAATCTGAATTACTTTCAGTAGTAAATTTCAAATTACCATCTAGTTTATAATCTTTAGTAATTGAAGTGTCTAGATTTGAATCAAACTCAGCATGGAACTTATTAGTTATATTAGGCATACTATCAAAAGACATTTCACCATTTGTTAATTTGCCTTCAATATCATATTTTTTTGAATCTTTTGGGGTTGTAAAATGTTTAGCATAGTCTTTAAATTCCTCACTAGTAACTTCACCATATTTATTTTCATTACTATTTTTCTCACCACAACTAACAATAAATAATGATATCGATAGTATAAATAAACAATTTTTAGTTTTCATAACATACCTCAGCACTTATATATAATAATTAAAAAGTATAATTAAATCTAGTTAAAGTGCTATTATATAAAAGTGAAAAAAATTTTTTTATTAGTAAAACCTTTTTTAATTAGTATACTTGTCGGACTCGTTATTGGTTTAATTATTGGTGCATACCAATTTATAATGAAGTATGTTACTAATTTATCTTTATATTTATATTCTAATAAAACATTGATAAATTTTATTATACTTATTATTTGTTTATTTATTTTTTCTATAGCAAATTATTTTATAATTAAATTATGTCCTCAAATTGACGGTAGTGGCATTCCTTCTCTTGAATTAGGAATAAGAAAATATTGCAAAATTAATTATAAATTTGATGTTTTTGGAATGATAATAAATTCTTATATTTCTTCATTTATTGGACTACCATTAGGAAGTGAAGGACCTAGTGTGGTCATCGCTGGAAAACTCTCAAAATTAGTTTGCGACATTACAAAAAATAAAGATGATGATCTAATTCCTTTAGCATCAGGAATTGGTTTTGGATGTGCATTCTTATCTCCTTTAAGTGGATTAGTTTATGCATTTGAAGAGATGTTTCATTCGTTCAAATTTATAAATTTGATAAAAGGAATTTTAATTATTTTAAGCGCTTTTTGCATTGAAATTTTAATAAATAAACACTTTTTACTATCATTAAATAACTTTGTAGAAATTGATTTTAAAACTTCTTATATCCTCATTTTGATAATGATATTTGATCTCGTTATAGGATATTTATTTGTAAAAATTTTAATAACACTTAAAGAATTTTTAATAAAAAATAATAAAAATATCTTAATTAAATTTAGATCATTTCCATTACTAATAATTATTTTTATACTAAATATTTATTTTTATATGTATCTAGGAAGTGGTGGATTATTAATGAAAGAAAACGTAATAAATTTTAATTTATCATTTATTATTTTTATATTAATATTAAGATTTTTATTGACAATTATATCCGGAACAGGAAGCGTTACCGGTGGCTTAGTAGTACCAATTATGAGTATTGGATATTTAATCGGCCAAATAATTTGTTTAATTTCAAAAAATACTCTTTCATTACCAATAGCATATTTTCAATATTATTCATTAATATCAGCTATCATGTTATTCGGGATAATAACTAAAACACCTTTAACTTCTTCTTCTTTAATATTTACTACAATTTTAAGAAGTTCTAATTATAACCTAATTTTGTCTTTGAAATATTCTTTATTACCTATAATTATTGTTTTTATTGCAATTTACTTATCAAAATTTACAAAACTTGATTGTCTATATGAAGAACAAATGAATTTGACATTAAAATATAGAAAATAATTTATTTTTATTGAAATTTAATTATTTTATAAATAAAATAATCTCGTTATGGGGAGTAGCCTAAGTATGAATATCTACAACTCGGGAAACCAGGTATCGTACAGTTAATTCTTGCAAGACCATAAAAGGGAGTTTTTTATGGAAAATAAAAATTATGAAACATTAACTGTTAAACAAGTTGAAGAAAATTTTAGTACTAATATTAAAACTGGTTTAACAAGTCTTGAAGCAAAAGAACGCTTAACTAAATATGGCCCAAATAAGCTTCAAGAAAAGAAAAAGAAATCATGGATAAGAATATTTTTTGAGCAAATGAATAATCCAATGATATTTGTTTTATTTGCTGCAATTGTTGTTACTATTGTTGTCTCAACATATGAGTCGATAAAAAGTGGATTTGATTTCTTAAATACTGGTGATTGGCCAGATGTTGTTATTATTTTAGCTGTTATTATAATGAATTCTATTATTGGAACTGTTCAAGAAGTAAAGGCACAAACTTCTCTTGACGCATTAAAAAATCTAAGTTCTCCCGAAACTACAGTTCTTAGAGATGGCAAAAGATTTAAAATTAAATCACAAGATTTGGTTCCAGGCGATGTTGTAATTCTTGAAGAAGGAGACACAATTGGCGCTGATTTAAGACTAGTTGAAGCAATTAATTTAAAAGCAAATGAGTCAAGTCTAACTGGTGAAAGTGTACCTGTTGAGAAAGATAGTTCAATTACTTTTTCAAATGTTGTTCCAATTGGCGATAGATTAAATCTTGCTTATATGTCAACACCTGTTACTTATGGTAGAGGCATGGGTATTGTTGTTTCAACAGGAATGAATACCGAAATTGGAAAAATAGCAAAAGCTATTGATAACGAAGAAGATTCTGAAACACCTTTACAAAAAGCTTTAGACAAACTTGCAAAATTATTAGGACTTCTAACTTTAGTCATTATTGTAGCTGTTTTAATTGTTGATATAATTTGGATATTTGTCCACGGTAGTCAAAGTGATATCGAGCAATGGATTGATTCTATTTTAACAGCTATTGCTTTAGCTGTAGCTGCTATTCCTGAAGGACTTGCTGCTGTTGTAACAATAGTTTTATCAATTGGTGTTCAAAGAATGGTCAAGGCTAATACAGTTGTTAGAAAATTACCTAGCGTTGAAACATTAGGGGCTGTTAGCGTTGTATGTAGCGATAAAACAGGTACTTTAACGCAAAATAAAATGACAGTATTAGAAGCTTTCACAGATAATCATTATTTTATTGATAAAGATTTTAATAAAGATAGTAAAAATAATAATTTAAGATTGTTAGCTAGGGGCATGTCATTATGTAGCAATGCAACAGTTGATGAGGGTTTATTTGGTGACCCTACAGAAATTGCTTTAGTTGCTTTTGCTAATCAATTTGAAATGCATAAAAAAGATATAGAAAACGAATCTCCTCGTATTGATGAATTGCCATTTGATAGTGTTAGAAAAATGATGTCTACTAAACATAGGATTAATGATAAAGAAACTATCACGTTTACTAAAGGTGCTTTAGATAGTATTTTAAAATACACTACTAAAATTTTAATTAATGGTGTAGAAAAAGATATTACTCAGGAAGATATTGATAATATTTATAAAGCAAATAAATATTTTAGCGATAAAGCTCTTAGGGTGTTAGCCTTATCATATAATAAGGAAAATAAGAAAATTAATGAATTAAATCTAGTTTTTGTAGGATTAGTTGCTATGATAGATCCAGCTCGTCCTGAAGCTAAACCTGCAGTAGCTAAATTTAAAAACGCTGGTATCACAACTGTAATGATTACAGGTGATCATAAAGATACTGCTTTTGCAATTGCAAAAGAATTAGGCATTGCTACTTCTATTGATCAATGTATTATGGGGCAAGATATTGATAAATTAAGTCAAAATGAACTTCAAGAAGTTTGCAAAAATGCTCGTGTTTTTGCTCGTGTTTCACCAGAAAATAAAGTTCAAATTGTTAAAGCATTTCAAGCAAATGGTAATATTTGTGCAATGACTGGCGATGGCGTTAATGATGCTCCAAGTTTAAAAGCTGCTGATATTGGTATAGCGATGGGCATCACTGGTACTGATGTTGCTAAAAGTGCTGCTGATATGGTTTTAACTGATGATAATTTTGCTTCTATTGAAAAAGCCGTCGAAGAAGGTAGAGGTATCTATGCTAACATTAAAAAAACTGTCATTTTCTTATTAAGTAGTAATATTGCTGAAGTTTTTGTAATGTTTTTTATAATTTGTCTTGGACTTCCATCTCCTTTAATTGCAATTCATTTATTATGGGTTAATTTAGTTACTGATAGTCTTCCTGCAATCGCTTTAGGTATGGATCCAAAGGATCCTAATTTGATGAATGAGAAACCACGTAATCCTAAGGATGGCTTATTTTCAAACGGTGGAATGAAAAATACATTGCTTTATGGAGCAATCCTAACAATTAGTGTTTTATTAGCTTATTTTGTTCCAGCATGGATGAATGGTTGTTATTCGCTTAATGCTATAAATAATCTCTATGTCTCAAATGAAGGTATATGTCATCAAGCACAAACTATGGCATTTACTGCTTTGAGTTTAAGCGAATTGTTCCATATGATTGGTATTAGTAATGTTAATCGTTCATTTATTCATGTTTTTAAAAATAAAAATTGGATGATGCTATTTGCTTTCTTATTTGGTCTTGCTTTACAACTATTTGTAATTGAAGTTCCAGGTGTACAAAATATATTTAGTGTAGCTAGTGGTGAATATAATTTAAATTTAATTGAATGGGTCATTATGATTGGCTTATCATTAATTCCATTATTCTTCCATGAAATTATAGTTTTAATTAAATTCGTTAATAAAAAATTAAAGAAATAAAAAAATTAGTGATGATATTTAAAAAAGTCTCTTTGAGACTTTTTTTATGCCCCCAATAATTAATCTTTCATTACGACTTGTATAATGAAAGATTTATGAAAATAATTTTTATCTTAAATATTTTATTTATATACTTAATGACATCATGTCAAAAAAATAATCAAAATAATTGTTTTGACTCTTTAAATCGACAATTTTTAAACTACAAAGATAATTTTTCTATAAACTATATCAAAAATGAATTTTTCAATAAAAATAATAAGGAGTATTATATTTTCTTTTATAAAATTAACTGTTATTATTGTGATAGTTTAAAAGGCTGCCTGTTTGATTATTTAGACAAAAACTTAAGTCCACCTATTTATTTATACGAAATAAATAAACAAGAGGTTCAAGAACTTTTTATAACAAATAACTCCTATAGTATTGAAGAAAGAAAATCTTATTCTATTAATAAAAGTAACCTCTATGATATTTATTATTTTGGTTCTCCTTCTTTATATAATATTAAAGAAAATAGATTAAAAAATATTTATGTAGGAGCTAAAGAAATTAATAAAATTCTAGTAGATTTAATAAAGATATAGACATCTATTATAATGTTAATTATAATTTTTTATATGAGATATGCAAAGTTTTTACTACTTATTACTACATTGTCACTATTTAGTTGCTCTAATGAAAGCTATCTAGATACTAAAAATCGAGATTATAAAACTTATTATCAAGATTTTGGAATTTTAAATATAAATGATGAAATGTATAGTGAAAAATCAAATGATTATTTCATCTATTTTTATGGTGAAAATTGTAAATATTGTACTGATATCAAAGGTGCTGTATTAGATTATTTTGATGCCTATAAAAATCATAAAGTTAAAAATTCCTTCACTCCTTTTATTTATGACCGTGATATAGAAACTAATATTGATTTTAGAAATTATTTTAGAACAAGGCCAGAAAACTATAGCGAAATAATAAATACTTTGGTCGATGAAATGCTTGGGGCTAAAAGTATAAAAGATACCTATTTTTTCTATACACCTTCTATTTACTTTATAAAAAATCACACATTAGTTGACTATAAATATGGTAGTAAGGAACTTGCAAAATATTTTAAATCTCAAATTAAATAACTATGAAATTATTAACTTTACCTTTATTAACCATATCGACGTTATTAGTGACTCCAATTAATATAAATAAATTGGATAGTTCAAGAAATATCACTTCAATAAATGACTTAATGTCAACAACTGATGAAATTAAATCATATTATTCTTCTTTAGATGGTAAAAATTTAAAAGGTGACGCTTTTTTAAGTGCTCTACAAGATATTTTAAAAAAGGATCAAAAGAAAGCTGATTATAATGGAGGTTCTACTTCTTGGTATAATTATTTCCTTCTAGATCGAGATTATGATAAATCACCATTAACCGAAGAAGAAATTAATAACTTAAATAATAATAAGAAAAATTGGTGGCTTGGTGATAATGTTTATTGTGAAATTTTATACGAACAAGAACCTCACATTTTTAAAAAAAGTGAAACTAACCAGCAAAATAAATTTCAAATTGACCGTGAACACATTTATCCAAAATCATATGGATTTAATGTAGATGGAGATGGCTATAAAAACTTATTAGCAGGTTGTGATATGCATAATTTGCATATGGGTGAAGGATTAACAAATCGTAACATTCATAAAGACCTACCTTATGGAAATATCGATTCAAATAAGCAAGAAGGAATTTCTTCTTTATCCAACACTGTTGGAAGTTATCTTGGCTATTCTAATACCGCCAAAACTAATGTAATTGAACCACTTGATAAAGATAAAGGCGATATTGCTAGAAGTATTTTTTATATGGCAGCTAGATACCATAATTATGAAGAAATAAATGAATATGGTCCTACTCCAAGATTATTACTTAGTGATACGCCTTATAAATTTCAATCGACTGTTACTCCTCAACAAACAAAAGATAATCCAACATATTATGGAATATTAAAAGATTTAATAGAATGGAACAAAATCGATGTAGTTAGTGAGCACGAAAAAACTAGAAATGATTTATGTTATACATATATTCAAAACAATCGTAATCCATTTATCGACTATCCATTATGGGCAGATATCGCTTTTAATGAAAACACTAATTATGTTGTCGATTTAAATAGTAAGGATGGAGTTAGAGACATTTCATTTGATGTAACCTGGCCAAATTATAAAGAAAATTATAATTCAGGTGAAGAAATGAATTTATCTAATGTTACTATCACTTACAAAGGTGAAAATATAAGTAATAATAATATAAATATCACTTATTTTAATAAGTTAACTCCTAATTCCATTCAAGAAATTGAAACCTCTTCTTTAAAATTAAAGGATGGATATTATGAAATAACATTCAGTTACAAAAGCGATACAAGCGTCAGCAAATCATTCAATATTAAAATCGGCAATCCAAAAGAAAGTTTTAATGTTGATTTTTCATCAATAAATACAAGTTCATCTTCTTTTAAAAATGTAGACTTAAGTAAAATTAGTGCTACTTATTCAATAGGTGAAACTAAAATATTTATAGATAATCCTGAATTATCGTTTTCTTTATCTAAAAATGGTTCAAATACTAATTTAGATACAAGATATTTTAATACTGAACTTTTTGGCAAATACAAATTAATCGCTTCTTATAAAGACTTTAAAGACGATATTTTAACTGATTCCTTAGAAATCACTGTTAATATTCCTAAGTCCTTAATTATTATAATTGGAATTTTGTTTTTACTAATCATACTAATTTTTATAATCTCATTAATTATAAAAGCTAAGAAAAGTATAACTAAAAAACCTTTTGTTAAATATAAAAATCACAGTGGCAAAAGTAATTCTAGAAAAAAATAATTATTCTTTTTCTTTAATTAAGTTATTTATATTTATTATATCATCTTTATTCACTTTCAATATTTTTCGATCAAAAGTATATAAACCATTAACTTCATCTTCTACATCGTTTAATTGAGTATAAATAACTCCACCTAATCCTTTATCAATTAGAGGAATAATCTTATTCATGTATAATTTTTTATAAGCTTTAGTTAGCTCACTACTATTTTTATAGTGTCTATAGCCAAAATTCTTATTTCCATAAAAATGATCATCTAATTTTAAGGAATATCCTCCAAATTCAGTAAATAAAAAAGGTTTTTTAAGCTTTTTAGGAATCCTTAAAGGATAAAAATAAGAATGAATAGAAACAATTTCATTAAAGCCATTATCATACCATCCACTAGCTACATCGTAAATTCTAGAATTATCAATATTTTTAGCATAATTATAGACATCTTTAGAATCAAATTGGCCCCATCCTTCATTAAATAATGTATAAATTATAATCGAAGGATGATTATTTAAAGAATTAATGATATCATTTAAAACTTCATAGTATTCATTTCTTGAATCAATTGAAGTTCTAGAAAAAGCTTTATAATTATGATCGTTTTTCTTTTTAATAAATGGAAATAAGCCTCCTCTAATTGTTGTATAGGCATTATATTTATCACCACCATTTGGGATATCTTGAATTACTAAAATACCATTTAAATCACAATAATAATAAAACATGTCTAATTCTTTTTTAATATGAACTCTTATGGTATTAAAACCTAAATTTTTAATGTTTATCACATCATTTAAATAATCATCATAATTAGTTGGAGTTAACCCACCACCATAATAATATCCTTGATCAAGTAATCCATTAATAATTATTTTTTTGTTGTTTAAATAAATATAGTTATTTTTAATTTCAATTTTTCTAAATCCAAAATAAGTGTGAGCAACATCATCGTTTAACTTTACTTCTACATCAATTAAATTAGGTTCTTCTAAAGACCATATAGGCAAGTCTAAGTTTGAGATAACTTCTTCTTTATTTGTGTAAATTTCAAATTTATAATTTAAAAATTTTATTGAAACAACTTTATCGACATTACTAGAAACAAATACATTAATTGCATTTTTGTCAAATAAAGGAATAATCTTTATATCTTCAATAAACTCATTTGGTGTTGATTCAACCCAAACTGGTTTATAAATACCACTGCTTGATGTATACCAAACACCTCCTCTTTCTAATTTTTGTTTTCCTTTTGTTAAATTATTATCATCTGTCGAATCAGAAACTATTAAATCTAAATCAAAAGTTAAATTTTTCATAAAAGGTGTAATATCAATACTAAAAGGCACATATCCACCAATATGAGTTTCAACAAGTATTTTATTTATATAGACATCACAAATTTGATCAACACCTTCAAAGTGCAAAATAATTCTTCCTTTATTGAAATTTTTATCTAAGGTAATTTCTTTATGATATTGAATGTACTCATTTTTTTCTAAAAGATGGTTTACTTTGGATAAAGGCGTTTCAATAGCAAAAGGAACCATAACCTTTTTAGTAAAATCAGTCATTAATTCCCTACTTTTTGAAATATTTATATCCCATAAACCATTTAATGAAAAATAACTATTTCTTTTTAGCTTAACACGTGGATATTCACTTAATGGCTTTTCGCTAACAGTTACATCACTAGCCTCATAAATTATTCCTTTATTTTCTTTTTCTTGTTTATTTTTTTTACACATAAAAATAATTGGAATAAATATTGCTAATAAAACAATTAAAGAAAAAATCCAAATCCAGTTGCTTGGTAAAGATTTTGTAACTCCTAATTCTTCATAATAGCCACTAGGAAAAGCTTTTGAAACTGCTTCCCCAATAAAAGGACCAGTACACATTGGAATCATGACTACAAAAATCATTCTTACCCCCATAAATGACCCTTCTTTATTTTTAGGAATTAAATCTCTAACAATAGAATTTAAAACACTTCCTAATGAAATATAACCAGTCATCATTATAATGCCTGAAATAATAGCAAATACTAATGCACCTTTATTAACAAAAAATAAAAGAAATAATCCCAAAATAAATACTAAAGTGATAATAACTAGCATTTTTTCCTTTTTAAATTTATCAGTTAGTATTCCAAATAAGACGCTAAAAATAGATCCTAAAACTAAAACACTTCCTAAAACAATCATAAAATTAATTCCATCAAACCCTAATGAATACTGAAAATAAATCATCAAATAAGGGAAAAATATTTGACACGCAATTCCAAATATCATATAAGCAATGAAACTAATATACAACTTTTTATTATTTTTAATAGTTTCAATTAAAAATCCTTCTTTTATGAACTTCAAATAATTTTCCTCATCCTTTTTGTTATTTTCTTTAGGTAATAAAAAGAAAGATATGATGCCAATTAATAAAACAAAAGACCCAATAATATAAAAGAAAATATCCCAATGCCCATTATCAGTTAAACTATTTAATCCAACAAAAATAACTAACATCGCACATAATGGCAAAATTGACAAAACTCCTTCTACTTTTCCCCTGTTTTTATTATCTACTTCTCTAGTTACGTAACTATTAAAAGCAGCATCATTAGCCGTGCTTCCAAAAAAAGTCATTATACAATCAAGTATAATTACAAATACTCCACTTATCATTCCAGCATTTAAACTAGGAAATAAATAATTTGCGTTTTTAACATTAATTAATCCAAAACTTGCAGTAGAAAGCCCCCACAATATATATCCAACTGAAATAAATATTTTTCTTTTACCAATTTTGTCACTTAAAGCTCCCATAAATAAAGTTGTTAAGCAAGCCGTAATAGCACTAAAAGCAACCGTTAATGATATTAAAGTCATATACGATCCACTACCATCAAGGTAAAATATAAATTTATTGAGATACATATTTTCAATTGACCATGCTAATTGGCCAGTAAATCCAATTAAAATAAAAGATATCCATTTTCTAATGCTGACTTTATTTTTCATAGAACCATTCCTCATTTTTATTATTTTAACATTTATAAATAAAAAAATCCCCTATAAAAAGGGAAAGGCTCACTTTGCAGTGAGCTCAATGAAAAATCTATACCACACATTATTTTTTGTGCGGACTTAAATTATGGAATAAATTTTAATTATTGTCAATAACTAAAATTAAAAAATCCTAACATTAAGTTAGGATTTTTAATCATTTAATTATTTTCAATTAGAATCTATATTTTTTAAAAGCTTTAAGACCTTCAAATACGGCAGCATCACCTAATTCATCTTCAATTCTTAATAATTGATTATATTTGCACATTCTATCAGTTCTTGAAGCACTTCCAGTCTTAATTTGAGAAGCATTAACTGCAACAGCTAAATCAGCAATTGTTGTATCTTCTGTTTCTCCAGATCTATGACTGACCATAGTTGTGTAACCATTAATTTGAGCCATTCTAATAGCATCTAAAGTTTCTGTTAAAGTTCCAATTTGATTAACTTTAATTAAAATTGAGTTAGCAATTCCTTTTTTAATACCTTCAGCTAAAATTGAAGGATTTGTAACAAATAAATCATCGCCAACTAATTGGATTTTATTTCCCAAATCATCGGTAAGTTTTTTCCAACCATCCCAATCTCTTTCGCCTAAGCCATCTTCGATTGTTATAATAGGATATTTAGCAACCATTTCATCATACCAAGAAATCATTTCTTCACTTGTTTTAACACCTTGGCCACTCTTTTTTAAATTATATTTCTTTGTTTCAGGATCATAAAATTCACTAGCAGCAACATCCATTCCTAAGAATATTTCTTTTCCAGGAACATAACCAGCAGCTTTAATAGCTTCCATGATTAATTCTAATGGTTCGGTATTTCCTTCTTTGCAACTTGGAGCAAAACCACCTTCATCACCAACAGCTGTGTTATAGCCTTTTTTCTTTAAAACATCTTTTAAGTGATGGAAAGTTTCAACACCTGCTCTTAAAGCCTCATGGAATGTTGTAAAACCAGCAGGAATAATAAAGAATTCTTGGAAATCAACAGTTGAATCAGCATGAGCACCACCATTAATAACATTCATCATAGGAACAGGTAATACTTTAGCATTAACACCACCTAAATATTTATATAAAGGCATACCATAAGCTTCAGCAGCTGCTCTAGCACATGCTAATGAAACACCTAGCATAGCATTAGCACCTAAATTTTTCTTAAATGGAGTTCCATCTAATTTTAACATTTCTTTATCAATAGCAACTTGATCATCAGCATACATACCAACAATAGCTGGTGCGATAACTTCATTAACGTTTTTAACAGCTTTTAAAACGCCTTTTCCTAAAAATCTTTTTTTGTCTCCGTCTCTTAATTCAAGAGCTTCTCTTTCACCAGTTGATGCACCACTTGGTACGATTGCTCTACCAACAGCACCACAATCCAATGTAACTTCAACTTCAACAGTAGGATTACCACGAGAGTCTAAGACTTCACGAGCATAAATATCAATAATTTCTGTCATAAAATATCTCCTTTTGACATTAAAATTATACACTTTTAGACTATAAAAGTATAGTAATTAATAGGATTTTATAAAAGCAATGTGAATTCTTAAAGTAAAT
>DJQS01000017.1 GCA_002438785.1 Caryophanales bacterium UBA6380 | reverse complement strand
TAGAGATTTTGTTTCATATCATATGTTATAGTACAAAAATATTTTTTATTTAAAGATTTTATTTCATATCATTTCTTGTAGTTAAAACATTAAAGATTGTCCAATATCATTTAAACAAATAACAAGTAAAAAGGATTTATTCTTGAATTAAAATTATAAAATTGCACATAATTTTACTTGCATTACTAATTTCTTTCTCTTATTATTAACTAAAAGGAGGATTTTAAAATGGCAAATATCAATGTAACAATTCGCATGGATGAAAAATTAAAAAAAGAAGCTGATTCTCTTTTTAAAGATTTAGGTATGAACTTGACAACTGCGATAAATACATTTATTAAGCAATCAATTAGAGAACAAAAAATCCCTTTTGAAATTTCAAAAAAATCTTCTATTGAATATTTAACTAATGATGAAATAAATAAAGCATTTGATAAAGAATTTGTAAAACATGCTGAAGCTTATAAAAAATTATCTAAATGAAATGGCTTTCTAAAGAAGACATAATATACATTCATTATAAGTTAATTCTTTTAACTGGCGGCTATGAAGGAATTAGAAATGAAGGTATGCTAGATTCTGCTATAAATGCTCCATTGCAAACCTTTGACTCCATAGATATCTATCCAACCTTAATAGATAAAGTAATTAGATTAAGCTATTCATTAACCTGCAATCATCCATTTTTTGATGGAAATAAAAGAGTTGGCGCTATGGTCTTAACAATAATTTTAGATGAAAACGGAATTAAAACTGATTTCACAAATGAAAATCTTGTAGACATATTTGTTAAATTAGCGGCCAACGAATTAACATATGAAGCGTTTGCTGCTTTGGTCAAAAGTCATATTATATATTAAAATTTATAGTTCATTCGATTAACTAATAAATTAAATTCCCTATATAGCATAAAATACATCAATAAATAAACAAATATATAATAATTATTTTATTTAAATTTTAGTTTTTAGTTTCGTAATGGTGGGGAAAATCGGACTCGAACCGACACGGTATCACTACCAATAGATTTTGAGTCTATCGCGGCTGCCATTACGCCATTTCCCCATGTGTTTATTATTATATAGATGTTAGTTTTATAAGTAAATAAATTAAATTATCATATCGCTTTTAATTTTTTAATTGCGTATTAGAATATTTCTAGGAGGGATAATCTATGAACTATAAGAATAGTATTATTGAAACAATTGGAAACACTCCACTTGTTAGACTTAATAAAATTGAAAGAAAATACAATTTAAAATTCAAATTATTTGCAAAAATAGAAAGATTTAATCCTACAGGAAGCGTTAAAGATAGAGCTGCTTTTTATATGATTAATGAAGGATTTAGACAAGGACTAATTAATGATGATACATTAATTATTGAACCTACTAGTGGAAATACTGGTATTGCTTTAGCTATGGTATGTGCTTATTTTAATTTAAAATTACATATTTATATGCCTGAAAATTGTTCAAAAGAAAGAGTTCAAATGATGAAAGCTTTTGGCGCAAAAGTTAATTTAACTCCTAAATCAATTGGGATGAAAGGCAGTGTCAACTTAGCTTTAGAAGAGGCTAAAAATACATCTAATTCATTTGTTCCATCTCAATTTACTAATGAAGCTAATGTTTTAGCGCATTATGAAGGTACTGGTAAAGAAATATTAGAAGCTCTAGATAATAAAGTTGATGTATTTTTAGCTGGATTTGGAACTGGTGGCACAGTTAGTGGCGTTGGTAAAAGACTTAAAGAAGTTAATAAAGATACCGAAGTTATCGGTGTTGAACCTTTTTCTAGTCCTTTATTAACTGAAAATAAAACTGGTCCACATAAAATACAAGGTATTGGCGCTAATTTTATTCCTGCTATTTTAGATAAAAACGTTATTGATCGCTTTATCGATATTAAAGATGAAGAAGCTTATAAATTTGCTAGAGAGCTTGTTGAAGTTGAAGGTATTTTTGCTGGTATTTCTAGTGGTGCATGTTTAGCAGCAAGTTTAAAATTAGATAATGATAAATATAAAGATAAAAATGTTGTTATTATTTTACCAGATAATGGTGAAAGATATTTAAGTGTTCCTGATCTTTATGAATAAGATTGACTTTTTTACCCTATTAGAAAAAGATAAACATAAAGATAACTTTTTAACTTACGATAAAATATTAGAATTTTATAACTTAATTATAAAATTCTTATTCTTTAATTATTATTATGACGAATTAAATGAAGATAATTATAATTATAAGTTAATAGAATTACAAACATTTTTTAATTTAAATATTTTAAAAAAATTAAAAAATAAAATAAATTTTGAAGACTTAATTCAAAAAATATTAGATTTAAGACCCATTTTAGATAAGGACATCGATGCCATTTATCAAGGAGATCCAGCTTGCAATAATAAGTATGAAATTGTCCTTATTTATCCTGGATTTAAAGCTATTGAGGCTTATCGCATTGCTCATATCTTTTATAATTTAAAAGAATATTTTATAGCTAGAACAATTAGTGAAAATGCTCATACTTTAACAGGAATTGACATTAATCCTGGTGCTCAAATTGGCCATAGTTTCTTTATTGACCATGGCACTGGAATTGTTATAGGAGAAACTACGATTATAGGAAATAATGTAAAACTATATCAAGGAGTTACTTTGGGTGCACTAAGTCTTAAAGAAGGACGAGACCTAAAAAATACTAAAAGACATCCAACAATTGAAGACAATGTTACTATTTATAGTGGTGCTTCAATTTTTGGTGGGCAAACTATAATAGGTGAAAATTCAATTATAGGATCAAATGTTTTTATTACTAAAAGCGTTCCTAAAAATTCTTTAATAAAAATTAAAAATTGTGATATCGAAAAAATAATTAATAATTAACCCAATAATGTTTTAATAACGAAATAGTCTTCATTATTAATAGTTTTAAAAGTATAATCTTTAGCACCAGCTTTTTTTAAAGAATAAGCTAAGCCATTATGTTCATCATCACCTATTAAATTTAATAATACTTCGTTAGAAATTTTAATATTTAAATTATCATAATTGCCTATTTTAAATATTTTATCTAGTGCATTTACAAGTTCTTTTGAACCTTCTTTATCTACATTATTTAATGTCAAATAATTAGAAACTAACTCATATTTAAAAGGTTCTTCAGTTTTATTAACATTTACATTACTAGATATATATAAATAATTAGGAATGTAGTTTTTAATCAAACTATATGGAAATTTCTTTAAAGTAGGTTCTAGACTCGATAAGTCCAATTTAATAATAACATTAAATAAAGTATCTCCATTATCTTTAATATCACTAAAATCAATTTGTTTAAGTTCAAGATTAAATGTGTAATCACCTACTTCTATTTTATTATCCATTTCTTGTCTTATTGCTTCATTTGCATAAGCAGCAACCTGACGATCAGTTAATTCAATATTAGAGTTAAATAAATTTAACTTATCAAAATTTATTATTACTTTTCCATTATCATCAGTAGATATAAAACCATTAGTTTTCGAATTAATAGTTTCTTTCATACTTATTAAATCATCATTTGAATAAGGATTAGTAATTAATTTTGTTTCATCTACTTCTTCATTTAATACTTTTAACTGATTATAAGAATTTAATAAATCAATTCCATATGCATTTTTAATAATAAAATACCCTGCAACTAAAGTAATTGCACAAACAACAACTAAACTAAATATAATACCAAAAAGTCTTCTAATTAATTTCATATTTAAACCTCGAAATCAATTATATTTTTTATTAACGAATATGTTAATCACTTTCTTTAATTATTAAATACTTTTGTTTAAAATATTGGTGCTCTATAGTATAATTTTAAGGTAAGTTATGTCATACAAAGCTTTATACAGGAAATATCGTTCGCAAACTTTCTCCGAAATTGTTGGACAAAATGCTATTATTAAAACATTAAATAATGCACTATTAACCAATAAAATTTCTCATGCTTATTTATTTTCTGGACCTCGAGGAACCGGAAAAACTAGTGTCGCTAGATTATTTGCAAAAGCTTTAAATTGTGAGGAAGGAATCGGCCATATTTGCAATAAATGTGATAATTGCATATCAATAAATGAAGGTTCGCACCCTGATGTTATTGAAATTGATGCTGCTAGCAATAGTGGAGTTGATGAAGTAAGAAATCTAATTGATAAGGTTAAATATGCTCCTATTAAGGGTCGATATAAAGTTTATATTATTGATGAAGTTCATATGATGACTAATAGTGCATTTAATGCCTTACTTAAAACATTAGAAGAACCACCAAGTTATGTAGTTTTTATTCTTTGCACAACTGAACCTTATAAATTACTACCTACAATTATTTCTCGTTGCCAAAGATATGAATTTAAAAAAATTGATGATAAGGATTTAAAATATCTTATTAGTGAAGTTTTAACTAAAGAAAATATAAAATATGATGATAACGCTATTTCTTTATTAGTTGAATTAGCTAATGGTGGCGCTCGTGATGCGTTATCAATTTTAGATCAAGTAATTGCTTATTCTTCTAGCTATATTCGAGTTAACGATATTGAACAAATATTCGGCTTGTGTAGTTTAGTTGAAAAAGTTAATTTATTAAAGTTTATTCGCCAAGGAGATACTTTAATAGTCTTAAATAAATTTAACGGGATGATAAATAAAAATGTCGATATTTTAAGATTAGTTAATGAGTTACTCAATTTGTTAAAAGATATTTTAATTTATAAAAAAACTAATAGTTTTGATTTAGTAGAAACTAATAATGAAATGATGATTAAAGAGTTAAATAATAATTTTACTGAAAATCAACTAAATGCAATGATTTCTTTATTAATGGACTCTCAAAAAGAATTTAAAATAACAAGTAACCCTAACTTTACATTCGAAGTTTATTTATTAAAACTTCTAAGTTTATTTAGTAATAATGCTAATATAGTTAAAGAAAATATCAATATCAAGGAAGAAAATAAATTAGATGATAATCATCTAGAAAAAATAGATATTACAAATAAAATTGACAATTTAGTTATTAATGATGATAAAAAAAATACTACTATAACTACTTCTACTACGCAAAGGAAAATTGAAGAAGTTAAACCTGATATTAAAGAAGTTAAGTCTGAGCAAAAAGACATTGATGTATTTAATCCGTTGGATGAAATTAACGAAGATGAAAATAAGATTAGTACTCCAAATTTCTATCATAACCCTACTAAACCTAAAGATAATTCAAAATTATCAAGTAAGGGCCTTTCTTATTTTATAGATGATAATAACCTGATTAAGATTTTAGTATGTGCTAATAAAGAAGAAAGAACATTACTTGCTAATAGTTATAAAGATAAACTAGAAAACTTTGTCGATGATCCTACTTATGGCGAAGTTGCTCGATTATTAATTGACACAACTATTTTTGCTTTGACAAAAAAAGAAATTATTATCGTTACTAATTTTGATAACGATGCCAAAAAAATTAATGTCGAAAAAAACCAATCTTTATTCTCAGATTTGCTTAAAAACATATCAAAGAAAAAATTATTTGTTTATGCTTTAAATAGAAGCCGATATATCGATATTAAAAAATCTTTTTTAAGTCTTAGTCAAGTAAATAAATTACCAAAAATAGAAGATATTAAAAAAATAGATATTCAAGAGGAGGAAATAGAATAATATGAATATGCAACAAATGGTCCAATCCATGCAAAAATTACAAAGACAATATGAAAAAGAACATAAACTTTTAGAAGAAAAAGAATTTACATATACTGCTAATAGTGCAATTAAATTAACTTTGAAGGGAGATATGACTTTCGTAAGTTTAGAATTCTTAGATAAGGATATTCTAGATAAAGAAAACGCCGATATAATTAGTGATATGATTAAATTAGCTTATGATCATATTAAAGAAGAAATCAATAAAGCTGAAGAAGAAATAGCAAGCAAATTTAAAGTACCTGGAGGATTTGGTTTTTAATGAAAGAACTTAAATCAATTATTGATTTAACAAATTCTTTTAAGAAATTTCCATCCGTCGGGTCAAAATCAGCAGAAAGAATGGCTTATGCTCTTCTTGATATGGATAAAAAGGAAATTGAAGGATTAATTAAAACTATCGAAGAAGTTTCAAGTAAAGTTCATCAATGTCCTATTTGTGGAGTATTAACTGAGGATGATATATGTTCTATCTGCAAAGATCCAAATAGAAATCACTCTACTTGTATAGTTGTAAGTTACCCAAAAGATGTTTTTTCGTTTGAAGAAATCGACTCTTACCATGGTGTATATCACGTTTTAAATGGTGAAATTAGCGCATATCATGGTGTTACGCCAAAGGATTTAAGAATAGGCGAACTTTTAAAACGAATTGATGAAGAAAATATTAAAGAAATAATTATTGCCACAAACCCCAATATTGAAGGTGAAACTACTGCTTTATATCTTGCAGAAATTCTTAAAAATAAAAATGTAGTTGTTTCTAGAATTGGTTTTGGGATGCCTATTGGTGGACAACTTGATTATACAGATTCATTAACATTGAAACGATCTCTTGATAATCGTACATCTATTAAGGAGGATAAATAATGTTTATAACTTTTGAAGGTGTTGAAGGTTCAGGCAAAACAACCATCATCAATATGATTTCTGATAAATTAAATTCTTTAGGCATTGATTATCTTCATGTAAGAGAACCAGGTGGCGTAAAAATTAGTGAACAAATTCGTAATATTATCTTAGATAAAAATAATACCGAGATTGATGATCGCTGTGAAGCCTTGTTATTTGCTGCTAGTAGAAGACAACTATTAGTTGAAAAGATATTTCCTGCTTTAAAAGAAAATAAGGTTGTACTTTGCGATCGCTTTATTGATAGTTCATTGGCTTATCAAGGCGGAGGAAAAGGTTTGGGAATAGAAAATGTTTTAAATATAAACTTATTTGCTACAGAAAATACTTTACCAGATTTAACGCTTTTCTTTGACATCGATCCAAAAATTGGATTAGAAAGAATTGCTAAAAATAATAAACGTGAAGTTAATCGTTTAGATTTACAAAAATTGGATTTTTATAACAAAACTAGAGAAGCATATTTAAACTTAGCAAAAATTTATAAGAATAGATATGTTATAATCGATGCTTCAAAATCTATAAATGAAGTTTTCAATATTGCGCTTAAAATAATATTAGATAAATTAAATGAAAATTGATGAATATTTAGAAAAAAACCAGCCAATTCCATATAAAATTTTTAAAAATTCTTTAGAAAGAAATTCTTTTTTTCATGCATATTTATTAAATGGTGCTTTAGGAACTCCATTATTAGAAATTGCTAAATTCTTAGCAAAATCTATGATTTGTAAAAATCGTAACCCTTTTGCATGTAATATTTGCACTACTTGTAATCGTATTGATAATAATCATTATGGAAATTTAATAATAATCGATGGGAAATTAAACACAATAAAAAAAGACGATATAAATAATATAATTGACATTTTTTCTAATACTTCAAGTGAAAGAAACGAATATAAAATTTATATTATTAATTTAATCGAAAATATGACTGTAGATGCCTCTAATGCATTATTAAAATTTTTAGAAGAACCACCTGAAAATACTTATGCGATTTTAACAACTGAAAATAAATTTAAAATCTTACCAACAATATTAAGTAGAACTGAAATTATTAATTTTTCCTTATTAAATCAAAATCGATTAATAAGCGACTCTATATCTTTAGGAACTAAAGATGATGATGCTGAAATTTTATCTTTTTTTTATAATGATCCTATAACTATCAAAGAAAAAAGTTTAGATGATAATTATCTTGAAAGTAAATCAGATATTCTAACACTATTAAATTGTATTAATGATAAAGAATCTTTAAAATTTACTATCGAATCTAATATTCTTCCTAAACTTACATCTAAAGAAGAAGCTAGATTTTTCTTTGATATTTTTACTATTTTTATTAAAGAAGCTTTAAAATATAAAATTAATAAAACAACTTTATTAACAAGTTATGTTAATATATTAAATAGCCTCATTAAAGAAGTTAATAATTTAGATGATGCTATTTTGATTTTAATGAATTCAAGAAATGAATTAAATTATAATTTAAATATAAATTTATTAGTTTTACATACATTATGTAAAATCTTTGGAGTTTAATATGGGAAGTTATTATATATCAGTAAAATTTGAAAATAATAATAAAAGTTACTATTTTTCTTGTGGTAGTAATGCTTTTAATATCGGTGATTATGTTGTTGTTGAAACATCTATTGGCAAAGAAATTGGTAAAATAGTTTCTACCCCTCAATTAATGAGCTCCTTAAATTTTGATAAAGAAATTAAACCAATTTTAAGAAGAGCCATTAAAAGCGATCTAAATTTAGCTGAAGAAAATAAGAAACTAGCAACAACGGCATCTAATATTTTTATTTCTGAATGTGACAAGCAAAAACTAAATATGCGTTTAATAAGCGCTGAGTATACGTTAGATAGACAAAAAATTTTGTTTACATATGCTAGTGATGACCGTATTGATTTTCGTGAGTTATTAAAAGTTTTGGCTAGTGCTTTACATTGTCGAATTGAATTAAAGCAAATAACTAGTAGAGAAAGGGCACAACTCGTTGGTGGAATTGGAGTTTGTGGATTGCCATTATGTTGCTCAACTTTTTTTACTACTTTTGATGGTATATCATTAAGTCGTGCGAAAAACCAAATGCTTGCTATAAATATTCCTAAGTTAAGTGGCCAATGTGGCAAGCTGCTTTGTTGCTTAAAATATGAAGATGATTTATATACTGAACTAAAAAAGCAATTTCCAACTTTAAACAGTGTTGTTAAATATTTAGATGAAGATTATAAAGTTACCGGAATAAATATTTTTACAAAAGTCTTAAAAATCGAAAATAAAGACAATGTTAATTTTGTTACTTTTGATGAGCTTAATAAGTCAAATAAAAAACCTGTCGAAAGAAAAGTATTTCAAACTCCAAAAAACGAAACGCTAAATAAACAAAATACAAATAAAAATTTAAATACAAATAAAGGGCAACAAAATTTAAATAATAAAAATAGTCAAAATAGTCAAAAAAATAGTAATGACCAAAATAAAGGACAACAAAATTTTTCTAAGCCTAATAAATTTAATAAAAATAAATTTAATAAAAACAAGCTAAAGAATAATCCAAATAAAAATGAGTCAAAGTAATTTCGGAAAATTATATTTAGTGCCAACACCTATTGGCAATTTAAGTGATGTTAGTAAAAGAGTTTTAGCAATTTTTAATTTAGTTGACTACGTTGCTTGTGAAGATACAAGGAATACATCAAAATTACTTTCTTTATTAAACATTTCAAAACCTACATATTCATGTCATGAACATAATGAAGTAATTGCTTCTAATAAAATAATTGACGATTTAAAAAGTGGTAAAAATGTTGCTTATTCTAGTGATGCAGGGATGCCATGTATTTCTGATCCTGGTTTTTTGCTTGTAAAAAAATGTATTGAAAATGATATTGATGTTATACCAATTCCAGGAGCTAACGCAGCATTAACCGCCTTAATTGCCAGTGGGCTTGAAACATCTCATTTCCTATTTTATGGTTTCTTAGATGCTAAAATTTCAAAAAAAGAATCAGAATTAGAAGGTTTAAAAGATTTTCCGTATACTTTAATTTTTTATGAATCACCTCATAAAATAAAAGATACACTAAATTCTATGCTTAAAATATTAGGTAATAGGAAAATAGTAATTGCTAGAGAATTAACTAAGATACACGAGGAATTCATTCGTTCAAATCTAAATGAATTAGTTAATACACCTTTTAATTATATTGGTGAAATGGTCCTAATCGTTGAAGGAAAAAAAGAAAAAAGTCCTTCAATTGACATAAATAAAATTAAAGAACTTTATGAAAAATTGATCAATAATAATTTAAGCAACAAAGATGCAGTTAATGCCCTATCAATTATCTTTAATTTAAATAAAAATGAACTAAAAAAATTAACAATTAAAAAATAACTATTTATTTTCTTCCTTATTTTCTAATAAAGAGGTTAATCCAATTGCATCTTCAACAGGCATACTAAATGCAATACCTTGGCCAATTGTTGCTAAACCTGCACTTTTATAAATAGATTCTAAGCATTTATCTTTAATCGTATTTTCAACAATAATTAGAACCATTTCCTTTTCTGGTTGAATTGAAAATCCAAAAAATTTTTCTATTTCAGCATTACCTGTGCCCCTAGCATGTAAAACAGTTCCACCTCTAGCTCCGGCATCTCTTGCTCCTTCCATGACTAAATCAGTGTGTCCATTATTAACTATAACAATAATAAGTGAATATAAATTTTTATTATCCATAATTACTTTTCCTTTCTCTCATTATATTTAGAATCAGTTAAAAATCTATAAAGTAAAACGCCCATAACTGAATCAACATTAAGTGTGATTGCTACACCTTTAGCATTTTTAGAAACATTAAACTTTTCAGATATTATCTTTTTAATATCATTAATTAAATCTTCTTTAATTAAAGCGAATATAACATCTTTTTTTGTTTCACCAACTCCTAAAACATTATAAATCTCTCTAGTAGCAGTTCCTAATCCATTAGCCATAAAGCAGGCTGATACGCCTAGTTTAAAAAACTTATTCACATAATAATCGCCTTGATATTTATTAACAATTAAGATTAAAAATTTTAACTTTTTAATCTTAAATTCTTTATCATAAGGTAAGTTAGTACTCTTATTTTTTATTAATGTTTTTTTATTATTTTTAAGCATACACCCCTCCTTATTTTATAAATGAACAATTTGAGCGTCATCTTCGCTTAAAATATTTCTTCTAGCTCTATTAAGCAATATACGATTTTTACTGCCTGCATATATACCTAAAATTTGTATAGTTATAATAGGCATTACAGCAATTAAACCAATAACACCAAAACCAGAAACTCCATCAGTAGAAGCACTAGACTCACCAATTCCAATAATAAAAGGTAAAACAAAACAACTAGCCATTGTTCCACTAGCAACACCTCCACTATCAAAAGCAATAGCTGCATAAATATCAGGAACGAAAAATGTAAGAGCTAGACCTAATAAAAATAAAGGCACATAATAATACATAATTGAAAAATTATTTCCATAAACAATACGAATTACAGCTAGTAATATAGCTAAAGAAACACCAATGCATAATCCAATTAAAATAGATTTTTTAGAGATAGCTCTTCCACTTACTTCTTCAACTTGTGAAACTAAAACATGTACTGAAGGTTCTACTAAAACAATCGATAATCCAACAACAATAGCAATTATAACTAATAAATAACTATATTGAATTCCTCCATCCATAATCTTAAGTCCTAAAGCATGACCAATAGGAATAAGTCCCATATTAGCTGCTATTAAGAAAATTGATAAACCTAAATATGTATAAATAAATCCTAAACTAATTTTTAATAATTCTTTCATATTTAATTTTATAAAGAAAAATTGATAAATAAAAAAGAAAAGAATTAATGGACATATTGCAATTAATACTTCAAGAGATATCCTAGAAAACACATCTAAGAAAATCGGATTTGAATCTATAGAATTTTTAAAATTATCAAGTGCGCCAGATTTAGATAGTGGTAAAAATAAAAGCATTACCATAATAATAGGTCCTATAGAACAAAGTCCAGTAACACCAAATGAATCTCCGCTGCTATTTTTTCCACCACGAACACTAGCGACACCAGCTCCAAACGTTAATAAAAAAGGAACTGTAACAGGACCAGTCGTAACGCCACTACTATCAAAAGAGATCTCAAATACAGTATTTCCATTAGATCCAAATAAGCAAGCTACTCCAAAAATTAATAAATAAAAGAAAATTAACCATAATTTTAATGATTTTTGAAATACTATTCTTAACAAACCAGCGACTAAAAATAAGCCAACACCTACACCGATTGTAATTTTAAAAATCCATGGATTTATTAAACCATCAGATCCTACCAAATCACCTAAAACAGTTAAGTCAGGTTCCGCAATTGTTATCATTAATCCTAATAAAAAAGAAACTAAAACAATTATAAAAATAGATTTTCTTTTAGTCACACTACTACCAATATATAACCCGACTTTAGTAAGCGCCGTTTCGCTTCCTAATGTGAATAAAGACATACCAATCGATAAAAAAATCATTGATATCATAAATATTATCAATTCATTAATAGAAATAATTTCGTGATTTGGGAATATTTGACTAAACTGTAAACAAAATAAAGCAACGACTATAGCAAATATAGGTAAGACAGAAATTAATGATTCTTTTAAAGTTTTCCAAACATTTTTTAAAATACTGCTCATTTAACTAGATCTCCAAAATCTTTAGGTAAAACATCGCTAAACTTAAGTATTTTGTTAGTTTTTGGATGTCTTAAAACCAATTCATAAGCGTGCAAACATAATCTATTAATAGGATTTGGAGGTTCCCCATATTTATCATCACCGAGAACAAAATGTCCTAAACTACCTAGTGTTACTCTAATTTGATTTTTTCTACCAGTAAAAATATGAACATCTAATAAGCTATACTTATCATTTTCTTTTATTACTTTATAATCAGTAATACATTTTTGAGAATTTTTCTTATCTTGTGTAACATACATTAAATTAAGTTTGTTCATTTTTAAATAATTAATTATATGGTCCTCTTTTTTATTAAAAATACCTTCACAGACTGCATAATAGCCACGGCTAATTACTAAGTCGTTCCACTTATCTTGAAGCATATTTTTAAGTTCTTCATTTTTAGCAAACATTAAAATTCCACTAGTTTCCTTATCAAGTCTATGGACAACATAAATACGATTATGACGATCTTTTTCTTGAAGATAATCCATAACCATACGATAAGCAGTGCTACTTTTTTCTTTATCACTTGCTATTGATAATAAACCTGCTGGCTTATTTATAACTATCAATTCATCATCTTCATAAATAATAGGCAAATTCTTTCTTGTTTTCTTCTTTATTGGCTTTTTACTAATAATTAGTGAATCTCCTTTTGTTAATTTAAAATCAAATTGACTAATTGGAGCACCATCAATAGAAATCATGTGATGTGATAATAAAGACTTAGCATTACTACGATTATATTTTAATTCTTCAATTAAATATGTTAATAATTCAGATTCTTTTTTAACAGTATATTCTTTTATATCAAGAATCTTTGTTCTTTCTTCTTTTAATTTTCCACGTTTCTTTAAGTTCTCTTTATAATTTTTATTCATATGATTATTTTAAAATAAAATAAACATAAATACATTATAAAATAATTCATATTAATATTATTTTTTTCTCTTTTCTTGTATCTTAAATATTATATATCTAACTAACTTTCTTGGTGCAAATCTTATTAAAAAAATTAAAATTCTGTTACTTATCCCATAGATAGCAATTTCTTTATTTTTCATTAGTTTCTTATAAGCAAAGTTAGCAACTTTTTCTGGCTTAGCAACTCTTAAAGTTGTAAATAACTTTGAATTATCTAGATTTGCACGTTTTTCAAATCCTGTATCTGTGGTTCCAGGACATAAACACATTACATTTATATTATATTGTTTTACTTCTTTAGCTAATGCTTCGCTAAATGCTAAAACATAATTTTTGCTAGCATAGTAAGTTGCTAAATAAGGTCCGCTAGCAAAAGAAGCGATGCTACCAACATTTAAAATTTTTCCTTTTTTATTTTTAATCATATCTTTTAAATATAAATAGGTTAATTGAGTTAAAGCTTTAATGTTAACATTAATCAATTCATCTTCTTTTTCATATGGTATTTTAGAAAAATCTCCAAAATTTCCAAAACCAGCATTATTAACAAGTATATCAATAAAATAATTTTTATT
This sequence comes from Caryophanales bacterium UBA6380, assembly GCA_002438785.1. Lineage (GTDB taxonomy): Bacteria > Bacillota_I > Bacilli_A > RFN20 > CAG-826 > Onthovivens. The sequence continues at coordinate 86,571 of DJQS01000017.1, read as the reverse complement.
ATTTGTAAATTTATATATTTCACTAGAAGAATTTGAATCATTCAAATTGCAAACAAAAACATCGATATTTAATGAGTTATTAAAAGTTAATAATTCATTTTTCAATGTTTCTAATTTTTCTAAATTAGTACTAGTTAAGACTAAATTATATCCATTAATAGCAAATACTTTTGCCAAATTTCTTCCTATTCCACCTGTTGCACCAGTTATCAATACAGTTTTTTTCATATATTTTTTATTTCCTTTTTCTTATAATGATTATATAACAAAAGGGGAAGCTTATGAAAATAGCATTAATAGCACACGACAAAAACAAAGAAGAGATGATTATTTTAGCTAAAAAATATTCTGATGTATTAAAAAATCATGATTTAGTCGCTACTGGAACAACAGGAAAACTAGTTAATTTAGCAACTGGACTTAATGTGAAATGTATGAAGTCTGGCCCATTAGGTGGAGACCAACAAATTGGGTCGTTAATCGCTGAAGAATTAATAGATATTGTAATATTTTTACGAGATCCATTAACCGCTCAGCCTCATGAACCTGATGTGAATGCCTTACTTAGACTTTGTGATGTTACAAAAACTATCGTTGCAACAAATATAAACACTGCTTTAATTATTTTAAATGCTCTTAAAAATAATGAAATTAAAATAACTAAAACTATTTCATAAGTTCTTCTAAAATTATTTTATTAGCAATATTAGGATTAATTTTACCATGAGTTTGCTTCATTAAGTTGCCCATAACGAATCCTTTAACACGGTCTTTACCTGCTTTAAAATCAGCTTTTAATGTAGTGTTAGAACTTAATATTTCATTAACCATATTTCTAATTGTACCTTCATCACTAATTAAGCTAACATTAGACTCTTTTTTAATAATTAACGGAGATTTATTTTCCTTAATTACTTTATTAAAAATATCTTTGCCTTGAGAAGAATTAATTTCTCCAGTTTTTAATAAATCAACAATTTCAGCTATGAATTTTGGTTCAACTTTAAAACCTTTAATCGTTATATTATTTTTATTTAAATAACCTAAAACATCGGAAATAATGAATTTACAAATAGCTACTGTATTTTTTGAAAAAGTGCATACTTTTTCAAAAAAATCTGCAATTTCAATATTATTTAGTAAAATTTTAGCATCAACTATGTCTAGTTTATAATCTTTAATGAATCTATTCAATTTATGATCATAAAGTTCAGGACATGTATCAATTGCATTTTTAATAAAAGCATCATCAATTTTTATTGGTACAATATTTGGCTCAGTAAAATATTTATAATCAACTGCATCTGTTTTTACTCTCATCAAAATAGTTTCTTTTTTACTTTCATCAAATCTTCTAGTTTCTTGTCTAACATCTTGACCCAATAATAATATTTCAGATTGTCTTTTAATTTCAAAGTCGATAGCCTTTTCAATGTTTGCAATACTATTTAAATTTTTAATTTCAACTTTAGTTCCAAATTTAGTTTCTCCATAAGGTCTAATAGAAACATTAACATCGCATCTCAAACTTCCTTCTTCCATTTTGCCATCACTGACTCCGCTAAATGTGACAAGTTCTCTTATCTTATCAACATATTTTTTTGCTTCCTCTCCAGTATGCATTTCAGGTTTAGAAACAATTTCAATTAAAGGAATACCTGCTCGATTATAATCGAGTAATGTGTAATTTGAATAATGAAGTTGCTTACAAGTATCTTCTTCCATATGAAGTCTCTCTATTCCGATTTTTCTTGTTTTCCCATCTATTTCTATTTCTAAGTAGCCTTCACTACCAATTGGGCGAGCTTGTTGCGTGATTTGATAACCTTTTGGCAAGTCACTATAAAAATAATTCTTCCTATCAAACCATAATTCATGATCAATATTCATATGTAATGCATTACACATTCTAATAGCATTTCTAACTGCTTCTTTATTTACTACCGGCATAGTTCCAGGAAAGGCCATATCAAGTAAGGCTACATCAGTGTTAGGAGCATCACTAAAATTAATCGGTGCAGAAGAAAACATTTTACTTTTTGTCTTCATCTCAACATGGATTTCTAAACCAATAATTGCTTCAAAATTCATATCTATTTGCCCTCCTTATTTAAATAATTCCTTGTTGATAAGTTTTTTAAACCAGTAATTTCCTCAATAGCATATGCAGCACTGAATAATTTAAGTTCATTGAAAATTTTGCTAGTAATATTTAAACCAAAAGGAAGGCTTTCTTTAAAACCAATTGGCACTGTTATTGAAGGTTGCCCACCAAAATTAGCAAAAGCAAGATAATTATCAGCAATTAAATATGTATTTGATAATTTATCACTAACTTCGTTAACTTTTGGAGCTACATTTGGTGATGCTAAATTAATTATAAAGTCATATTTTTCTAAAATTTCATTAAATTTGTTTGTAATTATTCTTCTTGCCTTCTGCGCTCTTAAAAATAAATCATGTTGGTTCTCTCTCATCAATGCATAACTACCAATTACAAATCTTCTTTTAATTAAATTAGAAAATCCGTTTGTCCTAGCATTAAACATAACCTCTTGATAAGTTTTGCCTTGATAATAAGGTCCAAATTTTATTCCATCTAGATTAGCATTATTGCTTGTTGCTTCTGCGCAACTTATAACAAAATATGTAGGATAAATGGACTCAAGTAATCTCTTATCAACACTAACATATTCAATAATAGCGCCTTTTTTACTTAATTCTTTAATGATTTCATTAAATCTATTTAATAAAAATTTGTCATTTATAGAATCTTGAACTTCTTTTATTATTGCAAATTTCTTACCTTTAATTTCTCTATCAAACTTTGTATAATCATCAACTTTTACTAAACTACTAGTTGAATCAAAATTATCATGACCAGCTAATATATTTAACAAATAAGCACTGTCATCAATCGTTCTAGTAAAGTATCCAACATGATCCAAACTTGGAGCAAAAGGAAATAATCCAAATCGAGAAATACGCCCCCATGTAGGTTTAAACCCTACTAATCCGGCATTATTTGCAGGTTTTCTTATGCTATCGCCCGTATCGCTGCCTAAAGCAAAAGGGACGATTCCATCAGAAGTTGCTACCGCACTTCCGCAACTCGAACCGCCAATTAAGTGTTCGTGTTTCTTGTCATAAGGATTATAAGTAATCCCTTTATGGCCACTAGTACCTGTTCCACCCATTGCAAGTTCATCGAGGGTAGTTTTAGCAATTAAAATAGCGTCCTTTTCTAATAATTTGTCAATAACAGTAGCATTAAATAATGGGACATATCCATTTAATATATTACTACTTCCAGTACTTTGTATACCTTTAGTACTGAAGTTATCTTTAGCAACAAAAGGAATACCAAATAATAAATTATCTACTGGAATTTCTAGATTATCCAATTCTTGAGCTTTCTTTAATGGCTCATCTTCTAAAATAATTTCAAACGCATTATCTTTGTTATTTTTAGCTCTATCAATCGCTTCTTTAACTAAACTAGTAACCGTAATCTTTTTATTTAATAAAGCTTCGTGAATTTCTTTTATACTTAAATCTAAATAACTCATAATTAAATCACCTTTGGAAGTTTAATTTGTCCATCTTGAACACTGCCAGCATTTTTTAAAACTTCATCCCTACCCAATGGTTTGGTTGGAATGTCCTCACGTAATGTATATTGGTATACTTCATAAGGAAATGTCATTGGAGTTTCATCATCGACTCCTTCAATGTCACCAATTAAATCAAATTGCTTTGTTAATATTTCAAATTCATCCAATAATAAATCAAATTCCTCATCACTCATAGTAAAAAGTAACCTATTACTAGCATCTTTTAAAACATCTTTATTTACTTTCTTCATTTTGTTCCTCCAATTTATTTAAAAATTCTTCTTCATTCATTGTATATACACCAAATTTACGTGCTTTATCTAGTTTACTTCCAGCCTCATCTCCGTAGATAACAATATCAGTAACCTTTGAGACGCTACTAGAAACATGTGCTCCTAAATTTTCAAGTAATTCAGTAGCTTCTTTTCTACCATATTTATTTAATGTTCCAGTTAAAACTATTTTTTTATTGTAAAAGTAATTATTCTCATCAATTATTGTTTGTCCTAGATAATTCATATTTAAACCTAACGACTTTAAATCATTAATCAAATTAATATTATTTTCATCATGGAAATAATTATAAATCGATAGTGAACAGACTTCACCAATATCACTAATTTTATTTAACTCTTCTATTGATGCGCTCATTAACTTGTCAATATTTCCATAAAACTTCGCTAGAACTTTCGACATTTTTTGCCCAACTTCTTTAATTCCTAAGCCGAATAATAACCTTTCTAAAGAATTCTTTTTAGAATTTTCTATTGCATCTAATATTGAATCAATAGATTTATTAGACCATCCATCAATTGCAATAATATCATCTTTAAATCTATATAATCGATAAATATCTGGAATCGAGCGCATAAACTTTTCAGCAAAAAATTGTTCACATACTTTATCACCAATTCCATCAATATCCATTGCATCTTTACTAGCAAAATGGATTAAACTCTCAATCATTCGAGATGGGCAATTTTTATTTAAACAGAAATGCATCGCTTCTACTTTTACCAATTTTGAGCCACAATCAGGACAGTTTTCAATCATTTTAAAAGGTTTTTGACTACCATCTCTTCTAGATTTAATTGCACATACAACTTCAGGAATTATATCACCAGCTTTTCGTAAAATTACATAATCCCCAATCATCAAATCTTTTTCTTTAATAAAATCTTCATTGTGTAATGTTGCTCTTTGAACTAAACTTCCAGCAACCCTAACTGGTTCTAAAACAGCATTGGGCGTTATTTTTCCAGTTCGCCCAACAGTATATATAATATCAATTAATTTAGTGATAACTTCTTGTGGAGGGAACTTATAAGCAACAGCCCATTTAGGAGTCTTTGCAGTATAACCAATCTCATTATATAAAGATAAATCATTAACTTTTAAAACAATTCCATCAATATCATAAGGTAAACTTAATCTTTTTTCTGTATATTCGTTAATATAATCAACTATATCATTAAAATTATGAGCGATTCGACGATTAGGATTAACTTTAAATCCTAATTTCTCAATAAAATCCAAAGCCTCAGAATGTTTTTTAATTCCAAATTTATATGCATCTTGTAAATAATACCACCAAGCGTCAAGCTTCCTAGATTTAGCAACATTGCTATCTAAATTTCTTATTGTACCAGCAGCGGCATTTCTAGCATTAGCAAATAACGGCTCTCCAGTTTTTTCTCTAGCCTCATTTAAACTTACAAAACTTGAATGAGGCATATAAACTTCTCCACGAATTTCTACTCTTTCTTTAATATCAATATGAGTAGGAATAGAAGGAATAGTTAAAACATTTGTTGTTACATCTTCGCCAGTCGTGCCATCACCTCTTGTAGCACAGTATTGTAATTCTCCATTTTCATAAACTAAACTCATGGCTAATCCATCAATTTTTAATTCAAGATTATAATCAATTTCCTTACGGTTTAAATTTTCACATAATCTATCATTCCATGCTTTTAACTCTTCAATATTAAAAACATCACTTAATGAAAGCATTAATTCTTGATGTCTAATCTTTTTAAAACCAGTTAAGACTTGTCCAATAATTCTTTGAGTAGGAGAATTTCTAGTTATTAAAATAGGGTATTCTTTTTCAATTTGTTCTAATTCACTCATTTTACTGTCATATTCTTCATCAGTTATAGTAGGATTATCTAATACATAATATTGATAAGCGTATTTCTCAAGTTCTTTAACTAATTCTTCATGCCTGGCTTTTGCTTCTAAAAATTTCATAAATAATTAATTCTCCTTTTTAGATAACATTGGATGGTTTCCTAATAAAGTTTTTTTACCAAAATCTTTAAAATCAACTTCTATTATATCACCCTCAACTTTAAGAACTTTGCCTTCTTTAAAAACTTTATGAAAACAGGTATCGCCAACTTCCCATTTAATACCATTACTTTTAGTTACGCTTATAATATTTGAATTATTATATTTTGGTTTATCTACTTTCTCATATGGATTGTTCATATTGAATTGATAAATTGATGGCCCGTTTGATGAAGTAGGTGGAATAAATCTAAAGTTATCAAATTTAATTCCAGCTTCTTTAATAAACATTGACGGAATATTATTCATTCCCAACGAATAAGAATATTCTCTATTAAGAGTTAAATATAATTCTTTTTTTGCCCTAGTAAAAGCAACATAAGCTAAACGTCTTTCTTCTTCAAGTCCTCTACCAGATTCTTCTGAAGCTCTTCTATTTGGAAATACGCCCTGATTTAAACCAATAATAAATACATAATCAAATTCTAATCCTTTGGCTGTATGAACAGTCATTAATGAAACATTATCTTGATTTTCAATTTCGTCTTGAGAAGTAATTAAGGTAATATTTTGTAAATATTCATCAAAACTAGATTCTGGATGTTCTTTTAAATAACTTCTTATATCGTCAATCAAAGCTTTAACGTTTTCAACTTTATCCTTAGTTTCATCTTTTTCTTCTAAGTAATCATTGTAACCAATATCTACTATAAATTCATTTAAAACCTCGCTATATGACTCTAAATTATTAGTTAATTTATTACGTGTGTCATCCAATTTATGAATAAGTGAGGTAATTTCATTAATAACTTTCGCTTTTAAAGAAGTGTCAAAATGAATAATATCTTTAATATATTTAATCATTGATAGATGGGCATTTCTAGCTTCTTCTTTTAAGTTTAAAACAGAAGTATCACCAATCCCTCTACGCGGAACATTAATAATTCTTTCAAAGCTAATATCATCATCTTCATTAATTAATAATCTAAAATAAGCTAAGCAATCTTTTATTTCTTTTCGAGCATAGAATTTTGTTCCACCATAAACCTTATAAGGAATTTGATTAGCAATTAATGCATTTTCAATTTTTAAAGATAAGTAACTTGATCGATACAAAATAGCAACTTGATTAAAAGTAAAGTTCTGATGTTCTCTTTTTAATTCTAAAATTTTATTAGCTACAAATTTCCCTTCAAGTAATGAGTTATCAAAAGAATTGATAGAAATTCTTTTACCGTTCCCATTATTAGTAAATAAATCTTTTGGTTCACGTTCTTTATTATAAGCAATTAGCTTATTAGCAGCATTTAAAATTTCCGAAGTAGAACGATAATTTTCATTTAAAACAATAGTCTTTAAAGGATAAAAATCATCTTTTAACCCTTGCATAATAATTGATTGATTAGCTCCACGCCATGTATATATCGTTTGATCAGGATCGCCGACTACATATAATGATGTATTTTCACCCATTAAGAGTTTTAATAATCGATATTGAGTATTATTTGTATCTTGAAACTCATCAACTAAAATGTGTGTATAGCGATTATTATAACGGGCTTTTACTAATGGATAATTCTCCAAGATGATAATTGTATAAATTAATAAATCATCAAAATCTAGCGATTTCATCTCATTTTTTCTTTTTTCATATTCGACAAAGAAGTTATAAAACTTTTTCTCATTTGTTTTTAATTTATCAACAACAATATCACTAGGTAATTTACCTTCAGTTTTATTTTTGCTTATAAATTTTCTTGCTTCATCAACTATATCATCACTTTTTCTAAAGCCAAAATCGGCTGCAATATTTTTAATTAATCGAGTTTGATCTTCATCGTCTAAAATTAAAAAGCGATTTGTAATTCCTAATACTTCAATTTCTCTTCTAAGAAATCTAGCACAAAAACTATGAAAAGTAGAAATCATTAATCCATCAAGATTATAATCAGGTAATAATTTAATCGTTCTTTCTTTCATTTCTTTAGCAACTTTATTGGTGAAGGTAATCGCTAATATTTGATAAGGATCTATTTGAAAAGCCTCTATCAAATAAGCAATTCTATATGTTAAAACACGAGTTTTACCACTACCTGCCCCTGCTATAATTCTTAAATATTTAGCATTTGAAGTAACTGCTTCATATTGGTTTTGATTGAGTTCAGATTTATAATTCATATGTTCATAATTTTAACATTTCTACTATATAAATTATAGAAAAATAACCATATTTTTTGTTTTAAAAAATATCTATTAATTATAAAAAGACAATTAAGTTATAATAATTTTATTGATGAGTAAATTTATATCAAAAAAAGAAACATTAAAAGATTCAATCCCTCTAATTTCATTATTCGTAGCAATAAATTTAGTTTTAATGATTCTTATAACTTACATACCTATTTTAAGTATTGTCTTAATCTTTATATTACCTATTCCATCGATATTAATATGTTTATTTATAAAATATAAATATTATTATATTTATTTTTTAAGTAGCATTTTATTAAGTTTATTAGTTTCAATTGGAGATATTTCTTATTGCATTACTACTTTATTACCTGTTTTAATAATTTCTCCGCTTATAGGTTTTTTAATTAATAAAAAATTTAGTTTATATCTAATTATATTAATTTGTAGTTTTTTAATGTACTTAATAAATTATTGCTTAATATATTTTATAAATTATTTATTTAATATTGATATTATAAAAAATATTTTAGTTTTATTAAAAATAAACAATTGTTATATTTATTTATTCTTACCATCCATTATTTACTTAATAGCATTAGCTGAAATATTTATTATGGTTTTTATATCTTTTAAAGAAATTATTAAATTAAAAAAATTAGAATTAAATAATAAATTTAATGATTTAATCTCCATATTTTTAAATTTACTTTTTACTAGTCTTACTATAATCACATATTTTTTTGATGAAAAATTTTATATTTTATTTTTAATCATCTCTATATTATCAATATTGAATATATTCAAATTTAAAGAAAAATGTTTGCAAAACTCAATTATTTTTTTAGTTTTATTAGCTATAACTTGGATTTTATACATTTTTATTTATAAATATTTTACGATTATTAATTCATTTATTGTTCTATTATTTTTAGTAATTAGTATAGTTTTTTATAAAATAATATTTTTAAGCTATCTTAAAATTAAAACCAAAAAATAAATATTTCAATTAAATTACTTAAAATATAAAATATTAATATGATTGATTTTTTAAAAACATTCGGAAAAGGTCTTTTATATTTTATTTTATTACCATTAATTATTTTATTTTTACTAATTTATGGTTTTTATCTTTTTATTTTATTTTTAATTTCTATATTTAAAATAATTGTCTTATTTTTTCAAGGCAAAAACGTTTCAATAAAAGATGAATTAGACGAAGAAGCTTTAAAAATACTACGCTCTAAAAAAGATAAAAAAATTAATGAAAATGATAATCCTTCTAATAAAGGTGTTATCCATAATACATACAATACATTTAATTTAGATGTTGATTCTAAAAAGTTAACTAACAACTCTAATCTTATTGATGAAAATGATATTCTTTATAAAAAGGATGCAATCGAAGTAGATACTCAAAAGGAAAATAAAGATGATTAATGTAATTATTCTTAATAAATTTTTAGATTCGACTTGGAAAACTATATTAGCTCTAGCAATTGTTATCGTTGCCTTTTTTGCTTTATTAGGATTAATTGGGCGACTAATCGAAAAAATAATGTATTTACAAGGTAAAAAAATTGATAAATTCATGAGTCCATTAGTATTAGCAGGGTTAGTAGATGATGATAAAAAATTCAGTCTTATTGCTAAAAGAAAATCTCGATTATACTTTGTCAAAACTTCTATTTTGCCACTTCTATTAATTTTAATTGGACTTTTAATTTGGATTTTTTATCACTTAATTAATCATAATTGGAGTGAGTCCATTTTTAATGATAAAACTGGGATAGGAACATTATTTTATACTTGGAATTTTTCAAAAATGACTTATTATCTACCACTTGGTTTTGGTAATATTACCTTGCAAAATAGCCCACATTTTTTAACTAATCAATCAATGATCAATTATTTTATCTTTTTATTTATCTTTACTGGATTAATTTGGTATTTATATAACGTTCAAGGTTACATTTCAAGAATGTTAAGAATAAAAAAACTCGAAGATCGAATCTTTTCTAAAGATTTAGAAAACGTTGATCTAGGAGTTTTATTTAACGAAGTAAATAAAGATAAATAAAAATTTAATTAGAAAAATTTTTAACAAAAATATCTATAACTAAATAAATTATTCCTGCTATTAGAATTATATCGATAACTAAAAATAACCAAAAAAGTCTAAATGTCGACTTTTTCTTTTCTAATGATAAAGATTGTTCTTTATCATTAGATTGTTTAGTTTCAGTTTCAACTTTTTTATCTTCTTTTTCCATGATTAGAATTTTAAACTACCAGGTGTACGAGGATATGGTTGAACATCACGAATATTGTTGATACCTGTAATATACATTAATAATCGATCAAAGCCTAAACCAAATCCACTATGAATACAACCACCATATTTTCTTAAGTCTAGATACCATTCAAGACCTTTTGAATTTCCAATTTCATCCATTTTAGCTTTTAATTTATTATAATCTTCTTCTCTTTGACTACCACCAATTAATTCACCAACTGAAGGAACAAGTAAATCACAAGCAGCAACAGTTTTATTATCTTTATTTAATTTCATATAGAATGCTTTTATTTCTTTAGGATAATCAACTAAGAAAACAGGACCTTTAAAGACTTGTTCAGTTATATAACGTTCGTGTTCGCTTTGTAAATCCATTCCCCAATAAATATTATTAAATTCAAATTTATGACCGTCTTTTTGGGCCTTTAATAAAATTTCAATTGCTTCAGTATAACTTAAACGTTTAAATTCACTATTTAAAATATGATGTATTTTATCTAACAAGCCCTTTTCAATAAATGTATCAAAAAATTTCATCTCTTCCTTGCAATTTTCTAATGTATAACTAATTATATATTTTAAAAACGACTCAATAACATTCATATTGTCTTCAAGATCGCAAAAAGCCATTTCAGGTTCTATCATCCAGAATTCAGAAGCATGTCTTGTAGTATTAGAATTTTCAGCTCTAAAAGCAGGTCCAAAAGTATAAACATCTTTATAAGCCATTGCAAAAGCCTCAACATGGAGTTGCCCACTCACAGTTAATGAAGCATTTGCTTTAAAGAAATCATTAGGATGTTTCATATCAGCAACAACTTTAAATACTTGTCCAGCTCCTTCAGCATCATTAGCAGTAATTAAAGGTGTATGAACATAAACAAAATTTCTTTCTTGAAAATATTTATGAATTGCATAAGCTAATACATTTCTTACCCTAAAAACTGCATAAAAAGTATTGCTTCTAGGTCTAAGATGAGCAATATCTCTTAAAAATTCAAATGAATGTCTTTTCTTTTGTAAAGGGTAATCTTCAGCACAATCATTTAATAAATTAATCTTTTTGACAGTAATTTCAAAAGGTTGTTTATTTGTAGGAGTTAGCTTGATAATTCCAAAGACTTCAATTGTAGATCCATATCTAATATGTGAATATTTCTCATATTCTTCATTTGATGAATCATAGACTAATTGAATATTTTTAAAATATGTTCCATCATTAAATTCAATAAATCCTATTGAACCATTATTTCGATTAGTTCTAACCCATCCTTGGAGGTCTATTTCTTTACCATCTTCAAGTTTTCCATTATCAAGTTCTAAAAATAATTTTTTATCGGTTAATTCTTTTACTACCATAAACTCTCCTATTTCTTTTTATTTCCAGCAAAAATTGCTACAATTCTTAATATTCTAATAAATAAATTAATAAAATCTGTAAATAAATTTAAAGCAAAATATAAAGCTAAATTCGTTTGGATCATATTTCCATTATTTAAAGCAACTCTTTTTAATCTATTCATATCAATCGCAATATAAAGTATGATTACAATTAAAAATAAAAATTCTAATCCCCAAATTAAAGCACCATAAGTTGATAAAATAGTTTGTGAACCAGTAAATACTAATGGCAATAAAACTAAATTAAATAAGCAAATAACGCCTATTCCAAACAAAACAAAAACTAGCGCCAAATAACCTACCTTTATTTTGTCTCCTAAAAGTGCCCCAATTAAACACGTTCCAAAAAATATTAAACTAGTTAAGCCAAGAGCTGTTCCAAATATATATGGACTTCCTAAATATACTGTGAAGCTACTTAATAAAACACCTATAAAAACACTATATAAAAGATAAGGAATGATTAAACCTTTTCCTTTTTTATTACAATATAAATTAACGATGAAGGAGCAAACAAACATTCCTACAACACTAATTATTAAAGATATATAATATCCAATAATTAAAGTTTCAACATTAATATCGCTTAAAAGTAAATTATAAAATAAACTACTAAAACCAAAAGCAGTAAGAGCACTAATTAATAAAGCTAATCCAAAATATAAAAAGACTTTGACATAAATCTTACTTGTAAAAGTAACTGGATTTGTAATCTTATTTTCGTTTAAAGCTTCATCGCGCGATTTATCTAAAAAATTTTCCATTTTAACCTCCAACTTCTATATTATACAACAATAGTATTTATTTTTTATATAATAAAAAAACAATTATTTTTTTATATTTTATTTTTTTAATTAGGATTAAAAATTAATATAAAAAAAATAAAAATTCAAATATAATTAAATTCTATAATTATATTTATATTGCTTATTATCACATTTTTTTGAATTTTATTAAGACAACATTATTAAAGTATACTACTATTAAATTAAGACAATAATTGATTAAAATATAGGTACAATAAATATTCTTTTTGAAATTTATTGTTATTTTATATTTAGGAGATAATTATGAGAAAATTTAGAAATAAATCTATTTTTTTATTGAGCACATTTTTGCTTTTTGGAACTATTTATGTAACTACTTCATGTGATAGTAATGAGGTTACACCACAAAAATTTAAAGTAGAATTGGGTGAACTTAATGGCGCAAAAGTCTCTTTAGATAAAGTCGAGGCTAAAGAAGGTGAAAAAGTTACAATAACTATTGAGAGTTTACCTGAAAATAAGGTAATTGATAAAATATCGGTTGGCGAAGGAATTAACATTGCTAAAGTTAGTGATAAAGAATACTATTTCGAGATGCCTAAAGCTGATGTGACCTTATCTATTACTTTAAAAGTTAATGGATACACAGTCTCCTTTAGTAAAGATGAAAATCATCCAGATACATATGTAGAAGTTACAGATACTAATGGTAATGATAAAACACTACCTTTTGTTGCTCAAAGTGGTGAGTCATTCTATGTATTTTTATTTAGTTCAAATGATGACCCTGCTTATGGAGTATTATCTAATGGTGTGAATCTAGAATATGCTGGTGCTGGAACTGCTTATTTATTAACTATTTCTACTGAAGATGTTATTTTATCAGCTAGCTATACAACACCAATTACTAAAGCTCATAAATTAATTTATGAATTAGACAATGATCATCCAGATATGCAAGTAACTTTTATGGTTGGGGATTTAGAAAGTGGTGATTTTACACCAGTAACTGAAGCTACTGCTGGAACTCATATTTATGTTCAACCATATAGCGAAACATATGTAGCTAAAAAAGCCTTTATTAATGGCCAAGAAATTCAAGAAATTGATGGTTTTGCAGGATGTTTTGAATTTGATATGATTGATGAAGACGCAACTTTAACTTTAGAGTATTAGAGGTAAATATGAAAAAATCAAAATATATTATATTATTGTCTACATTATTTTCATCAGTTAGTTGTTCATCAAATATTGATTATACTTTATCTAATAAATATGATGATATTTTGAATAAATTTAAATTAGGTTTTGAAGTAAATGGAACTCTAACTTCAACTAAAAAATATTATGAAGATAAAGATTATAAAATTCCTCTAGAAAATAAAAGCGATATTATTGAAACTTATCAAATTCATAGTATTTATCAAAATAGTAGCAACTACACCGGGGTCGATCGTCGTTATTACAAATTAGGTGATAATAATGTTAAAAAATATTTATCAGGAGAAAATGCTTATGATAATAATGGCTACGTTGGACTAAATTATATTGATTATAATAATAATTATCAAACTGATGGTTATTCTAGTGATGATGATTATAATGAATCAAGTTATGGTAGTAGTGGCCTTCTTAATCCATTTTTATTAATAAACTCTGATGATATTAGCGATAACAATTTATTATCAATTGATAAATCTAATTTATTATTTTCTAGTTTATTTGCTGGTATTTCAGATAAATTAATAACCGAGATTCCGATGAAAAAAGGTGAGTTTAGCAGTGATTTTTCAAAAATTCATATAGTTTCTAGTAATTATCAAACTATTGAATACGTAGATTATCAAAATTATTATGATGTCGTAACATATGACATTTCTTTAACATTTACACAAGTCGGTACTAGTAATAGTAAAGATGCTTTAAAAGTAGAACCACATAAAGAAGAAAATGATGTTCTGCAAGTTGCTTTAAATAATATGGTAAATAAACCACTAGATATTTATAGAAAAATAGTATCTTACGATAATGGTAAAAAAATAGATGCTGAAGAAACTATTGTTACATATAATAACGGAACTGATATTTATATGCAGGTTTTTGATTCTGATTTAAGTGATGATAAAATTCCTACATCTCCTACTGCTAGTGATTTATATTTAAAAGCTAATAAAGGTAAAACATTAAACACTTATACTTATGATAAAGATGGTGAAAATAATGATTTTATTTTTACTTTAGATACACAAAATTATATTTCTATTAACGGATATTATACTTATGAGGTCTTTCAACCAGATTTTGCTATAAGTGCAGATATCTTTAATAAAAATGAAGATGGTTCTTTTTCTCCAACAGAAGATAACTTACCTTATATTGCTGGAGATTGTTTTGTTCCTATTTTAAATACTACTAGCGAAATAGCTTATGGTCAAATTAGTGATCTAAAAATTTATTTAAGTGATGATAAAACATATATTAGTAACATCGATATTGAGTTTGATTCAACAGCATATCAAGGTAATATTTATATTAAATACTTTGATGTTGGTAAAGGTAGTATTCCATTTAATATTACAATTGAATAAGGAGAAAAATATGAAAAAAGGAATAATTATTTTAACTTTATTTGCTACTTCTATTACCTTATTTTCTTGTAATAAAGATGAGGTAATTAATGATGTAGTTACATATAATATAGCAAAATTAAGAAAGGGTTTCGAAATTAGTGGTGAAGTAACTCAAACTAGATATCCTGCTACAGGTACTAATAATGGTAGCTATGTATTTAACGAGAAAGCTAAAGAAGAAAATAAATATAGTGTTACAATTGGATTTGATAATTCAACATCTATACCAGCATATAGTAAAGTAAGTACACAAGTTTATGAAAACGAAACTTATGTTATTGAAGATTATCTATATTATGAAGATGAAAATGGTTTAACTTTTAAGAAAAAACTTAATTATAAAAATGAAATAGATAGAGATTATCAAATAAATTTGTCGACTTCTTCTTTTACTTATAATGGCTTTTATAATTTCTTTTCAATTATTGATAAAGAAGATTTAGTTAAAGATGAAAGTTATACTTTTTATGATAAATATAATTTAAATATAAATAAAGCTAGTTTAATAGCAAATAACTTACTTTATTCATTAAATACTGGCTTTTCTACTAAGGCTAAGGAAGCTTATTTCAGATTAACTAAAAATGATTTTAGTGAATTCCATCTAGTAATGAATCCATATTATTATTTAGATACTAATACGAGTGTTTTTTATAAAATTGATAATGAAGTTACTTTTAAAATTAGTCATAATGGTAATTATAGAGTAGAGGATATAAAACCATTATCAAATAAAAATAATAATAAATTAAAAAAAGCTTTATCAAAAATTAATGATAATTATAAATTAACTGTCGAAAAAAATGTTACTGATAAAACATTAAATACGAACAGTATTTCATATAAAGATTTTTATTTTGATTCAAAAACAATATATGTTCATAACTATAGTAATGAAGATGGTTCTAAAGTAGATTTTACAGAAGATTATTATTTAAGTCCTGATGAAACTAATGAGAAACTTTATTCATATGTATATGATAGCAAAGAACAAAAATTTATTAAGGATAAGACTAATGAATTTCCTAGTCTTTATCAAGGAATGTATTATTATGATGATTATTTGCCTATAGTTAGTGAAGTAAGTAGTGATTTATTTAAATATGATAAAGAAAAAGATCTTTATTTGTCATCTAGTGAAGCTTCGGAATGTTTAAAAAGTTGTTTTTATTTAAAAAATCAACCTTATCGAGAAGCAGAAACATTTAATTTTTCTAGTTATGAAATCAAACTAGATGGTGAATCTATTGCCTATATTAAATTAAATTTCTCTTATTTAAATTTTGAAGGCTCTGTTAAAACTGGTTACTATAAGGTAACTTATAATGATATAGGGAGTACAAAAAATCCAGCATTATGAAAAGAAAATTATTAATTTTATCGTCATTCTTTTTTGTTATATCTTTGATGTCGTGCAATAAAAAAGATGAGGTAACAACTGACAATTTAGTTAATTTAACTATTAGTACTAATAGTGGTGGTTATGTAGGTTTATATTCAGATCAGAAATTAGTTGATTCTATTAATAATGTTGATTCCACTAAAGAATATTCATTTAAAAAAGGTACTGAAATTAATTTAAAAGTGTCTAAAAATGAAGGATTTTATTTAAAAAAATTAATATATAATAGCGAAAATATTAAACTAGAATCTGAATATTTCACGTTTAATCTATTAGATGATAAAAATTACATTGATATTAATTTTAGTCTTATTGAAACTAATATTGACGATTTTACATTTAGTTTTGATGCAGAAAACAAAGAAGCAACTATAACTAAATATGAATGTAATAATATTCCAACACCTTTAATAATTCCCGAAGAAGTTAATGGATATAAAGTTATCGGAATTACTGATACCGCATTTGATTATTCGTTAATAACAAAAATTAAATTAAGTAAAAATATTAAATATATCCCAGATGGGGCATTTAAAAATGCTAGTAACTTAGAATACTTTTATACGGAGGAAAATGATTATTTTAGTGTTGTTGATGGAATTTTATATAACAAAAATAAAGATAATTTAATATTTGTTCCTATTAATTATCCAAATAAAGATTTAATATTACTTGATTCTATAAAACAAATTAATGATTATGCTTTATATGCTAATAGAGGAATAGAAACTATTACTTTTAATAAATCATTAAATAAAATAGGAAAATATTCATTTTTTAATGTTTATAATCTAGAAAGTATAGAGTTTCCATCTTCACTTAAAATTATTAGTGAATATGCTTTTAAGCAGAACACTGCCTTAAAAACGATTACATTTAATGAAGGGCTTGAAGAGATAGGAAATAATGCTTTTTATGGTTGTACTAAAATTAGAAAACTTACCTTTCCTACTACTTTAAAAAGTATTGGTGATGATGCTTTTTATCATTGCGATTATTTAAGTGAAATTAACTTTAATGAGGGACTAATTTCAATAGGATCTAGAGCTTTTAGTAATCTTTCAGCTTTAACTAAAATAGCATTCCCTTCTACTTTAAAAAGTGTTGGTAGTAGTTCTTTTTCAGCATGTGCTTATTTAAAAGAGGTGGATTTTTCTAATATTCAAGATATTGGAAATTATGCATTTGCTTTATGTTCATCACTTAATAAAATTGAACTACCTAGTACAATAAAAAATATTGGTTTTAATCCGTTTTATGCAATTTTAAATTTAAATGCTTCGAATTTTAGCATTAAGGATAATAACTATTATTTAATTGAAAATGGTGTTTTATTTAATAAAGATAAAACGAAATTAATCTCATATCCTTATGGACTAACTAATAAAGAATATAAGATACCAACTACAGTTAAAACATTAGATAATCAATGTTTCGCACTAACTAATAATTTAGATAAATTATATATTCCTAAGTCTGTTACTAAAATCGATGAGGCATTTTATGGAGTAACTAGTTCAATAGAAATTAATTATGAAGGCACTATTGAAGAATTTAATAAAATAGATAAAACAGGTTCTAATTCATATAGCATAAATGAAGGAAGTTATTATCTTAAAGAGATTACGTGTAGTGATGGGGTTATTAAATTATAAAAGATCCACTTTTATTTATTCTTTAGTTTTAAATACTAATATCGCTTTACATGAATTCGTAATAGAGAAATCTACAAATTCATTTCCTAATGATACTTCTTCATTAATTTTTTCTTCAATTATTTCAGCCATTTTACTAGCTACTGGCTCATATTTTGTAGTAAATGTATAATATTTCATATTTTAATGTCTCCTATTAATTATCTTAACATCGATTACTTTAATCCTTAGTAAAATAATTGTAAATTTTAAATTTATAATTTATTAATTAAATTTTTATCTAAAAGAATTGTAAATTGAAGATTTCATATTTATTGTATTGATTTACTATAATGATATAATTATTTAATAAATAGGAGGGCCAATAAATGAAAAATAAAATATTAATTATAACTAGTGTTTTTACTTTTCTAACTACTTCTTTAGTTATGTCTTGTAATAATAAAGAACCTGTTAATGAAAAAATCGAAGTCCAGTCAATTAATTTAATTGCTTCTAAAACTGCTATAAACATTGGTGAAAGTATCAAACTTATCGTTGAGATTAATCCTATCAATGCCTCAATTAAATCTACTACTTTTGAATCATCAAATAATGAGGTTTTATATGTTACAAATGATGGTGTAATTACTGGTATTAGTAATGGACAAGCCGAAATCACTTGCAAAGTTACATCTAATAATGGCGAGGAATTTATTAAAAAATTAACTTTTGAGGTTAAAGAAGTTGCTGTTACTGGTATTAAAATTACTAATACGAGTTTGGATTTAGCATTAAATAGTAAAACCCAATTAAATATAGAATTTACTCCAGAAAATGTAACAAATAAAAAAGTTACTTATGTTTCTGACAATTCTAGTGTTATAAGTATTGATCAAACAGGAATGATGACCGCTTTATCAATAGGCAAAGCCAATATTACAGTTAGAACTGATTCTGGTTCATTTGAAGATACGTTGACATTTAATGTCGTGAGTGAATATACAAAAACACTTAATGACCAATTAAATAAATTGAATGTAAGTAAAAGCATTGAATCTAATAAAGGTAGTAGTTTAAAAATAATTGGACAATACCAGAAAAAAGGAATGACTACTCAATATAGTGAAAGCACAAATGTTGATTTCTATTCTAATTTTATAAATATTTCAACTTCCACTACTCAAAAAATTAATGATGATAAAACTAAAAACACATCAAAGACATTTAATGGCGTTGATATTGATCATTCTCGATATTTTAATTTTTCAATTCAAAATGTTAATGAAGGATTTACAGAAGATGATTTAAACAAAGTTAAATATGAAGATATTAAAGAAAATTATTCATTAGATAATATGAAAGAAAATGGTTCTTTATATTATCTAAAAGAATCTGATTCATATGGTTTATTAAATGTTATTAGATATTATTCAACAAACGTTTTAGATTCATTAAAACTAAATGAAGACAATAAAATAATTTCTAATAATGATAATGGTTTTGAAATTAAATATGCTGGGTTAACATCTGAATATACTGCTCGATATGCTGATATTTCTTTAAAAGTAACTATCAATAGCGATAATTCAATTAAAGAAATTCATTATTTAAGCAAAATTTATAAAAAATCAGATTTAGATGAGAATAATTTACCTAAAGCTGATGCTAAAACAAATGAATATAAAGATTATACCTATACAATGACTTATAGTGATTCAAAGAATACTTATAATGATGATAGTTTCTCCCCAAAAATGTTTTATTTTACAAAATTTGATATTAAAACTTTCTATACATCAAGTGATTTAGATAATCATAAATACTTTGCTATTGGTAATACCATTTCCTTTGCACCTATTAATTTTACTCCTACGACTGCTAGTAGTAGCATTGATAATATTGAAGTTACAAAAATTGAAAATGAAAATAATAACGATGCTGTTGAATTAACTAGTGATGGCTTATTAAAGGCTAGAAATCTTGGTAAATCAAAAATTACCTTTAGATCAATAAGTGGCCTTGAAATTACTAAAGAGGTTGAAGTCATAGATAAAAACTTAAGACCTAATAGTGTAACAGAGCTTACTGTTGATGGCGAAAGTAAATATGTTAGTAGTAGTCTTAATCTAACAGTCAATACAAAACATGTAGTTAAGTTTAAATTTTATCCTGAAAGTGTAAGTCAAGATTTCACAACATTTACTACTGATAAAGATGTTGTTATAAATATTATCGAAGGAGGATTTGAAATTTCTAGAATTTCTCCTACAGCTGAATCAATTTATGTTTATATTTGTGGAGCTTATGATTTTACTCAAAGATTAAGATTCAATTTTCAATAATATATAGCCGAGGTTAAGTTAATTTATGTTAAAAAATAAAAATATTATATTATTAGTTTCATCCTTTCTTTTAGTTTCTTGTGGAAAAGTTGAATCAAAGGTACGTTCATTAGATGAAATGTATAGTGATTTAGAACAAGAAATTGCATTAAGTGGCACTTTATTAATGCTTAATTACGATACTAATCAAAAAGAATACGCTAAAGATGAAGGTCAAATGGGTGTAGCTTTTGGTAGTAATTCCTATTATCTTTCAAGTAATTTCTTTGATTCTGATATAACCTTATGGAAAAATAATGATGGTTATGCGGTCACTTATGATTTAGATCGTGATAATAAGATAGTTGAAAATACATTTTTAGATAATAATAAAAATCCTATTAGTTTTGATAATTATGAAAATCCCTTCTTAACTAACTATAAATCATATTTAGTTAAAGATGAAAATAGTAATAGTTATTCAATTCCTACAACATCTAATTTAAATAAATCAAAAATTAAAGAGATAATGAAAAAAGTAGCTAATATTAATTTACCTGATGTTAATAGTTTTGTTTTAACATATAAAGATTATAAATTTGATACATTAACTGTTACTACTCCAAAAATCTCAACAGATAATGGATATTATTATGATTTATCAATATCTTTATCATTTGATTTATCATCAAAAGATAAAGACATTCCGATTCCTACTCCTTTAAAACATGAATCTTATCACGATACATTATTAAAAGCTTTTAATTATTTAGAAGATGGTAAATATTCCTTTACAATGGAATTAATTGATAATTCTGATGAATCATCTTCTAAAACATACTATTATTATGAGGCTGTTGATACTGATTTCGTTTATCAAGGAAGTTTAGATTCTTTAAATTCTACTAAATCAACTATGGAAGTAGGATATTATTTAGTTAATGACAAGGAAAGTGAAGGAGTTGATAAAGGAGTACACGAATTATTATTATTAAATGATAATAGTTATGGATATTATTCTACTGTTCCTAATTATAATAATAAACCAATTACTGATATAAAAAGATATACTCCTTATAGAGCCACCGCTGTTGAATCATTTATCAAAAGAGATAATAACATATTTACTATGTCTACTAGCCAGGTAAGTAGTTTTGCTACTAATATTACTAAATTCATTAATTTAAATTTATCTGGAACTAATGATATTGAATTAACTTTAAATGATGATAATAAAATTGATACTATGCACTTTTTAAGTGAATATTATGAAGTTAATTTAACTTATGATTATTCTAGTGATGCTTTTAATAAGTTAGGGTTTAGAAAAGAAGACTTAAAACCTGTTGATGGTTATAGTTTATATAACGGTACTTATAAATTTAATTTTAAAAAAGAAGATGTTACATTAGTTATTAGTGGAACTTTAAAAAATCCTACTATTACTTGGAATGGAAATAATGTAACATTTGATGGAACTCCTTATTTTCCAACCTTAAACCAAATATATTTTATATATAATGGTAATAGTTTCTATTTAAAAGAAGCAACTACTCAAGATGGTAAAATAACTTATTTAGTTGGCTGTTTTGATGGTCCTGACTCTAATGAATTAGAAGTTACTGCTACTAGAAGCTAAAATAAAAATCTGCAATAAAATGCAGATTTTTTTATTTTTATGCTTGTTTTGCATGGTTTTTAATTATAATTCGTATATTTTTTATTTTATAAAATATTAATTAAGAAAATATAGTTTTCTTTCTTTATTTATTCTTAATTTATTAATAAAACCTAACTTTTAAAGACTTTTTAATAAAAATAAGTGAAATTTATCTAGAAAATTCCTTTGATAATTTTTTATCTTTATTATTCTTTCTTTCTTTATTATTAAGATGAATATTTGATAATAAAATAACAAAAGGAGCTAAAAACGAACTTATTACAATTAATGAAACTGGTATAAAACTATTACATGAAACTATTGATAACATTAATATTATAAGACCAAACATTATAGAATCCATTGATCCATCAATAGCTTGTATAAAACTAAATTTTTCATCATTTTTAGGAGTAACAGCAAAAGAAGCTTTTTTACCAAATAATCCTAAAATAACAGTCTTAATCATCATTGGAGCTAATGAAGCATAAGTAACTATATTTAATAAAAAATAGGGAACTATAAGGATAAAATTTTTATCCTTATTGTAAACGAATAAATCTGGAATTAATGGGGAACATAAAAACAATAACATTAAACAGTAAATAAAAATTGAATAATGAATAATTGGATAACCGATAAATCCTAAAATTATCGTAAATATAATTAATGAGAAGCTAAGTAAAGGAACTATAGGCAAAGAATAATGAGATAATTTCATATCTAATTTCTCATACCATAACATCTTACAATTTGATATTTCTTTATTATATTTCTTCATATATTCAAGATTACCTTGTGTCCACTTACATTGTCTTTTCTTTAAACTAAGATAATTAATAGGAAATTCTTCATAGCACTCAATATCTGGAGCATAAATTATATCAAAACCATTATTTCTAATATCTGCTGCAAAAGATATATCTTCAGCCACCACTAAAGGAAAGCCACGCGTTTTTTTATAACACTCTTTTGAAATAGTCATCCCATGACCTATTAAAGCATTAGAACCATAGAAATTTTTAATAACTTGAGTTGACTTACCATTACTTCCAACTGACATTCCAAGCAATCTTTGAAATATATTATGTCCTAAGGTTGCTTTATGTCTAGCTTGTACAGCCCCACAATTTTTATTATAAATAAAATATTTAATAACTTTCTTTATATAGTTATTAGGAATAATTTCATCACTATCTAAAACAACAAAATAATCATAATCTTCTCTTCCTTTTAGATAATTATTTAAATTACCTGCCTTAAAGCCTGTTTTATTTTTCCTACGAATAACTTCTACATTATTTATTTTAGAAAATTCATCTATTTCGTTTAAATAAATAGGATCATCGCTATCATCAAGAATAACAACTTTAAAATTGTTATAGTCTTGTTTCATACATTCCTTTAAAGAATTTGCATTAAAGTCGTTTCTTGTACAATATAATAAAGCAAAACGAGGATTATAATCATTTGGAACATTAATTTTATTAATTACGTCATACCTATTTAATAAATTGTGTCTTAAAAGAGCATAAGCGCAAGAAAAAACTAAATCCTTAATACTTCCAAACCATAGCATACCTAACGTTAAAGTATTTAAAGTTAATAAAATAATAGCAATTATTCTTAAATAATATTTTTCTATTGGTAAATTAACAATAATAAAATATAAAGATACAAATAATAACGATAAACATAATCCCCATAAAATGAAGATAATTACATATAAAGTAGGCTTCTTTTTCATAACTTTCCTCCAAATATCAAATAATTAACAATTTAAATGTTATGTTTGTCCACTTTCTTCTTTAAAAAATTAATTTATTTGTAATAATAAATAAAAGCATGAACGAACTAGAATTAAATATTGAAAAAGCATTGGATCTAATTAAAGGTGGAGATAGTAAAGGATTGGATTTACTTTATGAATATGTAAGCAAACAAATGTTATTTGTTGCTACTAATTATTTAAAAAGTGATGATTTAGCTCAAGATGCTGTACAAAATAGTTTTATTGATATAGTTAAAAATATAAAATCTTATAAAAAAAATAATGGCTATGGTTGGATCATGATGATTACTAAAAATAACTCTATTAATTTATTAAAAAAAGAAAATAAATTTATTAGTTATAATGATGATATATTCTTTAATAATGATGATGAGTGTATGAATTTAGAAAATCATTTAATGGTTAAAAAATTATTAAATTCTTTATATCCACCAATTGTTAAAAATATGATATTTATGAAATATTTTATGAATATGACAGTTAGAGAAATTGCTAAGGAATTAAAAGTAAGTAAATCTTATGTCTCTAAAGAAATTATTAAAGCTGAAAATTCAATGCGTAATCTAATTACTAGTGGACAAATAAGTAAATAAAAATGTTTAATTATTGTAGAGGGAAATATGAAAGATAAAATAATTGATGAATTATGTCAAAAGGTAATAAATGAATCTAATTATCCAAATAAGAACGTTATTTTAAACGCTAAAGAAGAACTTATTAAAACTAAAAAAGCTTCTTTTAAAGATAAAATATTTAATTTTAAGATTGTTCTTTCTTTTTCTTCATGTTTATTAATAATCTTTTCCTCATTAGGGATTTATAAACTTATTTCATTTAATAATAAAGAGGATATTAATTATATTAATAATGATTACACCATATTATCAAGTGACGATGTTAATGAAGAAACAACATTTAATGAAAACGATGAAACAAATATTTTTAATATAGTTCCTTTTTTTGATAATTTAACTAAATTTCAAGCCTATACCTTAAATAAAGATATCGATAACTATAAAAAAGGATCGCTAGTCGCTTATGATATAAAAGGATCAATGTTATCCAACGAATGTGAAGTTTTTATTGAAAATAAAGGTTTATGTTTTAATAAATATAATGAATATAAAACACTAGATTTAACAAAAACAAAATCAAATATAAAATATTATTCAAATAAATTAGATAAATTTTATTTTGTTACTTCTTCTTTTCAATATAATTTAAAGTTATCATCTAAAGCAACTTCTTACCTAGATATTATTGATTATATTGACACAAAAATTAATTCTATAGGTCTTAATTAAACTTAATTTTAAAAGCATATTATTAATTATTTTTTACTTAACAATTTTTCAACTTAATTATTCTATGTCATTAAACGCTAAAATATTCATGTGAAAATCCTTTTTTCTTTTAATTAAATTAAAAGCTAGATGTTTTTTTAGAGATTTTGTTCGTATTATTTATAGCATAGAATATTAGATATCGAAATATAATATAAATTCTATTTATAAAAAAATGATTACTATTCAAAAACTCTTAGATAAGATTTAAGGTAATAGAAACAAGATTATTTAAATAGAATTTAATTGTTATATTATTCTTTTTATTGTTATGCTTAATAGCATAATTTATAATTTTATAAATTCTTTGTCTTTTTCATAAGTAATATTAATATTAAAATTAGTTGTAAGAACAATAATTTTAACTTGATTATATATGAATGTTATAATCATGTTTAACATTAAGAGCTGAACTTAAATATTTTGTAAAATACTTATTCCAATTTCCTTACTCACTCTTAAAGAAAATTTAATTTATTCATTTAATATTACTTTAGTCTAATAATTGTAAAATATGTCTAGATGTCCTAAAAAATTTTGAATTCCTTTGCATTTAATTACTTAAGTAAATTATTTTAATTTATATCTTTGATTTTTGGAGGTCTTTTTCTTTTTAAATTCAACTTCTATTAATCCTAATTTAATAGATGGGTTCAAATAATTCTTTCTAAGATTTGCTCTATCAGAAAGGTTCAATAACTTTAAAATTTCTTTACTTGTATACCATTTATCTTTACTAAGTACTTTTAACAATTTGTTTACATATATACTAGTATTTTCAATCGCTAACGAAGTATCTTTAATTAAATCCATTAAAGATAAATCGATGATCTTAAGCATAAACGTAATAAAAACTGTAGAATCTCCATTTAGATTAGATTTATTAATAGCATCGTAATACTCTAATTGATATTTCTTTATCATAGATTCAATTGGTATATATTTAAATATAGGTTTCCATTTACTTAATATTAAATTTTGCCATAACCTAGCCATTCTACCATTACCATCACTAAATGGGTGAATAAAAACAAATTCATAATGAAAAATTGATGATAGAATCAAAGGGTTTATGATATTAAATTTATTTTTTCCCCAATTAATTAAATTAGACATAAGAATAGGAACCATTTCTTTAGGTGGAGCTAAAAAAATTAAATTTCCATTATTATCGATAACTCCTTCGCCAGTAATTCTATATTCTCCAGATGTTTCTATTAAACCTTTAGTCATAAGAGAATGAATATATTTTAAATCTTTTTCTAGAAAAGGGTTTTTATCAAAAGCTATTTCATAGGCTTTAATAGCATTTTTAATTTCTGATATATCTTTAGATGGTCCAATAACAGTTATACCATTAATCACATCTTCTACTTGTTCAATTGTTAATGAATTAGCTTCAATCGCACAACTAGATTGAATTGATTTTATTCTATTTTGCTTTCTAAGGATTGGAAATCTAGACAAATTATCAAAAGTTGATACCTTTCCTATTTTTTCCATGATAGAAGAAACATAGCATAATATTTCATTTGTTATTACATACGGTGGTAAATATTTTTCCATAGTTTTATTTTATCATTTTTAAATAAAAATTATATATCATCTTAGAGGATATCTTATAGGATATCATGATGGTTATGAACGAAAATACTCGACATGGAATTAACAAAAAGTACATGTTATTTTGAGATTGTTGACATTTTTTACCTAATGATGCAAAGTTAATTTTTAATGTTTCATAATTTTTCATTCGAGTTCTGCAGCTAATTCATTTAATATCATAAAAATTTTTATGATATTAAATGATCCTGGTATGTTTTTCGTTGACCTAACTGATACAATTTATTATGACTATATCATTAATATAATAATTCATTATTATGATTTAAATTAATCAAAAAAATAGAATGTAACTATTTCAAGCTTATAAATTTTAGTTAAGATTGTAAATTCAATTATTTTATTTTCCTATTTATTAAGCGTTATCACATTATCTAAAGTTTTTTACTACTCGGAAACTTTTGCATTAAATGTATCATTGTTAATAACGTCAATTTAAAAATGACAATTTCGCAAAGTTATCTAAATTACAATTTTTGAACGTGAAATAATTAAATTCTTTAGTGTCGTTAACAATTTCATTCATATTTTATTACATTTTCCGTTTTCTAGTGGTTGGGCATTTTTTAACTACGGTTCAATCTATCCTTCTAATATATTCATATTTAGCAAAAAATCATAAAGTCCGATATGCAAAATACCAACCTCATCTGTCCACGGTTTTGTATGTGTTTTAGATATAATAATTTTTTTGAAGAAGTCCTTCGTATTCTTTAATGGTTTTAACTCGGTTGCTATTTTTATTGGATCGTTAAGTGATAATGCTGACTGAACATAATATCTTTTTGAGCCCTTATTAACAACAAAATCTATTTCGCATTGTTTTCTCGTCCTTTTTCCTTCTTTTGTTTCTGCAACCTCTACAACACCTACATCAACTGAATATCCACGAAATATCAGTTCGTTATAAATGATGTTTTCCATTATGTGAGTTTCTTCCTGTTGTCTGAAATTAAGCCTTGCATTTCGAAGTCCTACATCTGTGCAATAATATTTCAGTGGATACTCAAAATATTTTTTTCCTTTAACATCATACCTTTTTGCTTCACTAAAGAGGAATGACTCAGTCAAGTATGTTAAATATTTTGCTATTGTGCTCGTAGATACTTTGGTATTCTTTACACTCATCAGAGTATCAGAAATCTTCTTTGCATTTGTCAATGAACCTATAGAAGAACATAAATCATCAGTAAGTTCTGCCAAAATATCCGGAAGTTCAACAACATATCGCTCGCTTATGTCTTTGAAATACACTTCAGAAAAAAGGTTTTTCAAATATTTAATCTTTTCCTCCGCACGCTTAAATGATAAAAGTTGTGGCATTCCTCCGTAAAGAGCGTATTCTTCATACACTTCTGATTTATCTCCTCCTACGAAATCATAGTATTCCTTAAAAGATAAAGGAAATACTTGAACTTGATCTCCTCTACCTCGAAAAGCTGTCATTACATCCTGAGAAAGTAACTTTGAATTGCTTCCTGTAACATAGATATCCACATTACGCATGCGCATCAATCCATTTAGCACATTGTAAAGTTTTATATCTTCTGGATTTTCCAATTCCTTTTTTTTAATGGCATATTGTACTTCATCTATAAAGACATAATACATTTCTTTATTAACAATTTTTGATCGGATATATTTTGAAAGTTCATCGGGATTTCGATATTTCTCATATGCATCATCGTCAAGTGCAATAGAAATAATCTGTTCTTCTTTTACACCAATTGAAATAAGGTAATCTCGGAACAAATAAAACAAAAGGTAGCTTTTTCCACATCGTCTAATTCCCGTTATTACCTTAATTAGCCCATTTTCCTTTTTATCAATCAATCTATTCAAATAAGCATTCCTATTTATAAGTTCTTTCACAGATTATTTCTCCTATTAAAACTTACTGTCATTTTACAATAAGTTTTAATTCATTTCACTATTTATTTTTCTTCAAATTAATTAAAATTAAAACTTACTGTCATTTTACAATAAGTTTTAATATAAAACATAAACAATATTATTGCTAATCATGAGAAAATAAGTTAAGCCAAATTTAGGAATTTATGGATGTCACTGTTATCTGATTTAAATTCTCAAAAATGACATTTTTAACAGCCTTTTTCCTACATTATTATTCTGCCAAATACATTCTTTATTTGAAAACCTTCCTATTGTCCGATTTATTGGAACACCATATAAGCAATCTATTTAAGAAGATAAATAGACTTTCGACCCCGTTTGCTTCATTAGCCTTCTTTAGAATTTTATTTTTTAGTTCAAGTTTAACTTTTTTTCTCTCAAAATTACTTATTTCTAATTCTAATTCTTCTTTTTTTCTTTTCTTTTTTACTATTGGTTCACTGCTTGATTCCTCTTACTATTAATATAATGTCAATATTTGTTTTTTGTTCCTCATCATAATTTAAGATAGTAGGTCACTATGAATTTTATACTTCCTTTTCCATCTTATGTCTTGTTTTACCAAATCCATTAAGATGGTAGTAACAGGAAAACCGAGTTTTCTAGATGTTTTAGTATCACTTTTTCCATGTTTAAAATAATACTCTATAACTTGCCGCTTTTGCTCTTTGCTCCATTTAGACAACAAAGCTTTCTTCCCTTTAAAAAATGGTTCATTCCTTTTTCTTTTATCTTCCTAGGACTATAATGTCCTTTAATTAATATTTAATTCACTTGCTACTTTTGATAATTAACATCATACTGATCTAATAGTCTTAATAAAGATTAAATTTGTTTAAGTTTGCGCATAGCCTGTTCATCATCTTTCAGTGCAAGTTTTTGTCCGCACCCATAATTATATTTTATCCGCGTGATAACCATAAAAGCCTAATGTAAATTTAAAATGAAATCAACAATACCATCTAGAACGATGCCTCCTTCTAGTTTCATCGGAGAAATTGGCTTATTGATAATAAGAAATTTTCTATTTGCATCTCTGATTAATTTGAAAGGCTCCAATTCCCTTTTCCTTGTTATTTCCATATCAATATTATCAGAAATTTGCAAATAGAAATCATCAATGCTTTTGCAAGCAATGAAATCAACTTCGTAACTTTTAAGAACGCTTTTATTTTCTTTGTTTTTTTCCACTTGATCGAAAGCACCAATTTTTACTTGATAACCTTTAACTAGTAATTCGTTATAAATGATGTTTTCAATTATTTGTCCCATATCTAAAGTTGAGAAATCTAATCTGGCATTCCTCAATCCTACATCACAAAAATAATATTTTTTCGTTGCTCCTATAAAAGAGCAACCTTTGATATCATACCTCTTAGCTTCTTTAATCAAATAAGCGTCTTCAAATGCTTCTAAATATTTATTAATTGTTTCTCGGCTTAATTTATCCTTTTTACGGCTTAAAAAAATGTTAGAAATTCTTTGCGAATTCAAAAGCTGCCCAGAGCATGAAGCGATAATATCACAAATTTCATCCAATGATTCACTTTTTCTAAATCTATTGTGCTCAATGATATCCTTAAAATAAGTGGTTTCAAATAGTTGTTTCAAATAATTTTCTTTTTCTATAGCGTTTCTTTTTAATACGCACAAAGGCATCCCACCATATCGAGCATATTCATAAAAAGCCGCATATTTATCTCCTCCAACATAATCATAGTATTCCTTAAAAGATAGAGGATATAAATGAATATTAGTAGCCTTATCCCTAAATTCTGTTATGACGTCCTTTGATAAAAGCTTTGAATTACTTCCTGTTACATACAAGTCAACATTTTTAAATCTAGAAAGTCCTAATACAACATCGACAAAAGAGATAGAATTTTCATCTGTATCTTTTGCGACGATAATTTTTCCACTCGTAAACGCCGGATTAATTATCTTTGTCACCAATTGAATCTCATCAATAAATACATAATAATATTGGTTAGAATCTTTCACTCTTTCCTTTACGTAAGAAGCCAATTCTAAGGGGTTTCGATAAGAAGCGTTATTGATGTCATCCAATTCAATTTGGATGATATTAGATTCTAGAACTCCATGTGAAATCAAATAATCATGATAAATATTTTTTAACAAATAAGATTTACCACAACGTCTAATGCCTGTAATGACTTTTGGAAATCCATTTTCTTTTGCCTGAATTAATAAATCTAGATAATGTTTTCTTTGAATCATAAAAAATCTCCTTTTTTATAGAATTCTATATTTTTTGCAACTTTAATCATATCAAACAGCTTTTATAATTGCAATTTTTATAGAATTCTATATTTTTTTAAAATAGTTAAGTAAAACAAATATTTTACTATTAGGGAGTAGAAATTGCTTTTAAAAGGAATGTTCATAAAGCTAATACCTAGAAACAAAAATATTCTAGAGAAAATGGATTACAGATTGTAAGGGCACACCAAATACATAAATCTTAAATTGTCGAAGAATTTGAAAAAAGAATAAATTATTAAATGAAATTAAAACAGGTGTTCCTCAATCATTATTTGAAAGAGAACCTTATAAAAAACTTCAAGTAGATTTGGTTGAACCTATTATATTATCAACTACATGCGACGAAATATTGAAATTCAATCTTTTTAGCGCAACACTTGGTTATTCAAGGTTTTATTACTTTGAATACACTGAATTTAAGCAAAAAGCAGACTTTAAAAGATGGATAATTCATTTTTTAAGAAAATCGGTGGTTTAATTAATGAAGTATTAACTGATAACATGTCTGCGATCGCTAATGTAAGTGATGATGACAGTTTCAAATAAATTTGCACAATGACGACAAGCTTATAATGGAAAAATAAAAGATAAGGAGCATTTGCTTAAATTAATAGATGAATAGAATATTGATATTAACAAGCAAAAAATACGAGGACCAATATTCCACGAGTACTTCTGCAAAAGAAAAAAATATTTGACACTACTTCCTAATAAAGAGTTATTAGATTCTTATGAGGACGAGATGCGTTCTTACTAGGTACCATCTACGTTTGTCATCGAGTACAAAGGAACTAAATATTCAGTTCCTCCATGTCTTATCACTAAAACTGTAAGCTATAAAGAAATGAATGGGAAACTGTTTATCTATAACAAGCATGATTTAATTGCTGAACATGAATTAGCAAAACCTTGTAGCATCAATTATCACGCTGATCATTATGAAAAAGGGCTTAATAGGCAAGCTTAAAAATAATGATGAAATTGATGAATTAACAGCTAAAAACCTTGCAAAATTATAAGATTTTTCAGCAAATAAAAGTTTTAATCATTTAGGAGAGTTTTTTGATGATTCTATTATAGCAAGTTCAATACTTATCGTGTATTACATCATTCAAAGGTTTTTCAAATTATTGGCCATTCTTATCGTATGAAGGGGAAGGAGGATTTGTTTAAAGACGATTAGCCAACATTAGTGAAAGTTATTTCCCCTTAATTGGTAAAAATATATTTACTTTTTCAGTAAACGCGAATTCCCCCGAAAAAGAAAGTCCGCCAGTCTTTTATTGCCGGATGGTGTCATCGGGTCGCCCGGCTCGGTCATCAAGAACGTTGGTATGTAGAATGACAAAAAAGACCCACATTTCTGCGAGTCTCCTATTAGCTCTTCTTCCTATGGTCGGAAAGCTGAGCCGTAAACGCGAATCCCAACGCATCGCATAGAGTATTCGCATAGGAATCTTATGGGTCTGATTGCCAATATTGATACAATGCATACCCTAAACCACGAAATTTTGCGTACCCTTAGAACGAATTTGCATACCCTTTGTTTTCCAAAACGATCAAAATTTTCTGATAAAAGCGTCCTTCAAAAAACCGCTTTCCCAATCGCCTTCGCTTCAAAATAAGAATTTGCAACCCTATGCATTATCTTTCCAGACCCTCGCTTCTTTTATGCAGCATCTAACCAGACGGCTCTTTTTTGCCGTATAACGTTTTCGATCAGATGGGTACATGGTAGCTGCCTTTAGCTTGCATCTATCGTACTGTCTGGCTTTTTCTGGAAATGCGTTAAGAAAATCGCGAAAACAAATATAGTTCTTCCATTCTTCGCCATCCCATATCACGACATGAATATGATGCGTGCGCGTATCGTTTTCGAAATCCCCCTTCACGAATAGATGCTGCCCAGGGACGTCCTCTCCACGATAAGCGTACCCTTTGCTTAATAGTTTGTCCTTGAAACGAAAAACGTCGTCCAAGGCTTTGACCCCTATGACGATATCTATGATGGGCTTTGCGTGGATAGATGGGATTGCCGTACTCCCGATGTGTTCGATATCGATGGCCACACCCCCGAAAACGCCTTTTAATTCCAGGATTGTTTCCCTTGCCACTATCGGCCAATCTTCTTGATATGGTAGCAGGTTCACCATGCCTCTTTTCAAACCAATCATGCTTTCTAACCTCATAACCTTGTCAAAGGTTTTGACGCGATCAAACGATAATCGTCGTCATGCGTATAGAATTGTTCCATCAGCCAATAAATGCCGTTAGTGCCCTTTCTTAGTTTCTTGCTGAGCAGCTCTCTAGTTATTGGCATCACTTGGAATATGCTTATGTATTTATGCTTGGAAATAAAGCACTAAACTATGCTTGGCGACTTAAATATTTCTGGTAATAACAATACAGTCCCGCAGTATTTGCCTTTTATTTGCATATCGATTGTATCGGAAACCGTAATGTTTTCTTTTGCGTTAAAAGCATATTCAGCCGTAGCCCATAGCAATGAGTTGAGCGATAGCCATTCCGTTTTCTCCTGGCTGATTTCGACTTCTGGATCGATAAGCATCATGTATTCGTTGCGTTGGTTTGCCTTTCTCCACATGCCGATATCACGCTCAGGCATTAGGTAGTCGCTAGAGCCAATCGTGCATAATTTCCAAAAAGGCATGTCTTGTGTAGGTTCAAAAACGAGCGTAGTAATTGGCTTCATTTCATCGGATAAAACATTCTTCTTAAGTCTCAAGCAAAAAATAGGTTCTTGCTTAAAGGCCTCAACGTAATGGTCGTATAATTTTTGATGCTTCTTGTTACTTGCTTTAAAGACTATTTCTTTTTCATCTAAATATGACAAAACAATCACTCCTTTGGGAAAACGGCATAAGAGAATTCGTTTATAATATTCAATCCTTTAAAAAATTATAACATGATAGGCAGGAAAACGGAATGCAACAAGCAAAAAAGCATCCACTAATTAAGCAGCTACTATCCTTAATTAGCAAATCGTTCAATCATTGGAGCAAACGTTCAATAGTTCCTATAATCGTTCATTTGTTAAGATAATCGTTCAATCATTCACGTTTAAAATCTATAAATCTTTATATAAAAAGAGCTACAAAAGCTCCTTGGATCGTTTTTAAGTGTATCAAAGTTTGTGAGTTCGAAGCAATGGTAGGAATTGAACCTACGAAAAAACAAAAAAAGTTCAATACATTTTACTGTATCAAACTAATGCTTCATTAATGTATCAATCCATCCGCTTTCGATTTCTTCGTTAAAAGAATTCTTATATCCAAACCATTCATTATCGATCATATTATTCTGGAGATTGCAGACCCAAGCAGGAGTAAACACTTCAGCCATATCCTTCGACCTTTTCTTTTGCTCGGTTTTCGACTTTAAAATTCTGGGCTTGACTATTTGCCTGTTATGATTAACTAAATATTTCAAAGGGATGTGGTCGGTACTCAGGAAACCTTTCCCAAATCTAGAGTAATTGGAGGTCGCCCATATTATGTTCTTATTCGATGTTCGGTCGATTAAGAGAATTTCCAATATGCCAGGATATTTCTTTTCTAATTCGGTTTCCGTTAATTCGACATTGGCCATTATTCATCCTCCTCCACTTCTATGTCATATTTTTCAAAATAAGGAGCCAGCTTTCTTTTTAGCTTTGTGGTTGGTTTGAATTTCCCAGCTTCCCATCTGTTCACGGTGGCAAAAGAAACGCCTAAAAGCTCGCCGAATTCCGTTTGCGTAAGGATCAGCTTGTGCCTCAGTTTCTTTATTGCTTCTGAGTAAGTCATGCCACGCCCTCCTATTTTGATAATTTATGATATAAATATAGCACTTTTCTTGGATTTTTTTAATAATCGTTCAATAGTTAGGGTAAACGTTCAATAGTTCCTGTAATCGTTCATTTGTTAAGATAATCGTTCAATCATTGACGTTTCAAATCTATAAATCCTTATATAAAAAGAGCCTCAAAATCCCTATGAATCTTTTTTTTGATGTATCAAAGTTCGTGAGTTCGAACCAACGGTAGGAATTGAACTCTCGTAAAAATAAAAAAAGTTCAATACATTTTACTGTATCGAACTAATGCTTCAATAATGTCTTTAAGATACCAACATAATACCACTTTTTAGGCAAAAATGACTATTTTTTATGGCTGATGTAGAATGTACCACCTCTATATTTATTGCCGTCCGCAATAACTTCATACTTGTCATGGAAGAAAGTATTGATCAATCCAAGAATCAAATATCTGTTAACTGCCATTCCAGCGAGTTCTTTAAAGAAGAATTTATTAACGATTTCTTCTTCGATGTTCAACGAATCCTTTTGTTCAAGCAACATTTCAACAATAACGTCTAACCTTATTAGCTCTTTTTCGGTCACGCTGATAGTTTCTTTTCTAACAATTGTATCCACATCAACAGCAACAAATTCATTCCATTTGTTTTTGATAATATTAAAGATTGTCACGTATTCATCAGGTGAGTGTCCGGTCTTTATGTCGATATATTTTCTCATTTTCATGAGTTTTACAGTGTTTCTTTGAGCCAAATAACCATCAACCATTTCGTTGCTAGACTCAAACACAGCATCTTTGCTTCCGAGCATTGGTCTCTTAAATTTATAGTCATTTGCAAATATAATTTGCATAACACTAAATAGATCGTATGAATATTTCATACCACATGCAGTTATGAAGTCATGCATTTGAATATTGACCAAATTGAATAATTCGTCTGCAGAACAATACTCCATATGGTACTGGTTGATTAAGTAGTCAGCTAATTGTTTTAGTTTATTTTTGTCATCCTGACTAATATTTAAGCAATTAACGTTAATGTATCCTTGCATCCAATAGTAAGCCGTATTGCCTACTTCGTAGAGAACAGCCATAAATACGCTTTGTGCTACACCTTTGAATTCATTGGTGAAGTCTTCATAAGTAAAGATTCCGGTTCTTGATGCGACCCAAGCATTCATACTGTCTCTTAAGGTTTGATTAATTTTAATAGGCATTACATAGTCTCTTTTGCCTTTGAACAATTCGCCAAAATAGATAGACATAGCCCCTTGAAGAGCATATTTATTATCAATTCCTAGGCTGACAAGTTCGTCTTTGAATGCTTCAAATAAATTTGAATAAGCTAAAGGTCTATTCTTTTCTTTTAAATAATTAATGATTTTTTCAACCAATTCAATTGGTAAATCGTGCGCCTTTGTATAGTGAACATATGTACCCCTATCAACCATCCTAGCGTGCGCTCTATCAACGATTGCTTGAACAGTATGAGGGTTTGACATATCAATTTCACTAAGATCGAATAGAATTTCTCCAAATTCTTCTAGAGCATATTCATTAGCTTTTTTAATATGTTCTTCATCCGAAAAATGAAATCCATCATCAAAGTAATTCTCTAAAATGAATTCCAATTCAAAAGCTTTCGAGAGCCGGAATCCTTCTTTGACATATGTAGATTCTTTTTCCTTATAATTGGAAGAGATGTAATTTTTAATTACAACTTCATCAAAACCATACCCACTTAACGATTCTAAGCAGATATCAATTTTGTCCCTTAAATCGGATTTTTTAAAGTAACTGCCTAATACTTCATCAACCATTCTTTGGAAAAATAAATATACTCTTTCTGATTCCACTACTGAATCAATATTTTTATAATATTTCGTTTCTCCAGCAAATTTTATAGATTGCATTAGATTTCTAAAACAATCATAGTTTTGTCCCAATTGATCTTTTAAATATCCTAAAGGGAAAATGCTAGAAACTTTTGGAAAAACAAATATGAGATTCTTTTTCTCGGAACTAAAGTTATTTAAATAAAACTCGTTGAACTTTTCGATTTGTTTAGCTTCAATTTGCCTTATTCTTTCGCGAGTGACACCATAGTCTTCGCCAATTCTTTCTAACGTCTCTTTCTCTCTTCTTGATAAGATAGCGAAATCATCTTTATCCAAAGTTGATAAATAGTTATTGAGTAATTGAGGAATGACGTTCTCTGATTCATTAGAGAAATAATTCAAAACGTTAATCAAAATATTAATATCACTGCCAACATAGTAGAACAATTCACTAATAGAAATCGAATTAAGCTGTTCTAATTCATAGATTTCAAATCGAGGATCAAAGGTGGCAATAGATAATGATCTAATAGTTCTAACGCATTTTTCTCTATTTTCTGGTCTAACGTTACGAATCATTTCGTCCAACAATTCGCCATAGATAAGCAAATCATAAAATTCCTTTGCTATTTCTTCTGGAGACATTTTGAATTGATTTAATAGGCACTCTCTTGCGATTACAAAGTCGAAGACGTTTTGATCTATTCCGCAATTTATTGTTTGGTTTCTAAAGCAAACTTCTTTAACCATTGGTAATCTGATGTCCATCAATCTAAACAAAAGATCATCAGGGATTTCATTTAAATCTTCAAACCCAAGAATATCCTTAATAATGCGTAAACCGTTTCTTAAGGAATCCGTAAAAGGATAACCGCTTGAAAGAGTCATGTTTTGGTACTCAGGTTTTTTAATAGAAACAATTTTTTTAAGAGGAGCTAATTCAAATGTTTCATCGATGAATAAGTCGTATGATTCTCTGTAGCCAGCGTTTGTGCCAAAAACATCTTTGACATTTTTAAATATGCTGGCTGCTTTTTCTCCGTTATAAAGAGAAACAAAAGCGGCTAGATATCTTTTAGGGACAAACAATTGTCTTGCTAACTTAATAGAGTTATTTAAATAGTAGTCTTTAATATTAATCATATGAACGGTCCTCTTTCTAATTTTATATTATAATGCTTAATTTTTCTTATTTTTTAATGTTGTTGTTAATTGAAAAAGTAAATGCAACATATCATCTACTCGCGTTGCAATTACCTTTTCAAGTTGATTTGTTAAGACATTAATGATGTCTCTTGAGATTGAAAGGAGGTTCAATTATGAACTCAAAGAAACATCTTGATTATGAAGATTTACTTAATCTTTACAAATATATTTCGCTTGGTTATTCATTAGAACAAGTAGCTAATCTGACTGAAAAATCTAGAACAACAATTTATCGTGTTATTGTTCAAAATTCTAATTTCGTTACAGATTTACGTTCAGGCTTTCGCTTCAATAAATTTGTTAATTGCTCGAATATTCTTGAATGTAAATCAAAGGGAATTAAACAATGTGATCTAAGTTGTTCTAAATACAAAAAATGGATATGTCCTAAACTAAAGAATTTTCCTTACATCTGCAATTTCTGTGAAAGCAAGCCTATTTGTAGAAAAGCGAAAAGGATATTTAATCCTGAAGAAGCATATATGATAAGAAAAGATAGAAATGTTGAATCAAAAAGCGTGCCAAACATTAAGAAAAATAGAATTGAAGAATTTGATAGATTTATAACACCTTTAATAAAACAAGGTCTATCAATTGAATGTATTTATGCATGTCTAAAAGATAACTTTCCTGTTACATCAAGAACTGTACGAAATTGGATAAACAAAAAATATTTAAGTGTTAACCGTCTAGATTTAATTAATGCAGTCAAAAGAGAATATAATCCAGACTATCTTTTTAAAAGAAAAGTCGGAAACGATCCATTAAGAAAAGTCGGAAGAACTATGAATTCATATATTGATTTTATGAAGACTCATGATGGAAGAAACGTTCTTCAATTTGATACTGTTCACGGAAAAAGAACCGACAAAAAATGTATTCTCACTATTCACCATCCAATAAGCAAGTTCCAAATTGGAATACTGCTAGATTCTTGCACAGCACTTGAAGTTAAAAAGGCCATCATTAGATTAAGAGAACAAATAGGCGACGTAAATTACTTCAAACTATTTCGAATAATGCTTTGTGATAATGGATTAGAATTTGATTTAATGCCTGATTTAGAAATTGATAACGAAACAGGAGAAAAATACGCGAATGTATTTTATACAAGACCATATTGTTCAGGTGATAAAGGTTCTTGTGAAAGAAATCATGAATTATTCCGTTATGTGATAGCAAAAGGAAAAAGCTTAGATCAACTAACTCAAGAAGATGTAACAAGCATCTTCAACAATATCAACTCATATCCTAGAAAATCGCTAGGATATAAGACTCCATACGATGCTTTTGTAAGCATTTTTGGAGTTAAGTTAGTAACTAAGCTTGGTTTTTATAAAGTTCCTTTTAAGCAATTAACATTCAAAAAGAAACTTAAATAATATCAACTAGTAATCAAGAGACATCACTAGTAGTTATAGGAGTTGCATTTACTGTTTCAATTTATATGAGACAGAATGTTTTTCCTATACTTTTAATATATAACAATTATGAAAAGAATGCACAAATAAACAATATTTTGTTGCATTTACCTTTTCAATTTGAATAAAAATTAGTTTTTCTTTCGATGAAGACTTAATGTTGCATTTAGTTTTTCAATTAACAAACATAAAGAAAAACACCATTCGCGATGGATGGTGTCATAAAATTGTTTTTACAATTCAAAGTACAAATAATTTCTATCAATCAATAGATATCATTAGTAATGAATCATTCAAAATAAACTCTCTTAAGAAATTCGTTTAAAATAAGAAAGGCATATTTGTATGTCATTTTCGTCATTTAAATATTCTTCTCTTGACATAACATGCCCTTGTTCGCCTGTTAATTCAATCACATTCACGTTATTTAAAGTCTCTTTCGAAATATATTTTTGGGCATTTACACTGGCTACAATTCTTTGAGATGTTCCAATATTTTCACTTAGTATAGTTTCCAAAATGTTTGAACTATTGTTTTCATCTTGTTCACCTTCGCGAGGAGAATCAATAACTATTGGAAAGCAAAAATTATCTGGATTAAATTTCATTTTTGTTTTAATAAAAGCAAAATAAAGTGCTAAGGTTGATCTAACATATTGACTTCCACTTAACGCTAGTTTTTTAAATGCACAAATATCATTTGAACTAAATTGATTAATTCCTAGTGAATATAAATATTTCGTATACTCTGAGCAAAAAAATGTTTTTGCATTATCAGTTTTTTCTTTTAATTTAACTAAATAACTCTTTTTGTTTTCTAATATTGCTTTATTTGATGATATTTTTGAAGTAAGGTCACCAATTTCTAGTAGTTGCTTATCTAATAATGAAGATAGAGCTTTTCTTGTAACGTATTTTTCATAATCAGTTCTACTGCTATTAGCTTCATCATTCGCGCTATTTAATTGAATAGCCAAATCATTTATTCCTTGTTTAATTTTTTGAATTTCTACTTCAAGTTGTTCAGCCTCTAATTTAAGACTTTCGTTTTCCTTTTCAATCACAACAATACTATATAAATTAACAACATCATTTTTTAATTGTACATCAAATTCTTCGTTACAATTTGGGCATTGCACAACTAACGAATCGGGATTTCTATTTTGTTTAATTTTATCAATAATCTTTTTGTTACTTTTGATTTGCAATAAACAACTAGTTCTTTGTTTATCAAGTTCAAACAATTGCTGTGTTAATTGATTTTGCTTGTGCATCAATGCATTTATTTCATTTGATTTGGATCTATAAATTGATTCGAGTTCTTTTGTATCAGTTATAATTAATTCATTGTCAAAAATTTTTTTAATTTTGCTGTATTCTAAATCAAGCTTAGTCAGTTCAGATTTTTGATTGCCTATTTCCTTACTTAAAGAATCAATATCCGATTTTACGCTTCCATACTCAGAAGTATAAATCCCTAAATGATAAAAATATAAATCACTCCTACTTATAGGTTCATATTGTCCCATGGTATTTTTTGAAAATGGTTCTTGTTCTTCTTTCCAACTTCGATCTTGATCTAGGTAATATGGAATAAATAAATAAGCTGGTGGAGCGATTTCTGTAGTATTTTTACGATTTCTTAAATAAACACTAATATTGAATTCATTTTTAAAAAATAATGATAAATCAGGCCTACATTTTTCATTTATAAAATTTACTAGTATACTGTTTTTTATTATAGAAAAAGCATCTTTGAATCTTAAAATTCTATATTCATTTTCTCCATAAACAAAATCAAGTGAAAATAAAACATTATCTTCATAAAAATTCTTATCAAAAGCCGAATCAGCGCCTAGCGTATGATACAAAGATTTCATCAAGACAGATTTTCCCATTGAATTATTCTCACTTGTAATTAGATTGTCATATTCTGAGAATTCAATGGTTTTTGAGCATTTATTTACAACGTCAGAAATTCGTATTTTCTTAAAAATAAAGTTCATTTAACTTTCCTCCTAAAAGCTGAAAATTTTATAAGTAAAGAATATTGAAATACAAACGCTAAATTTCTTATAAAACTCAGAAGTATTAATCGTTTGATCATTATCAAGAATTTCGAGCACTTTTTTTGAAAACAAATAAGCATCAGTCATGCATTCATCAAGGATCAACTTATTTTCTTTTAAATATTCAAACGCTTCTTGAATTACACTCATTCCACATTTGACAGAATCAACTCTAAATTGTTTAAACAAAATTCTAAACTCAGAAAATTCAACAGACCCATAATAAAGCTTATTTTTGCCACAAAAATCAGATATTTTTCCTTCTTCCGGCAACTGAATATCTAACATTATCCGAAAAATATCTTTGATGTGAGTGTATTTTAATCCCTTTTTATAAATTAAAGTCTCGTAATTGCTTGCATCTTTATCAGTAGGAATGTAAGTTTGCTTTAGATCTAAGTCATTCCAGATTTTTAAATAAATTGTCTCTATTGCATCAACTGTTAATGAAGTAAAATTGTTATCGTTAATATATTCTAGCATTTTTCCTTTTAAATCTTGTTTAAATGTATCTAAAGAAATGGAAGCTTTAACTAGGAAAAAGTTACTTAAATTTTTAATTTCATCATCGCAAATTTGACTTTTTAATTCATCAATACCATCATAACCATTGCATTCTTCCAAAGATACTAACTCAGTATCAGAAATAACTTTTTGCTTAAAACTAACTCCTAAATTTGTCATTAAAACATTTTTAACATTTTCATCAAGAAATTTTTTGTAATTTTCAGCTTGCTTCAATATCCATTCTTTTTTTATAATAGTCGAAATTGATATCGGTTTATCTTTTTGTGTTTTAACTTGTACAAAACTAATTATTTCATCATTTGTATTATGATTTTCTACAACAACAAAATCGTCAAAGTAATCCAAAAGGATAAAAAAATCGTCTGTTTTTTTATAAAGCGTTAAAAACGTTAAAAATACACATGCAACTTGATATTCAAATCTTTGAGAAGATCTAGAACCACTAGGGTCGACATTACTAATTGTTTTTAATTTTTCCGAAAACATTATATTCCTCCTTTCTAGTTACGATTTATATTCAAAAATACTAACTTTATTTTTGATTGTCGAACTAAAAGTCGGGATATCAATCGGGATAATATCTAAATCATCTTTAAATTTTGCAAACTGAGCATATTTCAGAGTATCGCTATGGATATAAGGTGCAAGCATTACACTAAATGAATTATTTTGTTTTTCTTTTCTATCTTGCAAATGTCTACAGATTGCAGGCATTTCTCTTATATTTTGTGTTGTTCCAGTTAATAAAGTGACTTCAAAAAGCACATCACCATTTTCATCTAAGCATTCAATATCAGGTGTACCACCTTGTGCAAAAGACGTAGGCACTCCTTCATCGTCAAATGAATAATTTGGTCTAACTAAAACATCTTTAAAATGTTTTTGAAGAATTAATGCTGTTATAAACTCCAATCTTAATGGCTCACTTATATATTTTAGAGTGTCATTAGTAGATTTGGCATTTGTTTTGATTAGAATATTGATTTCTGAAATAAGTGTATCTAAATCAAACGAATTAACCCAATGTAAAAATAACTTTCTTGATTCATCATTAGAAAATACTATATTTCTCTTAATATTTATTAAATTAGAATCAATACTTTTCATGTAATCAAAATATTCTTTTTCCGATGAAAAAGACTTTAATTCTGAATAATTTGTTAAAACATAATTAATTTTTGATTGCTCAGTTTTATTAATATCTATAAATCTTCCCATTCCTCTAATTGATATAAGACCAGTCAATCTCATTTTTCTAATAAATTCATCAGGAAGTTCCTTTAAAAGATTACTTTTTTTAAACCTTTTTTCATCTTCGTTAGTTAATCCTAATATTTCTTTGCATATTTCATAAATAGCATCATCGCTTGGAGTAAAAGCATATGCTGTTCTTATTGAAACGATTCTTTCTGCTAATTCTTTATAATTATCATCTTTCCATACCAAAAAGAGAGGTATTTCTTTAGTAGATACACCACTAAAAGAAGGACCATAATATTTTTGAAGTTCTTTAATCGTAGAAAGTAAAAGTATTAGAGGATTATTACAATTACTTATACGACGAAAAGGATTGTTTCTTTGATATTTTGCAAAGCAATTTAAAAAAACTTGTTCTTCTAAATGCTCATATCCTTCTTGATTTGCCATAACCAATTTTAGTCCCGCTTCAGACATTTCAATTGGTTCATTCATCGAATAATAAACCAACCCTAGTTCTTTTAAGAATTTATACCAAGTATCAAACCTTGAAGGCCATCCCCGATCAAATCCTGCTTCTTTATGTTCTTGCTTACTATTTTCTATAATTTTTTCTGTGTCTTCATTTGAAAAAGGAGAATCAGATAATAATTGCTTTTTCAAATAAAAATTCTTATTAACATATGTTGGAACATATATTTTTGAAGATACTAAGTCGAACACAATTTTATCAATTAGTTTATTAGTTAATATTTCTTTATCATATTTAGCTATAATTGAAAGGAAACTTTTAATTCTTTCAGGATTTCTTAATGTTGTAGTAAATAACAGTGGTTTATATTCATTTTTCCTTTTTCCCATTTGCCCCATCCTCCACAAGATAGTTAGTAATTAAAACTTCTTTTGTGTCTTTTATTGTATTGTCATGATAACTTATGTAATTTGATTTAACTGAATAAACGTGATATTTTTTTGACCATTCAATCAATAAATCATTGCTTCGTCCTTTGTGTGTAAAGACATTTGATAAAGCAAATTTAACACCTCTTTCATTCAATTTATCTAAAAGCTGTAAAAGAACCAATTCATTTTGTTCTGTCCAACCTTTGTTATATTCGCACGCACTTATTAAATAAGGTGGATCCAAATATACAAAATCACCATTTTCATATTTTATGCTTTCTAAAAATTCTGTAAAATCTTGATTAGAAAAATTAATATTTTCATTCTCTACAAAATCAAAATATCCATTTAAAGCATTGAAGACATTTTTATTGTAATCAACATTTCCTACAGGTAAATTAAAATCACCGGAAGAATTAAACCGAAGCATATGGTTGAACCCATATATAAGCAATAGATAAAGAAGAATTATATTAGTTTTATCTATGTTAAAATCACTTTTTGCTTTTAAAAATCCTTCTTTATTATATTTTGCATAATATGTCTTAACGTATTTTTTCTTTAACTCAGTAGGTACATTAATCCCTAAGAATGATGCAGATAGATTATATTTTTTTATTAAGTTCTCAAACTTTTCAAAAAAAGAATTTCTATTATG
Source organism: Caryophanales bacterium UBA6380 (assembly GCA_002438785.1). GTDB lineage: Bacteria > Bacillota_I > Bacilli_A > RFN20 > CAG-826 > Onthovivens. The sequence continues at coordinate 41,769 of DJQS01000017.1, read as the reverse complement.
TGCATAAAATTTTAATAGTTCGTGAAGCTTAATCATATAATAGTTTTTGTCGTTTGCCAAATAAGAAGTTGCATCTGTATTCAAAAATACACTTCCACCACCACAAAATGGCTCTATTAGATTATTGATTGCATCAGGAAAATATTTTGATAATTGCGGCATCAATTTATATTTATCGCCAACATAAAAAAACGGAGATCTTTTATTCATCTTTTGCACCCACCTTTGTTACAAACAATAATTCTTGATGATTTTCTAAATTGGTTTTTCCAGCATTAAAAGCTTGATGATCTATTGCAAACACTTCCGTTTTTCCCTTTGCTTGTAAAACTCTAAGCATATCATCTAATTCCATTTTATTTCTAGACGAAGAACTTTTTGAATTATATGTGTTGTTATACGAGACAATAATGTATTTACATTTAAGATTGGCAATTAAATCAGTAAATGCATCTAATGCTTTTGACGCACAATATTCGCTCATGTTTTCTGGTGCAGGTTTTAATGCAGTTCCAAACAATTCTGGTTTTTCCCATTTGACTATATTTTCCAAAACATGATAAAAGCGACTATATTGTCTTGAGGAATATGGCGGATCGATATACACAATATCGCATTTAATTTTACTTGCTAGTGTATTGGCATCTTCGCGGAATATTTTAATTTCTCTTGGATCATCTTTTGAAACTATAATCGGAGATATAAGTTCAAAAATGAAAGAATTTTTTACATATTTATTTTGAAAAAAAGCATCATAATGTCCTACTGTATTCGCACTTCTATCTAGCGAATATAATAATGATGCAAGTAAAATGCAATACTCCTTTTTATTCAACCTATTTTTATTATTTTCGATATCTTCTCTTATAAACCCTATTTTTAAAGCGTCTTCATAAGAAAAATACTTATTTCCATAATTTAGAGACACATAATTATCAGATAATTTTGAAGCATCAATTGTTTTATATTTTCGTGAAAATCTACAAATTTTTTCAATGCTGTAATTTTGTTTCAAAAAAAATGCATTGTATATAATTTCGTTGGAATATAAAAAATCATTAATAACAAATTTATCAAATCTATTTATCAAAGAATATGTAACGACACCAGTACCGGCAAAAATGTCGCAAAATGAAAAACAATCAGAACAATGTTCTTCAATTATATTGTCTATCCATGAAACAATTTTTGTTTTGCTTCCGGTATAACGTCTATTAAAAATGTCAAATGCCATCGTTATCTCTCCTTTATTAATAGAATTATATCATAGCAATATGAAAAAAGGAATCATTTTCTCCATCGAAATTACCCATCGCTCTATAATCGTTCAATCGTTGGGGTAAACGTTCAATAGTTCCTGTAATCGTTCAATCATTGACATTTCAAATCCATAAATCCTTATATAAAAAGGGCCGCAAAAGCCCTATGAATTGTTTTTTAATGTATCAAAGTTCGTCAGTTCGAACCAACGGTAGGAATTGAACCCTCGTAAAAATAAAAAAAGTTCAATACATTTTACTGTATCAAACTAATGCTTCAATAATGGCGGGGGTTGAAAGAATCGAACTCTCATCAACGGTTTTGGAGACCGCTGTTCTACCACTGAACCAAACCCCCAGTAATTTATAGGCAAGAAAACTTGCCTATAAATTATAAACTTTTAAGGACTTTATTTACAAGACCCATATCACATTTTCCAGCATAATTTAATTTGAAATATTTCATTACACTAGGAATTGAGCGATCTTCAAGGCTTAAAATTATATTTTTAATTTCTTCTTCAGTTAATTCTTTTGGTAAATAAGATTCGATGGCTTTCATTTGATTATCAATTGAAGTTACTTTATCTTCTCTATTACCTAAGACATAACTATTTCTTTCTTCTTTAAGTTCTTTTAAAGTCTTTTTAATAATATCTAGTAAATCATTATCGGTAAGTTCTTTACCTTTAGCTTTAGCTTCATAACCAGCTACCATATACTTATTAATGACTATACTATAGACAGCTCTTTTATCATTATCTTTGTTTTTAAGAGCTAACATATTTTCTTTTTTTATTGTATCAATTAACATATCATTGAAATCTTCCTTTATTTTTTCCTTTTGAAGCATGTACTAAAACTGTTCCATTTTGATTCATAGCAGTTTTTTTAGCAAATTCTTCAGCTTCAACTTTAGTATCAAAATATTTAATAATCTTTTTACCTTCACGAAGTATAACTTGCCATCTACCATCAACTTTTTTAACAAAATAGACTTTCTTTTTAGCTTTAGGCTCTTCTTTTTTAACTTCTTTAACTTCTTCTAGTTTAAGTTCTTCTTTTTTAGTTTTTTCTTTTTCCTCCATAATATATCTCTCCTTTAATAATATTTTACAACATTATTAAATTTTATATTTAAAAAATGATAAATAAATTAGATTTTATAAAATAAATTAATTTTAAAATACCAAGTTTTTAACTAAAAAGCCTTTAGAATTAGGACTATTTTTAGAAATTTTTAAAAATAGTTTTCTCGTATTTAGTAGGTGGATTACTGCTATTATATTGATTATATGCATTACCAGCTGTTTCGTTACCAAAAACTTTACCAAAACCATTATAGTAATTTAGGTACTCACTAAAGTCGTTATAATGATTATAGGTATAATAAACATAGCGTTCATTAATTGATGTAGGTTTTGTATAACTTGAATCTAAACTATTACCTAATAAGAATCTAAAAATTTGTCTACTTGTTGTTTTACCATAACTAAAATAAGCGTATTCACCACTATTAGCACCATAATCTATTTCTTTATAAAAGATAGTGTCATCTTCTTGCCCACATAAATATGGTTCATATTGATATTTATATTCACTTGGTCCACTATAATTTTTAAAATTAAGTCGACCAAATTCACCATATTCTTCAACTACTTTAGTTTTGTCTTTTTTACTAGTTCCTGCTAGATAATTAATTGGTAATTCATTAAAAGCAAATAAATAAGCAGCAACATCATTTAGTGATACATATATACCACCTTTATATATTTTATAGTCATTACCATCTAATGTATTAATTGTAAATGATAATAACTCATTATTATCATTTACTTCATATCTAACTTTACTATTTTTATAATATAAACCAGTTTCTTCATCAATTAAATTATTTTCTTTTGATGGTAATGATCCGTCTTCTACAATATATTCACCAGATAATAATTTATGTTTAGATCTATAATAAGAATCAATATAACTATTAGAAATAGTATAATTTTTATAAAATTCATCAATATCAACATTTTCATATGGATCTATTGTATTAGTTAATGAATCACTAATAATTGTATAACTTACTTCATAAGAACTAATAACAGGTTCTTCTTTAATTTCTTCCTTTTTAGGAATCCATTTAGCATATAAAGTAAATGATTTGTTAACTACATTATTAAAATCATATAAATTATTTAGTTCACTACTTAAATGCCATTCAACATCAATATAATCTTTATAAGTTTTAAAAGATGGTTTTAAAACTTTATCACCATCATTAACTACATATATTACATTATCTATATCATCATTAAGATAATTAAAATAAATCTCATGGGTTTTGCTTTTATTATCATTATGAGTAGTGTTTGAACAACTGTTTGATATTAACATTATTAACGAACTAAAAAACAAAAAATAGCATTTTTTCATAGCCTTAAATTATAACAATTTGATAAAATAAATCAAGAAAAGTATAGGTATATTTTAAATGTAAATAATTTTTTAAAATCACCTTATTTAATATTTAATTTAATATAAAATTCATAATAAAGATGATTTATATTTTTTTAAAATTTCTTCTAAAATTTATCTTAAAAAGTAAAAATAAAAGGCTTATTTATATTAATAAGCCTTTAAAAATCAATTATTTTCTAAAATTAATAATTTTTTTCTTCTAATTCAAAATAAGCTTGTGGGTGTAAGCAACATGGACAAACTTTAGGAGCACTTTCTCCAACATAGACATATCCGCAGTTTCTACATTTCCAAACTTTAATACCAGTTTTCTTTGTAAAAACTTCATTTTTTTCGATATTAGCAAATAAAGCTTTATATCTTTCTTCATGATGATGTTCAACTTCAGCAACTAATCTAAATCTTTCTGCTAAATCTTTAAAACCTTCTTTTTCAGCGACTTCAGCAAAATGTTTATACATATCTGTCCATTCATAATTTTCGCCTTCAGCAGCATGTTTTAAATTAGTTAAAGTATCACCAATTCCACCAAGTTCTTTAAACCATAATTTAGCATGTTCTTTTTCATTATCAGCAGTTTCTAAAAAGATGGCAGCGATTTGTTCATAACCTTCTTTTTTAGCAACACTAGCAAAATAAGTGTATTTATTTCTTGCTTGAGATTCACCAGCAAAAGCTGTTTGTAAATTTTTTAATGTTTCAGTACCTTCATATTTATTAGCCATAATTATTTCTCCTCACTATCAATAACTTCTAAATCACTTCCTGTAGCTCCACAAACTGGGCAAACAGGATTTTCATCATCACTTTCAAATTCAACACCACAAACTAAACATAAATACTTCATAATAATTCCTCCAATTAAAGTATAACATTTATTTACTCTTTTGCTTACAATCTTTGCAAATACCATAATAGGTAACTGCTATTGAGGTTACTAGATTTCCTAAATCATCAACATACTCCTTTTGATCATTAAATTTAGGAGCAACGTCAATTATTTTTCCACATTTTTCACAAATAAAATGGTCATGATTAGGTTGATTTTTTATTTCATAATAATCTTCTTTAAGATTAAGAGTAACTTTTTTTAATAAGTCGTCATTAACTAATGAATCAATATTACGATAAATTGTAGCAAGCGAAACATTATAAGATTCAGCTTCTAAATATTTAGAAATGTCTTTAATCCTAGCATGTCCTAATTCACTTACAGCATCAAGAATTAATTTTCTTTGAATTGTAAACCTCTCCATTAGCTTCTCCTTATTGAGAATAATTATAAATTAATATTTTTTATTAATCAAGAATTTTTTTCTTTATTAATAAAAAAATAACGTATAGCATTAGCTTTACGTTACTTTTTTATGTAACATGATGTTACATAAATAAGAGGTTATATATAATCAAACAATTCTTCTAAATTAATATCCTAGAAAATTTTTAATGCACATAGCAGCTAAAAATTTTTCATATCCGTTAGTTTCTGATTTTTTTTCACTAACTTGTTCTTCTAATTCATCCATCTTTGAAAATTCTTTTCTCATCATCTCAATCTCTTTTTCACTCATATCTTTTTTCTCCTTACTTTTTACAGTATTAATATAGTGTTAAATTAAAATAAAATAAATCAAAAAATACATACTAAAATAGTAACTGAAAGCACTTTCAATTAATTTTTAAATTAAAAAAGTATTGATGTTATCAATACTTTTAACTACAATACATTAAAATTATGAAAGCGGTTATACTTAGATTTCAAAATAATCAAACTTGTTCTCGTTAGCGTATTTAATATCATTTACTTTATCATTTAAGTGCAAAGTTTCGTCTTTAAGAGCTTTAAGAAAATAAAGACTATTCTTCTTAAACATTTCTTTTTCATCTTTTGATAACTTCGAATAAACTTTAATCATTTTATAAAAATTACCTAATAAGTTGTCTCTAAGTTCAAAAACATCTTTAGCATTTGTTTCTTTTACAAGAAGCCATAATATATCAATATATTTTTCACGATCTTCTTTACTTAGATTAGCAAAATATTTTTGTAATGATTTATTTAAACATTTACTAGATCTAGCTAAATGTGTAGCAAAAACAAAATGATTATTATTATCTATCTTCCAAGAAAAAGAATCGTGTTGTAATAATCCTTGATTATATGATTCAATTACATAACTATCGTTATAATCTGTAAATATCATACCAACTATAGACATATTTGGTATGATTGTAATAATTTTATTTTGCATGTTAGCATAACGAGGTTTATTAATAACATGAGATAATCCAGGACCATCAAAATTAAAAATGTTTTTAATTTTTCTATATATTATTTGTTCAGATGTTAATCCAGCATATAAAGATAAATTACCACCTTTAGAATGTCCACCTAAATATAAGTTTTTATATTTTTTATATATTTTATTATTAATATATTTTTTAGCTGAAACTTGTGAAGGAATAATATCTAAAAAAGACATATTGAAGTCTTCTTTAAAACCTATTAAAGTCGCATCAGTTCCACTAAAAGAAATAAAAGCTGTATCATTATTCAATTTAATTGTTAAAGCAGAAAACTGTTGCTCAGCTTTCTCTGATATTATATGTTCATAATTAGATAATTCAAGATTCTTATAACGATCAAATTCTATTAAATATTTTAAAAAATCATTACGTACACTTTTTAGATCTGCTTCATACATTAAATTAGGATACATTCGATAGATATGAACAGCATCAAATAATGTTAAAGTAGAATTCTCTTTTATTTTCATAAAGTCAAAATAATAATAAGATAATGTTGCAAAAATAAGTGCATCAATAATATTAAAATTTACTTCATTAAAATTATAGTTACCTACTCTAGATACATAATCAAATAAATCATAATATTGGTATTTATTTACATCACTTTTTTCTTTCATGAATTGATTTTAGCATATATTTAAAAAATAATTTATAAAAATAATAAAGTTTTGCAAGGTTTTTAATTCTATAAATAATAAAGGACTCATTTGAGTCCTTTAAGTAATTATTTTAATAAACTACATTCTTTTATAACCTTAGTTTTCATTGATTCAGGTACTTCCTCATAATCAATAAACTCTCGATTAAAATAACCACTTCCTTGAGTAAGAGCTTTTAATTTAGTTACATAATCTAAAGTTTCACTTTCTGGAATATGTGCAATAACTAATGTTGTCTCATCTTCTTTATCAATCACTTCTTGAACTTTCGCTCTACGACTATTTAAATCACTTAAAACATCGCCAATATATTGATTATTAATATAAATAAATACTTTTAAAATAGGTTCTAAAATTGTAGGTTTACATTTCATATATGCTTCTTTAAAAGCTAATATACTAGCCATTTTAAAAGCTAATTCATTACTATCTACTGGGTGATATTTTCCATCAAGTAAAGTAGCTTTTACTCCAATTACAGGGAATCCTGCAAGTAATCCACTTTGTAAGGCCTCAAAAAATCCTTTTTCTACTGCTGGAAAATAGTTTTTAGGAACACTACCTCCAAATATTTCTTCAGTAAATATCGATTCCTTAGAAGGTTCAAATTTCATTTCGACAACCCCATAAAATCCACTTCCACCAGATTGCTTAATATATTTACCAGTAGCTGTTGCACTTCCTTTAATAGTTTCACGATAACAAATTTTTGGAGCATTTATAATTAATTCTAATCCATAATTATTTTTGATTTTATCAAAAATAAATTGTAAATGTGATTCACTAAGTCCACCAATAAGAAGTTGTTTAGTTTCAACATTTCTTTTTACTTCAATTGTAGGATCTTCTCTTTTTATTTTGCTCAATACTGGATTTAGCTTTTCTTCATCCTTTTTATCTTTTAATGATATTGCTTTAAAGACAACTGCTGTCGGGAATTTAATTTCTTTATATTTAATAATGTTATTTTTATCACATAATGTATAACCTGTTTTTATATCATCTAATTTAGAGACACAAACAATATCACCAGCAATAGCTTCATTAACATTAGTTTGTTCTTTTCCACATAAAGAAAATAGTGAACTTATCTTTATAGTTTCATTTGTTTCTGGACAATAAACTTCATCACCTAAATGCAATATACCGCTATCTATTTTTAAATAATTGATATTTCCTAAATAAGGATCAACTGTCGTTTTAAATACATAAGAACTAAATGGTTCATTAACATCAGTCTTTCTAAATATTTCATTGTTATTTTCATCTACTCCAACATATGGCTTTAAATCAGTTGGATTAGGTAAATAATCAATAAACATACTTAAAACAGTATTTAAACCAATATTATTAAGTGCACTACCAAAAATAACTGGAACTAATTCACCTTTTAAAACAGACTCTCTTAAACCTTTATGAATTTCTTCATTAGTTAAAGGTTCTCCACTAAAAAATTTATCAAGTAAGGCATCATTAGTTAGAGCAACAGCTTCACAAATTGTGTTATGTAATTCAAATACTTTTAATTTTTTATCTTCATAAATAATGTCATCAACACATTCTTTTCCATTATATTTTCTAGCTTTAAGATCAACAACATTTACAAATCCATCAAAATTATCATTATGTCCAAGCGGATAAGTAAAAGGGATACATACTTTTCCTAATTTTGATGTTATATCAGACATGATATCATCAAAATTAGGATTGCCTTTATCCATTTTATTCACAAATAATAAAGTTGGTATGCCTCTTTTTCTTAACATTTTATAGTATTTAATCGTACCAACTTGAACTTTACTATTAGCATCAATTATTAAAACCGCCCCTTTAACAGTATGGGTAATACTAAGAGCTTCCCAAATAAAATCATCATTTCCTGGAATATCTAATAAGTTAATCTTATGATCTTTATAAAAAATAGGAACTATTGATGTAGATGTAGAACTTAATCTAACTTTTTCTTCTTTTAGAAAGTCACTTATAGTATTCTTTTTTTCTACACTACCTTTAGTTACTTTATTAGTCATAGCAAATAACGATTCAACAAGAGTTGTTTTACCAACACCTTGATGACCAAGTACCGCAATATTGCGGATATTACAAGAGAGTAAATCCATTATTATGTCCTCCTAGTAAGCAAAAATGTAAGCGCTTACATTAATTATTACTTTTAGTATAAAGCATTATTAGTATGATTTAAATAAAAATATTTTATTAAGATACAATCTTTATTTTAAGTAAAATAAAAGGAGTTTATAAGATTGTTATAAACTCCAACAAATTATCAAATTATCAAATTATTATTATTTATCTACTTGATTTATTATATGGTATACCTTCAGCTTTAGGAGCTCTAGATTTTTTACTAGTAAACATTAATACAATTAAACAAACAATATAAGGTAACATTTGATAGAAAATTGGATTTATACTTAATTTTTCAATCCAAGAATATGAAGTATAAACAATACCAAACGTTCTAAAGAATCCAAATAATAAAGCACCTAAACAAATAAATATTGGCTTCCATTGCCCAAATATCATAACTGCTAAAGCTAAAAATCCAAATCCAGCAACTCCAGAATCAAATGGCCAACTACTATTAGCTGAATTAATAAAAGCAAATCCACCTAAACCACCTAATAATCCAGATATAGCAACACCAGTATAACGATATTTAGTAACATTAATGCCAACACTATCAGCAGCCTGAGGATTTTCTCCACAGCTCATAAGTCTCATACCAAATTTTGTTTTATAAAGTAAAATCCAAGCAATAATTACTAATATAATCATTAATATAAAGAAATAGTTAAATTCCATTTTACCAATTTTAAAAACAAAATAATTGTGAAATTGAATATAATCTAATTTAGGACTAGCTTTGCCTGTTTCTTTTAAGGTGATTGCTTTAACTATAACTGTAGCTAAAGCTGGAGCCATAATATTCATAGCAGTACCAGTGATCGTTTGATCTGCTTTAAAAGTTACACTAGCTACCGATAATAACATTGAATAAATTAATCCAAAAACTAAACTTCCTAAAATACTAACAAAAACTACAACAAAACCATTTGTATTAACAGGCAAATAATGCATCATAAGTGCACCACCTAAAGCACCCATAACCATAGTTCCTTCAAGTCCTAAATTAATAACACCACTTCTTTCAGAAAACATTCCAGCTAAAGCAACTAAAGCAAGAACTGTAGCAAATACTAATGTATATTGAATAAGTAACATTTTTATTTCCTCCTAGTTAATCTTTTTTCTTTTTAAATAAATTTTTTACTTTATTAAAAAGATTTATAAAGAATGTCTTTGTTTTATTCCATAAATTTATAAATAATCTCTTTAATTTTGTAAAAAAATTATCCTTTTCTTTCTTAATAGTTACCTTTTCATTAATCTGCATTTCGTTATTATTTACTTCAACATTTTCTTGTATTTCAAGCGTGTTAGTTTCAGTGTTTTTAAGGTTTTCTTTATCAAGAACGTCCCCGTTTTCACTTATTTTTTTAAATTTTAACTTTGTAAATAAATTTTTAAACCAATTATTAATATTCTTTGGTCCTACTTTTAATAAATATCTAAACATATGAGTAAAGGCACATAAGTAAATAATAATAGAAGAAATAAGATCCGAAATTTGTGAACTATAATAAGTTGTATCAAGGGAAGCACCAGCCTGACCAATATGAGTTAAAAAATATGAACTAAATATGGTTCCAATTGGATTTAATCCGCCTAAAAAAGCACTTGAGATACCATTAAATCCCATATCTAATGCCCCACTAGTTGGACAATAATATGGCATAACGCCAGTTAAATAAAATACTCCAGCTCCAAGACCTGCTAATCCACCACTAATTGCCATAGTAGTAATAGTATTTGATTTTTCTTTCATACCTACATATCTAGAAGCATTTTTATTAAATCCAGTTGCCTTTAATTCATAACCAAAAGTTGTATATTTCAAAATAATAAATATAATTATCGGAACAACCAAAGCTATAATTAAACCTAAGCCTATGTAGTCGAATTTAAATAATTTATCTAAACCTAATGTTGGTAATATTGCTTGTTTTGCATAACTTTCAATAGAATAAGTTTCACGTTTTATTGTATCCCATGCACTAGTTTGTTGTATACACATATTAACTAAATATAAGCCTATCCAATTTAACATAATTGCCGATATAACTTCATTTATACCAAAAAAAGCTTTTAATAAACCAACAAGAGATCCCCAAATAGCACCCGCAAGCATAGCAAGTAATAAGCAAACATACCAAGGACAATGCCATGCAATAGCTGAGATTATTGCTACCCCTGCTCCAACTGTATATTGACCAGCAGCGCCAATATTAAAAAGTCCAGTTTTATAAGCAAATAATACACTAACACCACAAAGAATAAGAGGAGCAGTATAAGTCAATGTTTTTGCAAAATATTTTAATTGTAAACTGCTTTTTTTATAAGCAAAGAAATTTAATATTATTGTTTCAATTCCTTTTAAAGCTCCTTCTGGCGCAATACATAAAAGAATAATAAATCCTATTAATAAACCTATTAATATACATATAATAGATGTTAAAATTGAATTAAATCCTTCACTTTTAAAGACTTTTTTAAAAAATAATGAGGTTTTGTTACCAAATTCTTTAACATTACTTTTCATCATTATTTTCCTCCTTAAATCTATCTTGCTTAACTCCACCCATATAAAGTCCTAGTTCATTAACTGTTACTTTATTAGGATCACATTCAGCAACAATTTCTCCACCATGCATAACTAAAATTCTATCAGCTAATCCAAAAACTTCTTCTAACTCTAAAGAAACAAGTAAAACAGCTTTGCCAGAATCTCTTTGTTTCAATAATTGTCTATGAATATATTCAATAGCTCCAACATCAAGTCCTCTAGTTGGTTGAGCAGCAATTAACAAATCTGTATCTCTTTCAATTTCCCTAGCAACGATAGCTTTTTGTTGGTTACCACCACTCATACTTCTAACCTTAGTATTTTTCCCTTGTCCTGACCTAATATCAAATAATCCAATTAAATTATCAGCATATTTCTCTCTATTTTTCTTATTTATCCATGTGAATTTTTGATAATCATGATAAAAATATTTTTGAAGAATTAAATTTTCTTCTAGGCTATAATCTAAAACTAATCCAAATTTGTGTCGATCTTCAGGAATATGAGAAATACCTAAATTATTTCTTTTTCTTATTGAATCTTTAGTTATATTTTCGCCATCTAATAGTATTGAACCAGACTTAATAGGTAATAATCCAGTAATTCCACCAATCAATTCTGATTGTCCGTTTCCATCTATACCAGCTATACAAAGAATTTCTCCAGCATGAACCTCAAAAGAAACGTTTTTAACAGTATCAATTTTTCTTGCTTTATCATGCATTGTTAAATTTTTAACTTCTAAAATAACCTTGCCTGGGTTATATGGTTTTTTATCAAGTTTTAATTCAACCTTACGTCCAACCATCATCTCAGAAAGTTCTTCTTTATTTGTATCTTTTACTTTAACAGTGCCAGTAACCTTTCCTTTTCTTAATACGGTACACTCATCGGCCACTTTCATAATTTCATCTAATTTATGAGTTATGAAAATTATTGACTTACCTTCTTTAACTAAATTTTTCATAATAAGCATCAATTCTTCAATTTCTTGAGGAGTTAAAACTGCGGTTGGCTCATCAAAAATTAGAATATCATTTTCACGATAGAGCATTTTTAAAATTTCAACTTTCTGTTGAGCACCAATTGTTAAATCTTCAATTTTGGAATTTAAGTCTAAATCAAAACCATATTTTTTACATATTTTAGAAATTTTTTCTTTAGCTTCTTTTCTTTTAACAAACCCTATTTCATTAGGTTCAGCACCTAAAATAATATTATCAAGAACTGTAAACACATCTATCAACATAAAATGTTGATGAACCATACCTATTTTATATTTAGTTGCATCGTTTGGATTTTTTATAGTAATTTCTTTACCATCTTTTTTTATAATACCTTTTTCAGGGGTATACATACCAAAAAGAACGCTCATTAGTGTAGACTTACCAGCACCATTTTCACCAAGTAAAGCTAATATTTCGCCATGTTTTAATCTAATAGTTACATTATCATTAGCGATAATACCTGGAAATTCTTTAGTAATGCCTATCATCTCAATAGCATAATTATTATTTTCTTCCATATTTATGTTCCTTAATAGATGTTTTTATAGTTAATAGGGGCCATAAAGGCCCCTATTATTAAATTATTTAATATTAGCTTCGTATGTAACTTTTACATTTGCTTTAGTTTCAGGATGAGTTTCAGTACTTGAATTATTAGAAACTTTATATTTTCCTTCATAAACATCTTTAACTAAAGCTTTATAATCATCGATAGTAAAATTCTTCATTGACCATGTGTCAGTTGGTAATTGAACATAGTTCTTTTCAACATCAGTTCCACTTACTAAACCTAATGTTTCAATTTTTGATTCCCATTTCTTATCGATAACAACTTCAGTTAATTTTGATAAAACAGTTGCTTTTAAACCTTTCATAGCAGAAGTAACACACATTCCAGCTCCATAATTTGTATCAATAATAGCACTTTGATCTGTATCAACACCAACAACTTTTCCTATAGGTTCTAATTTTTTAGCAGATTCACAAGCTGATGTATAAATTCCACCACCACAAGCAAAGACTATTTCAGTACCACTTTGATACCATAAATCAGTACGAGCAGTAATATCTGCATCACCTTGGAATTGTCCACCATAAGTATATTTCATCTCATATTCTTTTCCATCTTCAGCAGCAGCATTAACACCTTGGACAAATCCATATCCATATCTAATAACAGCAGGAACTGCCATACCACCTAAAAATCCTGATTTAGTATATCCTTCTTTAGTAATTGCATATCCAGCAAAGAAACCGGCAATCTCTTCTTGATAAACTGCTGAATAAACATTGCTTGGTAAGGTATAACTACTCCATTTTTCATTATCTGGATTATAATCATATTCTTTTCCAAAATAATCAGCTAATAAATCACCTTTAGCAACATCAAGAGCAATAAATTTAGTATCTTTATAGTCTGGAGCGACTTTATTAATAGTTGCAGCAAAAGCATATCCTGGCATAACAATTACGTCATATCCTTCTTCAATAGCTTTTTCAGCTGAAGCAATACGAGCAGCATCACTATTATCAGCAGGTTTATAATATTTAGTTTCGTAGTTATTTTCTTTTCCCCATTCTACAACGCCTTCCCAAGTAGTTTGGTTAAATGATTGATCAGTAATATCTCCATAATCAGTGATCATAGCAATTTTTGTTTTGCCACCATCAACATCATCATTTCCACAACTAACTAAACCAGCACCTACTAAAGTTAAAGCTGCTAGTCCAAACACAAACATATTTCTTTTCATTGTTCTTCCTCCCTTAGAAATATATAATCCGTGAAGATATAATTAAATAAAGATACTATTTAATATTGTAAAACTAATTATTGAATAATTTAATCAAACGTAAACTTCACGATTTACAATCTTTAATATAACTTGTTTTAACTTAAGATAAAAGCATTTTTTATATAATTTAGAATAAAATTAACTAATAAAATTTTTTTGTTTATGTTAACAATTTTTTGTTATATAATATTTTTGATTCCGCAAAAAATAACTTAAAATTATTTATTTTATTTTGCAATAAATTTTAAAATAAATATTAAAATTTATTCGATTATATCTATATATTTTTTCTTTTTTTGTTATAATGAAATTAACAACAAGGAGAATTTTATGAAAAAGAAAACAATTTATGTTTCTGGTTTAGTTAACTTTGAAACTATTTTGAATGTGAAATCATTCCCAATTTATTATTTTCCAATTGATTATCCATTTTTTGGAACAACTAGTAGCGTTTCAGGAACAGCTTATAATATCTCGAAAGCTATGAAAACTTTAGGAGATAATGTTATTTTATCATCTCACGTTGGTGATGATTTATTAGGAAAAACTATTGCATTAGAAACAAAAAGCAATAGAATCACTACTTCTATTAAAAAATCTTTAGAACAAACACCTAATATTGTGGTATTAGTTGATTCTTCAATGAATGCTGAGACTTATTGTGATTTAAAAGATGTTCAAGAGGTTACAACTGATTTTGAAGAAGAAAAAGAAAAAATTGAAAAATCTGATTTAGTAGTTTTATGCAATAATAATTTTAATAGAACTTTATTAAAGAAAACAAAAGAATTAGGAAAAAAGATTGCTACAGATGTCCATATTATCGGTGATGTTAACGATGCATTTAATCAAGATTTCATGAAATATGCTGACATCCTTTTTTTAAGTTCAAGAGGCTTGGAACATTATAATTATGAGGATTTCTTAATTAAATTATATAATCATTATCATAACGAAATTATAGTTCTAGGTGAAGGTAGAGAAGGTGCCATGATTTTAGATTCTAAAAAGAGAATCATTTATCATATAGATGCTATCACTGTTAGAGATATAGTTAATACTGTTGGAAGTCGTGATGCATTAGTTAGTGCTTTCTTACACTTCTATTTAAAGGGTTTAGATTCATTAGAATGCTTAAAATTAGCTGAGGTATTTACTAGTTTTAAAATAGGAGTTAGCGGCAGTGCTCAAGGATTCCTTACTGAAAAAGGATTAAAGACTTTAGCTAAAACTGTTGATTTTGCAGTTTACGAAATAGCTAAATTTTAATAAAAAGTCTTTATAAATAATAAAAATATCTCTAATGAGGGATATTTTTATTTTGTTTTCACGTGAAAATTTAATTTAATTATTTGCTAACATCTTTTAAATATAGTAAGGTTTTAATTATGGAAAAATTAATTGGAAATTTATTATATGGGCAAAGCGGGGGTCCTACTAGTATTATAAATACCTCGGCTTATGGAATTTTTATTGAAGCTTTTAAACATAAAAATATTATTAATAGTATTTATGCTATGAATTATGGTATTCAAGGTTTGCTAGATGATAAACTAATAAAAATTTTAGATAATGATACACTATTAAAGAATTTATTAAATACACCAGGAAGTGCTTTTGGAAGTAATAGATTTAAACTTAAAAGTTTTGATGAAGATCCATTAACATATAAAAAAATATTAGAAATATTTAAAAAATATAATATACGTTATTTTTTCTATAATGGTGGCAATGATTCAATGGATACAATTAATAAAATAAGTACTTATCTTGAAAAAGAAAATTATAAATGTAATTGTATTGGAATTATTAAAACAATTGATAACGATTTACCTTCAACTGATTTTTCACTTGGTTATCCTAGCGCAGCAAAATTTATAATCAATGCTGCTTTAGAAATTTATCTTGATGATATCTCATATAAAGAAGGTAGAGTTAATATTATTGAAACAATGGGAAGAAATGCAGGTTGGCTTGCAGCTAGTGCAAAATTATTAGAAGTTAGAGGAGTTAAAGCTGATTTAATTTATGTTCCAGAAGTCCTTTTTGATTTAAATGATTTTTTAAATAAAGTGGAAGAGATTTATAATAAGAAAAAACACGCTTTAATAATTATTAGTGAAGGATTAAAAAATAATGAAGGTAGTTTTATATTTGAAACTAATTCTTTATTAGATTCTTTTGGCCACAATCAATTAGGAGGGTTATCGATCAAATTAGCTAATTTAATTACTTCAAAATTAGGTATTAAAACTCGTTACTACGAATTAAGTTTATTGCAAAGAGCAAATTCAATATGTAACAGTAAGATTGAACAAAAAATTGCTATTAGATTATCTAAATTTGCAGTTAAATCTGCTATTAATGGCGTCAATAAAAAAATTGTTGTTGTTAATAGAATATCTTCTAATCCTTTTAAATATAATTTTAAATTAGTTGATATAAACGATATTGCTAATAAAGAAAGATACCTAGATGACATTTATATCAATAAAGAAAATAATTATATAAATGATAATTTTATTGAATATCTATTACCATTAATTGATGGTGAAAAAGGATTATTAAATATTTATAAAATAAATAAATAACCTGCAAAATCTATATATTTTATAAAATATTTACATTATGTTTTTGCATAAAACTTCTAGTTTCATCATTCCAAATAGAAGCTTGTACTTCTCCAATATGTAATTTTTTTAGCATAAACATACATATTCTAGATTGTCCTATTCCTCCTCCTAAAGTTAAAGGAAGCTCATTATTTAAAATTTTTCTTTGATACTCGAAGTTTAAATAATATTCTTTATTTGATAATTTAGTCTGCTCTAGTAATGCATTTTTGTCAACTCTAATACCCATGCTTGATAATTCTAAGGCATTATTTAAAATTGGATTATAAACATAAATATCGCCATTTAAATTCCAATCATCATAATCTGGAGCGCGACCATCTTGACTTATTCCGTTAGATAATTTATGACCAATACCAATTAGAAATAAAGCTTTTACTTTTTTAATATATTCATTAACTCGTTCTTCATTTGATAAATTAGGATATTTTTTTAATAATTCTTCACTAGTAATAAAACTTATATTTTTTGGTAAAACTCTATTTAGATTATATTTATTAGAAATATGCTTTTCAGTTTTATAAATTACGCTATAAATTTTTTTAACATATTTTTTAAGAAAATTTAAATTACGATCTTTCTTTTTTATTAATAATTCATAATCCCATTGATCAACATAGATAGAATGATAATTATCTCTAAATTCATCTTTTCTAATTGCATTCATATCAGTATAAATTCCTTGATGCATTTTCAAATTATATTTAGAAATATTGTATCTTTTCCATTTAGCTAAACTATGAACTATTTCAATTCTATTATTAAAATCAATAACATTAAAATTAACTGGAACTTCTTTGCCATTTAAATCATCATTAATGCCAGTTTGAGACAAGACAAATAATGGTGCAGTAACTCTTAATAAATGTAATTTTTTAGCTAGATGAGATTCAAAATAATTTCTTACTTCAACAATAGCTAATTCATTATCTTTAAAATTTAATTTAGATTTATATCCATTAACGTATTGAAAATTTTCCATAAAATTACCTCAAAAATAATTTTAAATTATATTATTTTTTTGAAAAGCAAATTTATTATTTTTCTTCAATAATTGTCGAATTTATTAAATGAATTAAACTATCTAAACTACTTAAATATTCTTTTAAATAAAGAATATTAAAATGTAATACATCAACATAATCTTGTTCAATAAATTTTGTAGCAAATTCACTAATTAAGCCATCAACAAAATTAAGATTACTAAATATTAAATTACGAATAATGTTTTCTGGCGTAGTTAAACTAAAAATAAAATTAGAAGTTAACTCTTTAGTTTTAAAATAAACATTTTGTAATTTATCGCCATCAAACATATCAAAATTATCATTTAATTCATCAATTAATAAATCTTCGATCGTTATTGGCTTATCAAATATGACTGTTAAAATTGATTTAAAAAGACCATCAACAAAATCATCTTCAGTTAAATTACCACCACATTTTTTTTCGTAAATTCGATAATATCTATCAAAATCACATTCATAATCATTTTCAGACTTTTCTTTTAATAAAGATGAAGCTAAAGCAATTCTTTCTTTATATTTTTTGATATTTTTATTAAATATCGATTTAATAAAAATTATCTCATTAAGAATGCCAAATAAAACTACTAAGAATTCATAAGGCATTAAATTTTCAAAAATTATATCATCTAATTCAAAAAACTTTAAAAATTTATCATTCATTGGGAAAAATAATTCACCATATCTAAATTTATAAAATTCTTCTTTAACTAAATCTAATTTAATTCTAGTGTCTAAAACCATCGAATTAAAATCAGCATTGTAATAAAAATTTAAAATTTGATTTTTTAATGTCCCCTCAAAATCTTTGAATTTAATTCTTTTTGAATATTTAAATTTATTTTTTATAACACATGAATTTAAGAACAACTTGCGTTCAAAAGATTGATCTTTTGTACTAATTCTAGTTTCTAAAATGATATTTTTTAAAAACTTTGATTCAATAAACTTCGCAAAATGATAATGCATGTATAAAGAAGTAAAATGTTTACCTAAATCTCCCTCAAATAAGTTATTAATACATGGGATTCCATCAAAATAATTATAAAGAAATATAAAATAATTACCTTTACTTAATTCTTCTTTATAACTCGTACTATAGTTAATTAATTTATCGTTAATTTTTCTTTCAATATCTTCGTTTAAACTATTTTCAAAAAATATAGAGTTTATAATATGATAATCAACATCTTTTTGAGTATACGATAAAGCGCAAAATAGTAATAAAGTATTATAAAAATTATTATAAATATATTTAAAGTAACGCATGTCATTAGAAGTATTAAAAAATTTAGTAGCAAGAAAAACAATATAACAATCTAGATATGTTAATAAGTAATTATTAATATTCTTATCTTTATCTTTTTCTATTTCTTGATTTATTAAATCTTTTAAGTAAAATATATGATTTATTGTTTGCTTTAAAAAATCATTTCTTTCTAATTCATCCATAGTAATGATTATATAATAAATAGATTAGTTTAATAAACAATTAACTTTTTCTTTTTTATATCTTTTAATAATTAATGAATTAGAAATTAATGAGATTATATTAAATATAATTGCAAATAATAAAAAAATAATAGTTGTAACATAATTTTCAATATTTATTAGAGCTAATATCGATAAAATTATTAAACTTATTAAATAAATAACATCAAATACTAAGCAAGGATAAGATAAGCTCATCTTTTTGGTAAAAATTTGGATTAGTTTAATAATAAAAGAAATTAAAACAATAGCAGTAATAATTACTAAATAAAACATAACAACAATAAGGATAATACTAGCTAAACCAACTGCTAATTGATTATCACTTTCATTAAACCATATAGTTTGAATAATTACACCAATATAACTAACTAAAAAAATTAATAATCCTAAATAAAATAATAAAGAAATAATATTTAAACACAAGTTTTTACTTTTCATAAATTTCCATTCCTATAGAAACATTATAACAAAATCTATAAATAAAATACATTTGTGTTTTTTTCTTAATTAATCCTTAATATTTTGTTTATTTATTAATTTTTAGAAAAACTATTAACTGTATCTTCCATTTTCTTTAAAGTAGTTAATTCAGAATCATTAAATGAAGTTTTTAATATATTACTAAATTCATAAATAGTTCTAATTTCACCATTAACTTCATTGTCTTTATTTAAACTTATTAAAGTTAATACCATTTTTACTTTATCATTAGATAACTCAATATCAACGTTATTAATTTCATAATTTTTATTCGATGAAAAATAAGGTGATAAATAAGAGTCAATTAAAGGAATTAATGTTTTATTTAATTCATTTTTAAATAAAGTTGAATAATAACCGCTATTACGATCAACTTTTAATGAATAAATTCCATCATTATAATTAAATAAATCACTAGATATTTTTGAATAATTATTCAAAAATGAATTAGTTGTATTATATAAATAACCAATATAATTATTATCTTCATCAAAAACTACAATAAAATTATTATTAATAGCAACCCCTTCTTTAGCTTTTACTAAACATATCGAAGTTTTTTTATTATCACTATATTCTTCATTTTTATCGCAAATCATACGATTATTAATTAAATCCGCTTTTGAAGTATAACTAATATCAGGTGTATCGGTTAATTTTTTATTTTTATCTAAAAAAATCTTAGTAGACAATGTATAATTCCCTTTTGATATTTGATTAATTAAACCACTTTTAATAGAATTTTCTAAATCTATATTATTCTTTTTACTAAAAGGAGTAACTTCTTTTTTAATTTCATCATTTACTTTATTAGTTACTAAGGTAGTAAAACTTAAATTAGTTGTTATTTCTTTATAATATTCATTACTTGAATTAGTTTTAATTTTAAAACTAGCTTCTCCACTTACAAAATTACCTTCTTCATCATAAGTAAAAGACATACTTCGACTCGTTAAATTTAAATCATTTAATGATAAGTTTGTAATATTAGAAATTGAACTTATAACAATAGAAGATAAAGAAATTAATGACGATAGCATCGATACTTTATTATCGCCAGATAAATCTTTAGAAAAATCCAATTTATAATTACCATATACTTTTATAAAATCTAATTTATTATAACTAGCATTATAATCATCATTAAAAACATTTTTAAATGGTGAAGTAATTAAATTATCAAACCTTATTCTTTGTTTATTACTATTATATAAATAAGATTTATTAATTTCATTAGATACATTTAAATATGGAGTATAAGCAAAACCAAATTCATCTTTAATATAATAAAGTTCATCAAAACTAGTTTGAGCTAAATTTTCAAAAGAATAGTCTAATTTATAAACATTTTCATTTTGAGCTAACGAATAATAAACATTAGAATTTAATGATAAATAAGCATTATAACTTATCTTTAAATTGTTTGAATTTAAATCATTTAATGACTCATAAATCTTAGTTGGTAAATCATTAAATGTAGTAAAAATTTTTACCTCATCATTAGATTTAACATTAATACTATTTTTGTTTATATTAACCTTTTCCCCATTAAGATAAACATTAAATAATTTAAAATTATCTTTTATTTTAAAACTTAATACATTATCTTTCAATAAAGTAGATTCAATACCTGAATCTTTTATTATATTGACATTTTTAACATTATTACTATTATTACACGATACTAATAATAATGAAGGGAGAATTATACTAAATATTTTATATTTCATAATTAAAACGCGCTATAACTTAACTTTAAATCTTTAATTTGATAGGTATCTAAATTAGAATTAATGACAAAACTCTTTTGAGTTCCACTAACAACTAAATCCATATTTATATCATAATCAATTCCATCAATATTAATTTTATATGTAACATTATTATTTATATATGTATAAATAATATTAGTGTTAACTAAACTTACCCAATAGTTATTAGAAAAAACCTCTAAACTAAATGATAAATAACTATTAGCACGGAAATAAATTAATACTTGATAATCTTTTTTATCTTGAGTAAAACTTCCACTAAATTTACTATCTTCATTAACAATTCCACTATAAGTATAAGGGGTTAAACTTAAATTGTCTAAATCAATTAAAAATCTATTTGTAGTATTATCTATTGTTAAACTTAAAACTCCATAATTAATCGTATATGTTCCAATATTTTCACCTTTAGTAAAATTACCAAAACCATCTAAAATATAATCTTCATTATTATATTTATATGTTCCTTTATATAAATCACCAAGGATTATATTTTTATAAGAAGTTTGATCAACATTACTAACCTTAATAAAAGCAATCTTTTTATTATTTTCTAATATATAGAAAATAGAATTATTACTAATACTATTGCCACTACTAAATTCTAAATTAACAAAAGGATGTAAAACATCATTTATATCAAGATAAGAATAATATTTTTTAGTTTTATCACTACTAATTAATTCAATTAATCCATGGGAATAGCTATCAATCTTATAAAAATTTAATTTAGTTGAATCAATGTCTCTAGCTAAAAATAAATAAGTAGAATTATTATCAATAGTAACCTTTAATGAAATTGCATCTTCTTTATAAGTAATTAATAAACTAGCTTCTTTTAAATCACTATTTTTAGCAATAACTTTATAGTTATTTAGATTTTCTAATGTAGTATCAATTTGTCCATTATAATCAGTAGTTCCATTATAAAAAGTAAAACTACCATCTTTTTGTATAATTAAGCTTCTAGGTGAATCAAAATTATTACTATAATATCCAAAATTTCTACCAATAAATGTACCATAATATTCTCGATTTGCAGAAGTTACTTTATTTCCTTCAACAACAATTTTTACGTCTCCATCTTTCATTACAAAAGAATATTCATTATTACCTTTAGAATTTAAGCTAAACTCTTCATTATTATAAATTCCATATATCTTTTTAAAGACGTAATTATTAATGTCATAAGTTAATTGAACATCAATAATATTACCAAATACTGCTTTATTTTTACTTAAACTTAAATTAAATCCTTCACTAGCTTCACTAGTAATATTATGAATATCATCTTCATATAAAATGGTTAATTTAACTTCTTGATTAGGCATAACAAACTGATATGTACCATCATTATTTTTAGTTGCTAAGTCATTATTTACTTTAATTCCTGTAATATTTATTGCTTTATTATTATTTTCTACATAAATAATAATAACTTCATCAGGACTTGCTACGTTATTATTATTTATTTTAGAAGTAGATACACTTACATTTTCAATTGAATTAGTAAAACTTATTGGATATTCGTTTATTCCTACTTCAATTTTAATTACAACATCTTTATCAGGCATAGTAAAAGTCGAAGAAAATTCATTTTTACTCTTATTAATTGATATAGGTGTATCATTCATTTTAATACTTTTAATAGTATAATTTTCTTTTCCTTCTTTTAATTTGATATTTAAACTAACTTTTGCTCCAATTGCAGCTTTATCTAATATTTCTACATCAATAATATCTTTATCATACTCAACACTAATATTTTTATAATTAACTAATTCGTTCCCGCCATTATTATTGTTATGATTAGAACAAGAAAACAGAGGTGATGAAAAAATTAATAAATTTACAATAGGTAATAAAAATTTCTTTTTCATAACTTTCTCCTTTCTAAAATTAATTTAAAGTAGGTAATTTATCTTTTACGTAATTTGGAATGTCAGTAGAACCGACATTTTCATAAGTGAATCTTACTCTTTGAGGTAATGTTAATGAATCTGTAAAATATATATCAAAATATTTTATACTCTTCTTATCATCATTTAATACTATCTTCATTGAATCAGGTGTATATGAAAAACTATAATAAGGAGGTATAAATGCATTGACTAAATTTGAAATAGAAGCAGTGTCTTTATTAATTTCTTCTCTACTTACATAAGTTAAACTATCTTGTTTAGTAAATAAAGCAGTTGAAATAGATTTTAAATTATCAACAACTGATTCATAATTAACTTCAGTAGTTAAATTTTGTCTATGCCAAAAACCAGCTAAATCATAGTTAAAACCTTCTAAATACCCACTATTATTTTCAATAAATAGATAATCACCACCATTTAAAGAACTGCTTTCTCCAGTTTTATCAACATATATAATTTTAGTTTCTTTATCACAATATGCTTTTTTATGATCTTTATTTGTATAAGATGTATCATCGGTATCAAATCTTTGAACAATATCTAAAGTATAATCATTATTGACATTATTTAAAGCATTTTTTAAATCACTATTTTCTTCATTTTCTTTAAAAGATACTAAACGAGTTACTAAAGCATCATCATAACTTAACTCGAAAGTAGCTTCAAAAGTAGCTTTATAACTTGCTCCTGTTGTATTATCAGTTACATCAAAAGGATTTGAAGAAATGTAAAAACTAGTAAACATGTTGTTTGTCAATGTAAAATAACATGTTTGAACACTAACTGATTGTCCTAAGACAAAATACATTAAAAAATAAGCTTTATTTAAATTTAAAGAATAAAGATTATCACCTGATTTAGTAAAATCTAATTCATTGATAAATAAAAATGGATTAGAGAAATATTGATCATAATTAACCTTACCTGAAGTTAATGACATAGCATAAGTTTTAGTAATAGTATTATCTGCACCATAAGATTCATAACTAACATAACCATCATCACTTCTAAAATAACAAGAATGATAAACACTGGCATTATCATTATCTACTTCTTTAGATGTAGTTTCATATCCTTTTTCATCTTTTTCTTGAAAAACAATTGTATATTCATAACTGCGATTTACATTTTCATATACTGATGAAGTAGGAACGTAGTGTGTATCAACAGTTCCTAATAATTTAACTCCATTATAGAAATTGTTAATCGCTTCAAATAAAGGGCTATTAGTATCCTCCTTATTTGTATTTTGATTATTACAACTAGTAAGTAACACTAATGTAGATAAAATATAGAAAACTTTTTTCATAAGTACTCCTTTTTAGTTCTTATTAAATACACGATTAGTCTAATACCAAAAAATTATTTGTCAATCACTTAGGAAACTAGAAATCTTATCTAAATTAATTTTATAAATCTAAATACATGAAGATATCAAATTTATCTTCTTGCTTAGTATACTTATAAATATTTGTATCTACGCCACCTATATAAAAATTACATTTAATATAAAATAAAAAGGCGTTAACATTATTATTTTGAACTATTGTATATATACCTTTATAATTTTTATTTTTACTAACTTCTATTGCTTTTTTTATAAGCATTTTCCCAATCCCTTTATTTCGATAATTTCTATTCACTTTTATATCATCTAAATACATATATTTAAATGGTCCTTCTTTTAAAATAAGTAATCCAATTAACTCTTCATTATTATAAGCACCAATAAAAAGCGAATCATTTAATATAGTTAAATCATAAGTTTCATTAGGAAAGACCATCTCTTTAATTTCATTAATAGAATAATATTTTATTGAATAATCCCATTTAAGATTTATCAAGCTTGGCATTATTTCACCAATTAAAGTAATGGCTTCATTTTTTATATTGATATTCTTCTTTTCAATTTCGTTCAATATTTTAATTTTTATCATATACATTTATTTTACAAAACTTATGCACTTACAAAAAGTCTAAATAATTTAATATTTGTTGCGTTTTATTAATAGATTTTAATAAAAGAATTCCTTTTAAGTTCCTGTTTATCAAAATAAAAGCCTTAATTATTATATTTATAAAAATGGAAATATTTCAAACATTTCCATTTAATAATATCAAAAATATTCAAGTTCTAAAGACTTTTTATACAATTAACTAATTTTTAGCACATCTTTTGAATTCAAATCAATTTGATAAAAATGCGCATCACCTAGTAATAATTTTGGTATGTAATTTAAGAAATACATATACCCAGAATCAGAAATTGATAATGCAGTTCCATAATATTTTGAATCATATTTAACTAACAATTCTTGTGTGC
Source organism: Caryophanales bacterium UBA6380 (assembly GCA_002438785.1). GTDB lineage: Bacteria > Bacillota_I > Bacilli_A > RFN20 > CAG-826 > Onthovivens. The sequence continues at coordinate 15,906 of DJQS01000017.1, read as the reverse complement.
CATCTTTTGTAGCATTTTTCTTCACTTTATAAAATCCTGCATAACTTGTTGCGCTAGCTGCAAAAGAATAGTAATAAACATAATCTCCATTTAATATAAATTCACTTGGATTAGTTTTACTAGAGGCAATCTTTACTTCATCATTTAAATTAGATAAACTAACTCTTCTTATAGAATTATCAATTGTTCCATTATAAATATAATATAAATCATCACCTTCAAAACTAAATTGTTTTGCGTTTTTAATATTCTTAGATAAATTGGTACCCTCTAATTTCTCCGAAGTTGTTTTTATATCTTTTAAAGAAATATATTCAATATTCCCGTTATCTTGTGCTGTACCAGAGTTAATGTAGTAAAGTTTATTATCTTTGATTTCAAAGTTTTTAGCCCCATTAATTTCTGAAAATTTTATGTATTCAGTTCCATCAAGCTTCATTCTAAATAATCCACCAGAAACACCAGCAAAGTTATAATGAGTTCCGTATAAATATGTTCCATCACTTACTAAATTTCTAGTATCATTTGAAGTAATTTTCTCCGCAACCCCACCATTTCTGATATTAACTGCATACAAATCATTATTAGTAAATAAAGTTACTTGATTAAAATATAAAATATCATTATAAATATAAAAATCTTGAACTTTATTATCTGTTAGCTGCGTAGTTTTTTTACTAGATTCATCATACACATATAATGTTTTTCCTGCATACATATTTAAATAATATGTCTTAGTACCGACCGAAATAGTTTCTCCGCCAATATTTAGTGGGGTAGATTCTGGTGCTACAAAATCTTTTAATAAATCAGTAGAAGTTTTACTAGAAGCATCATAACGATATAAATGTAAATTTGAAGTATCAATATAAATTACATTGCCATTGCTTTCAACATCAAAACCATTTACACCACTATTTTTGAGGATTTGTTCAGCTTTCCCTCCACTAATTTTAATTCTATAAACACCTTTCACTGACTCTTCAATAGATGAATACAAGTCTGTGTAATTATAATATAAATATCCATCTCTAATTGTTAAAAATTCGCCTGCTGCATTAGTCAATTTCTTTACTTCTTTATCAGAACTAGATAAATCAATATAGCCTATATAATCATTAATTAAATCATTAATTGTACAATACAATTTATTGTTATTAATGACATATTCATGAACTTTATTTTCTAATACTATTGAAGATTCATTTGTGTTTAAATTTATTTTATATAAATAGTTTTTATTATTACCATTAGTAAAATAAAGATCATTATTATAAATTGCTAAATTATCGGTCTTGCCTTCAAATACTTTTGTTACAACTGGTTCTTTTTCGGCATCTGATGCATCAACTCTATAAATGCCTGATTTAGAGGCTCTTAGAGAGTTACTGGAATAATAATATATCTTATCACTATACTTTGCAAAATCATCAATATTACTATCGGTATAGAGTGTAGAAACACCGCTTGTGCTAACTTCTTTAATAGTCGAAAGGATAGTAGAACCAGAAATAAATGTAGCCGAAGTTGAACCATACTTATTAAATTCGGTAGGATATGAATAATCCTCTAAAGCTAAGGAACCACCACTTAATGAATATAAATAATCATTATGCAAACCATTAGCAAAATATGTTGTTCCATCACTAGTGATAAAAACTGGCATATTTTTCTTTTGTGCTTTAATTGTTAATGTAGCAGTTAAACAAATTTCTGTATAGTTTTTATTAGTAACAACGCATGTATAACTATATTCACCTACATCTACGGCACTACTAACAATTTCTCCACTTTCATCTTTAACATTTACATCATATGTAGTACCTTCAGGTAAGATACCAACAAGTTGAATGTCATTGATATGATCGAGGCCATCATATTTAACTGTCTTACTTTCAAATGTATAACCACTAAATGTAGCAGGAGTAATTGTTAAAGTTGCCTCTAAAACTTTGTCATTATATCCTTCTTTAGATAAAGCTGCTGTTGCCTTATAAGTCCCAACATCTTTATATTCATTCCTTCCTTTATAAACTATGGACGTGTTTTCTGGTGCACCAGTAACTTCATTAAGAATGTGTGATTTACCATCATAAACAAAACTCAAATCTTCAAAAGTAACATTATTAAAATCTAGTTTTTTATTTTCTGTATTACCTCCTGGATTGTCTGTATTACCGCCAGGATTATCAGTATTACCTCCTGGATTGTCTGTAGAACCACCACATGAGGTAATAAATAAACTTAACATTGCAAAGCCTAATAGTAAAATTTTTTTCTTCATAAACTCTCCTTATAATGTATCTTCGTAATTAGTACGAATATTATGTATTAAAATAAACGGAAATGATACTCCACCTAATAATGCTGATATTACAATAGCTAATAAAAAAGCTGCAACACCAATTAAAAACCCAACAATAGCAAATAATATTTTCATACCGATTAGCCACATAATTCCATCAAAACTCCAACTAAATATTAATCCAGGAAACTTTATTGATAATTTGGAGCACCAAACGAACACATCACCGATATATGAGCCACAAATAATACAATAAATCATTGAAAATACACCATAGCCTATTAAAATGCTATACAAAATTGTTAATGCCAAGTTTATACTTTGATCAAAATAATAAAGTGATAAAAAGCTAATTACTAAAGCAACAATTCCAATAGGAATGCTCCAGCCAAAACATTTTAGTTTTCTTTTCTTACCTTGAGCTTTCTTTTCTTTAATTAATTCATTATTTCTTTCTTGTGAAATCTCATTAAAACAATGCCTATGGTAATAATTTCTACCAATAGTAATAGTTCGATGTAATCTACCAAATCTTTCTCTTTTAGTTATGTCCTCATAAACTAAATCATTATCTGGTATTTCTTGTCCACATTTAGCACACATATGTTTGGTATTTACTTCATAAAAATTATTTGAAGTATATTGATTGCCTATCTCAGTATCATTCCCATCATTAAGCATAATTTCATTCCCTATATTAATCTTTTTGTTCAATTTTTGGTAAAGAACCAATAATAATTAAACCAGTTAATCCTAAGAAAATTCCTCCCCAAAACCATCCAAAAGCACTTCTATTTTTTCTACTAGCAATTACAGGGCATGAAATAATTATGGCTAGCCATTGTATTAATACAATTACACCAACAACAATACCCATTATAATAAGTATTCTTATATCTTCTTGACTATATTGATTAGCACTATTCATTATCTTTTGTCCTCCATTAATTACAAGAAATTAGTAAATCAAAAATTTAAATAACTATCATTTATTATGATAAACTCGATTTTAAATTAAATATCTTTTTGTCCCATAAAACGTTACAAAGTGTAATGTCAATCAATAATAATTTTATTGATTCCTAATTTTTTACAGATTTTTAAAATTAAATTGAAGTCAATATTTTTATTTCTTTTATTAAGAAAACGATTAAAGGCTTTACGACTATAACCAATTTCTTTAGCTAGTTCCTCTTGAGTTAAATGCTTATCTTTCATTACTTCTTTGATTTCTTCTAAAATCTTACTTGAAGTACATACTCTAGACTTATAATCCATTAAATTTACCTATTCTTTATCTTAAATTGATAAAGAATAGAAATATGATTTTGTCCCATAAAGAGTAACAAAAAATGGCAATCGCCATTTAATTAATCGATGGTGATTGCCTTAATACCAAGTTTCTTACAAATAATAATGATTAAATTGAAATCAATATTTTTATTCTGATAATTGACTAATCGATTAAAAGCCTTACGACTATAACCAATTTCTTTAGCAAACTCTTCTTGAGTGTACTTTTTATCTTTTATAAGATCCTTGATTTCTTCCAATAATTTACTGGAAGAGCATACGCTAGCATTAAAGCTCATTGAGCAGTACCTCCTCCAAGCGTTTATTTCTAAACAAAGGGATACCTACTAGCAAATTTATTATAACATAATAATTATTTTGTTAGTTCTTCTTCATGTTTTTTATAATTTATTAAATTCCTTAATAATTCGATTGATAAAATAAGTTCTTCTTCAGTTGGTTTTGTTATTTCATTAGAATGATGAAAATAATTTCGAATATATGTTGGAAGAGTGCGAGTTATAATTTCTTTATTAAAATGATGTGTAATTCTTTCTTTTAAGTATTGATTATAATTTTTTTTACCATAGATTTTCTTTAATAATTTCTCGATTTTACGGTCTATAGAACAAATAGTAACACCTTCATAATATGTATTAAATTCAGCATATAATTGATCATGATATTCTAATGTTGGCATATTAAATATTAGATAATCTAATTCAGCAAAAGTAATATAAGGTAACCTATAATCTAATTCAGTTATATTTTCACTTTTTATAATGTTTTTATCTTTAAATAATCTAATTATTAAAGTATCCTCTTCATTTAATAATGATTCTAATATTCTTTCTGAATGAGTAGCAATAAATATTTGAGGTTTTAAATTATTAGTAGTATAAAAATTCTTTAATATATCTATAATTTGCTTTTGCCATTTAGGATGTAAGGAGGTTTCAATTTCATCGATTAAAACTAATTTGATATTTTTAATATTTTCTTTTATATTTTTTAATTTTAATAATATTTCTTGTTCACCAGAAGAAAATCTAGAAATATTATAGCCATGATGTTTGCCATCGATTAATTTTGATAACTCATCACTACAATAGATTTCCGATAAATTATTATTTTTAATTATATTTAAAATTATCTCATTATTTAACTTATTAAAAACATCCAAATTAAGCTGATCGTTATTTAAATTATTAAAATTATTTATATTAGAATTGCTTCCATTAATTAATTTTTTAATCTCGTTAATCGAAGTATGATATAGGCTTCCTTGTTTTAAATATAAAATCTTATTATCATCCAAATCATTTTCCTTATTAAAAATATAATTCGATTTTTCATAATTATAAATTTCATTTAGAAGGGTAGTTTTACCACAACCATTTTCACCTACTAAAGCAATAACTTTGTATTCTTTATTTGTTTTTTTGTTTATGAAATCAAAAGATAAATTACCTAAAATAGGATGATTCTTAATTTCAATAGATTTTAAGCCCATAAATTCTCACTTATTTAGTTTAGGATATTCCTTAATGAATTCCTCAAGAGATAATATCTTATTACTGTTTTCTAAACTAATAAAAATAACAACCTTATTATTAGTATGATTTATATATTCAAACCATCTTATCTTATAATTTTTAAAAAAATAATTAATTAAAAAGTTATAAACTAATATTAATAATAAAAAAATTAATTCTAAAATTGTAGACAATACTAATTGATTTTTGCCTAATTCACTCCATAAAGCAATAACATTGCAAATAATAGATATAATGCTAATCCATCTAAATATCTTATATAATGATTTTTCTTTTATTAAAAAATACATTCCTATTTTATTTTTATTATAAATAAATGATGAATTAGTGGCTAAGTCTTTAGTTTCATAGATATATTTCGCTTTTAATATATTCTTTATATTTAATATTATAAAAACGAGGTAAATATTTTCAAACAAAGTAAATGTAGAATAAATGTTAAAGCTAAACGAGGTACTTATTGTCGAAATAATTCCAAAAGCAATTAATAAAATCGATATAGTAATAATGACGTTTTTTATAATATTAAATTTAATTAATGATCCTAACCATCTATAGTATTTCTTTGAGTTAATTAATATTTTTAAAACGAAATCATTTGATGTTTTTGTTTCTATAAAATTATTACTATTTTTATTTAGCAATTCTAAAAGAAGTTTATTATTTTCTTTTTCAATTTCTTCAAGATTATTTATTTTACTAAATAAATTATTACCTTCTTCCATGAGTTAATTTTATAAAAGTTTATTAAATTCTTAAAGTAATTTATTAAATAATTAAATCTATTTAGGTAAATTTATTCATATAAAATTCATCAATTATTGATTATTATCATCTATCTTAATTATATTTTATAAATCAAAAACACTTTAAAATTAAAATAAACTCTGCAAAAATCAATTATTTTTTATAATTTCTTATATTTAAGGAAATATAAATTAGATTCTTGAATAAAATTTAATTACTTCATTAAATTTTCCTTTTAATCTAATAGTTATGACTAAAATTTACACTATAAGGCAAATTCAATAACCTTAAATTTCTTTACTTGTATACTATTTATCCTTAAAAAATACTTTTAATAATTTATTTAAATATAATAATTATGATTTATCTATTTGTTTGATTTCATCTTCTTTTATTAATAATTTTTTATATAAGCAATCAATTAATAAAGCTCCTATTGGAGCTGTTATTAATATTGATAGTACAGCAGAAGTTAAAATAAGCGTTCCACAACTTAAGTGTTCCATTAATGCTATACCTCCAATAGAAGCTTGTACTGTAGCTTTTGGTAAATAAGAAATTATAATAAATAATTTTTCTTTATATGTATAATTAGTAAATAAAATAGAAATAACAACACCAATACTTCTAAATATTAAAGCAATCAAAATAATTCCTAAGATAATTGCACCTTCTTTAGAAAAAGCATATTTTATTTCGACAGCAATACCTACTAAGGCAAATAATAAAATCTCAAAGCAATTCCAAAGAGCATCATATTTAATTTGAATTTGTTTAGCTTTATCTTTAATTTTTAAGCGAAGAATAATTGCTATAACAATAATTGATAATAATGATGAAATAGAAAAATAAGGCTTACAAACATTTTCTAATGCAATTAATCCAAACGAAAAACTTAAAAGTAAAATTACACTACCAATATCATTTATTTTTATTTTACTAATTATAAACTTTAAAAAATATCCACTGATAATTCCAATAATAACACCAGAAATTATACTAATTGGAATCTGAGATATTGTCCATATATCTAATGTATTATTACTTACAAGACCTTTAAACGAATAAAATAGAACAATCACAAAAATATCATCACAAGATGATCCTGCTAAAATTAACTCTGGAACATGGTGCTTTAAGCCATAACCTTCATTTATTAATTTAATCATTCTTGGAGCAACAATTGCTGGCGATACTGCCGCTAAAACAGACCCTAATAACATCGCTTCAAAATAAGATATTGATAAAAATAATGGAGCAAAGATTGTAACTCCAAGAATTTCAAAACACGCTGGAACAAAGCACATTAATAAAGCTGGTCTACCAATAGCTTTTAATGCTTTTAAATCTAATGATAACCCACTTCTAGTAAGAATTATAACTAAAGCAATTTGTCTTAAATAAGAAGAAATTTGAATTAAAGTTTGATCAACAATATTTAGAACCGATGGTCCTATAAGTATCCCTAAGAGAATATAAAAGATAATTTTAGGGATATGTATTTTTTCAAATACATATCCACCAATAAGTCCTATAAATAAAATTATAAATAATGATAAAAATAAATTCATAATACATCCTAAAAAGATTTTAAATAAATACCTAAAATTATATAGACATCATCAGCAAAAATGCGGTTTTCTTTTCAAGAGGGAAGATATCATTTCCAAAGATAATTATAACACAAATTATAAGACATTACGAAAACGATAGTTCAAATAAATTTACCTTAAATAAATTCTTCATTTTTTTCATAAGCAATATTAATAGAAAAGTACTAATAACAATAATTATATCCTTATTATATTTTCCAAATATATATTTTAATATTAATGTTTAAACTAATTTAAGTTTATATTCTAAAAGAATTAAATAAAGTAAAAATTTAATTTAAGTAACTTAAGTTTAATTTTCAAAACACCGAAAAGATATCTTTCAAAACACCGAAAAGATATCTTTCAAAACACCGAAAAGAACTCTTTCAAAACACCGAAATTATATTGTTTTTCTTATTCTTATTTTGTACAATGAATAAGAGGTATTATTATGGCAAAAATAAAAGATTATATACCACGTTTAGCTGAGCGAACTCTTTTAGCAAAGTTAAATTCTTCTGGATGTGTGGTTGTTACTGGTCCTAAATTTTGTGGCAAATCAACAATGTGCGAGCAATTTGCAAAATCTGTCACTGCTTTAAAAACAACAAATTCAATCGAATTAGCAACGGCTGATCCTAAATCAGCATTAGTGGGTGATAAGCCTCATCTGATTGATGAATGGCAAAAAGCACCAGAGATTTGGAACATTATTAAAGATGATTTAGATTCTGATTATCAATTCGGTAAATATATATTAACTGGTAGCACAACACCAATCGAGCCTTCTAAAATACACAATTCTGCAGCCGGGAGAATCACACCGATGATGCTTAAGCCTTTTACATTATTTGAATCTAAAGAATCATTAGGGACAATCTCTTTAACCAATCTATTTAATAAAAATTATTCTTTTGATGCTGTATATGATAATAATAACACTATATCACTAGCTGATATTGCTTTTTATATTTGTCGTGGTGGTTGGCCAATTGCAATAAAGGCAAAAAAAGAATATGCAATTAACGTTACCAATAACTATTACAATGGTCTATTCACAATTGAAGATGAAAGTGACGAATTTGCAGAATTTTTAAAAAATAAAAATATAAACTTATTAAAACTTGTTTTAAAAACATTAGCTAGAAATATCTCTACACAGGCAAAAAACACAACCATGATTTCAGATATTATAGCTTCTGGTGAAAGGAGTGTTTTAGATGATGACACTTTCTTGTCATATAAAAAAACATTAGAAGATTTGTTCATTGTTTATGATATTCCTGCTTGGAATCTTAATTTAAGAACCAGTGTTGCTGTTAGAACTGCGCCTACTCACCATTTTATTGATACGTCTATTGCAACTTCTGCCCTAGGTATTAAGCCCGCCGATTTAATGAATGATTTAAAATCTTTTGGATTCTTTTTTGAAGATTTTGCTATTCGTGATTTATCCGTCTATGCAGAATCACTTGATGCGAAATTAAAACATTATCGCGATAGTTCAGGCTTAGAAGTTGATGCAATTATTGAATTATCAAATGGCGAATATGGAGCTGTTGAAATTAAAATTGCTAGCGAAAAAAATATCACTGAAGGCATTTCATCATTAAACTCTTTTAACAAAAAAATGATGGATAATAAATTAAAATTGCCTTCATTTAGAATGATTTTAACAAGCCATGGTTCATGTAGAAAAACAAAAGATGATATATATATTGTTCCTATTAATTTATTAAAAGATTAAATATATTTTATGCATTATTTATTTAATAAAAAATGGAAAAATATTATTTAAAAATTTGAATATTTTAATAATCAGATTTATTAAAAAGATTTTATAAAGGTTAATGTAATCGAAGCTTTAATAATATGTAAAACAATTAAAACTTAAATATTTATATTGACATATCCTTATAATTTTTCCATTAAATTATAAAGTAAATGTCTTTTTTATTTAGAGGCTTTTCATATCCTTTGTTATAGCATAGACATTTAGATTCTATTAATATTAACTCTTCTTAATTCTCTTTTTAAAAATATTTTTTCTTCACTTATAGATATAACCCAATGAAAAATATTACCACAACCAAACATTATAATAATCATATCCATTGTCATAATCACTACATTAGTTTTATATAAAATAAACCAAAGACCATAATAAATAATATTGCAAAGTAAAGAATTAATAACATTATATTTTGTTTTCCCTATCCCAATAAATATCGCATCTATTATTTGTGAATAAGCATAAACAGCATAAAAGCCAAGACTTTTAAAAACTATTTCAAAAATTCTATTTGGATCCTTTATTCCTTCAACTATATCAAAAAACCATTGATATGATGGAATTAAAATAAACCAAATAATTATGACAAATGTAGCAATCGAATAATAATTAATTTGCTTTAATTTATATCCATCTTTTCCAGCATCTTTTCTAATAATTTCTATTAGACATGTAATAGGAATTAATAACCACTCCATTTGACCAACAATATCTAATGCACCAGGACTAGTTGATGATGTTATTAATTTAGTAACTGTTGTTTGATAAATAGCCGGTATTAACGCTAATAAGCAAAGTGCTAAATACATTTTCCAATCAAATGTTTTTAGTGTTATCCACCATGTTTTTATTTTAGTTTTCATGAACTATTCTCCTTATAAAAATTAAAATTAAAAACAAGTATTCACTCAATCTAACAAATAATCGGAGAAAATTATAAGTCTTGATTATTACGTTTATAATTTTAATCATTAATTTTTTAATTCATTTTTAAATAAAATAGTCAATTTTATTTAGCTAACATTTATTTTTGAAAACTAAATATATTTTTTATCAATTAAGGGAAAATATATTTACTTTTTCAATAATTTAAAAGTTTCCTTTCCTTCTTTACATGTAAACGCATCTATCTTACCATCTATTTCAGTAATTAATTTTTGACTTAGTTAAGTCAATCAACGCTTTTCCAAGAAATTTAAAAAAAATAGCGAGTCCTCCTTGTCTAAAGGCTGAATCAAACAATGGTTTCAATCAGTCTATCGATGGATGAGATGATATCAATGAATGCTATCCCTTTGGCATATCCTGTCTTTTTCGAATAGGAATCCCACAATTTCCTTTATATGGGTCTCGATTAGATGGATTCAAGCATCTTTGTCGCTTTCTCTCTATCAGTTTCGAATTTCCTGTGTTGACAAGTTTCCATAAAAGCTTCTTTCAGGGCCGGGCCATTCTTATCCATGGTTCTTTCCAAAACATAAAGATCATATAGGTCCTTCGCCCTGCTGTTCAGCGGTCCTTTGGTTAAAAACGTCTGCAACTTCTCGGCTACAACGCTCTCGATTGAATAGCTCTTGAGGTGAAGCGTTTCACCAGTGACGAGGCATGTGTACTCATAATTCTGATCGGACGGATACACGGAGTCGGCCTCCATCATCATTGAAAGTATATTGTAGTTTTGATTAATTCGTATCACCTATTTAATTCATTTATGTAACCGATACATCAAAAAATATCAACGTTTCTCAAACATTCTCTAGAAAAAGCGATGAATTCCGAGAATGACATGTCATCAGCTTTGCAACGCTCGTTCCTGTAATAATGTTTTATTTGGATTTCGTGGAACGATTGTTGAAAAAGAAGGAATGCATCCTACTTAAATAAATATCTGCTTTGAAGGTCAGCATGATGTTGCAGCCGTCTATGATTTTTTATTTGATGTAAGTCCATCATTATTCCTTCATCTTGTTGATTAAGTCAATAAATCTTATACCAATAAAGGCACTAAAAAACATACCACTTAATTATTGACTGCAGATAAATACCGGCTTACTTCCCTTGTTTTATAAGATGGTCTGCTAATTGTTATTATATGAGAATGGTGTAAAAATCTATCAAGCATTACATCATTCAAAGGTTTTTTAAATTATTAGCCCTTCTTATCGAATGAAGGAAGAAGGAGGACTTGTTTAAAGACGATTATCCAACATTAGTTGGTGAGAATTATTTTCTCTTAATTATTAAAAAAATATATTTACTTTTTAATAATCTACATAATCTTCAATTACTTTTTGTTTAACCCTTTTATAAACATATTTAGGCTTTATATCAGCAAGTGTATATTCTTTTGCAGTACGTTGATCAAATCAGCATTTTTCGACCAATTTCTTTAAAGGACATTTATTTTAAAAAATCATTTTTTATACTCATCCAATTATTTCATTCATTTTCATGAGACCTCCTTTGGTTTAAGAATATTCTAAAGTTGTCTCAATTACAATTTTTGAACATAAATAATAACATTTTATCTGCGTGATTAACAGCATAATTATGCATTTTTAAGCCGTTATTCGCTAGTTATAGTATCAATTTTTGCTATTTTTTAAATTTTTGTAACGTTAACTTCATATATACAAGCTGATTGTCCCATTGTCAAAACCGAAGTTTTAAATCATCTTCTCGTTTTCTTATTTTTCAACAAAAGCCTTAAAATCGTAATCAGTATACTCAGCGATAAGTTCTTTTCGGATAGATATTTTTATCTTTGCCATTATTATATCAGTGCCATAAATGGCACCATTTTGGCACTGATTGGCGCTGAAAATTTTCCGGTATTTTATCGAGGCAGTACTATCGATTAGCTTAAAACCGAAATTTCAATCATGTTAGCAAAACCATCAAACAATTTTGAAGGTGATTCCGTATTTTAAGTTTTAGATCAGGCTGTTTTTTCGACCAAAATTCGTTTCTATAGGTTGTATGTATGTTTCACAGAGTAAAAAGTCAAGAAAAATGAATAGATGGCATTTTTTCAAAAAAATGCCGATAACTACGGGCTTTTTCACCTGTTCCTTCCATCGTTTACAGGTACTAGTCACCTATTCCCGTGTCGATACGACGTAGGATGGGTGTTCATTTTGAGCGTCACCCTATTTTCCCATACGAGTAAAGACCTTATTTTTACCGCTTTACCGCCATTTGGGGCATTTTTGCAACAAAAAAGAGGATTTCCCGCTTTTTTGAGAAGAAGGAAATCCTTCAGTTTTTTATGATTTTTGGCTATTTTTCGCCGATTTTGCATCTAAGCAACACCACAGTCTCAACATGCGTAGGCGTGTTTCCTCAGCCCACTTTGGCCAATGGTGTCTGCTTTATGTTGATACGAAACGCCATTGATTAAGGTGCCTTTTTGTTTCTTCAGGATGTACTCCATCGCGTTGACCTCATAGACCTGTTTCGTCTTCAGAAAGAACTTGATCTTATAGGGGTCGTCTCCTTCCCCTATTGCAACCCGCTCAACAGCTACCTCGAATAGATAGCGGTCAAACGTCGTAATCTCGTTTCCCTCTTTGATTAAAGACTCGATGCTCTTGATGTTCTCCATCTTGGAATCGAAGGTCTCCTTGTCGGTTTTAAGACGCTCCAAGTCGGAGCTGACTGCGTTGATTTTCCCGACAATACCGTCATAGGCGTCCTTGTAAGTGGCTTCGTCGATCCCATCCGACAATTTTAGATTGACCAGGTTCTTTTTCTTGAGCTCGAGTGACGACAGTTTTCTTTCGTTCTTCTCGATGAGAGAGCTTAGATCTTCGTCTTTCATATTGGTTTTTAGGCTTTCATAGAGCTTGTCGAAACACACTTTCTTGTTTTTGCAAAGATAGTTGTAAGCATCGACGAACGCTCCTTCCAGAATCTCTTCAGGCATGGCCTTGGAATGCTCACAGCGCTTCTTTCCACCTTTGGTGTTGTTCACACATTACCAGACGACCTTGTCATTGTTTTTCCCAATGTGTCGAGTTCTTCTCGTGAAGGTGCTGCCGCAGTACGTGCATTTCACCATACATGAGAAAGCGTATTGCCTCGTGAGTTTCTCCTGGCGTTTCCCGTCGACGATTCTGCGCGGTGTGCCACGTCTATCGAGGACAGACTGAACGGCCATGAAGTCCTCTTTAGAGACAATAGCTTCGTGATGGTTCTCCAGATAGTACTTATCTTCCTCTCCGAAGTTCCTGAGCCTTCTTTTGGTGATTGGGTCGACCGTGAACGTCTTCCCCATAAGGATGTCTCCGCAGTATTTCTCGTTCCTGAGGATTCCCCTGACCGTGGAATCATGCCATCTGGTTCCGCCGCATTTCGTCTTGAAGCCGAGCTGAGCGCATTCGTTGGCAATGATGGTGCATCCGTCTCCTTCGAGGTACCTATGATAGATGTAACGGATGATTTCCGCCTCCTCTTCGTTGACGGTCACGCTTTTGTCTTCCGGGTGGTAATCGTAGCCGAGGCAGCCTTGGAAACCGACGAGCTCGCCTCTTTCCATTTTCATCTTCAGACCCTTCTTGACGTGTTCGGAAGTGTTGTGTACTTCCTGTTGGGCGACCGAAGAGAGGACAGTCAGCATCAGCTCACCATCCATGGATAGTGTGTTGATGTGCTCTTCCTCGAAGAAGATCGCCACTCCTCTTTCCTTGAGCATCCTGACGTAATGGAGGGTGTCGACGGTGTTCCTGGCGAATCTGGAGATGGATTTGGTGACGACCATGTCAATCTCGCCGTTCAGGCAATCGTTGATCATCCTCATGAAATCAGGTCTTTTGTCGGCTTTGGTTCCAGTGATGGCTCTGTCGGCGTAGATGTCCACCATGGTCCAATCGGGGTTCTGGGCGATGTATTCCCTGTAATATGAGAGTTGGGAGTTGTAGGAGCTTATCTGCTCCGCGCCGTCCATGGAGACGCGGCAATAGGCCGCCACTCTCAGTCTCCTCGTTTTCCCTTGGCCTTTCTTACCGGGGATGGCGCTGGCTTTTATAACTTTGATATCAGGCATTTTGCTTTCCTCCTTGTTTTGCCGATATATAGAGTTTGAAGCCGTGCTCCAAACCCATTATATCATGGAGACGTATCTACTCATCCCACATGGAAACATTTCTTGAGCCTGTGGAATCGGCACCAATCAAAGAAACGATCGGCTGAGCCATGCCATACCGCTTAAGTACATCATCCCTAGTTTTCGCATAAACGCCCTCGACAATGAGCCCGCTCTGGAATATCTTCGCCAGCATCCCAATCTCCAAGATGCAATCCAACGCATTCACATCCACGGCATCAGACTCAATCATTTTGTTCGACAATGGTGATGAGACGATTTTGGCAATAGTCTCGTCCTTGATTTGTTTCCTCTGCCTTCTTGATAACCCTTTCTTTTCCTTCAGCCTTCGATATTCGCTCATATCGCCTCTTTTCAATGCCGTATACATGTCGATGACCTATTCGTTTTCCTTGTCTGTTATAAGTTTTCCCTCCTTTTCCTAACGCGAGCTGGGCATCCCAGTCGCATGATGTTGACGGGCCTAAACAGTCTGCTGTGGCAGATTGTGGCCCGTCTTATCTTGTTTACAAAAATATGTGTTTCCATCAGCTCAGAAGCTCCTCCACTTTCATTAATCTCTGCAATGATTTCGTCACCCTCTTCTTGAAATCCAAGATAACACCCAAAGCGATTTTCCCTTTCCTGTATTCGTATTCCTTCTTCCTCAGGCTGTAGAACGTCGGCTCTTTCTCATAAAAGGCAACCAATATCTCATCGGCATGGTTAACCCCGATGAGCCATGAGACGTTCGAATAGACCAAATCCATCTTTCCGAGCAAGCTCCTGAGCCTTCCCTTAATCACATGGAATAGCGATTTCGGATGCGGAAAAGATAAAGCCACATCGTCCTTTGCTACATCGATTTTGATGAGCCACACGTTTCCAAGCGCGTCGTAAATTCCTTTTCGGAAGGAGCCGACGCGCTTCAAGGAAGACTTGAAAAACACAAGAGAGTATTTCGTTATCAAGGAGAACAGCTCTTTCCTTTTCAAGTTCCTCGGAAAATACGAAACGGAAATAGACACAAGAAGGTCATTCACTCTTCTTTTTCTCCAAAGACTTATACATCGCAAACACGCATTGCTTAATGAGGCTCAGATCTTGTTTCAAAGACTCCGTTTCCATCCGAAGCCTTCTAAGCTCAGAACTTATGGACACAGAATCCTCTTTCATCTTCGTTTGGTATCCGAGCATAATCAGGTTTCTTAAATAATCCGATACGCTTTTCTCCTTGTTTTTCCTAAAGTCATCTTTCAATTTCTCAATCTCGTCTTTCTTTGTGAAATAGATTTGCGGTCTAATGAAATTCACTCTCTTTTCTCCTTTCCTGTGGTCAGCCACTTCTTAGACTGTGTATGTAAATAAAGAATAAGGGCGTAGCGTCGTTTCCACGTCGTGAGATGCAGTTCTTGCTAAAGAAAAGACGCCTCCCTCACCTAATAGGTAAGTTGAAGCGTCGAAAATTAGCCCTCCCAAAGAATCATCTTCGTAATTGCTTCTTTTTGCTTGGTGTGAATCAAATCACGATTTAT
>DJQS01000013.1 GCA_002438785.1 Caryophanales bacterium UBA6380 | reverse complement strand
GAATGATTTGTAAATTAACAAATTAAATAAATATTTACTACTAGTAAATATATTATTTATAATAAAGTTATGTTTAAAAATAAAGCTAATAAGGTTAAGCATAGTATTGAAAATGAAATAAATGCAATTTTAGAAATTGAAAAGCAAGAAAATGCTTGCTTTTCAATCGATGGAGACTACGGAATTATAAAACTTCATCTAGAAAGAGATAATTTATACAAAAATTATTCTAATAAAACATTACTTAACGAAGAGATTTTTGATTTCATCTTTGAATCATTTAAATTTATTAGAAAAAAGAAAAAAATAAAATTAATAATTAGTTATGCTAAAGACATCACTTTTGAAGAAAAAGAAAAAATTAAAAATTTAATAAAAAAATATTACGCTATTAAATATAAAGAAACTAAAGATGAGATTAGAAGATCTAAAACCATTTCATTCATTTGTCTTATTATCGGTATAGCAATATTAATTACACAAATTTTATTAATGCATTTTTTAAAAAACAATATTTTAAACGACGTTATTAATATCTTTTCTTGGGTTTTTATTTGGGAAGCTTGTGATATATACGCATTTACAATTACAAAATATAATATAAGTCTTATACAATCATTACGTCTTTTTGAAATGGATATAGTAGATTCAAATGATTAATTTTATTCTTAAAAAAATATTTAAAAATGTGAGTAAAAAAATGCTCATTGATGATTTAGATTTAATCAATAAGCAAAAAGAAAATAAAATAATAGATGTTAATACATTTAATTTTGATGAAAATGATAAAAATTACAATGTAAATTTTTATCATTTAAAAAATCATAGTACCATAAACAATAATTTAATAATTGACTTTCATGGTGGTGCTTGGATATATGGCGATAAAGATACAAATGGATTATTTTGTATGGAATTAGCGAAATATAATTATTTAATCACGTCTTTCACATATCCATTAATTATTAATAATTTTACTTTAATTGACATAATGAGGAGCACATTTAAAGCTATTAATTTTATTTTAAATATGTATAATAGATATCATTTCAACAAAAATAATATTACTTTAATAGGAGATAGTGCTGGTGGTCATTTACTTCTATTGTTTTTAGCAATTAATAATAGTAAGGAACTCCAATCTATCTATAATGTAAATCATATTGATATAAATATAAATTCTGTAATTTTAAATCATGCTGCTCCCTTTTTATTAGATCTTGTCTTATTAAAAAAACATAAAATTATAAATATATTAGCTAAAAGAACTTTTAACATCATGATGTTTGGTGACAATAAAAAAAGAAATATCATAAGAAATAATTCTTCACTTAATCAAATAATAAAATATATCGATAAAAATTTAAAATATTTGATCATTACAAGTGATGGAGATAAAGTTTGTAAAGAACAAACTACAATGATGACTTCTTTATTTAAAAAAGAGAATATAAATTTCAATTTTTATATAGAAAAAAGTGATGATTCATATCACGTTTACAATGTTTTAGAACCATATCTAGAAATAAGTAAAAAATGTAATAATTATATTATTAATTTTATTAACTCTAATAATTAATATTTAAATAAAATTAAATATTAATTATAATTATGTCGAGGTTTTTGTATGGAAAAAATATTAATTAGTGCTTGTTTGGTCGGTGAAAAAACACGTTACGATGGGAAAAGTAATTACAATCCACTTGTTAAAGAACTCTTAAAATATTATGAACTCGTTCCCGTTTGTCCAGAAGTTTTAGGTGGCTTATCAATACCTAGAATCCCTGCAGAAAGAAAAGGCGATAATGTTTTTAATAAAGAGGGAAAAGACGTAACAAATTATTTTAATAAGGGCAGTAAAGAAGTTTTAAATATCGTTAAATATTTAAAAATCAAACGAGCAATTTTAAAAGAAAATAGTCCAAGTTGCGGTGTACATAGTATATATGATGGCTATTTTAGACATAAATTTATTCACGGATCTGGTGTATTAACAGATAATTTGAAAGCACTTGGCGTAATTTGCTATAACGAAGATGAAATTCAGGAACTTATAAATGAAAAAAATAAAGATATTAAAGACAATTAGTCTTACCGCTATATTTTCAGCTTTAACATTTATTCTAACTTATTTTATTTCTATACCATATGGTGGAGGAGCCGGGTATTTTAATTTAAGTGATGCAATAATTATATTTTCCACAATCTATTTAGGACCATTTGTTGGATTTTTTAGTGGAATCATTGGTACCGCATTTGGCGATTTTGCAAGTGGATTTGCTAACTTCATTCCATTTACAATTATTGCTAAAGGTCTCGAATCTATCGTAACATTTATTGTTTTTTATCTATTAAGAAAAACAAAATATATTAAATATTTAGCTAATTTCATTGCTCCTTTATTCATGGTTTTAACATACTTTATTTCGTATATAATTCTTTATGGAGTTAATTATGCATATCTAAGTAGTTCATTTGATTTAATTCAAGGAGTTTGCTGTTCTATATTTTCAATTTTGTTACTAATTTTATTCGATAAATTGCCAGTAGACCACTACCTATACAATGATTTAGAATTTCATAAAAAAATAATAAAGATTAAAAAATAGACGTCCAATGTTTGGTCGTCTATTTTTTTATTTAACTTTATTTTATATTTTTATTTGGAATTTTCTTTAAATGCCAAATATCATTATTATATTCTTCAATAGTTCTATCGCTACTAAAATATCCGCTCATTGCAATATTTATTAAACAACTTCTAGCCCAAGCTTCTTTATTTTGATAATATTCTTCGATTTTTTTAGATTCTGTTAAATATGATTCAAAATCTTTAAGAATAAAATATTCATCATTATGATTCATAATTTCATCAAAAATAGATCTAAATTTATTTGGTTCAGAACACCAAGGCCCATTAAATAAACTATCTAAAACTCTTCTTATATGTAAATTATGATTATATTCATCCCAAGGATTATATAAGCCGCTATCTCTTAATTTTTGAATTTCATTTTCTTTTAGCCCAAAAATAAAGCAATTATCCATACCAACTCTTTCACTTATTTCAACGTTAGCACCATCAAGAGTTCCTAAAGTTAGGGCACCATTCATCATAAATTTCATATTAGAAGTTCCACTAGCTTCTTTACCAGCAGTTGAAATTTGCTCACTAACATCAGTAGCAGGAATAATTTTTTCTGCTAAACTAACACCATAATTTTCCATAAATACAACTTTAATATATTTATTGACATCAGGATCATTATTGACAATTTTAGCAACAGCTAATATTAATTCAATAATTTGTTTAGCAAAATAATATGAAGGAGCAGCTTTAGCTCCAAAAATATAAGTATGAGGAATCATCTTAAAGTCTTTATTGTTTTTTATTTCAAAATAATAATGCATTATTCTAAAAATATTCATTAATTGTCTTTTATATGCGTGGAGTCTTTTTATTTGTGTATCAAAAATTGAATTAGGATCAATATCGATATTGTAATGCTCTTTTATAAATTTTGCTAAAGCAATTTTATTTTCATGCTTAATTTCCATTAAAGCTTGCAAAACTTCATTTTTATTTATAAATTTCTTTAATTTTTCTAATTCAAATTCTGGATTTTTCTCCCATTTATCACCGATTAAATCAGTAATTAATCTACTTAGACCTAAATTAGAATACATTAACCAACGTCTATGAGTAACACCATTAGTTTTATTATTAAATTTTTCTGGATAATATTTGTAGAAAGTTTTAAATGTTTCTTTCTTTAAAATATTAGTATGTAATGCTGCAACACCATTAACACTAAAACAAGCATAAATTGCTAAATTAGTCATTCTAATCATTCCATCTTTAATAATAATCATATCATTAAATTCATTATCATTGACTTTATTCTCTCTCATCCAAATCATTTGACGACGATTAATTTCTTCAATAATCATGAAGCAGCGAGGAATCAACTGTTGTACATAAAGTATTGGCCATTTTTCTAGTGCTTCAGGCATAATTGTATGATTAGTATAAGCAATACACTTAGTTACTTGATTCCAAGCATCATCCCAGCCATAACCATATTCATCCATTAGTAATCTCATAAGTTCAGGTATTGCTAAAATAGGATGTGTATCATTTAATTGAAAAACATATTTTTCATAAAAATTGTCTAAAGTACCATATCTTCTAAGATGACCTCTTAAGGCACTTTGAATACCAGCACTTACAAAGAAATATTGTTGTCTTAATCTTAATATTCTTCCATGTTCTGTAGAATCATCAGGATATAAACCATGTGATAATTCCTTTAATGTTGTCAAATATTCTTCGAAAGATTGCCCACTTTGTAAATTATTTTCACTTGGTTGTGCACTCCATAATCTTAATGTATTGGCTAAGCCATTTTTGTATCCAGGAATATAAACATCATATGGCATCGCTAAAACTTTAGTAGCATCAACGGTTCTAATTCCATATCCTCCATCTGGTTTTAAATAGGTTTCAGCATTACCATAAAAACTAACTTCAACAGCATGTTTAGGCTTACGAATTTCCCACACATAACCATTAGTTAACCATTGATCAGGTAACTCAATTTGTTTACCATCAATAATTCTTTGTTTAAAAAACCCATATTCATAACGAATGCAATTACCAAAACCAGGATAATTAACACTTGCTATACTATCTAAAAAACATGCAGCAAGTCGACCTAAACCACCATTTCCTAAACCGGCGTCTGCTTCAACATCTTCAAGCTTGCCAATATCAATTCCTAATTCTTCTAAACCTTCTTTACAAATATTATAAATACCCATATTCATCATATTACTTGTAAGAAGTCGACCGATTAAAAATTCCATTGAAAAATAAATCAATTGTTTTTCGTGGTGATCTAAAACATATTCACGAGTATTTCTCCAATCGTGTCCACCATAATCACGTACCATTTCACCTAAAATATCATATTGTTCTAGAATATGAGCTTCAAATGGCTCTTTACCATATTTTGAAACAAGTCGATCTTTAAATTCATTTATAAATTCTTGCTTATTTTTAAACATATTATTCTCCTATTATATTAATTTTATTTACTATTAAATTTTAAAATTATTCCTGCAAAAGGGGCTAATTTTATACTTATTTTAAAAGGTTTATTTTCAGGTCCATATAAAGAACTTGTAATTTCAAGTCCATTATAAGCATTGCTTCCACCATAAACATCTTTATCACTGTTAAATATTTCTATATATGTACCGTCTCTTGTAATGCCAACGTCATAACTTTCATAATAAACTGGCGTCATATTGAAAATAAAAACAAGATGAGAATTCATTGCCCTTCTTTCAAAGGCAAAAATAGATTGATCTTTATTATCAACCATTAGCCAATTAAAATGAATTGGATTAAATTCTTCAAAATGCATAGCTTCTTCGTGACGATAAATTAAATTCAAGTCTCTAACTAGTCTAGTAATACTATCATGTTTTGGATATTTTTTTAATTCCCAAGGCAATGATTTATTTTCATTCCATTCATCAAAACTAGCTAATTCATTTCCCATAAAATTTAATTTTTTTCCTGGATGAGCAAATTGATAAGTAAACAAATTTCTAATTAAAGCAAATTTAGTATCATAATCACCAAACATCTTATTTATAATTGTCCCTTTCCCATGAACAACCTCATCGTGCGATAATGGCAATAAGAAATTTTCACTAAAGAAATATGCCATAGAGAAAGTTATTTTATCATGTTCGAACTTTTTATATACAGGATCTAATGAATAATATTTTAAGGTATCGTTCATCCAACCTAAATCCCATTTATAATCAAAGCCAAGTCCACCATACTCTAATGGCTTAGTAACACCTGGAAAATCGGTACTATCTTCAGCAATCATCATTACATCATCATGTAAAATATGCATTTTGCCATTTAATCTTTTAATAAATTCTGTTGCTCCATTATTTTCACCATTATTTTTATTTCCTTCCCAATAAACAATATTACTAACAGCATCAACTCTTATGCCATCAAAATGAAAATATGTCACAAAATAATTCATTGCACTCATTAAGAAACTTCTTACTGGGTCTTTGCCTAAATCAAATTGAAGGCTACCCCAAGGGCTATAACGATGCTCGTTATCATATTCATATAATGAAGTGCCATCAAAATGACATAAAGCATATTCATCAGTTGCAAAATGAACAGGAGCAAAATCTAATATCACACCAATACCAGCTTGATGTAATCTATCAACAAAAGACATGAGTTGCATTGGATTTCCATAACGGCTATCAACACTATAAAAGCCTGTGGCTTGATATCCCCAAGATCCATCAAATGGATATTGAGTAATTGGCATAATTTCTACATGAGTATACCCAAGTTCTTTTAAATAAGGTATTAAAAAATCAGCAATTTCTTCATATGATAAGTTCCTATTATCAATTTTACCTTTCCATGAACCCAAATGCATTTCATATATAGACATCGGACGATCAAAATTACGATTTCTATTATTTAAAAAAGGGCGATCATGCCAAATGAATCCTTCGATATTAAATAATCTAGAACAACTTCCTGGTCTATATTCACTAAAAAAAGCATATGGATCAGCTTTATCTACATAAATACCTCGTGCATCTTTAAAATGATATTTATAAAAACTGTAATTATGTAAATTAGGTATAAAAATTTCATAAACCCCAGAATCATCAATTTTATTCATTTTATGAACACCAGGATTCCAATCATTAAAGTCTCCAATAACACTAACATCAGTAGCCATTGGAGCATAAAGTCTAAAAATTACACCATCTATTAGTTTTTTTGCTTTGCTTTTCTTTGTCTTATTAGGATCTTTTTTTAATGGAATTAAAATCTCTTCCTCAATCTCTTTTTTAACAAAATGTGCACCAAAATAGTTATAAGCTTCTATGCATTGACCATTTAAATAATCATATAGTAAACCATAAGCCATATATTTCCCCTCTCTATTTAATATTATATATTAACGATTTTTATACCGACATAAAAAAATTCAAAAAATATTAATATTTTGTAAACGATTGTAAATATTTTCATAATTATGAAAAAAGTAGCAATTATGCTACTTTTTAATAACTATTTGGTTTAAAGCTTAATAAGATTCTTTATTATCATCCTCTTCTATTTTAAAAAATATAAAATTACCATTTGGCATATATAACATTGATTTGAATTTAAATTTGCAAATCCTAATAACTTCTCACCATTTCCGTTCGTATAAATATTTTCTTCATTTTCTCTTAACATACTTTTATCCTCCTTATCATCAACTATTCTATTTTTATTTTAATTATTATCAAGCATATTAATTGACATAAGAAAATTAAGAAAACGCTTCCATAATAATCTAAATTTAAATATCATTGATTGTTTCTATGTTTTTTAATATATATAATCAATAAATGAAAGCGGTTATAAAATAATTACAATTAAGAAAAATAAGCCTTGATTTAAATATTGCCATAGTGTTATACTTATTAGGCGATTTAAGGAGGTAAACGAAATGTCTAGAGTTTGTCCTATTACAGGTAAGCATCCATTAAGTGGAAATAAGCGTTCTCATAGTTTACGTGCAACACGTAGAACTTGGAATGTTAATTTACAAACATATAAAGTTGAAATTAATGGGCAAGTAGTTAGAGTTAAAATGTCTGCTCGTGCTTATAAAACCCTCAATAAATCACTTAAAAAGTAATTAAAAAGTCTCACTTGTTGAGACTTTTTTATTTCGTTTACTAAAAACTTATAATTAAAATAATAAAATGATAGAGATTGGAATATAATTTAAAATTAAATTAAGGAAAGTTCCCCATTCAAGCATTGCTAAATAACAATATTTTGGACGAGAAAAAATTTCAGCATCCATTTTTACCATTTTGGCCCAATTTTTATAATTAGGATTAAATATTAAAATAAATTCAAAAATCATTTGAATGATTAATAAAACAATGCAGATAATACTCTTTGTAGTCAAAATAGAATAGCCGTAATTTTTATTTGAGAAATAAAAGAACATTAATAATAATAAAGTAAATTCAACAGTAACAAAAATTGAAACAAAAATTAAATGTTTATAATAATTAGATAATTTAATAAATAATAAAGCTAAAAATGAACAAAATGCGATAATAAAAAAAGACATCATTACATAACTGCTAACATAATTGAAACTAATTGCAAATAAAATTATTGGAACAATCATTAATAAAGTTAATAAAGATAATAAAAATAAAGAAAATTTACCTTGCTTAGTTTGTCTGCGATAAGGGTTTAATTCAAATGGAAAAAAGGTAAAAAAGCTAAATTTTTTACTATCAGTACGATTAAAAATCATTATCCAATTAATTAATAAAAAAGTAATTAGAATCCATGACAATATAATGAGCACAATGTAAGATAAATCCATATCAATCTCCTAAAATATTTAAAACAGCTTCTATTTTGTGATTTGCTTTTGCTAAATAACTTCCGCAAACTAATAAATTAGCCCCACTTTTTAAAATTTTTTTACCATTTGTATTATTTACTCCACCATCAACTTCAATTATAAAATTAAGTCCATATTTTTTCTTAAAACCATCTAAAACTTCAATTTTTTTATAATTTTCTTCGATAAAGGATTGTCCACCAAACCCAGGTTCTACAGACATTATCAATACTAAATCCAACTTATTTAAAAATTTAACTATTTTGTCAACACTAGTTTTTGGCTTAATAGATAAGCCACACTTACAATTATATGTATGAATTAAATTTATTATTTCATCAATATCATCATCATTTTTTAAAGCTTCATAATGGAAAGTTATAATATCTGCATTAGCTAAAACAAATTTTTCTACATAATCTCTTGGATTAGTAATCATTAAATGTACATCATTAATTAATTTATGCTCTTTATTAATAGTCGATAAAACATGAGGCCCAAAACTAATGTTATTAACAAAATGTCCATCCATTACATCATAGTGTAAATATTTTACGCCACTATTAAGCATTATATTTAAATCATCTTCTAATTTTGAAAAATCACTAGATAATATCGAATAAGCTATTTCTTTCATAAAGTTATTTTACCATATAAATTAATTAGATGATAATCCAAAAATACGAGCTAATAAGCTTCTTCCTTGCTTCATTGCTTTTTTATTTTTATATAAATTTAAAATATCATCACGCATAGCTTTTACAGTTTTATATCTTTTTCTTAAGTCCTTATCAGTTGCTTTATAAAAAATATGTTCTACTTCAACTGGCAAAGATGGAATAAGTTTTAAAGGACTAGGCAATTCTTCTTTTATGTGTTTTATTGCAATATCGCTTGGATCATTACCATCAAAAGGAACTACACCAGTAAGCAATTCATAAAATAATATTCCTAAAGCATAAATATCGCTTTGATATGTCCCATTTACTTTACCTTTAATAAGTTCAGGAGCTAAATATTGTGCAGTACCAGCAATTTTTTTATTTTCATTAATGTTTAAATTACTATCAAGCAAATAAGATATCCCAAAATCCCCGATTTTTATACTACCATCTGGAAGAATAAAAACATTTGAACTTTTAATATCACGATGAATTATTTTACGAGCATGAATATAAATTAACGCATCACAAAGTTGAAGCATTATTGAGCATGTTTCATTTATTGTATAAGCACCTTTAAAATCAAGAGCCTCTTTTAAAGTCTGTCCTTTAACTAATTCATTTACAATAAAAAGAGTATTTTGATGTTCACCATAATCGTATATTTTTACAATATTAGGATGATTAAGTGAACTTGAAAAACGAGCTTCGTTTTGAAATCTAATGATATTATCGACTTTTTTTAAAGCACTTTCACTAAGAAACTTAATTGCTATATTTCTTTTTAATATGAAGTCTTTAGCTTCATATACATCACTCATACCACCTTTTCCAATAGAAGCAAGAATTTTATATCTTTCACTAACAACATCATTAATTCTAATCATCTAAGCACTCCCAAAGCGCTACAGAAATATTATCACTACCGCCATTAAAATTAGCGACATTTATAAGGCTATTAACTTTAACTTCGGTTGAATCATCAGTTCTTAAAATATTTTCAATATCTGGTTCATTTACATTATTGTATAATCCATCACTACAAAGTAGAATACTTTCTTTATTATATTTAAATATCTTAATATCAACACTTAAAGAAGGATAAATCCCAATTGCATTAATTAAAACATGTCTTTTTGGATGAGTTTTTATTTCTTCTTTGCTTATTTGACCACTATTGTATAAATAATAGGCATATGTTTCATCTTCACTTAATTGCTTAAATTCTTTTTTGCTTAGTGAATAACATCTGCTATCACCTACATTAGCAACAATTAATTCATCTTTATATATAAAAGCAATGATAATAGTTGACCCCATGCCTTTATAATTATTATTTGTAAAACTTAAATTATAAATTCTTTTATTAATAATTTTTAAATTTTTTTTAATAAAATGAACGCAATCAAATAAGCAATAAAATCTCTTGCGATTTTTAAAAGCTTCACTCATTCCATTGATCACTTCTAAACTAGCATAATCACCTTTATTTGCTCCACCCATTCCATCAGCAACCATCATCAAAACATTGCCAACACTATCAACAAGTACTTTAGCGTTGTCTTCATTAGAAATTCTTACTTTTCCAAGATCTTTTTTGTAAGAAAATGTGCCATTAAATCTCTTTGTATTCATGTTTTGCTCTTAATTGACCGCATGCAGCATCAATATCAGTTCCAAATTCTTTTCTTATTGTAACATTAATATTTCGTTTCATCAAAGTATCCATAAAATCATGAACTTTTTTAGAATCGGTTCTTTGATATTTAAGTTCTTTAACAGGATTAAAAGGAATTAAATTTACATAAGCAAGAGTCCCTTTTATTAAATTAGCTAATTCTATAGCACACTCTTTACTATCATTTATATCCTTTAACAAAATATATTCAAAAGTAACTCTTCTTTGGGCAGTTTTTTCATAATATCTAACCGCATCCATTAATTCCTCAAGAGGATATTTAAGATTTATTGGCATAATTTTATTTCTTAATTCATTTGTAGGGGCATGTAAAGAAATTGCTAAATTAATTTGAAGCCCTTCGTTTGCATATTGCCTAATTTTATCAACTAAACCACAAGTAGAAACAGTTATATGTCTTGCACCAATTGCAAGACCATGGGGGTGATTTAATATTCTAATAAAATCCATTACATTATCATAATTGTCAAATGGTTCACCAGTTCCCATAACAACAACATGAGATACTCTTTTTCCTTCTTCTTTTAATAAATTGTTTAAAACTAAAATCTGTCCAACGAGTTCATCAACACTTAATGCTCGCTTCTTTTTTAACAATCCAGAAGCACAAAAACAGCAACCCATATTGCATCCTACTTCACTAGTAACACAAGCAACATTGCCATAATCATATCTCATCAAGACAGTTTCGATTTTATTACCATCTTCTAATTCAAGTAGCAGTTTTATAGTGCCATCACTAGAAATTTGTTTTGTGTAAATTTTAGGAATTTTAAGAAAATAATTCTTCTTCAATTCTTCACGAAAACTTAAAGAAATATCACTCATTTCATCGAAATTAATTACGCCCTTTTCATAAATCCATTTGAAAAGTTGAGTAGCCCTAAATTTTTTTTGGCCTATACTAAGCATTAAGTTTTCAAGTTTCGGTAAGGAATATGAATATAGATTAATCATTTTCTTTCTTTCTTAAAATAGCGTAATAAAAAATTGAATTATTCTCAGCAGGCAAATATTGTTTTTCTTTAATTAATTCGAATTCTGCATGGTTTTCTAAAAATTTAGCAACAATATTTGTTGTTTCTTTTAGTCCTAAAGTATCAACACAATAAACTAATAAGCCATTATCAGCAACGAATTTTGAGCAATTATCAATACTCTTTTCTTCGTTATTAATAAATTCATCTAAATTATTTTGATTAAAGATAACAGAATAATCAGGGCTATTTCTTAGCTTATCAAATTCGCTACTTCTACTAAGTAAAACAAATAAATCTTGCTTTTTAGAAATTAATGAATCCAAACTATCCGCAGAAGCTTCGTTGAAGTATAAATTTTTCAAATTATAAACTTTTTTAATATTTAATAATTCATAGTTGTCTTTCAATGCGTTTGCAATGATTGTTGCTTGATTATTATTTTTTAAATATTTAGCAACAATTGGCATATAAATAAAATTTCTATTTCCAAGATAAACCGTATAACTTGAATGATTTAACTCAGGAAGTTCTTTTAATAAATCCAAATATGCATGTTGTATAGGTAAAAGAAATTTATCTTTAACTAAAGCTGATTTTCTAAAACTGCCTTTTTCTTTATAGACATAAGTTCCATCTTCTAAAAGTTTGAAACTATCTAGCATCTTTTTATCATCATCTTTCAATTCCTTTAAAGTATTTAAACATAAAGCTTGTTCAGGAACTCTCGATATCAATCTGCAAGATGAAAGTCCATTTTCATTACCATAACTTTTAATAATCATTTTTATAAACCATTCTGGTAAGTTAAACTTCATACTGAAATAAGTAAAACTTCCTCTTCTTAAAAAGGTAGAAGGAAATGCATAATTTTTCTTATCTTGACATATTCCTTGTAAAACAAGAGTTTGATCATCACTTAATGAAGAATTCTTTTTCTCTAAAAAGCCTTTTAAATAATCTAGTGCTTCCTTTTCGCTTATTGCTTTTACAAAAGCATTGTTAACATAATATAATCCAGAAGCTAAAAGTAAATCAAAATCCACCTTATTAAAAACAAATTCTTCAACTTTTTTAATAAAATAATAATTTCTTAAAAAAGAACCTACTAAATTTAAACAATTTCTCTTATCTTTTTCATCTAATTTTTCTTTATTACTTTTTTTATTAATCAATGAGTAATAATCTTCTTTTTGATTAATAACTGTTGTTAAAACATCTTCACAAATTTCAAAATAATTCATTTTATTTCCCTTTCCCTTTTAATTTATCTTCAAAGCCTTCGAAAACATTTCCTAAATAAGGCTCAACAGAGTTATCTTCATCATCTTCATAATCATCTTCTTCATAAACCAGATTTTCTTCAGTCATAAAACGTGGATGAGTTTTATCTATGTATTCGTAGTAATTGTCTTGCGAAAAATAATAAAATTGAATCTCCATATTTATACAAGCATCTTTCAAAAATTGATGGAGAATCTTGCAAGCTTCTTTCTCCATAACTTTTACCTTCATAGGAGCATCAACCTTCACTAATATATTCCAAGTATTTTGCTCTACACCATCATGAATAAATAAACATTCAGGACAAAAAAAGTTAATATTATCTTTGCTTGTTTCATAAATATCAGCAAGTTTAGGTGTAATATCTTTGCTAACCCCTCTTACCATATATGGATCTAAACCAAAAATAGAAATCGTTATCATTTTTTTACCTCTATGTTAATAATCTTAGATTATTAATAATTATTTTTCAATTAGTAGTCGATAGGATTTACATTTATTTTTATTTTCACTTTAGTTTTTTTATTATAAATATTTATTAAATCTAATAAATCATCTTGAATATTAGAAATTTTTTTACATTTTAAATATAATATTGCTTTATAATTTCCTTTAAACCAGTAAGGATATGTCACATCATTTAAGATTATATCTAATTTTAAAACTAAGAAATAATTTCTAATATCTAAACAAGTATTATACGATAATTCAGGATTTTTTGAGATAACTTCAATTCCAATTATTTTATAAAAGGGAGGGTTTTTTAATAATTGTCTTTTTTGAATTTCTGCTTTATAAAAATCGATATAATCAGATTCGATAGCATATTTTATAGCATAATTATTTGCAAAACTAGTTTGAATAATTGCTATACCTTCTTTATTTGATCTTCCACTGCGACCTATTGTTTGAGTTATTAAATCAAATGCATTTTCGCTTGCTCTATAAGTTGGAATACTAAGTAGAGAGTCAGCATTTATAACTACAACTAAAGTGACATCCCCAAAATCATGACCTTTAGATACAATTTGTGTTCCTATTAAAACAAGTGATTCCTTTTTACTAAATTTATTTAAAACATCTGTAATCTGCAAGCTTTTTGGAGTTCTATCACCATCTAATACTAAATAGGGGACGTTAAATATTCTTTTAAAATCTTCTTCAACTTTTTGAATTCCAAAATCCATAAAAGAAATATATGGGGAATTACACTTAGGACATTTTTTAGGTTTTTTAATTTTATAACCACAATGGGAACAACGTAACGTATTATCTTCTTTATAATAAGTGAGATTAACATCACAATGAGGGCATTTAAAAACATAGCCACATTCCCTGCAATAGACACTTCTTCCATAACCTTTTGTATTAATAAATATAATTGTTTGTTCATTCAACATTAATCGTAATTTAATTTCTTGAATGACCCTTAAAGAGAAAATCTGACTTATGGATGAAAAATTATCAAACTTTTTTCTATCTATGGTTATAATTTTAGCTAATTGCATATTATTATACCTATTACTAAGGCAAAGTAATTTATAAACATCGCTTTTAGCTTTAGACATACTTTCAATTGACGGAGTAGCACTACCTAATATAACTTTACACTTATAATAACTTGCCCTAATAAAAGCAACATCTCTAGCATCATAACATAATGTATTATTTTCTTTATATGTATCGCTATGCTCTTCATCAATAATGATTATTCCAATGTTAGTTAAAGGTGCAAAAATTGCGCTTCGAGTTCCAATAACTATTTTAGCTTTTCCTTGTTTAATTTTGCGGTATTCATCATATAATTCACTTTCCGTTAAAGATGAATGCAAGACCGCAATATCAACGCAAAAGTAACTTAAAATTCTTGAAATCATTAATGGAGTTAAAGCAATTTCTGGAACTAAAATAAGCGCGGTTTTACCACTTTCTAAAGCTTTCTCTATTATTTTTATATATACTTCGGTCTTCCCACTACCAGTAACGCCATACAATAAATATACTAAATAATTACTATTTTCATACTCATCTAAAGCTCTTTGCTGTTCGTCAGTTAAATTAATAACTTTTTCATAATCATAAATTTTTTCGAGTTTTAAGCGATATTTTTCAGTTTTAAATAAATATATAATATTATTATCTAATAGCGATTTTAAACTTTTTGATTGACATAAATTTTTCTTAGGAATTTCATCGCAATTTTTAAATTTTAAAATAATTTTTCTTTCATTATTGGTTAATTTGCTCAAATCGAATTTATTATTACGATTAATTTTATAATAAACATCATAAGATATCTTAGATCTACAACTTTCTTTTTTTGGCCTTAATGTTTTAGGCAAAATAGTTTGTAAAACACCAATAAGTGGATAAAAGTACCTTTTCGATAATAAGTTTGATAATTGAAAAAGTTCTTCATTAATAATTGGTTCATCATCTATTTTTTTAGTAATATATTTTAAATCATATCCAAGTTCTAATGATAATTGTTTTATGTCCTCTTCTTTAAAAGCACTCTCTATAACAAATCCAAGAATTTCATTTTCATTAAAATTAATATAGACTCTTGTCCCAACATCAATTTTCTCATCAGAGCAATAATAAAATGGTGAGTTTAGCGCGTATAAATTGTATTCTGCTAATATTTTTAATAAATACATTTACTTAACTAAATGATTTCTTATAATGTCTGCTATTTTTTTTGCAGCAAGTAGCGGAACATCGTTAATGACATTATAATCATAAAGCGATTTAAGTTGTAACTCTTTATTTGCCTTATCTAATCTTTCTTTAATGACTTCATCTGATTCAGTTTTTCTATTTCTAATGCGTGATTCCAAATCATATAAAGAAGGCGGTAATAAGAAAATAGAAATAACATTATTTCCTTTCATTTTTTCCATGACTTGTTGAGCGCCTTTGGTTTCAATTTCAAGAAGAATATTGTGACCACTATCTAGCATTTGTTCAACATATGCCTTAGGAGTACCATAATAATTATTTACAAATTCAGCAAATTCTAATAATTCACCCTGTTCAATTTTTTTCTCAAAGCCTTCTTTTGATATAAAGAAATATTCGCGACCATCAACTTCCCCATTTCTAGGAGCTCGTGTAGTCATAGAAATAGAATAAGATAAATTTAAAGTCTTATCTTTCATTAATTCTTTTACAACAGTGCCCTTACCAACTCCGCTAGGACCACTTAAAATAATTAATAATCCCTTATTCATATTAAAAAATTATATTGAATTATTAATTCACTTGCAATTATTTTTATTACTTATGCCTTGACATTTTACTTTTTTAATTGATATTCAAAATTTAATTATTAATTAATAGAATACTTATATAACTTTGTTATATAATATTAAATGGAGGAATTGGTATGGTTAAAAAAATTGGAATTTTAACTAGTGGTGGTGATGCTCCTGGAATGAATGATGCATTATTCGGAGCAATTAGAACTTGCTTTAAGTTAAATAAAGAAATATATGCAATTTATAATGGGTATAAAGGCTTAATTGAAGATAAGATTGTCAAATTAGATAAAAATTTTGCTGATACTTTATTAAATAGAGGGGGGACAGCAATTAAAACTGCGCGCCTTCCAGAGTTTAAAGAGGACAAGGTACAGTATCAAGCTATTGAAACTTTAAAAAAACACGGAATTGAGGCTTTGATTGTTATTGGTGGAGATGGCTCATACATGGGTGCTAAAAAATTAACAGAAAAAGGTATCAATTGCATTGGATTACCAGGCACTATTGATAATGATATAGCAAGTAGTGAAATTACTATTGGATTTGATACTGCCTTAAATACTGTAGTTGAAGCAGTTGATAAAATAGTTGACACATCAAGCAGTCATAATCGTTGTGCTGTTGTTGAAATTATGGGAAATAAATGCCCAGATTTAACATTATTTGCCGGAATTGCAACTGGTGCAAACTATATCTTGACTTGCGATAGTGATGTAAATATCGACAAAATGATTTCTGAATTAAAGGAACTTAAAAAAACTAATCCTGATCATGTTTTGATTTTAGTAGCTGAAAAATTACTTGATACAAAAGCTCTTGCTGATCGTATTATGAATGAAGTTGGATTTGATACAAGAGAAACAGTACTAGGTCATATTCAAAGAGGTGGCACTCCTACTGCTATGGAAAGAGTTAATTCTATTCGTATGGGTTCTTATGCTGTTGAACTTTTAGACGAAGGAATTGGTGGTGTTTGTATTGGCACTGATGGCACAAAACTCGTTTACACAGATATATATGATGCATTGAAGTTGCCTCGTAATAAACATGAAGACTTTTATCATGTTCATGATTTAATTAAATAATTAAGAGGAAAGTTATGATTAATATTAATAAAAAAACAAAAATTGTTTGTACAATTGGTCCTGCTAGTTCAAGTAAAGAAATGTTAACTAAACTTATACAAAATGGTATGAATTTAGCTAGACTTAATTTTTCTCATGGTGATTATGAAGAACATCTTGGAAAATTAAAAACTATTCGTTCTTTTGAAAAAGATGGAATTTATATTCCAATCATTCTCGATACTAAAGGCCCTGAAATTCGCTGTCATAATATGGAGAACAATTTAATTCAAATTACTAAAGATTCAACTTTAAGAATCTCTATGAAAGAGGTTTTGGGCACTCCTTCTAAAATTAGTGTTAATTTTCCAGATTTATATAATGATGTTTCTATTGGAAATCATATAAAAATTGATGATGGTAAATTGGATTTATTAGTTACTGGCAAGGATGAAATTAATAAAGAAATTATTACAGTTGCTCAAAATGACCATGAATTGGCAAGTAAAAAAGGCGTTAATTGTACTGGTGCTAGACTTTCAATGAAATTCATTAGTGATAAGGATGAACAAGATTTGATTTGGGGTTGTGAACACGATGTTGATTTTATAGCAGCAAGTTTTGTCAGAAATAAAAAAGATGTCGAAGATATTCGTAAAATACTTGTTGAACACGGCCATCCTCAAATAAAAATAATTTCTAAAATCGAAAACTGTGAAGCAATGGATTGCCTAGATGAAATTATTGATGCTAGTGATTCAATCATGGTTGCTAGAGGTGATTTAGGTGTTGAAGTTCCTTTTGAAGAAGTTCCTTTAGTACAAAGAAGACTTATTAGAGAATGTAGACAAAAAGGCAAACCAGTTATCACTGCAACCCAAATGTTAGATAGCATGACTCATTCCCCTACTCCTACTAGAGCTGAAGTAAGTGATGTTGCTACAGCAGTTGATGAATCAACTGATTGTGTAATGCTTAGTGCTGAAAGTGCTAGTGGAGAATATCCAGCTGAAGCTGTTTTAGCTCAAGCTAAGATTTCTAGAGCAATTGAAAGTGAACTTGATTATGAAACTTTAGCAAAAGAAGCTTATGATACTTCAAATAAAGATAATAATGATGCCTTGGCAAATAGTATTGCTAATACAGCAAAATTAATAAGTGCAAAATTAATAGTAAGTTATACCGAGAGTGGAAATAGTTCTAGAAGAATTTCAAAAGCTAGACCTTGTTGTCCAATTTTATCTATAACAAATAAAAAAGAAACTGCTAGACAAAATGCGCTTTATTGGGGTATTTATAGTATCTTAATTGATACAAAAATGCCTGATTTTATCGAAGATATGGAATGTGTTGCAATATTTTATGCTAAAAAAATTGGCCTTAAACCTGGTGATGTTATTGTAGTTAGTGGTGGAACTCCAACTGGTTCTGGTAAAACTAATTTTATGAGAATTATTACTATACCTAAAGAAAGAGAATTATAAAAAATATTTACAAATTGATTTTCTAGATATATATTAAATACGCTATGAAGAAGACATGTTAATAGTTAGATCTTATTAGCGAGTAGAAAAAAATGGTGAAATTTTCTATTATGATTAACTATTAATACCACTTTGGAGCATTAGAGGTAACTCTACGTTGATTATACGTAAATAATCGAAATTAAGTGATAGTATTATTAAATTTAATACTATAACTAAGGTGGTACCGCGTAATAAGCGTCCTTAGATAATTTTTATCTAAGGACTTTTTTATTAAATAAAGGAGAAATATTTATGGAATTAATTTTAAAAGACGGAAAGACTATCAAAGTAGATACTAATAAAAATGGACATGATGTTGCATTATCAATTTCAAATTCATTAGCAAAAGAAGCCATAGCTTATAAATTAAATAATAAGTTATTTGATTTATATCATTCAATAAGTGAAGGTGGCAAGTTTGAAATTATTACTAAAGATGGTGAAGAAGCTAAAGATATTTTAAATCATAGTACTAGTCATCTTTTAGCAATGGCGATAATGGAATTATATCCAAATGCACATTTAGCTATTGGTCCTTCAATTGAAGATGGATTTTATTATGATGTAGATTTTGGTAAAGACATTTTAACAGAACAAGATTTACCTAAATTAGAAAAATTAATGAAGGAATTATCCAAGAAGAATTATTATATAACTCGCGAAGATGTTTCAAAAAAAGATGCTTTAGAGTTATTTAAAAATAATCCATACAAAGTTGAACTTATCAATGAATTAAATGACGGAGCTATATCTATTTATAAACAAGGTGATTTTGTTGATTTATGCTTAGGACCTCATGTTCCTAGTACTGGTTTTATTAAACATTTTAAACTAGAATCCATTGCTGGAGCATATTGGAGAGGCGATAGTAAAAACAAACAATTAACGCGTATTTATGGTGCAAGTTTCTTTAGTGATGAAGCCTTAAAAGAATACGAACATATGAAGGAAGAAGCTAAAAAGAGAGATCACCGTAAAATAGGTAAGGATTTAGGTCTTTTTATGTTTAGTGAATTTGGCCCAGGTTTCCCTTTTTATTTACCTAATGGGCTTATGCTTAGACGTCAAATTGAAAATTGGTGGAATAATATTCACGATCGTGAAGGTTACAAAATTATTAAAACTCCAATTATTTTATCTAAAGAATTATGGCTAACAAGTGGACATTGGGATCACTATAAAGAAAATATGTACACAACAAAGATTGATGATAAAGATTTTGCTATAAAACCAATGAATTGTCCTGGAGCAATTTTAGTTTATAACAATGAACTACATTCATATCGTGATTTACCATTAAGATATGCTGAATTAGGCTTAGTTCATAGACATGAAGCAAGTGGAGCTTTAAATGGTTTATTTAGA
Organism: Caryophanales bacterium UBA6380; assembly: GCA_002438785.1. GTDB lineage: Bacteria > Bacillota_I > Bacilli_A > RFN20 > CAG-826 > Onthovivens. The sequence goes on along the minus strand of DJQS01000013.1, from coordinate 147,823 downwards.
GTAAGATGTTTCACTCAAGATGATGCTCACATATTCTGTAGACGTGATCAACTTCAAAGTGAAATTCAAAAATTACTACATTTATATGATGAAATGTATAGCATATTTGGACTTGATTATAGTATAGTTTTATCAACTAGACCTGAAAAAGATTATATAGGAGACATTAAAATTTGGGATGAATCTGAAAAGATTTTAGCCGAAGCTTGTAAATCGAGCGGTAAAGATTTTAAAATAAATCCTGGTGATGGTGCTTTCTATGGACCAAAACTTGATTTTAAATTAAAGGATTGCATGGGTAGAATTTGGCAATGTGGTACTATTCAACTTGACATGAATTTACCTGAAAGATTTAATTGTACTTACATTGATAGTAATGGTGAAAAAGTTAGACCTATTATGTTACATAGAGCTATTTTAGGTAGTTTTGAAAGATTTTTAGGTATAATTACTGAGCATTTTGCCGGAGCATTTCCTCTTTGGATAGCCCCTGTTCAAATCGAAGTTTTACCTGTAAATAATGAATATCATTTAGAGCACGCTAAAAAATTAGTCCAACAACTTACCGATTTAGGATTTAGGGTAAATCTAGATGATTCAAATGAGAAGTTAGGTTATCGATTAAGAAACACTATAATTAAAAAAATACCTTACACATTAGTTATTGGCGATAAGGAATTAGCTAATAATTCTGTTACTTATAGAAAATATGGTACAAATGACCAGATTAATGTTTCATTCCTCGATTTTGTAAATAAACTCAATAATGAAATTAAGAATAAAGAGTTATTAGTTGATCCTAAATCTTTATAAGTTAAAACTAAAGCAAAATAAAAAAGCTCGAATTATCGAGCTTTTTTGATTATTTCAAGTTTAATTAAATATTTTCATTGTATATGTCATTAACATCTTACTAAGAGTAAATTTTTCATCTGTAATAGCTAAATCACTAACATAAAAAGCATTTATATTCGGATCGATTTTTGCTAGTCCATAGAATATTAATAAATATAATGTAGCTAAAAATAATCCAAACGCAAAGCCAATAAATGCACCTAGTGTTTTATTGAAAAATCCAAAAATCTTATTTGCATTAATACATTTATTGATTACAATCGTAAATAATTTAAAAATGATGAATAATATAATGAAAACTACAATTCCAGTCAAAATTAAAAGCAATACGTTAGACCACTTCTCGCCAATAGAATTAACCATATTTGTATAAAATTCAGTCTTTAAAAATAGACTAGTAATTGGAGCTGAGATGTAATATGAAATAACAATTGATATAAACAAATTTACCCATCCCAAAATCTTTCCAATAATACCTTTAATTGCACCAAATATAGTAAAAATTAATATTATAGATAAGATTATTATATCAGTAATTGAAAATGCCATAATGCTCTATTTTTTATAAAAACATTGCAAAACTTAACTATTATTTTGCTTTTCCTTGATTTTTAACAGCTTCCATTGCTTTTTTAATTGCTTCTTGATTGCCTAAATATCTTTTTGAAATTACTTCAAAATTTTCATCTAATTCGTATACTAATGGAACGCCAGTAGGTATATTTAAAGCAACAATATCAGCATCACTAATATGTTCAAGATATTTAACAAGTGCTCTTAAACTATTACCGTGAGCTGCAATAATAACTTTTTTACCAGCAATCATATCTTTTTTAATAACTTCTTCAAAATAAGGTACGACACGAGCAACAGTATCTTTTAAGCATTCAGTTAATGGTAATTCGTTTTTATCAACATCTTTATAAGGCTTTTGTAAAGCTGGATTACGAGGATCAGTTGGTTCAAGAGCTGGAGGTTGAACATCATAACTTCTTCTCCAAATTTTAACTTTTTCTTCACCAAACTTTTCAGCTGTTTCAGCTTTATTTAAACCTTGTAAGGCTCCATAATGTCTTTCATTTAATTTCCAAGTTTTATAAACAGGGATATATTCTTCATCCATAGCTTCTAAAACTCTATTTAAAGTATGAATAGCTCTTTTTAAATAAGAAGTATAAGCTACATCAAAATAAAAGCCTTCTTCCTTTAATAATTTACCACCATTTGTAGCTTCTTCTTTACCTTTTTCAGATAAATCTACATCAGTCCATCCAGTGAATAAATTTAACTTATTCCATTCACTTTCACCATGTCTAATTAAGACTAATTCATAAGTTTTTGCCATAATTTTCCTTCCTTTTATTTAATATGTAAGATTATTGATCCAAATATATTAGAATATAAAACTTACTTTAATATTATATTATTTTTAAAAGATTTTATCATCAATTATAGTTATTAATTATGATATAATATTAAATGATTAAGGGGTAAATTTATGCAAGGAAATTTAATAGTAGAAAAGTTAATAAAATATGCTGAATTTCATTTAAATTTAGATGAATATGATGTAATTTATCAAAGAAATGTTTTACTAAGTCAATTAAAATTAAATCGTCCATATAATGGTGATTTTAATTTTGATTATATTAAAAATTTAATTGTCCCTGATTCAATTATTCTTGAATTAAAAGAATATATACTTGAAAACGAGTTATGTAATGAAGAATATGTTAATATTTTTATTACTAATATCTTAGGTGAACTTACACCACTTCCATCAATAATTAATAAAACTTTTAATGAGATTAAAAATAGTATCGATTCGAAAACAGCATGTAAATATTTATTTAATTTATCTATTAAAAATGGATACATTCAGAAAACAGCTATTGATAAAAATTTGCATTGGACTTATAAGCCTTTAAATAAAGATACTTATTTAGAAATAACAATTAATTTATCAAAACCAGAAAAAAATAATAAAGATACTGCAAAATTATTACTATTAAAAGCTGGCGCAAAATATCCAGATTGCTTATTATGCAAAGAAAACGAAGGTTTTGAAGGGTCTTTAACTCAACCTGCAAGAAGAAATTTAAGAACAATTAAATTGAAATTAAACAATGAAAAATGGTTCATGCAATATTCACCATATGCTTATTATAATGAGCATTGCATCATAATTAACGAAGAGCATCATCCTATGAAAATTGATGATACTACACCAATAAAATTATTAGATTTTGTAGACTATTTGCCAAATTATTTTATTGGAAGTAATGCACCTCTCCCTATTGTTGGAGGCTCTATTTTAAATCACGAACATTTTCAAGGCGGAGAGCATTTAATGCCAATGCATAAAGCAAAAATTAAAGAAATTATTAAAACTAAATATAAAGATTTATCATTTGGGATTTTAGATTGGTACAATAGTGCTTTACAAATTGAAGGAACAAATAGAGATGACATAATTAAATTAGTTAATAATATTGTTCATGTTTGGAACAACTATACCAATGCTAAATGCGATATATATTCGTCAACAGAAGGTATTCAACATAATACTGTTTCTCCTATTTGTCGAAAAGAAAATAATAAATATATTTTTACGATAATTTTAAGAAATAATAATACTAGCAAGGAATTTCCTGATGGAATTTTTCATGTTCATCCTGAATATCAAAATATTAAACACGAAAGTATTGGCTTAATTGAAGCTATGGGTTTATTTATTTTACCTGGTAGATTACAAAGACAATTTGATGAAATCGAAAAAATAATGGATAGAGAAATCCCTTATGACGAAGTTTCTTTAAATAAAGACGATAACGATTTATTTGTACATCGTTTCATGATTAAAGATTTATTAAAAGATGGATATTCCTCAACTAAAATAGATGCTGAGAAAAAACTTATTTCATATGTAAATAATGTATGCGAACACATTTTAGAGAACACTGCTGTATTCAAAAATGATGAAAAAGGACAAAAAGGTTTTCATGATTTTGTCTCTAAATTAGATATATAAACCTACTAAACTCAACTATTTTTTTATTTTTTATGTATAAAAAAATTTTTTCATATTTAAAACCATATAAGAAAGAAACTTTTCTTGCATGTTTATTTGTTGTCCTTGAAACTTTATTAGAAATCGTTATACCTTTTTTAATGAATTATATTCTACAAAATAATGGTGGAATAAATTATGGCGAAGATAACATAATAACTAATGTTAATTATAAAGTGGTATATGCTATAGGAATAGCTATGATAGTTTCTGCAATCTTAGCATTCATATTAGGTGTTTTAGGATCTAAATATACAGCAATTGCTGGTAGAGGCCTTGGTGCAAATTTAAGAAAAGAGCAATTTAAAAAAATACAAAATTTTTCTTTTAATAATCTTGATCATTTTAGAAACGATAGTTTAATAACTAGACTTACAAACGATATTACTATTATCCAAGATTGGTTTTGTCAATCATTAAGAGCTACTTTAAGAAGTCCTACTTTGCTATTATTTTCCTTAATACTTGCATTTATTGTTTCGCCATATTTAGGCATAATATTTTTAGTAGCGGTCCCGTTTTTATCTTTATTAATCATACTTATTTTAAAATATGTTAAACCAAAATTTATATCATTACAAAAAACCATCGATGATTTAAATAGAGTAACCGATGAGTCGATTATTGCTATAAAAACTGTTAAGTCTTATGTTAAAGAAGATTATGAAATGGAGAAATTCCAAAACGTTAATAGTGACTTAATTAAAACTTCATCTAGCGCTTTTAGCGCTATTAGTATGAATTTACCTGCTATTCAATTTGTAATGTATGCAACAATTATTGCATTACTAACTTTCGGTGCTTCTTTTTTTGAAAAAGGATTAATTAAAGATGTTAGTGAAATATCGACTTTTTTAAGTTATATTTTGCAATTACTTGCAGTCTTAATTATGATGTCTAATGTTTTTATATTAACTAATCGAGCAAACGCAAGTATTATTAGAGTTATTGATGTTTTAGAAACACAAAGTGAAATAATTGATGGTAATGATGATAAAAAAATAAATTCCAGCAATATTAATATTAATAAAGTAAATTTTAAATATAATAAGAAGTCTAAAAATTATGTTTTAGAAAATATTAATATGAATATTCATAATGGTGATTTTATTGGTATTTTTGGGCAAACTGGCAGTGGAAAAACGACATTAATCAATCTTATTGAAAGGTTTTATGATGTCACTGATGGGGAAATAATAATAGATAATTTAAATATCAAAAACTATAAGTTGTATGAACTTCATAATAAAATAGCTGTTTGTTTCCAAAACCCAATATTATTTAGTGGTACTATACTTGATAATCTTAAGTGGGGCAATAAGGATGCTTCTATTGAAGAAATTAAAAAAGTTTGTAAAATTGCTTGCTGTGATGATTTTATAAATAATCAATTGCCTCAAGGATATAATACAATGATAAGTCAAGGGGGAACCAATCTTTCAGGTGGCCAAAGGCAAAGAATTTGTATTGCTAGAGCCTTATTGAAAAATCCTAAAATACTTATTTTAGATGATTCATTTAGCGCTTTAGATCATCTTACCGAAGAAGCACTAAAAAGCAATTTAAATGAATTAAAAAGTATAACTAAAATTATTATTTCTCAAAAGATTAGCGCTATAAAAGATGCTAATGATATTTATGTTTTGGTTAATGGAAAAATAAGTCATCATGGTAGTCATAATGAACTACTAAAGCAAGATGAAATTTATTCTAATACTTATAATATTCAAAACGAAGGTAACCTTGAATGAAAAATTTAGCAATTAATAATAAAAGGCCACAAAATTTTGTAAAAACATTTTTTAGACTTCTCAAATACTATAAAGGTTATAAAGCAATCATTCTAATCATTGTTATTTTTTTAACAATCTTTAGTAGTATTGCTTCAATTGTTGGAACATTTATGCTTCAGAATGTTATTAAATCTATACTTCAGATTAAAAACAACTCTTCTTCTTGGTCTAATTTAATAAATTCGATAGTTTTAATGAGCTCTTTATATTTTTTTGGAGTTATTTCAACCATTCTATATAATCAATTAATGATTAGAACTTCGCAAAAAATAATTGGTCAGATTAGAAAAGAATTAATTAATCATACATTACATTTGCCAATTTCTGAATTTGATAAACATACTCATGGCGAATTTATGACATATTTTACTAATGATATTGATACATTAAATAATGCTTTAAATGATTCCTTTGCTAATTTTGTCTTCTCGCTATCAAACATCATTGGAACTTTAATTGGTATTTTCTTAATTAATATATATTTATCATTAATTGTTGTTCTTTTCTTATTTTTGATGATTGTTTTTATTATTTATAATTCACATAAATGTAAAAAATATTTTAAAAATATGCAAAACGAACTATCGATTATGAATGGTTTTATTGAAGAAAACATTATCGGTTCTAAAGTAGAAAAAGCTTTCAATCATCAAGAAGAAAATTTTAAAAAATTTGAAGATCACAATAACAAACTTCAAAGTGTTGCGACAAAAGCTTTTTATCACACTCAAATGAACGTTCCCGTTATAGTTTCCTTAAGTTATTTTAATTTTGCTATTAGTTGTGTTCTTGGAGTAATTTTTGCTTTAAAAGGCCTTTTAATCGGTGGAGTTCCTGCTTTAACTAGTTATTTAGTTTATGTTAGACAAAGTGCACGTCCATTTAATTTTATAACTCAACATATAAATAATATACTTTCAGCCCTAGCTGGGAGTGAAAGAATATTTAAGTTTCTTGATAAAAATGAAGAAATAGATAACGGGACAATAACACTAATAAAACTTCATTCTAATAATTCTAATTTTGATTATGGATGGAAAAGTAAGTCTAAAGATGGAAGGGAAATTATTTTGCCACTTAAAGGGGAAATTAAATTTAAAAATGTAACATTTAAATATAATGATAAAAAAATCGTTTTGAATAATGTTTCATTGTTAGCAAAACCTGGACAAAAAGTTGCTTTAGTAGGTTCTACTGGAGCTGGAAAAACTACAATCATCTCTCTTATTGCGAGGTTTTATGAAATTAATGATGGTCAAATTACTTATGACTCATTAGACATTAGAGACATAAAAAAAGAATCTTTAAGACGCGCCATTTCAATGGTTACCCAAGATACTCATTTATTTACTGGTTCAATTAAAGACAACATCTCTTATTCAAGAAGGCATTCTTCGTTTGAAGAAATTATACAAGCTAGTAAAATCGTTAATGCTAATAATTTTATAAGTAGACTTCCAAATGGCTATGATACTATTTTATATGATGATGGACATAATTTGAGTGAGGGGCAAAGACAGCTACTTGCTCTAGCTAGAGCTGCGTTAAGTAAACCACCATTATTAATTTTAGATGAAGCAACAAGCAATATTGATACTCATACCGAAAAGCTTGTTCAAGAAGGAATGGACAAATTAATGAGTGATAGAACCGTAATAGTAATTGCTCATAGGCTTTCAACAGTTCGTAATAGTGATGAAATATTATGCTTAGAACATGGAAAAATTATAGAACAAGGCAATCATGAAAATTTATTAAGTCAAAAGGGGTATTATTACCATTTATATAAAGGAATTACTGAACTCAAATAATATTTGATTGATTTATTGCTCTATATGTTGTAAAGTATTAAGGCATTTAAGTGCAGCATATAAATACTTCTTGTCTGACGAGATAATAAAATTTATAGTAACCTAAGCTACAAGGCGAACAATTATCTCACCCGTAGAAAGGAATTTATACCTTACTTAAAGTGCAATATCTTTATAGGAGGAAAGAAAATGAGATATTTAGGACCAAAATGGAAGCGTGCTAGAAGATTAAACTTTTCACTTTTAGGCACGGGCGAAGAATTAAAAAAGAGAGCTTATGCTCCAGGACAACATGGACAAAATAAAGCTAAAATTTCTGAATATGGAAAGCAACTCCAAGAAAAACAAAAATTAAGAGATATGTATGGAGTTAACGAAAGACAATTTAGAAGATTATTTAACTTAGCTACAAAAAGTAATGATGTAACTGGTATTGCATTCTTTAAAATTCTTGAGTCTAGACTCGACAATTTAGTTTATAGATTAGGTTTTGCAACAACAAGAAATCAAGCTAGACAATTAGTTACTCATGGCCACATCTTAGTTAATGGTAAAAAAGTTGATATTCCTAGTTACTTATGTGAAGTTGGTGATGAAATTTCTTTAAAAGAAAAATCAAAGGATTTATTAGTTGTTAAAACTGCTATCGAAGCTAGTGCAACTACTGTTGGATATGTTGAAAGAGATGTTGAAAAAAGAAGCGGCAAATTTACAAGATATCCAGAACGTAATGAACTTCCAAGTGATATTAAAGAAGCTCAAATCGTTGAATACTATAATAGATTATTATAGTTTGATAATTAAAATTGGTAGCAATAATAAAAAAGTAGGGAAACCTACTTTTTTATTTATGTAATTTTCTTTTATAACTTTAAACAATTTTATTTAATTATTAATTCAATTGGACAATGATCACTACCTTCGATATTATTTAAAATCTTACTATCGACTACATAATCAATAAATTCTTTATTTACTACAAAATAATCAATTCGCCATCCAGCGTTATTTTTTCTAGCATTAAATCTATAACTCCACCAACTATATTTAACATCATTAGGATATAAATATCGATAAGTATCTATAAAATTATCACAAAGTAACTGACTAAATTTGTTACGCTCTTCAATAGAAAAGCCTGCAGATCTCTCATTACTTTTTGGATTTTTAATATCAATTTCTTCATGAGCCACATTTAAATCTCCGCACAAAATAACATTCTTCTTCTTTTTAAGACTAACTAAATATTCTCTCAATTTATCCTCATATTCCATTCGATAGTCTAAGCGAGCTAACTCAACTTTAGAATTAGGTGAATAAACGTTAACTAAGAAAAAATCATCAAATTCTAATGTTATTACTCGACCTTCATCGTTATATTCATTATTAATTCCGTATATAATAGATATAGGTTTTATTTTAGAAATTATCAAAGTTCCGCTATACCCTTTTTTAATAGCATTAGAATAGTATTGATATTGATAATTGTTAAAAACCTCAATTTTTGATTCGATTTGCATTTTAGTTTCTTGAAAACAAGCTATATCTGGATTTTCTTCACTAATAAATTCAGTTAACCCTTTTTTTAAGCAAGCCCTTAAACCATTAAGGTTCCACGATACAATCTTTTTCATATTATTTTGCACCTTTTTCATTTATTATTTAAATCTTATGCACTTTATATTTTTAACATATAGATTAAATTTTAATAAAAATACAAATCTAAGCATAATTAATAAAGTAAATTTTAAATCACTTATAAAAAGTAATAGTTGCTTCATCACTATTTAAACTTTTTACTTTAAACTTAAAATTAACATTTTCTTCATTATGAAATTTGCCATCTTTAAAAAAGTTCGTAAAGGAAGAACTATCAAAACAATCACCTTCATAAAATAAAGAATTATCATCTGCTAAGCTCTTATTATAAAAAGAAATATTATTTTTATTAACTTGTTCTATTAAAAAATTAACTTCATTACCGATTTGCTTACTTTTTGAATTATTACCAATTACTGCATAGTAACTTCCAGTTATAGTGTTATTTTGAATTTTTATATCACTTCTAGTGAAATTTTTAAAAGTATTGGAAACATAGCGATAAGTTGAATCTTTCATATCTTCTTTTATTTTTAAATGTCCAATTCTAGCATCGATATGATAAACAATAATTCCTGAATTTCTAAACATAAAATTTTTAGTTTTATTATTATAAGCGGCTTTACTATCTAATTCATTCAATAATGTAGGCGTATAATATTCAATAATTAAGTATTCATCAAAAGGATTATAAACAAAATCAGGAGATATAATTAAAGCTTCACCACTTTCTCCAAATGGTTTTAAAGTAATATCTTCTTCCTTAGTGACTAATTTCGGACTAATCCAACCTAATGCAAATTTTGAAAAAGCATCATGATCACCTATGTTATTGTCCATCATCATTTTTCCACCGGACGAACTAAAACTAACTTTAGAATCATAAGTATAATAATCATCAAGGCCCATCATATGCCCAGTTTCATGAATAATAGTGTGAGCATCTTGTCCTAAAGACAAACTTGATTCATATAAAAAGCGCTGTGAACAATTTGCATAAGTCGAAAATATAGGCTTATCAACACTTGGCTTAATGTTACTATCCTCAGTTATTCCATCCATCATCCATGTAGTATATGCCCAATATTTACGTTCTTGAAACACTTCATAATCGTTTCCAGCATTATAAATAAGAAATACTCCATCTACAAAACCATCTTTATCAGAATCAAAATTTTTATAATCAATTAACTTATTATTTATCGTGCCATTATTATAAAATTCACTCATTATAAAATGAGAACCTGTCATATCATAATTAACATTTGAACTTTCTCGCGCTAAAAAATTACTAGTTGTGATACTAGGAGTAAAAACATCAGCAACTGTAATATTAAAATTTAATTTACTATAACTAGTTTTATAATAATAACTTTTAACGCTTTCCCAATAATCGTTCGTGTTATCATCATTTTTTCCTATAAATGAATAACTAATATTTTTAAGTTCTATTTCACTAAAAGGCGTTGAATCACTAAACTGTACTGGCACAACTAGCATTTTAGATTCACCAATACTAGGCATTAAACCCTGATATAAAGTCGCTTTATCTAAATCCTTATAAGTGAGTTTATTTTCACTTAATTTATTTATATTACATGATGATAAAGCTAAAATTGCAAAGAAAATATGTAGAGTTTTTAATCTAGATTTCATAATTTTAGCCAAGATCTGCAAGATAATAATTCTTTTTTCCACGTTTTATAACAAAATATCTATTAAATAAAGAATCATCTTTTTTACAAACATATTGATTGTCTAATATTTTTTGACCATTAAGCGAAACTGCACCATTTTTTATAAATTCACGAGCTTCTCTTTTGCTCGAAGAAGCTTTAATAGCTATAAGTAAATCTTCTAAATAAAGATTATCGCTTATTTTAACTTTCATTGAACCAAATAATTCCTCAATTTCTTCTTTACTAAGATCTTTAAAATCGTTAGAAAACAAAGCTTCACTCATTTTAACAGCTCTATGAGCTTCATCCTCACCATGAATTATTTTAGTAACTTCGTATGCTAATGCTTTTTGACCAATACGTTTCCCTAAATTTTCTAAATGTTCTTTATTTATTGTCTCTATCTCTTCTTTAGTTAAAAACGTAAATATTTTAAGATACTTAATTGCATCTTCATCACTCTGATTATAGAAAAATTGATACATTTTATAAGGAGAAACTAAATTTTTATCTAAATAGATTGCTCCTTCTTCACTTTTGCCAAATTTTTTACCATCGCTTCTAGTAATTAAATGGGCTGTCATACATTCAACTTTACTATCCGGACCTTCCATTTTTCTAATATAATCTAAGCCAGCAGTTAAATTTCCCCATTGATCGCCACCACCAATTTGAATATGGCAATTATATTTTTTATATAAATTATAAAAATCATAAGATTGCAAGGTCATATATGTAAATTCGGTTAAGGAAATACCACTTTCAAGTCGCCCAGCAACTATATCTTTACTAAGCATGTAATTAATACTAAAGAATTTACCAACATCACGCAAATATTCAATTAAACTAAGTTTCCCTAGCCAATCATAATTATCAACAATTAGTCCTTTTTTAGGATCACTAAAATCTAAAAAACGGGATAATTGTCTTTTTAAAGATTCAGTATTTTTTCTAACATTTTCTTCAGTTAAGAAGCTTCTTTCTTTACTTTTCCCACTAGGATCACCAATCATCCCTGTTCCACCACCAACTAAGGCAATGACACGATGACCAGCCTTTTGAAATCTCATTAAAATGGAAATCATTACGAAATTGCCAATATGCATACTACTAGCACTTGGATCAAATCCACAATAAATTGTTTGAGGAGTTTTTAGTAATTCTTTAACATTTTCTTCATTACTATAATCTTTAATTAATCCTCTATAATTTAAATCATCAATAATATCAATCATAAACTCTCCATTAATCACGATATTTAATATAAGTTAGGCGACCAAATTTATCTTCCCAAACAACATTGATTATTTGAGATTTCTTAATAACTTCCTTAGATTTATCTTTATATTCAACTTCAACATCGTGTTCATCAATTTTACGTACAAATTTCCCAATATGATGTAATCCGTTTTGAACCTGTACAAAATCGCCAACATTTAAACCATAATAGACAATCGAACAAACAGGTATTCCTAAAGCTTTATATCCATGTAAAGAACGTAATTCAACTAAAAATAATCCCATAATAGGAATTCCACCGGCTCTTTCAACAAGTCTTTTCATTGCAGCAGCACTACCACCAGTAGCAATAATATCATCTAAAATAATGACACGATCACCTTTATTAATACTTCCTTCAGGAATTTCCATTGTAGCTGTTCCATATTCTAACTCATAAGTTTCTCTATAACCAACAACTGGTAATTTTCCTGCTTTTCTTGCAATAACAATTCCCTTATTATTTAAAAACGCTAATGGCGAACCAAAAATAAATCCTCTGCTTTCAGCACAAATAATTTTATCCCATGTTTCAAAACTTGGAAGTTGCTTATTTAAATCCATAATGGCTTGGTGAAAAGCATCACCATTATACAATAATGGCGTAATATCTCTAAATTTAATACCTTTAATTGGATAATCGTTAATAGTTCTTATATATGTATCATAAACATCCATAGTCAATCCTCCGTTATTAGAACTTTGTAGAATTTTTCTTTATATAAATAGATTCAAAACGATATTCTTTATCGTATAAACAATCATTAATGAGATCAATTAACATATACATTGCCCTTTTTCCAACTTCTTGCATGTCAATATACATGTTAGATATTTGTGGTCTAATTATCGAAGAATATTTAGTGCCAATAATCGATAAAACTTCGATATCTTCAGGAATAGATAAACCACTATCACTTGCCGCATTTAAAACAGCAGCAGCAATTGAATCTCGATAAGCAATAACATATTCTTTTCTTTTGTTTTTAAATCTTTCCATAAAATCATGATAAGTTCTTTGATATGAATCATCACAATTCATAATGCTATATTCACGATCATTTTCGATATGAGTTTGAATAAAAACATTTTCAATTCTAGTTAGTAAACGGCCAGCATTATGAACATGAAGAAAAGTCATCTCCTTATCACCTTTATTAAAATAATCAGTAATAATTTGTTTAATTAAATGTTCATAAGAAAAATGAATACATCCAATTTTACTTGCAATAATTCTATTATTTACACTAATAACAGGAACATTATAATTACTACAAACTTCCAAGTCAGAACTATTTAGTTCATCATCAAAAACAATAACACCATCAACATGTGATTGAATTACTTTTTCTAACATTGTTAAAGCATCTTCTCTACTATGAGAAGTTGTATAAAGACTAACGGTAAAACCTTTATTTTTGCAAACTTCAGTTATACCATTAAGCATATTTGAAATATAAACGTAATTTGCACTAGGAATAATAACACCGATATTTGTCGTTTTATTTGTAGCCAAAGCTTGGGCTAATCCGCTTGGTTTATATCCTAATTTCTTAATAACACTTAAAACTTTTCTTTTGGTTTCTGGTTTAACAGAATCAGCATTATTAATAACTCGACTAACTGTAGCTAAAGAAACGCCACTAACTTTCGCCACTTCGTAAATTGTTACACGTTCTTTAATATTTTCCATGTTTTTATCTTAACATAATTAATTAAAATGTAAATATTTTCATTAATTTTTCATAATACAAATCGAAAATTTAATATTTATATTAAATTTATGCTTCAAGTAACTTAAAACTATAAATCAATTAAAAATTATGAAAATAAAAAAGTAAGCTAATAAACATTAATTTAGACTTACTTTTTCTATTTTTATAAATAATTAATAAATAGGGAAATTTACCCTTTTTAAGCGATCACTTGGAATATTTTTACGTCCTTCTTTTGCTTGTTCTTTATAATCAAGCATGACTAAATCGCCAGTAAAACCACAAGTCATATTATTTACAAAACTAGTACCAACACCATACATTGAAACAGGCACACCTTCTTTTGTCCATTCATCAATTTTTTCTTTATTAAACGAGCTTGAAACAACTATTCCAACATAATTAAATCCTTCATCATCTAAAGCCTTTCTCAAGGCATAAATTAGTTGCTTGCAAACTCCATGAGGATCAAATCCACTCGTATCTTTATCATCAAAATAATGATCAATCAAAGCTTTTGAGGTATCAACTCGAACTGCTTTTAACTCGGTTTTAAAAGCTCTTGCGACAGCTAAACTTTCACGAATAACATTATTATGATAATCTACTAAAGCAGTGATTTTTTGATCTTTAAAGGTATCATGATAAATTTTACAAGCTTTAACTAAATCTCCATCGCAAATTTCAATTAAAGCATGAGGCATTGTTCCCATACCCTTTCCGCCCCACCATAAACCTTGTGCATCAGTAGATATTTTATTAATTCCAGCAACATAAGTAGCATATCCATCGCCAATCTGAGTATGATAATCATCTTGACGATCAGCCATAGAAAATACTGGAGTCCCTCTAGCGGCAAGTAATGTTTCAAAAACATTGGTAGCGACACTACTTCTACGAGATAAAATCCCATCAATCATCGACTCTAAAAATCCAAAATCTTCGTATTTCCCGGTTATTTTTAGTACTGGCTCATTAGCATTAATTATATCTCCATCATCTAATGCTTCGATAATTAAACTACTAGGATTATATGCAAAAGTATGAATCAAAGCTATTGCCTCATCAATTCCACAAAGCATTGAATGATCTCTTCTTTGAAAAAATTGCATCGTTACAACATGATTTGGAACATTTTCAATAACTACTTTACGAGTTTTTAAAAAGTAATTAGCAGCAAAAAAACCCTCGCCTAGACGTTTATCAAATTGAAATGTTTTGTTAGTTAGCCTTGAAATAATACCTTTTTCTTTAAGCTTGATTTCTAATTCTTCCATAATTACTTACCCCAAAAATCTTCTCCTAATTTATAACTATCATCAAGTTCTAATAAACCTTTGATGTTTTCATATCCTGGCAAATTTAATTCTCTTCCACTACAAAGCATACCATAACTATCAATTCCTAATAATTTACTTGGAATTATCTGTTGTCCATTTGGCATAAATGAATATGGTTTAGCTAAAACAACCTTTAAATTTAATTTCGCATTAAATGCCCCACATACAACTTGCAATGGTTTTCCTTCATTTATATTAACTTGACAAATATGTAAATGTGAACTTTCCGGATGTTCATCAATGTCAATAATCTCACCAACAACAAATCCACTGTCTTTTTGCTTTTCTAAAATAGACAAGTTATTATTCTTTAAAATAGAATTTATAACTTCAATTAATTTATAATTATTATTAGGAATAAAACCATTAGATTTTATCTTTACAATTTCTGAAATATTAAAAATATTATACCCGATTATTTCGTTATTTTTATATAAAACAATGCAATTCCCAACTTTTTTAACTAAATTAGGGTTTGCGTTACTATTAAAAATAACAAATAAAATATCACCTAATTTTTCTTTATTATAATACAATCCGTAATTCATATTATTCATTAAGCCCTTCTATTGATTCACTAGTGAGATTTTTTAATAAATATAGTAATGAATTTTTAGCATCGATATAATCACTTATTCTCATAATTGAAGAGGATGTATGAATTGATCTAGCGCATATACAATGTGTCAATGTTAAAACTCCATCAAGACTTTTATGAATAACTCCAGCATCTGTTCCACCAGGACTATCAAAATATTGATATTTAGAATTAGTCTTTATACAAGCATCAATTTGCATATTTAATAACTTACGATTAGCAATATAAGATCTATCAAAATGTCTAATTAAAACTCCTTCGCCTAAAATTCCAAGTTGACCATTTCTACCTAAAGAATCTCTTGCTGGAGAACAATCTAAAACTATAGCTAAATCAGGCTTTATTGTATATGTAGCGGTATTAGCACCTCTACATCCTACTTCTTCTTGCACTGTTCCACCAACATAAAGATCATAAGGTAAATCTAAATTTTTTAATTCATGTAAAATTATAAGACCTAAAATAATTCCATAACGATCGTCAATTGCTTTAGAAATAATACTTTTTTTATCATAGCTATATTCAAAATCACCTTTACAAATAATAGGGCAACCAATAGTGACACCAAATTCATTTGCATCCTTATTGGAATCAAATCCAAAATCCATTAATAAATTATCATTATTAACAATCCCATTATTATTTCCTAATAAATGTGGTGGTGTAGTATCAATTGTACCATTAATTTTTTCATTTTTATTATTTAATAAAATAACCCTCTGAGCTTGTAAACTATTATAATTAAATCCACCAACTGATAGAGGTTTGATCATACCATTATTTAAAATATTTCCGACATAAAAACCAACTTCATCCATATGAGCGCAAATCATAACCTTTTTTGGATTCTTACTATTTGATTTTTTATAAGCAAATATTGATCCTAAATTATCTTTAATTATTTCAAAGCCTAATTTATTAAACTCATTTTTTAAATAATCACGAACCTCATTTTCACTACCACTTGGACCAAATAGTTGTGTAATTTCTTTAAAATATTTTTCTTCTAGTTTACTAAGCACTTTTAAATCCTCCGTTATTTTCTTACAAATAAACCTTTTTATTTTTATACCTTTATTAATAAATTTAGTTTCATATTCTGTAAAAGCATCAAAATTATCATCATCTTTATAATTTATATTATTATAGATGATTTCAAAATTAAATAATTTTGCTTGTTTATAAGAATATTCATAAAAATCATCATTATCACTTTTAAAGTAGATGCAATGATTTAGTTTCAATATTTTATTATAAGCAATAAAAAAATCATCTGAAGTAAGTCTTCTTTTTTCGTGGCGCTTCTTTGGCCAAGGGTCACTGAAATTTAAAAAAATTCCACTAAAAAAATCAGGTTTAATAACTTCAACCATCTTATAAAAGTCAATAGCTAATAACTTAATATTACTTAATTTTGATTCATCAATTTTCTTTAAACAATAACCTGCAATCGTTTTATTTAATTCAACGACTATAAAATTTTTATCTAAATTTTTTTTCGCTAACTCTATAATAAAATTACCTTTCCCAGGACCAATTTCTAAATAAAAATCTTTATTTTCATTTAAAAAAGTATTGTTTTTATCAAAAAAGTCTTCTAATCTTAACTTATTTTTAAAATTATTATCTAAATAATCTATTGAATTTTGATTAAACTTAACTCTCATTATTTCAAATTTCCTAACCCATAAATTGCATGAGCATACAAACTCATTGAATTAAAAAAGTCTTCTAAATCTATTTTCTCATTTGCCTCATGTATATGATCTATTTTATTAGGAAAGTGACTACCAAAAGCAACTGTATTTTTAGCTTCTTTAGCATAAGTTCCACCGCCAATAGTTGCAGGTTTATTAACTAAATCATTAGTTTCTTGAATATATACATCAGATAATAATTTAATAAAAGGAGTATTTAAATCATAATATAAACACTTACTCTCACTTAAAATAATTATAGGAAGTCTAGATTCCTTCCTTAAAACCTCAATTACTTTTTTTGGATCCACATTTTCTGGATATCTAAAATTTACTGTCATCGAAAATAACCCATTTTTATAATTAATTAAACCTACATTATATGTGGTTTCTCCCATTTCTTTACTAGAATAATATTGATTAAGATTTTTTCCATTAGGTTCTTTATAATCATTAGAAATCTCTTTTAAAAAATTAATATCATAGACTTTACCTAAGGTTTCTAAAGCAATAATCCCACTATTAATGCCTAAATAAGGTAAAGAACCATGGGCACTTTTACCAATAAAATTAATAGTTAATTTATCACTAGTTTTATTAATAATTTCAAATTTAATTTCAGGATGGTGTACTAAATATTCTAACAATTTTTGATAATCATATAAAGTCACATAAGCATTATCGATAACACAATTAGAAGCAACACCTGCTTTAATTTCCTCAATAGGACCTAAAAAAAATTTTCCTTCTTCTATATAGTTAGTAATTCCTTTTTCACCATAAATTAATGGGAAATCACCATCAGGAGTAAATCCATATGTTGGATCCTCTTTATGTAATTTTTTAAAATAATATTCCAAGCAACTCGATCCTCTTTCTTCATCTCCTCCAAAAACTAATCTAACACGATAATTTTTAATTAAATTATTATCCTTAAGTGCTTTTAAAGCATAATATGCACTAACACCTGGGCCTTTATCATCACTAGTTCCTCTTCCATACATCTTATTATCTGTAATCATTGCACTAAAAGGAGGATAAATCCAATTTCCGGTAACAGGAACAACATCTAAATGAGCAAAAATTCCTACTAATGTCTCACCTTCACCATAACTAATTTCTAAACATCTATTATCGCATGTATCAACACTAAATCCATCATTTAAAGCAATATTCTTCATATAATTCATTGCTTCTTTAACACCTTTTCCATAAGGCATATCGTTATCAACTGTATTTGCATCATAAACACTATTAATTTTTATTAAACCACTTAATGTATTTAATGCTTCAGACTCATAATTTTTAACTAAATTTTTAAAATCGATCATAAACACCCCTTTAAAGCATTAAAATTATAACATTTATAATTAATAATTCATTAATATTAATAATAAAATAATATTAATTTTTATAGTTTATATACATTTAAAGAGTTAGAATATAAATATGGCAAAAGGAATTAAATTATATAAATCTGAAAATAACTTAATAACAGAAACCTGTCTAGAGGAAGTAACTAAAGACACAACTTTTGATGATAAAACTTGGATTGACTTAAGTGAGCCTACTCAAGAAGTATTAGAGAAAATATCAAAAGAAACAAGTATTCCACTTCATTTTTTAATATGTTCTTTAGATGAAGAAGAAACTGCACGTATTGATTATGAAGATGAATCGACCTTAATTGTTTTAGATGTACCATGTATCAATAAAGATACTGATGAAATATACACAAAGCCTTTTATTATTACTTATAATAATAAATTTTATGTTACAATTTCACGCTTTAACGATACATTAATTAATACTTTATTAAACAAAACTAGAAATATTGAACCCCATAAAAAAATAAGACTTACATTAAATCTTATCTATCAATTATCAAAAGAATTTATTTATTATCTTAAAAAAATCGATATGCATACTAAAGATGTTGAAAATAGATTACAAAATTCGATGAAAAACAGGGAAATATTTGAATTAATGGATCTTAATAAAACTTTAGTTTATTTTTCAACTGCTTTAAATGCCGATAAAGCTGTCTTAAATAAATTATTAAAAAGCACACAATATAAAAAATATGAAGAAGATTTCGATTTAATGGAAGATACCGAAGTCGAATTAAACCAAGCTATTGAAATGTGTTCAATATATCGTAATATTCTTGCTGGTATGATGGATACTTTTGCTTCTGTTATATCAAACAATTTAAACATTGTGATGAAAACACTTACTGTAATTACAATTGTTATTTCTATACCAACACTTGTTTCATCAATTTATGGTATGAATTTTGATAAAATACCATTATCAAAACATGAATATGGTTTTTGGATAATTCTTGCTTTTGCTTTTGTTTTAGCAATTATTGGAGCTATTATTTTAATGATATTAACAAGTAATAAAAATCGTCGTAAATAATTAGTCAAATAAACCAACTCTTTTATAGATATAATCAACATTTCTTAAAAAATATGATTCGTCAAAAAGTTTATCTAAAACTTGTTTATTAATATATTTATTTATAAAATTATCATTATTTAGTGCATCTTTAAAATTTAATTTTTCATTATCATAAACTTGATTAGCGATTCTTTGAACATTGTCATAAGAAACTTCTCTAGGCAGACCTTTTTCTACTAAAAATGTCAAAATTCTTTCGCTAAAAACTAATCCCTTAGTTAAATATATATTTTTATGAATATTTTCTTTGTTAACAACTAAATTTTTAATTGTTTGATTCATTCTTTTTATTATATAAGTTGTTAATATTAAAGAATCAGGAAAAATAATACGCTCATTTGAAGAGTGAGATATATCTCTTTCATGATATAAAGAAATATTATCATAACTACTAAAAGCATATCCTCGAATAAGTCTAGCTAAACCAGTCATATTTTCAAAAGAAATTGGATTATGCTTATGAGGCATAGCGCTACTTCCTTTTTGATTCTTTGAAAAATATTCACAGGCTTCATTAATCTCGTTACGGCTTAAATTTCTAAATTCAGTTGAAACATTTTCAATATGAGTTGCAATTAAAGCTAATGAATTTAAAAAATTCGTATGGTTATCACGAGCAATTACTTGCGTAGCTATATTAGGAGTATTCAAATTAAATTTCTTTGCAACAAAATTCTCAACGTCAATATTAGCGAAAGCAAAGTTACCAACAGCACCTTCTAATTTAATTAGGCACAATTCTTCACTAGCTAAAACTAATCTATCTTTATTTCTTACTAATTCATCATAAAACCTTGCAAATTTTAAGCCAAAAGAAGAAATTTCAGCATGCATACCATGAGTTCTTGCTATGCATGGCAAGTCTTTATATTGCAAAGCTTTTCCTTTATATGTTTCTAACAAATTGTTAATTTCTTTGAATAAAATGTCAACTGATTTTCGATAAATTAGTGACATTGCACTATCAACTACATCAGTTGAAGTTAAGCCATAGTGAAACCATCTTTTCTCTTCGCCTAAATTTTCATCAATTGAACGAGTAAAAGCAATAACATCATGTTTTGTAAGAAGTTCTAATTCATTTATTCTATTAACATCAACTTTCGCTTTTTCTTTAATTTTTAAATAATCTTCGTTTGGAACAATTCCTAGGTAAGCTAAAGCTTCAACATTAGCAAGTTCAATTTCTAAATAAGTTTTATATCGATTTTCTAAGGTAAATAAATCTGAAATCTCTTTAACATTATATCTTTCGATCATTTTGACTCCTAAATTGCTTCATAATCTTTTACTAAAATAGTCGCTTTCTTATTAAAAGATAAAAAACCTTCGCCTATTCTTATTTTATTTCTATTATTATCTTTGACAATCTCAATAACTGAAGGAATTAAAATAGCAACAACTGGATCACAATTTGCCATAATTCCCCTAACACCACTATTAGTTTTTACATTAATTAAAGTAGCTTCAAAACTTATTGTTGGTTTTTCATCACAGATAATATCAACATCAAATAAATTATTCATTTTCTAAACTCTTTGCCTTAGCAATTACATCATCAATAGTTCCAACGTATAAAAAAGCACCTTCAGGATATTCATCATATTCTCCACTTAATATTGCTTTAAAACTTCTTATTGTATCAGAAACTTTAACATAAACACCTTTATAGCCACTATATTGTTCAGCAACGTGGAATGGTTGAGAAAGGAAATTTCTAATTCTTCTTGCTCGAGCAACTATTTTTTTGTCTTCATCACTAAGTTCTTCTATACCCAAAATAGCAATAATATCTTGAAGTTCTTTATAACGTTGTAAAATTTCAATGACAGCACTAGCAACATCATAGTGCTCTTGTCCAACTATTTTAGGATCTAAAATATTACTACTTGATTCAAGTGGATCGACAGCTGGATATATTCCTAAACTAGCTAAATTTCTATCAAGAACCGTTTTAGCATCTAGATGTGAAAAGGTCGTAGCAGGAGCGGGGTCAGTTAAATCATCTGCTGGAACATAAACAGCTTGAATTGAAGTAATAGCACCATCTCTAGTTGAAGTAATTCTTTCTTGAAGTTGTCCCATTTCTGTTGCTAATGTAGGTTGATATCCAACAGCACTAGGCATTCTACCAATTAAAGCACTAACTTCACTACCAGCTTGAGTAAATCTAAAAATATTGTCTATGAAAAAGAGTACATCTAAGTGCATTTCATCTCTAAAATATTCTGCCATTGTTAAAGCGCTCAAGGCTACTCTCATTCTTGATCCTGGAGGTTCATTCATTTGCCCATAAACTAAAGCCGTTTTATTTAAAACTCCTGTTGCTTTCATTTCATTATACAAGTCATTTCCTTCACGACTTCTTTCACCAACACCAGCAAAAACAGAAATTCCATGTTGAATTGAAGCAATATTATTGATTAATTCTTGAATTAAAACAGTTTTTCCAACTCCAGCTCCTCCAAATAAACCAACTTTACCACCCCTAACATATGGGCAAAGTAAATCTATAACTTTAATTCCAGTTTCAAGCATCTCTTGATGAGTCATTTGATCTTTAAATGCAGGAGGTTCGCGATGAATTGGCAATCTTTTTGCACCATCGATATCTTTTGTGTCACCACCATCAATACATTTTCCAAGAACATTAAAAACCCTTCCTAAAGTTGATTCGCCAACTGGAACTTTAATAGGAGAATTAGTATTGTATGCTTTCATACCTCTAACTAAACCTTCTGTTGGTCCCATTGCTACACATCTAGCAGTATCATCACCAACATAAAGTTCAATTTCAAGAATTAAATCATCTTTCCCTTCTAATGGAACTTTTAAAGCAGTAAGTAAATTTGGAAGTTCAGTGTCTTCAAATCGTACATCGACAATTGGTCCAACAGCTTGAACAATTATTCCATAATCCTTTTTTTCCATAACATACCTCCTAACTATTTCTAATAGCATTTGCACTATTTACAACTTCAGTAATTTCATTAGTAATTAAAGTTTGACGTGCTTTGTTATATTGTAATTTTAAATCTTCAATTAAATCACTTGCAGATTTATCCGCATTGTCCATCATATTTCTTCTAGTTGTTTGTTCAGACAAATTTGCTTCTATTAAAACAGTTTTTATTAAACTCTTCAAATAAAAAGGAATAAAACTATCAATAAAAGATTCTCTTGAAGGAATAAATTCTGGTTCATAACTATTCATAGAATCTTTATTTTTCAATTCAATTGGCAATAATTTTACTGAAGTAGGTAAAGAAATTAAACTATTAACATATCTTTGATAAACGATATAAACTGAGTTATATTCTTTAGTGTTGAATTTATCAACAATCCATTTATTAAAATCATCAATTTTAGTAAGTTTTATATCATTAAGTAATAGTAAATAATCTTTATATTGTTTTATATTTTTATCATCACTAAATAATGACTCGGCTTTTCTACCAATTAGAATTACTTCATCACCTTCGTGAAAAATCGTTTCAAAATATTTATATAATTGTTGATTATAAGCTCCACACAATCCTAAATTTGACATAACAATAATGTATAATTTTTTATTAACTTTTATATTTTCGTTAATATATATACTATTAAATGTCTTAGTTACATCGCTTTTTGATGTAAAAAGTGCGTTATTTAAGATTATTTTTTGTGTTTCTAAACTCTGTTTTACATTGGTAAAAGTTGAAAGCAATTTTCTTACTTTGACACTCGAAACTAATTGCATTGTCGAAGTAATTTTTTTTGTCGCTTCTACACTATTAATTCTTTTTTTTACATTCTCTAATGTTTGACTCATTATAAAATTGCCTTTCTTTCGTTTTTGAAGGTCGTTATTATAGTTCTAAGATTATCGCGATCAGGCTTTTTGATATCATGAGTCATTATAATTTTTTCTAAGATATCAGAGTGAAAATCTTTAATATATTTATATAAATCTTTTAAAAATTGATTTACTTCATTAGATTTTAAATCATTTAAAAAATTATATTTAACACAGAAAAATTCAATCACTTGTTGATCTAATTGATAAGGAGTATATTGATCTTGCTTTAATACTGATATCAAATTTTCACCAAAATTTAAAGTTTTCTTTGTATTCTCATCGATATCGCTACCAAATTGAGAAAAAGATTTCAGTTCGTTATAATTTGCAATAATCATTTTTAAAGAACTAGTTACTTTTTTCATTGCTCGATATTGAGCGGAACTACCAACACGAGAAACGCTAAGACCTGTATCAACTGCTGGTCTAATTCCACTATTAAACAAAGAAGTTGATAAGAAAATTTGACCATCAGTAATCGAAATTATATTAGTAGGAATATAAGCGCTAATATCTCCAGCTAATGTTTCAACAATTGGTAATGCAGTAATACTACCTCCACCCAAAACTGGATTTAATTTTGCACTTCTTTCTAATAATCTTGAATGCAAATAGAAAATATCACCAGGAAAAGCTTCTCTACCAGGGTTTCTTTTTAATAATAAAGATAAACTACGGTATGAAATAGCGTGTTTATATAAATCATCAAAAACAATTAGAACATCCTTGCCTTGGTACATCCAATATTCAGCCATTGCCATTCCACTAAATGGTGATATATATAACATAGGTGCAGGTTCACTAATTGAAGCATCAACAACAACTGTATAATCCATGCAGCCAAATTGTTTTAATTTTTCATAAATATTAGCGACACTACTATTTTTTTGTCCAATAGCAACATAAATACAAATAACATTTTTTCCTTTTTGATTTATAATAGAATCTATTGCAATCGCAGTCTTACCAGTTTGACGGTCCCCAATAATTAATTCTCTTTGTCCTTTTCCTATAGGTATCATAGAATCAATTACTTTAATACCTGTTTCAAGTGGTGAATTGACACTTTGTCTATCCATTATTGATGGAGCACTTCTTTCTATTGGCCTGGTCTCAGAGGTTTTAATAATTCCTTTCCCATCAATAGGTTGACCTAAAGCATTAACAACTCTTCCAAGTAAGGCATCACCTACAGGAACTTCAACAACTTGTCTAGTTCTTTTTACGATGTCTCCTTCCTTTATTTCTAGGTCACTTCCTAATAAAACAACACCTACGTTATCTTCTTCAAGATTCATAACCATACCATAAATGTCATTAGGAAAAACTAAAAGTTCTCCAAGCATTGCATTTTCTAAGCCATATACCATCGCTATTCCATCACCAACTGTGAGGATAGTTCCAACGTCATTACTTTTCTCTATATCAGATTTATAATTTTTGAGTTGTTCTTTTATTAATGAACTAATCTCATCGGGTCTAAGATTCATTTTAGTTATCCTCCATTAGTAATGTTTTTTTAAGTTTATCCAACTGCTCTTTAATTGATGCATCATATATATCATTTGTTAAAACAATTTTAAAACCACCAATTAAATTTTCATCTACTTTATTTACAAGTTGAATTTTATGCATCTTGTTTTTTTCTAAAGCATCAATAATTTCCTTAATTACTTTAGTAGATAATGGCTTAGATGAATAAATAACACCATCTTCAATTTTAAGAAATTCGTTTATTTTTTCTAGAGTAGCTTCTAAAATACTTCTTAAAAAATAAGCTCTATTTTTACTTACTATCAACATAATGAAATTTAAAGTTAAAGGACTAAAATCCTTTAAATTATTTTTAACAAATTTCTCCTTAACTTTAAAATCAATATCTAAAACACCTAAAAACTCTGCAAAATCCGGTTCTTTTTTTAAAACTTCAATTAACGTTTCAAATTCATCACGATATTTCAAGACATTTGATTTATCTAATTCAATTAGAGCTTCAATAAAACCGATAGAATAACGAGATGCTAATTCATTCATATTTATTTATCTCCGTTATTTTTATTGTTAATATCTTTTATAAAATTATTAACAATTTTTTCATTGTCTTTTTCATTAAATTCTCTACCAAGAATTTTTTCACTAGCATCTAAAGCAACATTAACAATTGCATTATGAATTTCGTCATACGCTTCCTTTTTTTGCTTATTAATAACTAATTCAGAGTCTTTTATCTTTCTAGCTGCCTCTTCTTTAGCTTGATTTATAATTTCATCTTTATAAATAGTTGCTTGAATTTGAGCATTATCAAGAATCTTTTTTGCTTTTTCATGACTTTCAAGAATAATTTGATCAGCTTTTTTAGCACTTTCTTCAGCAATTTTTTTATTATTTAAAGTGTCTTTTACCTCTTTATCAAGAAGTTCTTGACGTTTTTTTAAATATTTTTTAATTGGTTTTACTGCAAAAACTATAACGACAGTAAACAAAATAATAGTTGCTAAAATTTGAGCTAATGTTGACCACAAATTAGGAATTAGATTATTTTGAACAGTCTCACTAATATCTTTTCCTAATTGTTCAGCATCACAACTTGTTAAAGCAAAAAAATTAAATAAAATAAAAAAATATGTAAATAGTTTTTTCCTTTTATTCATATATTAGCCAACAAATAAGCAAAGAATACAAACAACAAGTGCATAAATACCAGTTGTTTCATCAAGGGCACAAGCTAAAATCATACCACTTCTAAGCTTAGAATACATTTCAGGATTTCTACTCATTCCTTCTAAAGCTTTAGAACATATAAGTCCTTCTCCAATTCCGCTTCCAGCCATACCTAATGCAGCAATACCAATAGCGATATAACGCCAATCACTAGAAGCTAAAATATTCCCAAGATTTACTAAAAATTCCATAAATTTCCTCCCTTCAACCTTGTTTATTGATTTACCAATTCTTCAGCATCCTCTGGTTCCTCTTGTTTTATAAATATCATTGTTAACATTATAAAAACAAGAGTTTGAATAAACCCACTGAAGATATCAAAATAAAAATGAAAGGCTGGGGTAATAATTCCACCAAGCCAAAAATTAGCAGGTCCCCAAACACCAGTATAAGTAATATTTGTTATAATACTACCTAAACTTGCACAAGCAAAATAAATTAAAGTCATAATGCAATAACCCGCTAATGCATTTCCAAAAATACGTAAAGTCATACTAATTAATGGAGCCCACATCGTAAAAATATTAATTGGCAACATAATTGGAATAGGTTCGATAAAACGATGAAAATATCTCCATTTATTATATTTAATTGCGGTAGCATGAATTAAAACAAAAGTAGCACTAGCTAAAATTAAAGGAAACGCTAAGTTTCCAACTGGTGAAGGTAAACCAGTTAAACCAAAAATAAATGAAAAGAATAAATACATTGATACGGTTAAAATATAAGGCGTAAAGCCACGATTATTTTCTCCCATCATTTCAACAACTAAATCTTCAATTTTTTTATAAAAAATCATAAAAATAAAAAACAAACCATGAGGTGTTTCAAGAGGATTTTTCAATGCCTTTTTACTACTTATATTCACACAAATTGCAAAAATAATTAATAAAAATATAACAATTAATGTTGATAAAAAATTACCACTTAAAATGTCTTTTAAATTTGTTGAAGTCAATCTATCAGTTAAACTTAAAAAATTAATCATCATAGCCTCTTAAACTATATAATCCTACCACATTTATAAAAGAAATTAAGCAAATTAATATATATAAAAAGCGAAAATTGTTATTGCTATCATCACTAAATTTCAAAATTAAAGCAGGAATTAATACACTTAAAGCAATTAAACAAAATCTTAATATTGATAAACTAGTAAATTGCCCTAATTTAAAATTACCATTTCTATCAAGTTTTTTATTTGATTTAAGCATTATTAAAAAAGTGAAAATATTAAAAAAGTAACTAATACTTAAGCACACACTAACTTCATAAATATTTATAAATAATAAAAATAGACTTAATAAACTAAGAACTAAACCAGTTAGTATATAGATTATAATGAATTTATTATCCTTACTTATTTTTTTCATATCTAATTCTCAATTTTAATAATTTCCTTAGTTGCATGACCAATATCAATTCTTTTAAATGGAATATTAATTTTGTTTTCTTGAAATGATTTAATAATTTTTTCATTATAAGAAAATAATACATCCCAATAATCTTCAGTTCTAACATAAAATCTTAAGCTAAAATTCAAAGAATATTCACCCATTGAACTCAATACTACTGATGGACTTACATCTTGATCAATCTTTTCATCTCCATTTGTTAAAGAAAGCATTACAGTTTTTACTTTATCAATGTCTGAATTATAATCAACTCCTACCGAAATAACAACTCTTCTAAGGTGATGACTTGAATAATTAGTAATAATACTATTAGTAATAGTTTTATTAGGAACAACAACTATTTGCTTATCATAAGTTAATAAATAAGTTGCTAATAATTTAACATCAGTTACTTCGCCTTCACATTCGGAATTAATTGAAACATAATCTCCTGTTATAAAAGGTCTTGTTGTTAAAATAATTAATCCGCTAGCAAAATTTCCAATAATGTCTTGTAAAGATAAACCAATAGCTAAAATTGCACTTGAAAATATAGTAGCTATTCCATTTAAAGAAATCCCTAAAATAGATAAAAAAGCTAGTACTAATAAAACATTCAAAACAACATTTATAAGATTAGCTGCAAAATTTTTAATAGTTTTTTCATTTTCAAATTTCTTTTTCCCAATTTTAAATAATTTCCTAATACCTTTATTTATTAGTTTAATTAAAAAATATCCTAAAACTAAAAAAGCTAAAGCAAAAACTAAAGTAATAATGTATGGTGTACCTTCAGTTGGATTAATCCAAAATTCATATAATTTTCTACCATATGAACTAAAAAATTCACCTAAATTATTCCAAAATTCATTCCAATTTAACAATAAATTAATCATAGGATAATTATAAATATTAATAAGGCTTAAAGAAAGCAAAATTAATATAAAAACATATTAATAAACTTATTTAATAAATAAGTTAATTTAAATATTTTATCTAACTAATGTAGCGTTACGATCGCTCCCAATAGAAAGTATTTTAACCTTAACGCCTGTAAACTCTTCTATAAAACTAATGTATTCTTTAGCTTCAATTGGCAATTCATTAAATGAATGAATCTTATCACTAAAAGAAAACTTTTTAAATTCTTTATAAATAGGCTTACATCTACTATATTCATTTAAACTAGCTGGTACATAATCAATTATTTTTCCATCTAGTTCGTAATTTATACAAATTTTTAAATGGTCAATATTTTCTAAAACATCAAAAAGCATTAATGCAATTTCACTAGCACCACTCATTTTCAAATTTCTTTTTACGACTACTAAATCTAAATATCCAACTCTACGAGGTCTTTTTGTAACAGTACCATATTCATGGCCTTTTTCACGAATTAGATCACCAATTTCATTATGAAGTTCAGTTGGAAATGGCCCTTCCCCTACTCTAGTAGTATAAGCTTTGCAAATTGCTACAACTCGATTAATCGCTTGTGGAGGAATACCAGCACCTTGACTTACATAATTACTACTAGGACTAGAACTTGTTACATAAGGATATGTTCCACGATCTATATCAAGCATCATCCCTTGAGCACCTTCAAATAAAATATTTTTATTTTCTTCTAATGCATTTATTAAAAAATATTGGGAATCTGCAATGTATTTTTTTAAATAATCACCGATTTCAACTAATTTATTATATAAATCTTCTAAATCATATTCTTTTAAACCAAGACTTCTTAGCTCTAAATTTTTGACTTTTAATGTATCTTTTAATTTCTCTTTTAAGAAATCTTTTTCAAGTAAGTCTCCAGCTCTAATTCCCCTGCGAGCTGCTTTATCGACATAACATGGTCCTATTCCTTTTTTTGTTGTACCAATTTTCTTATCACTTAATAAATTTTCATAAGCTCCATCTAAATCAAGATGATAAGGCATAATTAAATGGCATCTATTTGAAATTAATAATTTAAAATCAGTAATGCCACTAGACTTAATTCCTTCAATTTCTTCTTTTAAACTAAATGGATTTAAAACGACACCATCAGCAATAACATTAGTAATATTTGAATTAAAAATTCCGCTTGGTAAACTTCTTAAAGCAAATCTTTTTCCGTTAAAACATATGGTGTGACCTGCATTATTTCCACCTTGAAATCTAACTACAATATCACTTTGACTAGCTAAATAATCGGTAATTTTACCTTTTCCTTCATCACCCCATTGAGAACCTTCAATAACTGTTACACTCATACTACTCTCCTTTTTCTTTATTTATAATACTTCTAGCAATTAAAATTCCGCTTGCACTAGCTTGAGCTAAACCTCTAGTTATACCAGCACCATCTCCAGCAACATATAAATTCTTAATTTCCTTAATCATTAAATCCTTACTGACATCAGGATAAGCACTGTAAAACTTAGCTTCTACTCCATAAAATAACGTATCGTCATTAGCTATACCTGGGGTTACTTTATCTAAAGCCTCAATCATCTCAATTAGTGATTGCATTGTTTTATAAGGCAAGCAAAGTGTTAAATCTCCAGGAACAGCTTCTTTTAATGTTGGTTTTACAAAACCTTCTTTTATACGTTTATCAGTAGATCTACGACCTCTTTTAATATCTCCATATTTTTGAACAATAACACTTCCACAACTAAGACGATTAGCAAGTTTAGCAATTGAACTAGCAAAAGTGTTAGGCTCATTAAATGGTTCTTTAAATTTATGAGAAACTAATAAGGCAAAATTAGTATTTTTACTACCTAATTTTTTATCAAAATATGAATGACCATTAGCTAAAACAACATTATGATCATTTTCAATAACAACATGCCCACTAGGATTGGAGCAAAATGTTCTTACTTTCGTCCCTACAGAAGTATTAAAAATAAATTTGCCTTCATATAAATTATTATTAATTTCTTCCATAATTACATCACTAGTTTCAACTCTTACGCCTATATCAACTTGATTATTATACATTTTGACATGATGCTTTTCTAAAAGTTCACTTAAAAATATACTACCATCTCGACCTAAGCATAAAACTACATCTTTAGCATAAATTTTTGTATCATTATTTAGAACTATACCTTTAATTTTATCATCTTCAACAATGATATCTTTTAAAGCCGTTAAAAATTTAATTTCAACTCTATCTTTTAAATATTCATAAATTCTTTTTAATATGTTTAAATTTTCCTCAGTTCCTAAATGTCTAACTTTAGCTCTTAATAACTTAAGTCCAGCACCAATAGCTTGACGTTCAATACGTTTTATTTCAGGAGTATATGGATCAGTAACAATTTTTGTAGCACCAAAACTAAGATTAATTTCATCACAATAATTAATTAGATCTAATAGTTCTTCATCATCAATATATTCGGTTAACCATCCACCAAACTCAGTAGTAATATTAAATTTACCATCACTATAAGCACCAGCTCCACCAAAGCCATTAGTCATAGAACAAGCAGGATAACAACCTCTAACACCTTCTTTATTAACAGGGCATCTTTCAATTTGATGACTTAAAACAGGACAGTGACGTGAATAAATACTGTATCCTTTATCAATCATTAATATTTTCAAATTAGGATTCAATTTATTAAGTTCATAAGCGCACATATATCCGCTAGGCCCAGCACCAACAATAATTACATCATATTTTTCCACGCAAAAAACTCCTTTAATCATGCAGTTATCCCATATATTTATTATTACAATATAAAATTACATCAAAAAATAAATTGGTTTTCACCTCTTTATTATATAGATACAATAAAAATAATACTAGTAGAATTAATAACTAAATAAAAAATTATTTCTCTTATTTCTTTTTCCCTTTAGCAAGATGACGAGGATAAAAATTAATAAGCCACTTAGTAACAAATCCTAAAATAATAGGTCCAACGTTATTAATAATAATTAAATATAAGTCAAATGAAGGCATATAAATGTTCATTAATAGAGTGAAAATAAAAGTAATTATGTAATAGATTCCCCACATCAAACTAATAATTTTATTAGTAACTAAAAATAAAGGATTATTATAATATGAATCATCATAATCATTGATTGAATAATAAACTGAAAGAGATAATTTAAAAAATACTGAAATTAGCCAACATAATCCAAACATTAAATAAGGAATTGAATTTATATAAATCGAAGCTTTATCTAAAAATACTAAAGAAATTAAAGCAAAACATATATTAAAACATAACGAAATATAATCATAAATAACTTTCTTAGTTTTAAACATTATTAAATAAAATACTGAAATTAAAGAGATACTAATAATAGCACCATAATAATTATCAATTGGTAAAGCAATAAAATTAATAATAAACGGAATAAGGAAATTAAGCATTGAAGTCTTACTCTCTTTTTTATTAGTTCCAATATTTTTAATTGCATTATTATTGAAGCCAAAATATTTATTCCAATTTATCATTGTATTAAAATCACCTTCAACTTTATATAGTCCTTTATATAAGGCCTCATCCCCACTATACTTTTTACTAGCAATATCCTTCCATACAGTGATTGGCGTTGTTATTATTGTATCAGGATTACTAAATTCATCTTTTTTAACTATTGCTTCTTCTTTAGTTAGAATAATTTGATAATTTTTATTTATATCACTATATCTCATTTCAATAACCAAATCCTTATTTGGATAATTATTTTTATTATATAAATTTGCCATTTGTTTAGTAAAAATTAGTGCAGAATCAACATTATTTTTTTGATTTTCATCGTCTTTGCTTACACCCCAACTATCATCGGCCCATTTTTCATAAACTTCTTTTGGGTATAAATCAACACTTAATTTATCCAATAAATCACTACTAACTTTATTAGTTGTAATAAACTCAGTTCCAGCATTTTTAACATCATGTAAATAAAGATCAGTTCTATCTTTAAGTTCAGGAATATTAAATAATTCTCCTTGTCCAACAAATAATTTTAAATAATTATCTTTACCACAAATACGATCAAACATTGAAATTACAGCATCATAGTTTTGTCTAGAAGTATAAAATCCACAAGTAGAAATTAATATAAATTTTTGATGTGAATTATCATATCTAGAAGGATGAGCACCTAGACCTACACCACTTTTATTTTCAATCATAAAAGGAAGATTTAATGGTAACTCACGATCGATAAAATCTTTCATTAAACCAGGAACACTAAAATAATAAAGAGGAAAGGAATAAATAATATAATTAGCATTTTTAAATAATTCTAAAAAATTATTCATATCATCTTTAATAACACATTTTCCAGGAGTAACTTTCCAACAAGAAAAACAACCTAAGCAATGTTTTAAATTACTATTACTTAAATTAATAATATCAACTTTAAAATTATTATTAAAATTTAATCCACTAACAAAAGCATTTGTAACCTTCATTGTGTTACTACGATTTCCTTTAGGTGAACCATTAATAACTAAAATATTCATAAAAATATTATAAATTAATATTAATATGAAATATGTAAATTAATTATAAATATTATTTTTTAAGTTCCTTACTTAAAGAAATTAAACTTGAAATACTATTAATCAAGGCTTTTTTGTCTAATTTATTTCTTAATAAATTTGCATATAAATTATTTCTAATTTTTTTATTACCAACCATAATTATGTCAGTACCATTATTAATTGCTTCATATCCTTGTGCTTGATCTTTATCATCAACACTATTCCAATCAGTCATAATTACACCATTAAAGCCTAAATCATGTCTAAGGTAACCCAATAATAAATCTTTATTTGAATTAGTATAAACACCATTTAACTTATTATATGAAGTCATAATCGCTCTACTACTACCCTTATTAATAGCAATCTCAAAACCTTTTAAATATATATCATGTAAGGCTTTTTCTTTTACAATTGAATCGCTTTTCATACGATTATCTTCTTGACTATTACAACAGAAATGTTTAAAGCAAACAGTCTTATGAGAATTATTGCTACTAACTCCGTTACTTAGACTACTTGCCATAAGACCACTAACTAAAGGATCTTCACTATAATATTCAAAAGTTCTACCACCAAGAGGATGTCTAACAATATTCATACCAGGAGCAAGCCAAATATCTACTTTGTATTCTTTCATCTCTTTTTGAATGTGTTCACCAATTTTATAAGTTAAATCTAAATCAAAACTTTGAGCCACCATTAAAGCACTTGGAAAACAAGTTGTAAATCTTTTATGCTTTTTCTTAAAAAATGATAAACATATGATTTTATCCGCTATTTTATAAATAAATCTAGATTTAATCAAATCAATTGGAATATATGTAGCAGATTTAGTGTCACCATTATGATATTTATAATATTCTTTAGAAAGTCTTAATCCAGCAGGACCATCAGCCATATATATATTATCAATATGATATTTTTTACATAAATCTGGATCATATTCACCGCAAACACCTGCACTTGAATTACTTCTAAATGGTAAAGTACCAAAAGCAAAATTACATAAATCAACATCCATAAAGTCTTTTACTAAATTATTATCAAATTTAACTTCATCCTTATTTAAATAAGGTTTTATGTAATTTAAATTAACCTTAATAATTTCTAATAAATTATCTTCATGTTGATGATTAATTCCTTTAATTTCTTCAAATCCAAGATCTTTATGTACAATTTTTGTATAAGTTTTTAAAATCACATCTTTTTCAATTTCAATAATTTTCAAACCAGTTAAATTATTACTACTATTACCTACATAAATACCATATTTACCTTTTTTAAGTACTAATGAATTTTTACTTTCATCATATGTAGCTAATTCTCTAACATCAATTTCTTGAATTAATTCCTCTTCTTCGTTTATTTTTAATTCTTTAGATTTTTTAAAAGAAATCAATGATTGAAATGGTTCATCAATTAAATCAAAAGGTCGATAATAAACTTCAATTACCTCTTTTCCATTATAAGATCCAATGTTTCTTATTAATGTCTTTACTATTATCTTATCTTTATCAACATTTAAAGATGATTTTAATTCAAATGATGTATAACTTAGACCAAATCCAAAATGGAAACGTGGTTTTATATTAAATGAGTCATAATATCTATAACCAACATAAACTCCATCTATATATTGCTCTTTATTAACATCATTATCTAAATAAGAATAACATTTAGAAATTTTTAAATCATTAATATCTTTAGGCCATGACAATGTAAGTTTTCCACTAAAATTTCTTTCTCCATTAAGAAGTTCAGCTAAAGCTAATCCACCTTTTTCTCCAGCTTGTCCATATAAAATTAAAGCATCAACATCTAAAGAATTAATAAATGTGGTATCTAAAGGCGAACCTGTATTTAAAATTACAATTAATTTCTTAAAATTATCTTTTAAAAATTGTAAATTTTCCATTTCAACATCAGATAAATAATAGTCACCTTTAATTAATTGACGATCTTTTCCTTCACCAGCTTGTCGTGAAATAACATAGATTGCTAAATCCAAAATATCTAAATTAACTAAATCATTTTTAGTTAATTTAGTATCCAATATGTAATTTTCAGGTGCAATAGCAATTGCAGTATACATTTCTTCATAATTAAAAGGATTTATACCTTTAGTTAATTCTTTTAATTTTTTATCTCTTCTTTTGATTTCACCATTTAATTTATTTAAGTAATTATTTAAATTAAATTCATTATTAATTTTAAAACCTTTAAATTTTAATCCTTCATAAATGCTAACACTATGAAAAACATTAACATCTCCACTACCTGTACCACCTTTAAAAGTATTAACACTCCCTCCTCCATAAAGTGAAATTGTTTTATTAATATCTAAAGGTAAAGTATTATCTTTATTGATTAATAAAACCATACTTTCAATAGCAGCTTCTTTTGTTAAACTAAATTCATTATTAATAAAATTATTTGCTATTTTTCTCATACTTTAATTATAAATAAAATTAATACTTTATAAAAGTAATTAATTAAAATAATCATTTTAAATTTATAATTAAAAATAATTCAAAATAAAAAGTGTAGTTCTACAAGGTTTTTTGTAAAAACTACACTTTTTTATATAAATTAATTAATATTTTATATCGCCATCTTTACATCTAACAATAGCACCACTAGCAAAAGCATTGCTTCCAATAGCATCATCACCTAATCCATAAAAATCAGCTATCGTACCATCAAAAGTTGCTATTAATTTATTAGCTCCTTTAAAAGCATTGCTTCCAATACTTCTAATTTTACTAGGCAAATTGATACTAGTTAAATTTGAACAATTTCCAAAGGCATTAGAGTTAATTTTTTCAATCGTAGTTGGTAATTTAACCTCTACTAATTTTAAGCAATTTCTTGCTAATGAATTTGGTACAGCTTTTAATTTAATAGATAACGATAAATCTAAAGTTTCTAAATATTTACTATAACCAAACGAGGAGCTCAATGATGTAAGAGTTTCTGGAGTAGTTATATTTTCAATTATACTAGAGCCATCTCCATAACTTGAAGCTAAAATATCAGACCCTATTGTTGTAACTTTATTAAAATCAATACTTTTAAGATATTTAGCACCAGCAAAAGCTCCATTACCAATTTTTGTTGCTCCATCAATAATTTTATATGATGTTGATTTATTACCTAAAGGGTATTCAAATAATGTTGATCCATCTTTAGTATAAACAACGCCATCCACGCTTTTATAATTTTTAACATTATTACCTAAATTAATTGATTCGACTGAAAAACTATCAGTAAACATGCCAGTAGAAGTTGTTCCATAACTAACTAATGAATTAGGGAATGTGATGCTAGTCAAATTAGGACAAGCAGCAAAAGCGTTTGCGCCAATAGTAGTAACACCCTCTTCAATAGTTACTTTAGTTAAAAGTTTATTATTTCTAAAGGCTTGAGATTCAATAGTAGTTACATTTTTAGGAATAGTAACTTCTAATAATTTTGTTCCACCAAAAAAAGCATTTGATCCAATAGTTGTTACTTTACTTTTTAATAAATTTGTTCCATCAATTTTACTAAATGCAGTACCATAAAAACTACTACTTCCAATACTTGTAACATTATCATTTCCAGAAAAAGAAGTTAATTCTGAACAACTATCAAAACATCCACTAGGAATTTCTGTTACGTTTTTATTCCAAACAAATGTAGTTAATTTCTCGTTTCCAGAAAAAGCCTTTTCTTTAACTGATGTTACAGTATCAGGTAATGTAAAAGTTTCAAAACCATTATTAAGAAATGTACGATATTCAATAGTATTTAATACATCTTTAAAAGTAAAACTACTTAGATTAGAGCACCCATCAAATAAATATCGGCTTGTAGAATTAAGTTTATCATTCCAAACAAAAGAAGTTAACTTTGTACAATCAGAAAAGGCACTTTCACCCAAAATAGTTACATTTATAGGCAAGGTAAATGAAGTAAACCCAGTATTTTCAAATGTACTTTCGCCAATTTCAACTAGCATATCTTCTTTTTTGAAATTTAATGTTTGAAGTGAAGAACAATCTTTAAAAGCATTATCAGCAATTTTTGAAACGGTAGAAGGTAGAATTATTTCCTTTAAACTCGTGCATCCATAAAATGTATCTTCTGGTAAAATAGTCATTCCTTCAGGTAAAGTAACTTTATTTAGCGAAACACAATCTTCAAACATTCCACTTCCAATTTCATAGACTGAATCAGGAATGTTTACTTCTTTTATCGTAGTATTTCCATAAAATAAACTATCACCCAATTCATTAATCGAATCTGGAAATGTAATTTCTTCTAAATTTTTAGCATAAGAAAAAGCCGCAGTATCTATTCTAGTTACAGGTTTATTTTGATAAGAATCAGGAATTACAATTTTTTTATCATTACCTAAATAGTAATACAGCATATAACCTTCTTCGCCACCTGCTGAAACTGGTGTAAAAACAAATTCTGTATTATTAACTTCAGTATATGTTGCTTTTACTAATAAATCACTTGTAACATGAGAAAAATCTTTATCCCACCCTTTAAAAATAAAAGCTCTTTCGAAATTTGATGATCTTTTAGGTTCATTACCAACATATGTTGCACTTTCATTTGGCTTAACAAATGTTTCATATAATAAAGTTCCATCATAATCAACAAATCTAACATCATATGAATCAATAGATTTTTCTTTTACTTCAACATTTAATGTTTTAACTAAATTTTTACTTAATGATGCTTCGATAGTTACTTTACCAACTTTCAATGCTTTCATTAAGCCAGTTTGATCAATAGTTAAAATATTTTCATCACTGCTTGTAAAATTAACTTTTGTAAGAGATGAATTACTAACTTCAACATAAACTCGACTTTGTTCATTAACATATAAACTGCTAACTCCTTTTAGAGTTAATGTTGCTTCTTTATTTGTTTCTTTATAATCAAAATATTTCCCTATATCAATTGTTTCACTGCAAGAAACTAAGCCTAAAGCAGTAAATAAAAATAATCCACTTAATAATTTTTTTCCTATCATAATAACTACCCCATTATTTTGTTGTAGAAGTTTTAGAAAAGTCTACTTCACTATATTTAGAATTATAAGTAACTTTATCTTCAGCATATAATTTATTTAATATATTATAACTCTTCTTTTCTTCTAAAACGTCTTCATCATCATCATAAACTGTACCATATAATGATTCTTCATCATCAGTATCAAGTTTAGTTAAAACTTTTGCAAATTCTTCTTTGGTGCCGCCAAAATAGATATGTTCAAGAGCAGTATTTTCAAACACCCATTTGTCAACTCTATGTAAACTTGCTGGTAAATAAATATCTTTCAATTTTGTACAATCTTTAAAAGCAAAATTTGAAATCTCTTGATAACCATCTGGAAGTTTGAAATTTTCAATAGCAGTACCTTCTAATGTACCAAATGGAAATTCAACTAAATCAATTGAGCTTTTAACATCAATAAGTGGAAAATCACCAACTATTTCACTTAATTTACTGCAACCATTAAACACGCCATAATCCATGTAAGTGATACCTTTTGAATTAGTAAATGTTACTTTTGTTAATTCTTTCAAATCACTAAATGCATATGTTTCAATACTTTCAACATTTTTCGGAATGACAATTTCTTTAACATTTGTTCCATCTAATAATCGCTCTGGTATAGTTTTAAAATTTTCTGGAATTTTAAATTCAGTTATAGCTGTATCACTGAAAGCACATTCACCAATACTTAAAACTGTGTCAGGAATATTTAAAGTCACTAGTTTACTTGATCCATATAAGAAATATCTTGGTAATTTAATTACACCATCAGGAACACTAAATGAAGTTAATTCATAACAATCAGAAAAAGCATATTCTTCCATAACTAATTTAGAACCATCCATTTCTTCATTAAAGACAAACTCTTTAATATAAGAAGTTCCGAGTCCATTGCTTTCAATTAAGCTTAATGATTTAGGAAATGTAACTTTTGTAGCTTTTGAAAATGAACTTGAATATGATTTAATCGTTGTTACACCTTCAGCAATATTAACTTCTCGAGTATTATTAGGGGCTATAAGAAATAAAGTCGTTCCATTTTTATCATATAAAACATCATCTATTGCTTTATAATTTGCATTTTCTTCATTAACTTTAATAGTAGTAAGACTTCTAGCGCCTAAAGCTGCACTACTAGAAAAATTAGTCAATTTAGCATTTATCGTTATACCAGTAATACTTGTTTGACTAAATGCAAAAGGTCCTACACTATCTAAATCATTTGGAAACTCAATGTTTCCACTAAATTTGTTACATTTATAAAATGCACTATCACCTATTGTTTTTAAGCTAGAAGGTAATGATTTTATAACTAAATTTGGACAATTTGAAAAAGCATAGTCTTGAATAGATGTCACTTTATCTGAGATATTTACTGAGACTAAATTTGGACAATTTGAAAAACATTGCTGAGTTATTGTTGTTATAGTTTCAGGAATTTTAACAGTTAATAAAGAAGTACAATTATAAAATGCAGCTTCGCCTAAAACTACAAGTTTAGGAGGTAAATTTATGTGAGTTAAATTAGCACATCCATAAAAAGCCTTAGCTCCTATATAGACATAACTTTCTGGAATATTAATAGTTTTTACAGTTGTATTATTTGAAAATGAACCATCATAAATTCCAATAACATCGCGATAATTATAAGAAGTTGGTAAATTAACTTCTTCTTCATTTCCTTTATAATACGCTAAATATTTGCCAGCAAATTCCTCTGGTCCAGTTAATAAATAAAATGCATATGAATTAAAGTCAATGTTAGACTCTCCATATTGTGCAACAAATGTTGTGTCTTCATTAATTGATTCGTTAAGATCTTTATCCCAACCCAAAAAAGTATAATTTTTAACATCGCTAGAAGGTCTAGTTGGAGTTTCTCCTAAATAAGTAGCAATTTCCCCTCCATGAACAGTAGTTTCTTCTAAAACTGATCCATCATAATTTTTAAATGTTACTTTATAATTAATTTTACTTCCATCGATAACTTTTAAGCTAACTTCATCAAAAGAATATGAATGTTTCTTACTACTACATTTAATAATAACGCTCCCTTCTTTTAGTCCTTTAACCAATCCAGTATCACTGACACTTGCTACACTTTCATCGCTACTACTCCACACTAAAGAATCATCTAAAGTAGAATTTTTAGCTGAAAGTTGCAAGCTTTTACCTAAATACAAGTCACTAGCACCTTGAATTAATATACCAAAATTTGATTTTAAAGCTTCTTCTACACTATCAGTACATGAATAAAGCAATGAACTAGCAAGTAAAGTAAGCGATAAAATAAACACTCCTCTATTTTTCATTATCATAATCTCCTTATTTAGTTAAATAACTTTCAACAACATTAGATTTAGCTGTACCAAAATCACTAAATACGTACAAACTATAGTAAATGCTACCACTATAAACAAAAAAGTAATATAAACCTAATTCAGTTAGTGATTCATTGTCGCTAGCATATTTAAAATCAGTAAATCCAACACCATAACCTGTATAACTTGTACCAATATAACTTCCAAAGTCAGTAGCTAATTCAGTATCAGTCAATAAATATAAAGATTTGTCAGTACCATCAAAATTTAATTTATCATAACTGAATAAATCTAGATTATCTTCATCAAAAATATCAGCTTCAATAAAATATTTACAATATTCTGGAAAAGTATACCAGCTACTATAATCATCATCAACTTCACCCAAAGTAAAAGTATCAACTCCATTAACCTTATTAACTGTAAAATTATAGACTTTTTCCTCAGTTTCGTTATAGAATTTGCCAGTATCAACATAAGTAGGATCATCTTCTTCTTTAACGCTATTTAAATAAGCTAGATATTGATCATCATAATCGTAATAAATATAAGTTGGTGTATAATATGCATAACCAATATGATAAGTAACAGTTAAAATACTACCAACACTAATATTTCCTAAATCGAGTTTATATCGATTTTTACTAAAAGCATTTTTAACATCAAATACTTCTTTATATGTATTTAATCCACCTTTATCCTCGTCTAAATAAGCTGTTACTTTAGGCAAAACACCATTTTCATCATCGATTTTACTAACTTTAAATGTGATATTTCCTAATCCTTGATATAAAGTCAAATAAACCTCAAATTCTGATTCACTTAATACTTTAAATTTTAATTTGGAAACGTATTGTTCATATCCACTTAATCCAAGATAAGACATTAAATTCTTATTGGTTTCTGAATCATTAATAGTAAATAAACCATTAACTTTTCTATGAGGAGCGATTTCATAATTAAAAATTTCATTAAAATTTGAGACTCCATCAAATCTACTCCATGAAGTATGACTAACATATGATCCAGGTACAACATCACCATTATCATTAAAACTATATTTGAATACTCCCCTATAATGATAAGAACTCGTCCCACTATCGCCAATACTACTTTGATAAGCATACCCATATTTTGAACTATCACTTTCAAAATAATAGCAATAACTATCAAAGTATTCTTTATAAGCTACGTTATTACTACCAATAGTCCCACTAACATCAACAGTATACTTATCACTATATTCTAATTTTTCTAAAATAGTTGCTAAGGAATCATCATTAGGAGCACTAATAACCTCATATTCAAAAGTTAAACTATTAGCACCAGGATAAGAAATTACTGCTTGATATTTTCCGACTGTTGATAAAAGTTCACCTTCTTTTGGATTAGTAGTAAAATCATTAATTTCTTTAATTTCAACACTTCCATCTAAAAAAGTTTCTTTTAAACTTACTTTTAAACCAGTTAAATCAAAATAAGAACCTTGTTCAAACGAAGTAACATTAGGAGCACTATTAATAATTAGTTCTTTTTTTGAATCAGTAACATTACTATAATTATCATCAACAACATTCAAGGTTAATTTTGACTTATATTTTAAATTATCTTTAATTGCTGCAGTAATTACTACTTCTCCAACTTTAATTCCTTTTACAACTCCATCTTCATTAACTTTAGCAATCATTTCATTACTTGAAGAATAAACAACCTTATCACTATTTAAATTAGTTTTTAAGGTAAGTTCTTCACCAACTTTTAATACTAATGAACTAGATGATAAAGTAATTTGCCCATTATCAACTAAACCTTGATAGTCTTTATTACAACTAAATAATAACGAACAAGTTAATAAAGAATAAACCAATAATCTTTTTTTCATATTTGCCTCCATTTTATTTATATAATCCTATTATGTAATAGCTAGACAAGCCTGCATAATAACTAATAACACCATTATTTTTCTCTTGATAGAAAGTAACAGATCCATCACTATTTGTTCCAATATTTTTAAAATCTTCAGAATTAGTAAATGCTTCAACAAATATATTTTCATAAGATATATATTGGTTATAATTACTAAGTGGTAAATAAATTATTACTCGATCATAGTCTCCATCATAATATTCTTCTAATTGAATATCTTTACTACCATTAATAATTTTATCTAACCCTGGAACAAGGAAGTTATCGCCTGTTCCTAATCGATAATTCACATATTTCATAACATCAGTTAAACTAGGTTTTTCTAAATCTTTATGGTAATTATAAATAAGTCTAATAGTCAAATCTTTATCTTCTTCAATAATTCCTAAAGTAAACACTTTATCTTTAGAATTAAATATCGTCATTGTTGAAGTTGTATTATTATTATCTATTTCCCATAAAGATGTTTCTTTGATAGCTTCAATATATTCTTCTTTAGTAGTAATTGCTTTAGATACACTCATATAATATGTATATCCTAATAAACTATTATTATTAATAATATAGCCACTACTATAGGCCCCTTCCCCATTAATTAAAGGCAATGATTTAATTTCACTATCGCCCTTACTTTGCTTATTAATCCAATTACTTACATTTTTATCAATATCTCCAGGATGAGAAAAATAAAATATTGCATAATTATCAAATAAATTATTATTAAGCTTTTTATCATAATAAGTTATCTGAATATTTAATTCATTACGATTATATGAATAACTATAGATATATGAATTATTATATTGATTAACATCGCCTTGATATGATAATGAATTTAATTGCTCTAAATAATTATCTAATGAATTTTCATCAAGACCACTAACATAAAACCCAATAACACCATTATTATTTAAATATCCAGATAGTATTGATCCAAATCCTTTTACTTTATTAATAAGAGGGAATAAATCTTCCTCAAATTCATAAGTTGTTATATCTAAATAAGATTTTTTTAATTCATCAATATCTAAGGAAGTTGTCGCTAAACTTAATAAAGTAACATTTACCATCTCATTTTGATAATTAGCAGTAATTAAAATTGAATATGATTCATCAACCGCATATGTATAATTAGAACTTTTAATTGTAGTAGTTAAGCCATTTTTTTCTAAGCAATCATAAAAATCGCTTACTGGATCAACATCACTATTAGGATAATAAGAAAAATATTTATATAAATCCCCATTTCCTTTAACTTCATAACTTGTAATAAAGTTATTTTCTTTAGAATAATCAGCAACATAAAAATAATTATCATTTAATATATCGCGAGTATCTTTTAAAAAGAATTGACTACTTACAAAGTTACTAGGAAATTTATTTCTCTCATCATTAAAGTTATAAGTTAATTTTAATTCTTCACTTTCTTTCATATAATCTAACTTTAAATTATATGCCTTAAATTTATCATCGTATGATCCGTCTTTTTTTAATTTAAAGGCATATTTTTTTAATAAATCTATTTTAAAATTATCATATGTTATATCATCAATATGTTTAAAAGTGACTTCCTTATAGTCTTCACTTAATGCT
Organism: Caryophanales bacterium UBA6380; assembly: GCA_002438785.1. Taxonomy (GTDB): domain Bacteria; phylum Bacillota_I; class Bacilli_A; order RFN20; family CAG-826; genus Onthovivens. The sequence goes on along the minus strand of DJQS01000013.1, from coordinate 103,565 downwards.
GGTAATTCACTTGTACTAATAAAAGGTAAGCTTGAATAACTTAAAGCCATGTAATTACCCAGATAACTTGAAATATTATTTTTTAATAAAGGGGTGTAATCATTATAGATATATCCAGCATATAAAGCTAAGTCATTATTAACTTTATATGTATTAATATCTATTTTATTATCAATATCTAAATCAAATGCACTTTCACTATCTTTATACCAAGATTGAAATTCTCCATATGAGTAATTTATTATCTTATTATAATTTGATGTAGCTAAGTTATTATATTCTAGAGCTTTTAAGATTGTATCTCCTTTATTAACATTCAGTTTAAATGTTAATAAATCTTTTTTAAATATCTTAGTTTCATCTTGATTAGCGCTTAATGTTACTTGATAGACTTCTTTATTATCATTTCCTTTTGAGCAACTCGGTAAATAGGATAAACAATAAATAAGTAACAAATTTGTTAAACATAGATTACGATATCTCATAAATACCCCCCCGTCAGATTTATATTAAATATAAACTAGATAGAGAAATAAATTATTAAATTTTTTTCTATTAATTTTTTATTAATAAATTTTAAATTTAATCGTTATTATCAAATTTTTTTAAATTTATATTATGTTTATTTTAATTATATATATATTTTATTTAATATCATTAAAAATAAATTATCACTTTAAAGAAGTAAAAATTAAATATTTATTCATAATTTAATATCCCTTTAAATAAGCTATCTATTATTAACTAAATATTAAATCATTTAATAAAATTAGTATAATTACCTTTATTTAAAATAGGTAAACCAAATTTATCCTTGCCTAGTTGAATAGATTTCATTAAGAAAATCATATTGCGAGCTAGATTTCTCATTGTTTGTAATCCTTCAAGATCTAAACTAGCTTCTCCAACTTTTCTACCATGCACACTATTCCAATATGTACTACTAACTATTGGCATATTACTAATTGTAAAAAATTTATTTAATTCATCAAAAGTTGCACTACATCCACCACGTCTAGCAACTACTACACTACAACCAACTTTCATCGATTTATCAAAATTAGTGCTATAAAATAGGCGTTGCAATAAATTAATTAATGTTCCATTAGCTGAAGCATAATAAACAGGGCTAGCAATAATTAATCCATCTGCTTCTTTAAATTTTATAGCTATTTCATTAACTATATCATCGAATATACATTTATTTAATTCACTACATTTATTACAAGCAATACAACCTCTAATACTTAATTGACCTACTTGAATAGTTTCATAATCGACATAGTTCTTTTTAAATTCATTTTCAATTTCTTTAATAGCAAGTGTTGTATTACCATTATTTCTAGGACTTCCATTTAAGATTAAAACTTTCATAATTTCCTCACTAAAATTTTATAAATCTTTTTCTATTTATATAAATAAATATTAACTACGTTTTTATAAAATTTCTACTAATTTATAATTTTTAAAAGCTTATATAAAACAAAAAGTCTTCTAATCCTACATAAAAATTTAATTTTAATAAAAATAAGATCTAAAATATTTTTAAATGATAATTATTTATCTTATTATACAAAATAAATTTAATTCCAAATAATTTTATAATTAGTTGGCAATTTATAAGTTAGTTTATTATCCTTAGTTTCTAGTATTAATTTAGCATTTTTTAAAGGTATTTCAACTTTAGCATCTTCATAAAATCCTTTTTTATTTAGATAAATATATTTATTTTTATAATCAATAAATGTTAAACCAAAATTAGCTTCTAAGATAATATTTATTACATAACTAGTAAAACAATGATTTAAGCTAGCAAATATTGAATCATGTTCCCATAAAGTTCCAGTAATTTTACTCATTTTATAAAAATAATCAATCGTTTCATTAAACACTTCTTGATATAGATGATTTTTATTTAATATTTCTAAGCGAAGTAATATTCCCATTAATACATTTGATTTATAAACATTTGGATAAACTACATTAGCATTACGATATTCACCAAAGTTATTAATCATTTTATTAAAAAATCTTTCATTGTCTTCTTTTTTAATAATATTAAAATATAAAGCATAATATTGACAAGTTTCCGTAATATTATTTGTTTTAATTATATCATTTGAAGAATTTCTAATAGAGTTATCAGCAAAAAATTCCCCGTTAAATGAATATTTATAAATAATTTTCTTTAAATTATTCCCTTTTTTAATTAAAGATTGATCATTTAATAACAACCCTGCTTTAATTAAAGCTTCACTATAAAGCATATTTGTTGGATAATTTATTCCTTTAATAAATTCAGCATCATTAGCTTTACTCCATTCTACAAAAATCCAACCTTTCAAATTTTCTAATAGACCCAGTTCATTTTCAAATTCTTTAAAATAATCTAATATTCCACTAATATTATTTATTGAATTTTTTAAAATATATTTTTTACCACCACGATTAATATAATTAAAAATTTCTAAAATATACCATAACGCCCAATTTGGAATATATTCCTTACTTGGAAAATCAGCTGGATAACACATTGGAATCATTCCTTTTGGTAAATTATCCTTTTTACATTTTGAATAATTATCTAAAAACGCTTCTTCGACTAAGTTTTTTCCAGTTAATAATACTTCAGCTTGCCCACTAAAATAAGAGTCACATAACCATCCAGCTCTTTCTCTACTTGGACAATCAGTTAATAAATCTACAGCATTTTGCTTGAATGTCGATATAGCAGCATTAAATACTTTATTAATTTTTTTGTTAGAGAAATCATATTTAAAATTTCTACAATCTCTATTTTCATATTTTAATACTTTAAAATCTTCAATTTTTGCTTTTCCGCTTAGTAAAATAATTCGAGCATATTTTAAAGTATAAGGTTCAAAAGAAATTAAATCATAATTACCTTTTTTTAAAGAATAAGTAAGACAATTATGAGTTGTATTACGATAAAAATTGATTCCAATTAAATTAGAATTATTTTTATCTATAATATTAACTTCATCAAATAAAATATAAATTAATGAATCTTCTAAAATTGTGCATTTTAAATTTAAAAAACCTGTTAAACTCACATTATTTTTATAAGTTAGAAATTCATAATCATTTAAGTTATTATCTAAATTATCACTTAACTTATAATCTAATAAAGACGCAATTTTATTAGAATCAATATCATATTCGTCTTTATTAAATATTTTTAAATACTCTAAAACCTGATAGCGGTCTTCATAGATTTTTTTATCATTATTAATAAATGCCTTTCCTTTTTCAATTAACTTATATTTACTAAATTTAAGATTTGGATAACTAACAATTCGTTTATCTAAATTAATTGTATCTTTAATAACTTCAAATTTTAATTTGCTATAACAATCTTTATTAGTAGTTAAAAATAAATTAAAATTATTATCTATATTATAAGATTCACTAAAAGCTCGTTGATAAGAGAATCTAGTTACTTTTCTTAACCTAGTATCGTTATTAAAAACATTAGTTAAATTATCACCACTATAAGTAATAACTTCATTATTACTTATTATTTCATACATTATAAAAGGAGTAGTATTCAGACTATAAAAAGAATTACAATTAGCTCCACTTACTTCAATTACAATGATATTATTAACAATATTTAAATTTAAATTATATTTATCTACTCTATAAAAATTATGAGCATCCCTACTAGGACCATAGAATTTCATTATCCCATTTATATATATTCTATAAAAATTATTACCAGTAATAACAAATTTATATTTCCCTTTATTGCCAATATAAATCTTAAAAAATAAAGAACTATTTAATAAATTAATTTTATCTTTTCCATAAATCGGTAAGGCCTTTTTAAAATATTTATTCATATCTAGATCTCTTGATTAATCTCCATAGTTTCATTTTTATTTTTTATCTTTGAATAGTCAATTAAATAATAATATTTTTGATTATTAATTATAAAACACTTCTTATCAAGATATTCGTTTCTTTTAACTAATAACTTATCTCCAACAAAGTTTTTATGCTCTTCTTGATGTACTTTTAGTCTAAATTTAAAATTTATATTTAAATCAGAGTCTATCTTAAATTTAAATAAATTATCTTTATATATATAATCACTTATATTAGTAGTAAAATCAATATTTTCAGGCAAATAAATTGCTATTTCCATATTTTTTTTAATATTTTTAAAACTAATATCAACATTTAATTTCTTATAAATATCACCTTTTACTTCAATAATTTCATTATTATCTAATAAGAATTTAAAGTCTTCTAAATTAGTAATGATTATTTCATTATTAAAATAATAACAAGAATATTTTTTAATAAATCTTAATCCTTCTGCTAAACGCATTGTGCAGCAAAAAAAGGCTTCATATAAATATGCTTTAATGTCAATATTAGAATCAACTAAACAAGTATTACAACCTGCTCCACCATTACCACGTTGAGATACAACGATCGAATTAAGATAGATTCTATTAAATAATTTTATATATTTCACATCATTAGTGATATCAAATAATTGTCCACAAAGAATAATAGAATCAACAATACAACATGGTTCAGTCCAACTAGATTTACGATTAAACCAATTAATATTTGAATAATCATTAGTCATTCCATAATTAATATATTTGGTAAATATATCAACTGCATACTCTAAATATTTTTTATCATTAGTTGCTTTATAAAAAGTCAATATACCACGGCAGCAACTTAAAGTAGCATGAGTTTGACATTCTAACTTCATAAAATCAATATTAATAAATTTATCTATAACTTTAATTAAAATATTTTTTAACCTATCTTCTTTAATTAAATAATAAGCCTCACTCATTCCATCAAGCAAAATAAATGCACATCCTACATCACTACTTAATAACCAGCCATTTTTACTAACATTTTCAATATGACCACTAACTTCGCCTTGCTCTCTATCAATTATTGGATAATTTTCATAAAACTTTTCAATTTTATAAATAAATTTATTAATAATATTTTTAATAATCTCTAAAAATTCTTCATTTTTAGTAATTTGATAATATTCAATTAAACCTCTTAAATACCAAGAATTGCCACTTACTTGTTGCTCATCTAAATTTATATCATTAATAAGGTTCCCAAAATATCCATCTTCATTGATGAATTCTTTTAAATGTGACATGATCTCATTTAATTGATTTAAAACATCCAATTGCTCTTCTTTATATCCATCTAGAGCAAAATATAAACTTGTCAAAGACAAAATACATCGTCCTTCCCAATCTCCTGGCCAAGATGCACTATATTTTTTATTAAACACTTTTGGATAACAATACATTTTAGAAGCTAGTCTTTTTCTATTAAGTCTAATCCTTCTAAGTAAATCCCCTTCAGCAATTCTTTCCATATCTTCTCTACTTTCTTATTCCTAGGAGAAAATTCTCCTAGGAATATAAATTAAATCTAATTATTTAGCAATTTCAATTAATTCAACTTCTGTATATGCAATATATACTTTTGCATCTGTAACAGTCATTCCTCCTGGAATATAAAAAAAAACTAAAGAAATCACAAGTTTTTTCAGCAACCCAATTAATTTCTTTTTTATGATAGCCTTCCCCAACATCTAAATCTAAGAATTTAGCATTATCAAAATTTATACACCATCTACTAGCATCATAATTTTCCATATAATAAGCAACAGTAATTTTATATGTATTACCTAATTCAAGTTGAGATTTACCATTACTATCTAAACATCTACACCATTCCATTGTATTATCTGTAGCATTTTTATATTCAAGTAAGCTTGCTTTTGAATTAAATCCATCTCCAGTTACATTACTTGGTAAGGTTGCGTCATTAGTCATTTTAGCACTGCCTTTATCTTCTGAACCAAATGAACGACTTGTATTTTTAAATTTATGTCCAACTTTAAAGCCATTTTCTGTTTCATCAGCAGGTTTTACTTCAGTATTTTCAAGTAATTCGACTGTCATATTACCCATATAAATATCAAACTTAGCATTTGTTGGATAAAAATTAATAGCATCATCGCCAGATTTTAAGTTATAAGTGAATGATAATTTTTTAATATTTCCTTCGATGACTGTAGTATCAAATTCATTAATTGTTCCACTTTGAACTCCACTAGCCATAGGTAAAACTAGTAAACTTTCATCAAATACAGAGTAATATGTGTAAGAAATTTTCAATTTTTTACCAGCAATTAAATTAGTAGAATTTAATCCCTCAAATGTATGGTTATCTCTATTTGTTAAGTGCATTACATTTGTTTCAAATCCTGTTTTTCCTTTTATTGCGTTTTTAATATTTTCATCTTCAATATTATCAATAGCTATTGTCTCACCTTGATTAAATGAACTGCCTTTTTCTTTCCAATTGAATGTAAAACCACCTTCATTTGTTAATTGTTCACTAGTTGGTGTAACTTTTGTAAAACTAGTTGGATCTGATGTTGAAATTTGGAAATTATCAATTGCAATTTTACATTCTTCTTGATCAGCTGCTAACTTAAAGAAGAAGAATCCAGCATTTCCATCACTAGGAACATTTGCTTCAGTAAATTTATGTTTAAAATGAACTACTCCATCATTACTAGTTTTTCCATTAGCAAATTGAACATTGATACCATTACTACCATCCCATCTTAAACCAAAATAAACATTACCAAAATTACTACCTGAAACTATTTTAAAATCAAATTCGACAATATAATTTTTTGATACACCTCTAGGCATTGCATCATTTAAAGTTAAAAATAAAGAATTAGCAGCACTACCAGAAGTCTTATTCATATTAATAATTAATGAATTCCCACCAACTGCTTCATTGGTTCCACTTAAATAACTTGCGTCATTAGCATCACCTAATGTTTTATATAATGTAGACTTAGTACCTTCAGCAAAATTTTCTTTAAAAACTTTTGTAGTATCTTTTATATTATTTAAATCATTATCTTCACTCGTTACACTAAATCCTTCTTCACTAGCAGGGTTTACTGTAATTTTAATTTCTAATTCATCCGACTTAATATCTTCGCCTTCACCTTCTTCAACATAATAAGATAAAGTGTGTACTCCTGCAATTTTACTATTAAACTTAGTAAATTCAGCATTAATTGATTTTGAGTCATTAGCATCACTCACTTCAATTAAATTAGAAATATCTGTTTTTCCATCACCAGAAATTGCTTTAATAGTAGGTAAAGTTAAATCTTCACCTGCATTTACACTAAATTCTTTTTCTCCATCATAAACTAATTTTGGATCAGTAAGTTCTATAACTTGTTCAGTGACAGTTAATGTTACTGAATCAGTTTTATCACCATCTTTAGTTTTTACTGTAATTTCTGTTGTTCCTTTGCTAATTGCAGTAATTTCATCTCCATTAACAGAAGCAACACTTTCATTACTTGACGAAATGATGTATTCTTTATTTGTTGCATCAGTAGGATTAATAGTAACAGTTGCTTTAATCTTCTCACCAACTTGTAAAGTAGTTTTACTAAGGGAAATAGTTACATCACTAACTTTTACATCTTGGTTATCTTGATTTTGATTATCACAACTTGTGACAGCTGTTGCAACTCCACCTAAAGTAAGTAAAGATGCAAGAGCAACGATTGGAATAAATTTCTTTTTCATAAGTTCCTCCTAAAATTTTATTCACTATTATAATTTCGGATTAATTAAAAATTATATTTAACCCGTTATAGCTTATTTAAATAAATATTGTGGCATTCTAGCTGTTGTAGTTTTATTGTTTTCAACATTATGAGCAACGTTAGAAGCTTGAACTCTTTTTCTTGAATCTCTTTCAGCATCAGCAATAATAATTGCAAAATCAATTCTTTCACCATTATCTATAGATGTTTTAAATTCTGGCATTAAGGTAAATGGATATTTAATTTCACCTTTATAACCATCACTAGTTAATGTTAAAACTGATTCAAGTAAAGAAGCGTTATTAACATAATTTGAATTACTTCTAACTTTAGCAATTGTATTATAATTACTAGACTTCCAAGTTGGAGCAAAAGCAGTTTGAATAACTCCACCCTCTTCTTTATAAACTTGCAAATCAGCTGTAGGCATATTAGTAATTGTTGAAGCTAAAACCTCTACACAATCCCCAAGCCAAAAATCATCTGTAGTTTTGCAATTTATTTCATTATCAAATACTTCAAATCCTATATAGATTCCTGTATCGTCATATGTCATCATTAATTTTTTAATACTGAAAGTTGGATCTAGTTGTGATTTAGTCCATTCATTACCTAAAGCATCGGTATATCCTCGAATTTCAATATTTGTTGCACCAACTTGTTCCCATTCATCAACATTACCATCGATAGTTATTTTACCTGTTGCTTTAGTTATATCTATTTCAGGACCAACATCATTAATAACTTGGAATTCAATTGATTTATTATCAACTAAATTAATGCCATCTTTACTAGTGGTTCCTTGTGGAATAATTCCACTTAAACCATTAGTTAAATTATATTGATTATAATTTCCTTTAATAGTTACATCACTTGTGTTTGATAAACTAAAAATACAATTATAAGCATCTCCACTTGGTTGAGAACTACTAACATCAAAGAATAAATTATCATTTACATTAGAATCTCCAACTCCCCTAAGAGAAATAGAAGCATTCCCATTATTATAAAAATAATTATTTTCAATCATTGCATTACTTATTGTCTTACTTGGTCCAACTGCACCATTACTACCTATAGCAAATATCGATACATCACCATAAAGAGTTCCACCAACAAGATAATTATTAGAAATAAACTTATTATTTTTAATGATGATATTTTGAGCTAAAGTAGCTTCATTAAATTTATCCATTGCAGTCGCAGCCTGAATAGAACCATGCCCAACATTCATAAATGTATTATTTTCAATAACTGCATTAGGAACTTGAACTAATATTCCTCTATTTCTTTTATTTCTAACGATATTATTAGAAAATACAAAATTAGGTGTATTGCTTAAAAATGTTACTCTACTTGCTTCCCAAGTGTTAAAGTTTCGAATTCTTTCTTTAACCTTAACAAGCATTTTGCCATTTTCTTCTTTAGCACTTACTACAGTATAAGTTCCATGACTATTAAAAGTACTTTCCTCATATATAGCAATCTTATCTCCTTCATTTGGTAAAGGCATCGATGTAGTGATTCTAGTAAAGGTAAATGTATAAGAACTAGTGTCAGCATCAGCAACTTTATAAAAATAGCCGTGCTTAATATTTAAAGCATCATCATGAGAATATTCAATTAATGAGTTAGTAATTTTAACATCGCCACTCATCATAGAAAAATGTAAAGCATCAGCACAACTTGTCATTAAAGCATTAGTGTTTTCTTCAACCATTAATTTAAATTGATTTAAATATAAGTCTTTTGTATATCCAGAAGTTAAACCCATACCATAAGCATTATTCATTGTGATTGATTCAATATGAATATTTTCTGAATCATCAATAGCAATACCCGATATATCGTATTGAGCAAATTGTAAAGTTGCTAATGTCCCAAGTTGAGATTCATTTATTGGACTATTAAATGTTATTGTAACTTTATATACACCATTATCTTCTTTAACTTCATATCCTTTAAATCCATCAACTACAAAATTACCATTTTGAATTGGAGCTTTGGTAGCTTTATGAAATTCTAAGTAACTTCTTAACTTTTTATTATTTTTAATGGCTCTAGAAATCGTCTCATTAAATTCTTCATCAATTTTAACAACAACTTTACGATTTTCTAAATCATAAGATTCGACTACTCCTGTGGCATTAGCTGGTACTTCTTGTTTAAATCTAATTCCAAATAAAGTAAGATTTTTACAATTAGAAATGCTCATATAGCCTTTATAATTCATTTCACTAATTTTAAGATTAATAACAGTATTATTTCCTTCAATGGTTGTATTATTTAATCCATCTAATATAAAAGCTCTAGTAGTTGAAATATTAGTAGTATCAACGTCAATTATTCCACTTTGTAGCTTAATTTTTACTGATTTTCCATTATCATTTTCTTTCTTTGCTAAATAAATAGCTGCTTGAATTCGATTTAAATTATTAATTTCTGTGGCATTAGTAATAACACTTTTAATTTCTTCTAATGTCAATATATTAGGTTCAATAATTTTATCATATTCACTATCTTCTTTTGTAGAATAATAAATTTTACTAGACTCATCTAAATTTACACCAACTACACTAGGGTCACTTAAACCAAACTTATCACTAGTAGCAACTTTATTTTGATATGGAGATTCATAAAGGGCTTCGCCTAATTCATTAGCATTACTAATAAAAGAATAATCTTTACCAATTACTTTTATAGATACACTACTTTCTTTATTTCCATCTTCACTGATAGCTTTAATAGTTACATCCCCAATTTTATTAGCACTAACAACACCATCACTTGAAACACTAGCAACACTATCATCACTACTATAATAACTAACTTTTTGATTAGTAGCATTTGCTGGAGTTATTTTAGTAGTTAACGTTAATTTATCTCCTACAACTAAATAAGATACATTACTACTTAAAGTAATAGTTTCAACACTAACTTTACTAGATTCGTTATTAGAGCAACTAGTTAAGTTAACACCCAAACTAGAAAAAATTAATGCACTACTTAATAAAATCAAATTTGCTTTCTTTTTCATATTATAGAACTCCTTTAATCAAATTATTATTAATTAATAAATTATTATTATTTCCACCATCTTTTACATAATTAAAAGCGTTAACATCACTAGCAAAATAAGTGATATTATCACTAATTGTCACATCATCAGCATGATGAACATAAACTGTATAAGTTTTAGAATTTAATTGAAAATCAAAATTATTATGAACTTTAATATTCCCTACACCATATAAAGCCATCGTATTCCCAATACTTTTATAAAAGAAATTATTATAAATATCACAATCTTTTAATGTATTATTACTAGCTTCACTAGGTCCTTTACTCCCATAAGTAAAAACTTGGATATCATCGTAACATTTTAAAAATTTGTTATTATAAATTTTAATATTTTTAGGAACAATCGCTTCTTTAAAAACATCATCAACCCCTAAAACTTGAATAGCTCCCATATTTACATTTAAAAAAGTACAATTTGAAATTATTGAGTCTCTTCCTTGAAGCAAAATTCCTCTATTTCTTTTATTCTTAATAACAGAATTATCTAAAGTAACTCTTGTAGCTTTACTAGCATTACCTAAATTAAAACCAGTATAATTTTTACTACCTTTATTAGGAACCTTTTTATCAAGCGTTAAATCATAATTACTTCCGATTGTTTTAACACCCATAACTTTATAAGTATCTTTATAACTCATATTACTAGGATCATATATTTCAACTTCATCACCAACATCGAAACTAATACTAACCTCATTTTGAGTTTGACTAACACTAACAACATTACCATCAATATCTGTGATTTTAGTATAGAAAGTCTTAACATTAATAGCATCATCATGACTTCCTTCTAAAATACAATTTGTAAATTTTGCAACACCTTCTAAATTACAAGTATGTAAAATATCAGCAGTACAGGTTAATAATCTACCTGTTCCAATTTCTCTAATAAAATTAACACGATTTAAATATAAATTCTTACCATTATCAGTTCTTAATCCCATGCCACCAACTGTATAAGTCGTAATATTTTCCATATATGTGTCAACGCAATTTAAATAATAAAATCCAAAGCTTTCATAAACTTGAAAACCAACACTGACAACTACTCCTTTATTAGGCTTTTTATAACTACAATATGGGAAATTTTTCTTTAAAGTAACTTTTAATAATTTAGTATTTTTATCATATGTTAAATCAGTTAAACCAGTACTACCTGCATTATAAAATAAATTACCATTGCGATTAAGGATATATGATTTATATTCATCATCATAATAATATTCAGCATAACTACCTGTACGTTTTAAATAATATTTTTGATATATTTCATTACTTAAGTCATACTCTTCATCAGGATTTACATAAATATAAGCATAAACGTCATCTTCTTCACTACTTACAATTTTACCCGTAATAGTTGGTGAAGGATTAATATCAAAAATAATGTTATTTAAGTGTAAATTATTACAATTAGTAGCTTTAATAAAGCCCATCCATCCTGTATAAATAAATTTAGTATCTTTATTACCTACTAAATAAACATTACTAACATTATTAGCTAATATAGTTGAATTCATATAATATGTTCCACTTTCAAATTTAATGATCTTAACACCATCAACATTAGCTAATTCATTTAATAATAAAGTTAAATTACCAGCATTATTTTCACTATTAAAAGTAATTTTATAATCTTTAGCATTATAAATCTTTCCTTCATTAGGAACTTTATATAATTCTTCATTATTTAACTTATCATAATTTACACCAACATTATCTAATTCACTTAAACCCCAACCTTTACTAGTAGGATATAAATCATGATTATATTCGTCTTGATATAGACTTTTAATATATTCTTTATCAGTCACAGTATTCTCTCTTTTTAATATATTTAAAGAAACACTATCTTTATAATTTCCACTTTCAGTTATAACATTAATTTCAACTTTACCTTCACTTAAAGGAAAAACAGTGTCATTTTTAATTTCAATTAAATTTGATGGAGTAAATGTATAACTATATTTTTTATTAGTTGCCTCAACAGGCGTTATACTAACAAATAAATCACAAGTTTCATCTAAATAAATTGACTCTTTAGAGCATGTTAAACTTACTCCATTTACTTCTATTTCTTTCTTATTATCGTCATTATTTGTGCTACATGACGAAACACTTAAACTAGAAAATAAGAAAAATAATGGGATTATAAAGGCTTTTTTAATCATTATTTATACCTCTTAAGCATCGTATTATAAATATCAATAAGTCTATTGCCATTAAATTTATTGACTGTATTGACATAATTATCCCAGACTTTAGAATCATTAATATCAAGAGTTCCTTCAATAAAACTGGCTTCATAATAAGTAATTTGAGAATCTAAACTAGCTTTAATTGTTGTAATTTCTTCATATTCTTTACTAGTAAATTTATATTCTTGTGGTTCAGGTGTTTTTAAATAAGGAGTGTATATTTCAGATTGTCTATTTAAAGTTGTTATTATTTCATCATTCATTTTGCCAACAAAATCATTTGACCAATATAAAGCACTAGCACTCCCAACATTAGGTGTTATAGTAGCCCTATATTCTTCTTGATTACCTGTAAAAGAGCTAGGAACATTAAAAGTCCAACTACTATGAGACTCATCATCCCAAGTCCAATCTTCATTTTCTACACCATAAGAAATAAGTTGTGTTCCTAATTCGCTATACATAATATCTAAAAGTCTAGCAACTTCTCTTTTATATATTGAATTAGTAGGAATTGTTGCTCCATCTGGTCTAAAATAGCCTAAACCTAGTTGAATGAGTGGTCCATTATAATAAGAAGAAGTTAATGGTCCAACTGTAACATATTCTTCATCATATTTATAATGACTACCATCACTTTTTAAGTTATTTGGATCTTCTTTTTGAGAAGTAATTAGATATGGAGCTGCAGCAACAAATGATCCTAAAAGTTTACCATTGGCAGCCATAGCTGTATCAGTTTTATTTGCACTTGTATTACGATCAATTAATCCAGCTTCCCACATTGAGTTAGCTGTAATTAAATATTTTTTATAAGCTTCAGTTAATGGAACGTATGTAAATTTCGAACCATCACTTTCAATTTCACAGGCATTAGAAACATATCCATAACTTTGTAATATAAAATTTCTAAAATATTCATATTGTTTACTAGAAACTGGAATCTCATTATTTTTTCCATCATTATTTGCATCATAAGTTTTAAAATCAGTTAAAATTCCTACGTAATCATCAATTGTTTTTATTTTACTAGCATCATCAATATTATGAGTTTTTGCATAACTTTTCGGATATCCTTCATATACATTTTTAATCCAAACATTATTAATAAACATTTTATATGTTAAGTCTCTAGCTACATCTTTAGCACTTATTGAACAATACATCTTCCCATCACTAATAGTTGCTGTTTTAATGGCATCTTCTTTTGTGCGATCAATATTAAAATTGTTTTCTAGTAAGCCTTTATAAGTAGGCATATAATTATCAATTAAAGAACCTACTTCACCAGTTGAATCTTTGTAGTTAGAATCATTAAAAGGTGTTAAAGCATTAAAATTATTTTCAGCATATTGAACTTGTTCAGCAATAGGGTTATTAAATAGAAATAAATCTGGGGTTTTTCCGCTATTCCAACAAGCTGCACGTTGATTATTATATGCGCTTGTATCAGGTGTGGTAAATTCAAATTTAAGATTTGTGATTTTACTTAAATATTTGAACATTTTCTGATCTTTATATTCAGGATTTCCACTACTTTTAGGAGCAAAAATCTTAATAGTTACTGGATTTTTAACAATTTGATATGGATTTTCAGTTGTTCCATTTGGTAAAAAATTATTAATATCATAACTAACAGCACCATTTCCGCAACTAGCTAAACTTCCGCCAATTACAGTGAATAATGATAAAAATAAAATTGTTTTCTTTTTCATAAATTTTCTCCTTAACCTTTAACTCCACCCATAACAACACCTTTTTCAAAATATTTTTGAAAGAAAGGATATATAATAAGTAATGGTAATGAACTAATAACAATCGTAACGTATTTTAATTGTTCTGCTTTATTAGGATCACCACTACCTAATGTTGAACTATTTGAAACTAACATATCTTGAAGAACTCTTTGTAATGGGTATAAATTAGTCGACTGTACATAAAGTAAAGAATTAAAATAACTATTCCAATAACCAACTATTGCATATAAAACCATAACAAAAATAATAGGTCTACAAAGAGGCAATATAATTTTTAAAAATATTTGAAAATCACCACATCCATCAATTCTAGCAGCTTCTTGAAGTTCGTTAGGAATTGAAGTCGACATATAAGTTCTAATAACAATAATATTAAATACACTTACACATCCTGGAATAATAATTGCCCAAATTGTATCAAGCATATTTAATTTTGAAATTAATAAATAGGTAGGAATCATACCTCCACTAATAAACATTGTTAATGTTAAAAATATATTTAAAGCTTTCCTACCCTTGAAGTCTTTCCTACTTAAAGGATATGCACATAACATTTGTAAACTCACTTGAATAATTGTTCCTAAAAAAGTATAAAATAATGAATTTAAAAAGCCTTTCATTAAACTTTCTTCTTTAAAAATCTCTTTATAACCGTCAAATGTAAAAGATACTGGTAATAATCCAACGTTTCCTGCTACCACTTCATCAGGACTTGAAAAACTACATGCTAATACATTAATTAAAGGGATTAAAAATAATAAAGCAATTCCAAGCATTATAACTGTGATAACTACATCGAAAACTTTATCTTTATTTATATGTCTTGAAAAATTTACCATAAAGAATTATCGCTCACTTTCTTTGAAATATAATTAGCGCTTATTAAAATGATGATGTTAATAACACTATTAAATAATCCTATAGCAGTCGCATAACTATATTGAGGTATGCCGCCATAAGTAGGAAAACTTACTCTATAAACATAAGTAGAAATAATTTCACTACTTATACTATTTCCTGGTGTATACATTAAATATACTTTCTCAAAACCAACATTAAGAATATTTCCAATAGACATAATTAACATAATTACAGCTAAAGGAACAATGGAAGGAAAGTTAACTGCAAATATCCTTTTAAATCTACCAGCTCCATCAATTTTTGCTGCATCGTGGAGATTTGGATCTACATTAGCTAAGCTTCCCATATAAACAATTGACCACCAACCAAGTCCTTGCCATAAACCACTTATTACATAAATTGCAGCAAAGGCTTTAGGATTAGTCATTGCACTAGTTGAATCCATTCCAAAATTAACTAAAATTTTCGTAATAATTCCTGTATCAGCTCTAAATAAGATAAACAAAATACCAACTAAAACGACAGTCGAAATAAAATATGGTGCATACATTATAATTTGTACTGTTTTTTTAGCCCATTTATATCTAACTTCATTTAAAAATAATGCATATATAATTGGTAATGTCGAATTAAAAACAATACTTAAAATGCTTAAAACTAATGTATTCTTGACTAATGTCCAAAAATTAGGAGATGTCACAAAAGTATAAAAATATTTAAAGCCATTCATACTAGTCCACGGACTACCCCAAATACCTTGAATTGCATTATAGTCCTTAAAAGATATAACTAAACCTTCTAAAGGCATATAATGAAAAACAAAAACATAAATAACCGTAGGTAAAGCCATCAAAAATAGAGTTAAACCCCACTTCGACCATAAACTACGTGGCTTAGGTTTCCTAATTAATTCTTCTCTTGTAAATGCAATTTTTTGTTCCTTAATATTTTCCATAATCTGTAAGCGCTTTCATTATATGTATTTAAAAAATAGAAATGAATAAATAAAATAATATAAAATATATACTTTTTTGACATTTTGTTTTAAGATATCTACATGAATAAAATAAAAGAAGCAAATATATTCAATAAAGATGTCTATTATAGCTATATTCAAAATGAAATTGATTTTTCTATTACTCCATTAGTAGTTGGATTTGAAAGATGCCGAATAAATAAACCATTAATCAATTCAAATAAGCCTTGTTATATTATTCATTATGTAGTTCATGGAGAAGGAACTCTAACTTATCAAAATAAAACATACAAAATAAATAAAAATAACTTATTCATTTTACCACCACATTCCAATGCCAGCTATAGACAGTCTAAAAATAATCCATGGTTATATATTTGGTTAGAAATTAGTGGTGCAAACTTAAAAAGCTTGTTAGAAAAAATACATTTTAGTTCAACAAATTTTATATATAAAGATGATGATAATTTAACATTAAAAAATATTTTTCAAAATATGATTAACGATGATAATAATTCATTAGAAAGATGTGAAAACCTTGTTATTCTTGAATATATTTTTAAAATTTTCTCTTTTTTGATTAAAAATTATAATCATGAAACAGATGAATACAATACTAAACAAGAAAAAATAGTTAATAAAATCTGTGAATACTTATACACTAAATTTGATGATCCGTATTTATCAATCGATGATGTTGCAAAACAATTTTATTTTACTCAGTCATATTTATGTCGACTTTTTAAAAAACAAACCGGCATCACTCCAATTCAATATATTGATGAACTAAGGATGAAAAAAGCTATTGAACTTTTAAACCATAAAGATTTTACTATAGAGCAAATAGCTGAAACTTTAGGTTATACAAATCAATTTTATTTTGCAAAAAGGTTTAAAAAATATTATGGAATGCCTCCTTCAAAATACAAGCAAAAAAATATGGAATAATTTTAATTAACTAAATCTATATAATTTTTTTCTAAAGCAAATATTAAATAATGAGGAATTGTTATTATATTATTTATTTCACTAATATTATAGTCACCTATTTTTATTAGTCTAACTTCGCCATAATGCTCTTTATTATTCATGACAGTTTTACTAGATTTAGTATTACCAGTTTTAGCTTTTGCTTCAATTAATGTTGCATAATTATTATAAGAAATAACAAAATCAATTTCTAAGCCACTTTCTTTAGCAAAATAGAAAACATCAAAATTAGCTTTTGAAAGCCCATCAAATACTAATGATTCATATAAAGCACCTTTACCTTGACCAAGGTTTCCTTTGTTAATAGCAATAACAGTATCTAATCCATACATCGCTGTTACAATACCTATATCTTCAGGAAAAATCTTGAATTGAGACTCAATTTTTTCACCACTTAAAGGTAATGAAGGGCAGCTCACATTATAAACTTTATCTATAATATGAGATTGCTTCAAATATTCAATTGCATCTTTCTTGTCATATGTTGTTCCACCACTAATTTTAGAAACAATGAATCTTTTATTTTCTTTTGATAGAAATGTTGGAATTAATTCAAATACATTTTGAATTCTTGAAACCTCAGAAGGTTTAAATAATGACTTGCCATTTTTGTCTAATCTTCTACCAAAATCTGTTTTCATATCAAAAACAATATCGTTTAATATTTTATAAGCTAAAGCAATGTTTTTAGTTTTTACATATTCTTTAACTACTCTAGGAAATCCTCCGATGCATGCATATTTAAGGTAAAGATCTTTAAGCAACCTATGAACATTCTCTGGAATCATCTCTTTTTTCATAAAATGTAATCTCAAATTAGAAATTTGATCTTTTTTATACCCTAAAGCATATAAAAATTCTTCAAAATCCATTGTTTTCATGTTAATAATTTCTTCGTATCCTGTTGGAACTGGAGTCGCATCACCAACCTTATAACCATTTATTCCTAAATAAGAACCACTTGATATAACTTTAAATCTTCCATCAATATAAAAATTTTTTAAAGAAAGTCTCGCTCTTGGGCATTCTTGAATTTCATCAAAGAAAATTAAAGTATTTTTTAATTTTATATCAATATTAGGAAATCTTAATGAAATATTAGAAATTATATTATCAACACTAAGTTCTCCATCAAAATCAGAAATATAATCTGGATTATTCCAAAAATTAATTTCTACTAAATTTAATTTATTTCTTAGAGCAAATTCTCTTATCGTTTCGGTTTTTCCACATTGTCGAATTCCTACAATTAATAAAGGTAAGCGATCATTCCCTTTAAGCCATAAATCTAGTTTTTTATCAACTTTTCTAAGTAAATACATTGTTTAAAACACCTTTAAATTATAACCATTCTATAAAATTCGGAGCGACTTTTCAATATTTTATATAAAATTCGGAGCGACTTTTTAATAAAAATATACAAATTTCTAAACGACTTATTATCATATATTATAAAATTAATAAATTTTATATGATTTTAAAAAGGTTTTTAAAAAAATAAACTAATTTTTATTTTTATCGTCTAAGTTATTTAATTTATCTCTTTCAGTATTGTTAAAACTTGTTGAATCAAAATAAGGTTTATCAATAGCTACTAATTCTACTTTTTTATTATTACCTTTATTAATACTATTAATAACTGTTTCAACATGATTTTTTGTATCAACTACGATTGAAGAACTAACTAATTCCGTTAAAGTCATCTTATTTTTATTAATAATTAACATAAAAATGTTAATTATAGGAAAAACCAAAAATAATAAATTCAAATTAAACATAGATATATTCATATTTCCTATATTAATAATAGGAAATAACCATCCACCATCTAATCCTCCAGAAAAGAAATTAGAAACTATCATAATAGGAAAATAAGATAATAAAAGCATTAAATAACGAATAATTAATTCTTTAATCGATAAATCAAAACCCTCTTTATTAATTACTCTACCTTTAAAAATTAATAAGCCAATACTTCTACCATCTTTTAATATAATTGTAGGTAAGACAATAACTAATATGAAAGATAATAAATAGCTAATCACACTACTTATATCAATTGCAATACTACATTCTCTATATAAATTAATATAAGGCTTATAATTATCTTGATAACGATTACTATTAAATAATAACTTACTAGCTTCATTAAAAACATTCTTATATTGACTTGCTAAATAATTATAAGTATTTAAACCATCTTGACCACCTTCATTATTTACAATATATAAAAGTAAAGTATGCGCATAATCCATTTTTAAACATGGTAATTTATTATCATCTCCGATAAAATATTCCCAATCACTGCCTAATGAATTATTCTTTAATACATTTTTATAATGAGATTCATAACTTTCGTTATCTTCTAATTTAAATATATTGTTATCATTATTATATTTTTTAGCATATACAACGTAAAAAGTAGCTAAATAATCGTTCGAATAACTAGCCTCGCTAACATTATATTCATTAACATATTCATAAGGATTATCGCTCTTTAAATTATATTTATCATCCCAATTAGTTTTATAAGTATTATAAGAATAAAGGATATTACTCAAAGCATATTTAATAAATAAATCTTCTAATTGAATTAATTCACTATAGTTTTTACTACCATCACTATTGCTTTTATATTCATATAATTTAGCTTCTTCACTAATTTTATACATATTAATTCGATATTCATCGATTAAATTTATTTTATTCTTATAAGAAGGTAAAGTCTGAATTATAGAATTGCTACCAATAAGTAAACATAAAGAAGTTATTATTAAAATCAATGCATCAATGAAAGAAGCAAGTAATCTTTTAGAAGTTATTAAAAGACCATCGTTACGGTATTTTGAAATAAAAGTTTTTTCCATCTAATAATTATAAAATAATTTTACTCGATATAGAATCAAAGATATGAGCTTTAGTTAAATCAAAAACTAAATTAATATCTTCATTTTGATTAATTAATCGTTTTGCAGCTATTTTAGCAACTAAATCATTATCATTAAAATCGATGTGAACAAAATATTCATGACCAAGTAATTCAGCAACATTAACTTTAGAGGAAATTACATTAGATAATTTCCCATCAGTGAAAGCTTTTCCCTCTTCATAAATATCTTCAGGACGAATTCCAAAAATAACATCAAAATTATTATTTTTAATAAATTCTTCATATTTATTAATCGCATTATTTAAATAATTCAAACGTTCATTCGAATTAGTAACATGCTCTATATCAATTGATAACTTATTAATTTCTTCTTCTATTTTTGATGAAGTTTCTAAAGTTTTTAAATGATTTAATTTCTCAATTAAATTATTTCTTTCAACAAAATTATTTAATAAATTTTCTTTTTCTAATTTACAATCATTTAATTCTTTATTATAAAAACTTAAAACTTTATCATTACTTGTTTTTCCTAAATCAATGCTATGGCCATTTTTAAAAGTTATTATGCCTTTACTAAAATTCCCATTAATAAGATTCATTGCTGGACTACCAATAAAAGTTGCAACAAATAAATTAGCTGGATGATTATAAATTTCAATTGGCGTTCCAATTTGTTGAATATAGCCTTTAGACATAACTACAATTCTAGTCGCCATAGTCATAGCCTCAGTTTGATCATGAGTAACATAAATTGTCGTAGCTTTTAATTGATTATGTAAGCGAATAATCTCACTTCTCATTTGAACACGCAACTTAGCATCAAGATTACTTAAAGGTTCATCCATTAAAAATACTTTTGCGTTTCTTACAATTGCTCTACCTAAAGCAACTCTTTGACATTGACCACCACTAAGAGCTTTTGGCTTACGGTCTAAATACTCACTTATTTGAAGTATTTGTGCAGCATCCATTACTCTTTTTCTTATTTCTTCCTTAGGTAAATGTTTGTTTTTATAAACATCAACAGGGTTAACTTTTAAATAATCAATTTTGGTCTTAATTTCATTTAAATCCCTGTCAATCTGAGGTATTTTTTCTAAAACCTTATCGTTTATACAATCTTGTTTAAATAATTCTAGGTTTTTTGATTCTCTTTCTAAGTCTCTAATTAAACCACGATTAATTGCTTTAAGTGGCTCCCCTTCTTTATCAAATTGTTGTGTAGGAACTTTTCGATTCTTTAAGCCAAAAGACATATTACCAGCAACGCTCATATGTGGATAAAGAGCATAACTTTGGAATACCATTGCAATATCTCTATTTTTAGGCTCTAAATCATTAGCATAAACGCCATCGATATATAAATCACCAGCAGTTATACTTTCTAAACCAGCTATCATTCTAAGTGTTGTTGATTTACCACATCCACTAGGACCAACAAAAACAATAAATTCATGTTGTTTAATATTTAAATTAAAATCATAAACTGCTTGTACATGATTATCATAAATTTTGTTTATATGTTGCAAAGATATAAAACTATCCTTTGGAGCTATTTTTCTTTCTCTTTTATGCTTTTTTTCATATTGTAGCATATCGTTATGGGTACGAATTCTTTGATCTAAAATAGCTTTAGATTTAATTTTTGCTTCTTTTTTTTCTTCTTTAACTTTTTCTAATTCTTCTTTTCTTAAATTCTTACTCATAAAAACTCCTAATCTTTTAATGCATCTTCATTTAAACAAACATGAAAGGCTTTACCTAAATCAATAAAATCTTGTGTTGTAATTGTTTGCCTTTTAATTAACCCTCCGTTCATTGAAATTACTTTTACTAAAATTTCAGCTGATTTTTCGACAGTATCAGCTAAGCCAAAAGTTAAATCAAACGTTTCACCTGTAACAAATAAGCCATGATGTGCCCAAATTGCAACATTATATTTTTCCATTAATTTTGATGTTGCAACAGCAATTTCTTTACCACCAGGTACCATCCAAGGAACGACACCAACTCCTTCAGGAAAAACGACTGGACATTCAGTAGCCATCTCCCAAAGTTCTCTTGTAAATACTTTATCTTTAAGTGGTAAAACAAAAGTTAAAGCAATTATATTAGTAGCATGACAATGATAAACAATTCTAAATTTACCATTAGTTCTTTTTTTAACCACTTCTAAATTCATTAGATGAGAAGGCAATTCACTTGTTGGCCTACCGCCATCAATTAATCCCCAAACAATTTTAAATTTAGAACCATCTTCATTTAATTTAATAATACAAATATTACTTTCTGGATATTCTTTAACGTTCATCATGAACTTTCCACTTCCAGTAACTAAAAAATATTCATTTTTTAAAGATGGAACAGATGTACCTATATTTTGATAGATACTATTTTCATTTAGATTTTCTTTAATAGATTCAATTTCTTCATCTTTAATGCGGTAAGAAAGATTGCCACCATTTCTTTCATGCCATCCCTTTTTAAAACCATTATCGCAAAGATTTATAAATTCTTTAACAAATTTTGCTTCTAAAACTTTCATTTTATTTCCTTCCTAAAAGTACATTTTTTTCATAATTTTTGACTTCATTTAAATATTCTTGTCCAACAGGAATATTATTAATGAAACAATAATAATCATAAACTACACCAAAAGGCATTGTTTTCATTTCTTCAGTTAAAACCATGCGTTCTGTATATTTCATTTCTTTTTCAAGTTCATTTATTGTATTAACTGGTTCAAGCATTGCTTTTAATAAAGCTTTTTGAGTTGATCTAATACCAACAACCCAAGCTGCAATTCTATTAATAGAAGCATCAAAATAATCTAAGCCAATTGATGTTTTTTCTATTAAATTACTTCTTACTAAACTTCTTGCTATTTCATTCAATTCATCATCAAAGATAACTACATGATCACTATCCCATCTAACAGGTCGTGACACATGAAGTAATAAGTGTGGGACATACAATAAAACACTACTTATTTTATCGCTAATATATTCTGTTGGATGAAAGTGTCCAGCATCTAACGTAAGACATGTTTGATTTTTGGTAGCATATCCTAAATAAAATTCATTACTACCAACAGTATAAGATTCAACACCAATTCCAAAAACTTTAGATTCAACACTATCAATATTATATTTAGGGTCAATTTTCTCTTCCAAAATCTTGTCTAAGCTATCCTTTAATCTAATTCTTGGAGATAATCTATCATAAGGGATATCTTTCATTCCATCTGGAATCCATATATTAGTAACACAAGGAATACCTAATTCTTTCCCAAAATATTCCCCAATTTTTCTACTTCTTTTACAATGTTCAATCCAAAAATTTCTTACGTTTTCATCAGGGCTTGATAATGTAAAGCCGGTACTTGCCATTTTATGAGAAAAACAAGTTGGATTAAAGTCAAGTCCTAAATTATGCTCTTTAGCAAAGTTAACCCAGCTTGCAAAATGTTTTGGTTCGATTTGATCTAAGTCTATTTTTTCATTGGTATCAGCATAAATTGCGTGAAGATTTAAATTAAATTTACCAGGAACTAACTTTAACACTTCAACAATATCTTCTTTAAGTTCTTTAACATTTCTTGCTCTACCTGGATAATTTCCAGTAGTTTGTATTCCACCACTAAGATCACTATTAAATAAAAAGCCTCTAACATCATCACCTTGCCAGCAATGCATAGAAATTCTAACATTAGATAATCTTTCTATAGCTTTATCAGTATCAACACCGATTTTAGCATACTCTTTTTTAACCAATTCATATTCTTTTCTTAAGTCTCTCATAAGTTTCCTCTCTTTTTATTTATTTTATTATAGAATGATATAATAATGCTAGAATATGATTGAATATTGATAATTAATCACAATTATAATAAAATTTAAGCAAAGTTGAGCAAAAATTATGTATAACATTGAAAGAGAAGAAAAAATAATCGCAATATTAAAAAAACAAAAGTCCATTTCAGTAAATGAATTATCCAAATTATTATTTACATCCACCTCCACAATAAGAAGAGACTTAACTACCATGGAAAAAAAGGGCCTAGTAACAAGAACTTTTGGAGGGGTATATCTTACTAAAAATTCTTTTAATAAAGAAACACCTTTTAAATATCGTGAAGAAAGTAATGTTATAGAAAAAAGAAAATTATGTCAGAAAGTTTTGCAATTTATTAAAGATGATATGTCGTTATTTTTAGATAGTTCAACAACAGTATTACAATTAGTGAATTATCTCAATAATTTTAAAAATTTAACAATAATCACAAATGGACTAGAAATTACAAACGAAATTTTAAATGTTACAAAACATGAAGTTATTTTAGCAGGTGGTATTATTCAATCTAATTCAAATAGTTTATTAGGAACAATTACAAACACAACTTTGAATAATCTCCATGCTGATTTAGCAATTATGAGTGCCACAGGAATTGATCTCGACTTTGGAATTAGCGAATCAACCCTTGATCAATCCGAAGCAAAAAAAATAATGAATAAAAATTCTGACACTTGTATTTATTTATTAGATAATAGCAAATTTAATAAAAAAGGCATCAACAAAACATTAAACATCAAAGAAGTTGATATTATCATTACAAATAAATTACCAGAAGAAAAATTTTTAAACTATTTTAAGAATAATAATATTAATATAATTTACTAATAAATATAAATTATTTTTCTATTTTAAAACCATTCTTTTTATAATCTTCATAATCAAATGACTCAATTTCATCAATAGCAAATTTATGAGATTCATAGAAATTAGGTATATCTTTTTGATCACATCCTAAAGAACCACTTAAATATGCGTCAGCAATATCACAACCCATAGAAGGAGCTACATAAAATGCTCCCATAGCTAAAACATTAACACCATTTCCAGTGATAGCTCTACGAGCAGCAGGAACTGATTCAACTACTCCTGACATTACATGAGGGCATTTACTAGCAGCAATATGAATTCCCATACCGGTTCCGCAAAATATTAATGCTCTTTCATATTCACCTTCACTTATTTTAGCACCAACTCTAAATCCAACTCTTTGAAACATATTATCTAAGCTATGATCATTTGGCTCTTTAACCCCTAGATCCTCAATCTTCCATCCTTTTTTTCTAAGATGAGCGCAAACTGCTTCTTTTAATGGGTACCCAGATATATCAGCTCCGACCACTAAATATTTATCTTTAATCATTTTCATAATCATTACCTCCAATTATTTTTAAATATTATATATTGAATTTAATTGATAGTATCAAAAAATGATTAAATATAAAAAAGCCCCATTGGGCCTTTTTTATAAATAAATGTGATTGAATCTTTATTTTATATCATCTGGTTTATCTTCAAGCTTTAAATCAAAGTCGCCAAGATGTTTCATTTTGAATCCATTCTTTTTATATTCTTCATAATTAAATGCTTCTAACTCATCAATAGCTAGTTTATGAAATTCATAAAAATTATGCCACCAAGTTTGATCACTACCTAATGACGCACTTAAATATGCATCAGCAATATCACAACCCATAGCAGGAGCTACATAAAATGCTCCCATAGCTAAAACATTAACACCATTTCCAGTTATAGCTCTACGAGCAGCAGGAACTGATTCAACTACCCCTGACATTACATGAGGGCATTTACTAGCAGCTATATGAATTCCCATACCGGTTCCGCAAAATATTAATGCTCTTTCATATTCACCTTCACTTATCTTAGCACCGACTCTAAGTCCAACACGGTGGAACATATTTTCAGTATTATTATCATTAGGATCAGTAACTCCTAAATCCTCAATCTTCCATCCTTTTTTTCTAAGATGAGCACAAACTGCTTCTTTTAATGGATATCCCGCAAAATCTGCACCAACAACTAAATATTTATCTTTTACCATCTTCATAATTATAACCTCCTATAAAAAATAAATTATTTATTTAAATTACCTATTTTCTTTTTTAAAATTAACAATAAAATGCCACCTAGAGCAATTGTACTAATAATCGCACTTGTAGAAATAATATTTCCACCACATCCATTTTTATTAGTCTTATTAGTTTCTTGATCTTTAACTTTAACTTCTAATAGTGGTGAATAACGATCTAATTTATCTGCCCTATATTTAATTGAAATATATTGTTTGTCATCAATATCAGTAATAGTTTCAATTGTTCCAACCATCGATAAAGTATCTTTATTATATTTATAAGCAATAAATTCTATATCATCACCTACATTTAATTGTGGCTTATTATCAAATTCATATAATTCAATATATTTTACTTTTTTTCCAAAATAATCTGCTTTATTATTTGTTATTCCTATTAAACCTTCTTCAATAGCTTCGTCAATGTTATTACTATTATCCATTGTCCAATACCAGCCAATAATTCCACGATCTCTAAGATATTTTTCATTTAATAAAGATGAGCCATTAGGAGTATCGATTATATTTCCATTTTTTCCCATCCTTTCTAAATTTTCAATAAAATTTCCTGTGGTTAATGTATTTAAATCAGCACAAGGAATGCTAGGTGCTCTTAAATGAGCTTGTTTACATTGATTACGGTAAAAAGAAATAAAAACTATTCGATCTTTTAGTTCAGGATAATCATTGTTTAAAGCATCATTTATAACATTAATAGCATCACTATTTTGTGTTTTTAATTCACAAACAAGGATCGTCTCATTTGTATCATCTTTTAAAATATCAAATACTTCATAAATGTCAGGAACTTTTTCAAAAGGTTCAAATAAATCTAAATCATATTTTCTAACATCTTCATAATTTAAGCCTTCGATTAAAGTATTTTTGGGAGCATTTGTAGTTCTTGATAAATCGTTATCGTGACTTACCATAATGTGTCTATCTAAAGTCATGTAAACATCAAGTTCAAGATGAGTAGCGCCTTTACTAATAGCAGCATTAACTCCACTTAAACTATTTTCATTATATTCTTTTGGCAAACCTCTATGAGCTACATTATAAGGCGAACGAGTTAGAATTGTTTTACCATTATCAGATTTATAAGATTCAATTTTTTCATATATTTTACTAAATTCATTACTAACTAATCCAGAAGTGCCAGTAAATATTACATTATGTATACTATTACCATCGACAAAATTTAATTTTGTCCAGACGGTTTTCATACGAGATTGCAAATAATTAACGTTCTCATAATTCGCAATATTTTCTGATAATAATATTGTTGGGCAATTATTAATATTAGCTTCAAAATAAACATCTTTTAGACTTGTTTTAATTTCATTTACTTCCAAAATACCTCTAGAATAAGGATATTTTTCACGAATTTCTTTTATTAATTCCGCATTTTCACTAATTGCACTAACATCTACTAGACTACGATCATTAATTAAAAAATCAATTAAAGCATCTTTAGACTCATTATCGTTAACTCTAAAATTTGGTATTACTTTATGTTCTAAATATTTATCAATGACATTACTAGCTGTATCAATTATTAAGTTATCACTACTTACAATATTTTTATCCTTATTAAAATTTAATATAGCATTACTAGGTTTTTTATCGGTTTCTTTAATTGAAACTAGATCATTTAAATTTTGAACTTCCATTATATTTGTAGGTCCATTTATTAAACTTGTATCTGCTTGATAAGTGTCTACTAATGTAGAATCAGATTCTAATGCACTTTCATCAGAACTATTAGAAATAGTAATTTTTTTAATATTTAAAGTAGAGCGATTAACAATTAAAGAAAATCCGCCTTCTTCGTATGTTGACCCTAATATTGAATTAGCATCTTTAGTATCCCACGTAACTATTTCTTTATTATCAATGTAATGAGTTGCAATATTATTCTTCATCCGAATTTTAATTGTATGAAGATTTTTATCAGTCAATTTTGGATTTCCTCCGCTAGCAGTATCATGAAATCCTTTATTTTTATCAATTATAGAATAAGCACTATTACCATTATCAACGCGATAGTTCATCAAGTACCCAGTTAAATTATCCCCAATCATTTTAGAGTGATAAACTATACCAATCCACCTTGCACCATCAGCCCAATTAGTCATTTTAAAAGACATTGTAAAAGTAAAATCTTTATAAGTATTATTGATATCAATATTATAAACACCGCCATAATATTTATCATTTCCAACACCTTTAGTTTTATCATGTTCAATCGTTAAATAATTGTCTTCTGATATATATGACTTAGTATTAATAGTGTCTGATTGACTATAAATAGACCAGTCGCTAGGAAGTTTGCTAAAATTCTCATAAACTACAGTATCTTCCTTATTAGAATATTTTTTAAATAAAAAGTTGGTGTCTATATTTGCTTTAAACTGACTAAAATTATTATAACTTAATGTAGCAATCAAAATCGCAAGTAAAAACATTTTTTTCATCATTCATTAACTCCTTCATATGAAAACATATATTTACCCTCATTTACTATATAAACTTTATCTTTAACAAAAATTTTTGCTTTTGTCTCTTTAGGAATTTCAAATTCATATATTGTGGATCCATCTTGAAAATACCATCTAGCATGTAATAACCCTCTAGATGTCATATATTTTATGTCTAAATGACCTAATCTAATTGAAGGATGTGGATTTATTTCAATCTCTTTATAATCTTCTTTAATAACTTTAATTCCCATTGCTCCTCCAAATATCCAATCAATGACAGCACCATAAGAATAATGATTAAATGAATTCATAAATTTATCCCATAAATCACCGTTTTCATTGACTCCATCCCAATGTTCCCAAATAGTTGTTGCCCCTTGTTTAATTGAAAATAACCAACTAGGTTTCTTTTCTTGAAGTAGTAAGTTATATGCTATATCACTATGACCATTTTCAGTTAATGCATGAAGTATATATGGAGTTCCTAAAAATCCAGTAGTCATTCGCATATTATTATCTTTTATAAGAGAAACTAATGCTTCGACTAATTTATTTTTATCTTTTTCTTCACATAAATTAAATTTTAAAATAAGAGCAATAGCAGTTTGTGTAAAGTTAGTAGATTTTTCAGGTCTATTACCTTCAAGAGCTCTTTCTCCAATTGGTAAGCCATCTTTTAGAAAAGTTTTCCTAAATTCTTTTAAGATATTATAATATAAATCTTTATAAGTAGTCATATCTTTGCCTAATATTTCACCGGTTTTAATTAAAATACTAGTTGAATAAGCATAATATGCGCTAGCAACTATATATAAATTAGTAGCTCCAAATAATGATTGATATGGAGAATCAGTACCTAGCCAATCTCCAAAATGAAAACCAGTATTCCACAAATAAGGATTATCACCAGAAGATTTAATATAATCAACCCATTTTTTCATTGAATCAAATGAGTCTTTTAAAATGTTTATATCACCATAAGCCATATATATTTCATAAGGGCAAATAGTAATTGCATCTCCCCAACCACTACTTACTTCTACATCATGTCCAGGGATAGTAGGGCAGACACCTTGAACTTCACCGCTATTAAGTTGATCAATAGATAAATCATGAAGCCATTTTTTAAAAAACTTATGTACATCATAATTAATGCAAGCAGTTTTTACAAAAACTTGTGCATCACCAAGCCAACCAAGTCTTTCATCTCTTTGTGGACAATCAGTTGGAATATCAAGATAATTACTTAGTTGACCATAAATTGTATTATGATAAAGTTGATTAATTAATTCATTACCTGTATCAATGTAACAAGTTCTTTTCATGTTTGAATGAATTAAAATACCTTTAATATTATCAATATTAAAGTATTTAGGACATTCAATTAATTTAATATATCTAAGACCTTCAAAAGAGAATAAAGGGAATAAATGGTTGAATCCTTCTTTTAAAGTATATTTAAATAAGGATTTAGCATCACGATAATTTTCATTATAAAAATTACCATATTTATCTAATATTTCACTAGGTATAAAAGATATGACATCGCCTTTATGACCTTCAATATTAATCTCAATATTACCAGTAAAATTTTGGCCAAAATCAATTAAGATATTTCCTAAATTGTCTTTAAATATTTTACGAGGATAAATTGTTCTTCCTCTTGTTACATCTAATCCTTCTTGTTTTATAATTTTTGTTTTATATTCTAAAACATCAACTTTTTTAATATATTTAGATTCAAGATTTAGATCTTGAATCTCCCCATTATAAATGTCGCTATAAATTATGTTACTAGTATAAATATCCCAACTATCATCACTAATAACATCTTCAATAACATTATTTTTATATTGAATAATAATATGAGCTTTTAATAAAGGATATTTAGAATAAGGGTGCTTGCTCCAACCAAATAAATCACTACTAGCCCATCCTTTAGCAAGTAATACATCGATTTTATTTAGTGAATTATTATAAACAAAAGATGTTATATCATATTCTTGATATTGAACTCTTTTATTATAATCAGTATATCCAGGCATGAATAAATTCTTAGTAATTACTTCATCATTAATATAAGGATAATAAAGACCAATAGCAGTTATTTTTAAAATAACTTTTTTAATATTATCTTTAACAAAAAATTCTTTACTAATTTTAGGAATTGAACCTATTTCATTAACACAAGAAATCCATTTACTTTTATTCATAAAGTCTACTATTCCCAAATTATTTTATTAATTTTGTTGATACTTCATCAAATAAATGTAGGAAATCTAAGTTTAAGCCAAACTCAATCTTATCACCAATTTTAATATTGTCATTGCCTTGAGTTTTAGCTATTAATTCATTATCTCCCATATTGAAATGAACATAATATTCATGACCTAAAAGTTCACTAACTATAACGCTAGTAGTAAATGATTTTGAAAGATGATGCTTACTTGTTTTATCTTCAAGTCTAACAATATCTTCAGGTCGTATTCCTAGTTTTAAAACATGTTTATTCGTATTTAATACTGATTCATAAATTTCTTTCTTCTTATTAAGTCTTTTTAATAAAATTTTATTATATTCATAATGATTATGATCATTTAAAATTTCATTTTTATTAATCTTAATTTTTTTATCTTTCAAGTTATTTTGATATTCTTCGTAAGCTTCAATTTCTGACATTATGTTCTTAATATCATTATTTGTCTTTTCTAATTCTTGTTTATAAAAAGTGTCGTGTGCATTAATAAAATCATCACTTAACTTAATAGAGAAATCATCACTTAACTTAATGTTACCATTATCATAATTTACATCCATAATATTCATTGCTGGACTACCAATAAAAGTAGCTACAAAAATATTTGCAGGATGATTATATATTTCTTTTGGCTCGCCGATTTGTTGAATGTATCCTTTAGACATAACAACTATTCTACTAGCCATAGTCATAGCTTCAGTTTGATCATGAGTAACATAAATTGTAGTTGTTTTTAACTCATTATGTAACTTAACGATTTCACTACGCATTTGAACACGAAGTTTCGCATCTAGATTACTTAAGGGTTCATCCATCAGAAATAATTTTGAATTTCTTACAATTGCTCTACCTAAAGCCACTCTTTGACATTGACCACCGCTTAATGCATTAGGCTTACGATCTAAATAATCATTTAAATCTAATATTGTTGCAGCTCTTTCAACCTGTAAGCGAATATCTCTTTTACTTAAATGTTTATTTTGATATATTGGTACTTTATTATTTTCGTAATATTCTAAAGACTTGAGTGTTCTTGATAAACTCTCTTTAGCAATTTCTTGGTTTTTCTTATTTTGCTCTAATAAATTCTTAATTGTTTTTTCTTCGTTAGGATTAGATTCTAATTTAATAGAAAGTCTATCGTAATCTTTAATTAACTTATTTAAAGCTTTTTCGTAATACCTTTTATCTTTTTTAATTTTAAAAATCGTTGCATAATCAATTCCAGGAATTGGTGTGCTTTTAATATTTAATAATTCCTTATTTTCTTTATTTAATTCTTCGTTTAGTGAAGCAAATTTTAAATCAAGTTCTTTAGCTTTTTCTTTTAAAGTTTCATCATCATTTTTTAATAATTGTTTTTTTAATAAACCAAGTTCATCTTTAACCTCTGCAAGCTCTTTTTCTTTAGTTTTAACAATTTTTAATTGTTCCTTATAAAGCTTTCTATCGATCAATAAAGTTGGAACCTTTCTTATTTTTAAACCAAAAGCAATATTATCAAAAACAGTCATATGAGGATAAAGAGCATAGCTTTGAAAAACCATTGCAATATCTCTATCTTTAGGTTGAAGATCATTAGCATACATTCCATTAATATAAAGATCTCCATAGGTAATATCTTCAAGTCCTGCAATCATTCTTAAAGTAGTTGATTTCCCACATCCACTAGGTCCAACAAAGACAATAAATTCTTGTGGTTTTATATCAAGATTAAAATTGTAAACAGCTTGAACATGGTTATCATAAATTTTATTAACGTTTACTAAAGATACAAATGAACCCTTCGGACTTATTTTATCTTCTTTACTATGAAGATATTCTTTTTTAATTACTTCTTCATGGATTCTTTTTCTTTCTTTGTTTAGAAGTTTTTCTTCTTTTGAAATCTTTTTAATTAATGGCATAAAACATCTCCAATCTTATTTTTTATTTAAAAGTTGACACATAACATTCCCAATTGATGAACCTTCACTAGGCCCAATAACAATTTTTTTATGAGTTAATTCTTCTGTTAAATTATTTAAAAATTTATTTTTACTACCGCCACCAAATATTGTTATTTTTTTATAAGTTTTGCCTTTAAGTTTTTCAATATTTTCAATGGCTTTTTTATAAGCATGAGCTAACGAATTATATATACAATAATAATATTCATTTAAATTTTGTGGAGGAGTAATATTTTGTTCTATAAAATATTTATCAATTTCCTCTTTCATTGATTTTGGAGCTAAAAATCTAGGTAAAGTAGCATCAAAAATATTTTTATAATTACTTCCTTTTTTAGCACCTTCAACAACTTCAGTAATAGGTAATTTTTCACATTCATTATTTAAGGTATTAATTAATAGCATACCAACAATATTTTGCAAAAATCTTACTTTTCCAAATTCATTTAATTCATTTGTAAATCCTTCTTTATAACACTCTATTCTAGTGTCGTATGAATTATCTAATAATCCAATTAAAGACCATGTGCCACTAGAAAGAAATAATTCATCGGTTTCTACTTTACTTCCATACACTCCTGTTCCAGTATCATGAGAAATTATATTAATAACTTTTAAGTTATAACCAACTTCTTTTTCAATATCTTTTGTTAAAAACCCAACTAATTCCCCATTATTTTTAAAATTTGCAAAATTTTCTTTATTTAATCCTAACAATTTTAATATATCTTTATCATAGTCAAAAGTATCTTTATTTAATAAGCCACTAGTTGAAGCAATAGATAATTCATTATACTTTACATCAGTTAACAAATACCCTAGATAACAAGGTAAAAACATTATTGTTTTTGTTTTAGTAATTAATCCTTTTTCTTTATCATCATAAAGTTGATATAAAGTATTAAATACTTGAGGATAAATCCCTGTTATTTTATATAAATTTTCTATTGACATTATTTTTTCAAAGTCTTGTTTAGCTTTAATAGTTCGACTATCTCGATATGAATAAATATTTCTTACAAGTTGATCATTACAATCTAATAAGCAATAATCTACTCCAAAAGTATCAATACCTAAACTTTCAGGAATTTTATTAATTTCTTTACATTTTTTTAGCATCAAAATGATGCTATTATAAATTTTAGCAATATCCCAAAATAAAGATTCATTCTTCTTAATTAAATAATTATCAAAACGATAAATCTCTTCTAAAAAAATCTCTCCATTTTCAACATGTCCAAGCATTCCTCTGCCGCTTGAAGCACCAATATCAATTGCTAAATAATATTTCATAAATTAATCTAAATATCCTTTCCTTGGGATGCCGCCATAAAATTTTGCAATACCTTTTAAATCAGCATCACTTATCGTATTAACTTCATCAAACTGACGATATTTTAACCATACATCTGCTGCTTTTTCAACTGTTTCTATTAAACCAAAGGCTTCGTCAATATTTTCACCAACTCCATATATTCCATGAAGTCCCCAAACTACTAATCTTCTATCCTTCATTTTTTCAGCTGTAGCTACGCCAATTTCATATGTTCCACATTGCATCCAAGGTAAAACACCAATGCCTTCTGGAAAAACAACTATACATTCAGTCATAACTTTCCATAGTTCTTTTGTAAAAACTTTTTCATCATAAGGCAATATATGAGTCATCGCTAATGTACATGTTGGATGAGAATGAATGACAACACGATGCTTAGGATCAACTCTTAATCTTTGAATATGGCACATTAAATGTGCATAAGTTTCACTAGTGGACTTACCACCATCTTTATATCCCCAAATTAGTTCAGCGTATTTACCATCATTACTAACTTTAAAAATTCCTAAATTAGTTTCTGGATCTTCTAAAGTATTTCTAAAATATTTTCCTGTTCCAGTTGCTAAAAAGAATTTACTTTTCACTTCACTAGCATCGAAATTTAAAGGATATGTGCGAATAACTTTATTTAAATCTAAATAATCTTTTAATTCATTTTCATCCAATAAATATGATGCATTCCCTCCATTTCTTTCATCCCATCCTAATAAATACATTCTATTTATTATTTTGGCTACATCTTGTAAAACCTTATAATCTAGTATATTTTTCATATAATCTCATCCTTTATAAAATAGTTTTTAAAATGTGTTTACCACCTTCTAAAACAAATTCGTTTCCATTACATTTTTTACCATCTAATGAAATAATATCTTTATCAACTATTAATTTAGCTAAAGTATTTGTAGGAATTTCATATACATAATTAATTTCTTTATTATCTAAATCTTTTTCCCATTTAACAGAAATTAGTCCTTTTATAGAATTAAATTCACCTTCTGCATAATTTAATTTAGAAGGTACAATTGTATGCAATGTTATATCATTAGCGCCTTCGCCATCAATTTGAATGCCTAAAAAATATCGATAAAATATTGCATCATAACTACCAAACATTGGGTGATCAAACGAATGCATTTCATTTTGCATCTCTTTTTCCCATCTTTCCCAGACAGTAGTTGCTCCACTTTCTATCATATATCCCCAACCTGGATATTCTTTATTTTTTAAGACATCAATTGCTAGATCTTCATATCCGAATTCGCATAATAAATAGAAAACATGCCTATATCCTTGATTGCCACAAGTTATATGATTATTATTTTCTTTAATATCTTTTACAATATGTTTAACGACTTTTGCTTTATTTTTATCTTCACAAATGTTTAACCAAACTGGCATTGCGTTCTCACATTGAGTGTTGTTACAATAATATCCTTCTTCATGATAATATTTTTTATTTAATGCCAGTTTAGATAATTTAGATAATTCTGTATATCTTTCAAAATCCTTACTATTTCCACATATTTTTGCTAATTTAGCAATTGTTATTAAGTGCCAATACAAAAACATACTAGATACAAATATTCCATCACTTACACTGTTTTTTAATGTCATTGGAGGTACCCAATCAGCATAATAATAGTAATCCATTATAAAATCTTTTTGTCTAGTTAATAGATATTCAACCCACTTTTTATGGCCTTCGTATTCTTTTTTAACTAAACTATCATCGCCATAATATTTATAAGCACTTAAGGCTAATAATAAATACGAAACCGTTGTCGTATCGGCAGGTTGTCCTCCTGTATAATAAGGAGCTGTATCACCAATTCTTCCTAATTCATCTTGAGTTTCATAAATATCATGAACTACCTTGTTATAAAGCCTATCCATATCAAAATTATAATTAGACTGAAAAACACGGCTAGAAACGTCATTTAACCACCCAAATCTTTCATCTCTTTGTGGACAATCAGTTAATATGGAATATTGGTTATTTTGCTCAGTGATAACCGCCATTTGATGTAATTTATTTAATATTTCATCGCTACATTTAAACTTCCCAACAACTTTAATATCGCTATGAACATGTTTCCCAACTAAATGTATTATTTTTGCATTACCTTCAATAATTGCTTCAACATATTGGAATCCATGATAAGTAAACCTAGGGGCATATGTTTCAATACCATCACCTTTTAAAATATATGTATCACTACATCTAGCACTTCTTAAATTTAATTGATTGACATGACCATCTGTTTTAATGCCTTCAGCATATAATAAAGTTACTTTACTTCCTTCTTCACCTTCGACTTTTATTTCTGCCCAACCAGCCATATTTTGACCTAAGTCAAAAACTAAATGCTTATCATCGATACGATTTATAGTTTTAACCGAATAAGTATTTAATACTTTAATTGGGTTAATTTCTTGTGGCGTTAATTTTCCCCTTGGTACTTGAGTTAAAATTGTATACATCCATCCATTAGCCCAAGTAGGTTGAAATTCTAAACTTGTCCAATTTGGATATGTCTTTTTTTCAATTCGAGCATCATATATTTCACCACCATAAATCGAATTATCAATTACAGGAGATCCACTAACCCACCAACCATGATTACAATCACTGTGGTCTTCATAAATCTCTCCATCTACATATTCAATATACATTTGTAATAAAAGTTTACGGTTACCATACCAACCATATCCAACTTCTACACCCATAACGTTATCTAATTTATTAAGATATTTTTCAATTTGGTAAGTATCAAATAAAACTGTCTTATCATAATTTGTAACACCTGGATTTAAAACTTTATCTCCAACTTTTTGACCATTAAGATAAAATTCATGATACCCAATGCCGCAAATATAACAACGTGCTCTTTTAATTTCTTTATTTTTTAATTGAAATTGTTTTCTAAAATATAAAGTTCCACCATTAAAATTATCTGGTATAGAAGTCCATTTTCCTAACCATTCATTATCTTTTAAAGTTGTTTCAAAACGAGTTATAAAAGTATCTTCTTCTTTATTATTTGATGTAACAATTACTTTAACATTGATTAAACTCTTTGAAGGTAGTTTTTCACTACCTTCAAAGATAATATTTGTCATTCGATTACTATTTATAACTTTTGAATCCCAAACAATACTTCCGTCTTCTAAACTACAAATTATTCGGTATGTAGTTTGTTTAGAATTAGAACCATTAAGATAAGTCCAAGAAAACGATGGCTTATCACTAATAGTTATAGGTTCTATCATATAATTAATTTTTACTTCTTTTAATTTAAACATATTACCTCACTTTATAAATAATAACCTTGTTAAACATAACTATTTATTTTCTTTTTTCTTTTTATATGTGATCGTAAGCATTACGCCAACGCCTAATAAAGCTAGAGTAGATATAAGAGCTGAAGTTGTGATAATATCACCTCCACATCCTTTTTTGCTAGTTACATTAACCTTAATTGCACTAGTAATTGACTTACCATCTTTATTAACAGTTACTGTAATATTTTGACTACCTTCTTTATCTTTATTATATCCGTCAATTGTTGCGTTAGTAAAATCAACTTTTTCGCCAACCTTACCACTTGCATAAACATAACTTCCACTGAATTTCTTTAATAAATCTTCAACTGAAGTTCCTAAACTTACATCATAAGAATCTTTATCAAATTTAATAGAAGTGATTCCATCAACAACAGTTACTTCGCAAGTACCAGTTTTTGTTTTACTTGGATCATCTTCATCTTTTAATGTAATAGTGATGGTTACTTTACCTTCTTTTAAGCCTTTAACTATTCCATAACTATTAACTGTAGCTATACTTGAATCACTAGATTCATAACTAAATACACCTTGAGTTGCATTATCTGGTATTCGTTTAGCTTCGATAGTTCCGGTTTTGCCAACTGTAACTTCAAGTGTTTTTGTATTTACAACCATATCTGTATATTCAATAAATGAAGTCCAGACAGAACCATTAAATTTATAAACTAATTTTTCTTTAATATAGCCTTCGATAATATATTCACCAGTTCCTGCTACTGGACGATCTTGATCACCTTTACTTCCAGTCCATTTATAAATAGGAGTATCTTGTAAAACAGTAATCATATCTCCAGCCATATAATAGCCATCAGAATTATAATTATCTGCTCCGATCTTAGCATGAATTACATTACCTTTTTCATCTTTTTGTTCATACATAAACTCAGGGAAAATTGCAATATTTGTTGCAAGTTCATATCCGCCATTAAGTTTAACCTCCGTTCCATCTTTTCTAGTGTATGAAATGTTTTTCATTGTTTCTTTTAGTAATGCATTTTCTTCATCATTAGCACCTGTAATATTTACAGCATTTGTCATTGTTTTTGGGAATTGTAAGAAAACAGCATAATCAAACCATTCAACTATTGCTACTTCACTTGGCTTTTGATCATAATATTCATAAATTTGAACTTCGACTGTAGCTGTATATGTTTTAGAATTAATAGTAACATCAAACTCAACTTGTTTTGTCCCAATAACTGATGTATCTAAATTGGTTTTCATTTTTACACTAGTAACTTGAACTTCACCAGATTCGGTATTATCACTAAAGATATATTTTCCAGTTTTTAACTTTGATGTGAGATCTACATTTTTTGTATCTTTTAAGATAGAGAAATAAGTAGGAATATTTGTAAATTTAAACTCTTTTATATCTTTTGCATTTAGTACAGTAACATTAATTGTCTTTGTCAAGCTTCCTAACGTAAGAGTAACTTGTGTATTTCCTGTAG
Source organism: Caryophanales bacterium UBA6380 (assembly GCA_002438785.1). Classification (GTDB taxonomy): domain Bacteria; phylum Bacillota_I; class Bacilli_A; order RFN20; family CAG-826; genus Onthovivens. Next base: position 64,369 of record DJQS01000013.1, on the reverse strand, counting down.
CTAAACCAATAATCTTCCCATCTTTACTTACGCTTATTATTTTATCATCATAACCACTAAAAGTTGGAGTTCCATAGGTACCAGTAGGACCAACTGAATAATTAATTTGAATTTCTTCGCCAGCTGCTAAGGTCACACTAGAATTAGCAACATTCAGTTCTGTTGGTTCTCCAGCAAAAACTTCATAATCGTGACCAGTATAAACAAATTTATATTCTTTATCTAATCTATTTCTAGCTTGATAGGTGCCATCACCCATAGGTTCATGGTTACCATCAGTTGTTCCACTATAATAATAAAATGGTGTATCTTTGGAAATAGTAATAACGTCTCCAGCTTTTAAAGAATTTTTGGTTTCAGTATCAAACCAAAATTCATAACGTACGCCATGAAAACATTTAACATTTGATAGGGCACCTGATTTACCATTAACTTTAATGTATTTATTTAAATTATTAAAAGCTTCACCTTTAATATTTAGCCATTGGGTACCAACATTTGGAGCATCAGTTTGTAAATAGAAATCACCCCATCCAGAGTTATTTCCAAAAATTATAACCTTTTTTTAATTCTTTTACGCCAATAACACCTGCATCTTTAACTGTAATAGTAAAAGTATCACTAAATTCTCCGCTAGTAATAGTTAATGTATATGTTCCGGCTTTGTTATTATCGAAAGTTCCACTAATCATATCGCTAGTTAAAGTCACTTCTTCACCTTCAGGATTATCGTTATAAACCTTAACAACTTTTAAATCGCTTAGTGAATAATTTTCACCTTTATAAATTTCAATAGTCTTACCTTTAATAATTTTAATACCCGTTTGAACACTTGGTTCATCACTTGTTACACTAACTTTAATTGATTTTTTAATTGTTCCACAATTAGCAGTAATAGTAGCTTCACCTTTTCCTTTAGCAACTATATTTCCTTCTTCATCAACTGTTGCTACATTAGTATTACTACTTTTATAAAACAAAGTACCATTTGTAGTTCCTTCAACTTTAGCCGTTAATTTAGAAGTTCCATTAACCTTTAAAGTTAAATCTTCTTTATCTAGGGTAATTGAAGTAGGATTGACTAATTTCTCCCAAGCTCCATATTCTCCATCAGCAAGTTTACAGATATATAAAGCTTCTTCTGTAACAGTAATTGTTTCATCAAGATAATCGTTTGTGCTAGCATATGGATTTCCCATTTTAACCTTTAAATTAGCAGGAATTTTAACAATTTGATTATTATAATTAGCACCTTTAGTTCTATTTATGAGAAAGCCATTCCCTTGTCCTTCAACTTTATAAAGTAATGGTGTTTCATCACCATACTTATCATACATATGAATATTATCATTGACTAATTCAGCGTTACAAAAAACACCAAAACCATTACTTTTAGTAATATTATTTAATTGAATGAATACGCCCATATTACTATTAGCAGTCCATCCAGAATTACTAGTAACAACTTGAGAAACTGTTACATCAGTATTATCTCCAGCTACTTTTAAAACAGTATCACTATATTTCATAGTTCTACTAAGTGCTTCATTTGAAGCAGTTTGACTAGTATTAGCAAGTAATAATATTGCTGATACTGATAACGTTAGAATTGATAACTTTTTCATTATTTTTTCTCCTTTAATTATCTATCTATAATTTAAATACTTTTAAGCTTGTTATTACTCCCTTTTCATCAAGAATAGAGATTTAATAAGAAGTAGTATTTTCATCCGATTTTATAAATCCTTTTTAAAACGTCCCTTGTATATAATTGTCAACATTAAAATGAATTTAATACCCATATCTAAGTCTACCTAAAGGCATTACATCTCCACTAACGTAATACTCCATTTCATCACTTGGATCTAAAACATTATCAAATACTTTAAATTCTAAATCACAAGCTTTATTAGTTTCGATATTCTTTCTAGGAATTTTAACTTGCATGACATTATCATTAATATAAAATTCACACTTATCTACTTCAGTAAAGTTATAACCTCCATTTGAGATTTCTACACTTCCAAAATTACCACTAATGTTTCTATTAATTAAAACATTACAACCCATAAAATTTTTATCAGAATCTTTTGTTTTTAATAAGATATTCATGTAATTCTTTGCAGAACCATCATATTTTGTTATATTTTCATTACATTCTATATAGAAATAAATGTTATCCACATCATGAGTTACTTTAACTAATTTAATATCATTTCTTTTTGAATCTAATTTATAATTAAGCCCATCTACAGCTCCACTAAAATCTCTATTTAAACTATCTCCTGTAATATCTTGATAATGAGATTTAATTACATTCCAAATAGGACTAACACCATTAGAAATATCGACACTATATTCTTCTTTATCATATTTAATATAATTATCGTATTTAAATTCACGAACATTTTTAACAAGCTGCATATAGTAATTATCACCATATCCACCTTTCATCATTTCAATATCTCTAGAATATTCTTTGTCATAAACGTCAACGAAAGTTCCATTTGGTTGTTTAATAGCCATCCATTCATTAAAGGAAGTAACTAATACATTATTAATGTTATTATCTTTATCTAATAATGCCGTATCCCACATTTGTTGAAAGGATAATCCATCTTTATAATCACCTTCAACCTTTTTAGTTATATTATTATACCCTCGATGACACTCAGGATCTTTACTAGAAACATAAATTACATTATGGGAATGTTGTGCAACATCAATGCATATTGAATTTGTATTTTTATGTACTTGTTGAGGATAAACCCAACTCATCCAGGGAATACTATTATCATTATGATCGCCATTAGGCCATTCACTTTCTTTAACATCAAATTTATTTAAATATTCATCTTTAATATAATCATTATCATTAAAATTATAAACATTAGGGTATTTTGTTTGATCACTAGCTTTATTATTATTTCTAGTGATACCTATAATCATCGGTTTACCATTAGGTGAAAACATTACTTGATTATATTTTCCACTTTGATAAAACTTATCCCACAACTTTTGAACAGTAATACCACTATGACTATTTGTATAAAACATTATTTTAGGAACATTATATCCTTGCGACATAAAATCCATTAAAATATCTAACAATTGATAAGTAGCATCACTATAAACAACGTCATTAGTTGCGTCAATACATAAATAATCAATTCCCGCATTAATAAATAATTCAAGATGACGAGTAATTACAAATGGATCTTTTGAATCATAATATCCATAAAGTGGTTCACCCCAAAAATGGAATTCATTAATTTTAGACATAGAATTACTCTCTAATGATTCTAAAGCTAATCTTCCTTCACTAGTTTCTTCTAGTTTAGTTATATCATATATCCCAGTTTGAGCATTTTTATGTCCACCGAGCCAAACACTATACCATAATCCAACATAACGTGTTTTATATGTTTTAACATTATTAATTCTTTTTACTACTCTTCCTAAAGCATCTTCTCCGCATAAATTAGCAAAAGCATAATCAATAGCATTTAAATTTCGATTATCAATCATATCATCTCCATTATTTTTATTACTATTACATCCAACTAATAATGTTAATAAGAAAGGCAATACCAAATATTTTTTATATTTATTTTTAATATCCATAACTATAACCTAATCTTCCTATTGGAGCAGAATCCCCATTAACGTAATAATCCATTGGATCATCTTGATTTATTACATTATCTGTAACTTTAATAGAAATATTCATATTATTACTATCTAAATTTAAGGCATTTAAAGGAATAGAAACCTCCATTACATTATCAATAATATTTATTTTTCCTTTAATATCTAATAAAGTAGTTTTAAACCCATCTTTAACTCTTTCAATTGATATATCATTACCATTTTGATTTCTATTGATTACATAATCAAAACCCATGAATGTATCATTATTTTTCTTTGTATTTATAAAGATATTCATATAGCACTTATCATCACTATTTCTAATAGTTAAATCATTAACTGTATCAACTCTAATATATAAATTCTTATCGTCGTTAGTAACATAGACTTTACTAATATCATTACGATTTGTGTCGTTAGTTAAATAGTGTTTCTGATCACTAGAAATAAAATTTCTACTAAGGGCATCACCATTAAAATCTTTATAAATACTTGTTATATTATTCCAATCACTCAAATCATTATCATTTATATTTATACTATTTTTATTATATTTATAGTGTTTAGCTTCATCATAAGAATAGGCTCTATTTAATCTCATAAGTTGAAGGACATAATTATCGCCATATCCACCTTTCATCATTTCAATATCACGACTATATTCCTCATTAAATGTATCAACAAAATAAACTCTCCCTTGTCCATCAACTAATTTTTGAGCAATCCATTCATTAAAACCTGTGACAAATACATTATTTACTTCTAAATCCGGATCATTTTCTTCTATCGCCTTTAAATTAGTATCAAGAACAGTTTTAAATTGTCCTTCAAAATTACTTCCCTCATTAACCAAACTAGAATCATTTTTAAAAGTAGAATAATTAAATCCACGACCATTATTTGAATCAGCTTCATCACTCATTCTCATTCCCATATGTTGAGCAAGTGATACAACCATTGTTCCACTATAATTATTTTGAGGATAATTCCAATCCATCCAAGGAAAACCTTCATAATCTTGTCGAGGATCGGTTGGCCAAACAATATCTCTAATATCAAAGAAATCTAATAATTCTTGTCCATTACTAAGATTAGCAACTTCACCTTTTATCCCAACAATTAAAGGTTTCTTATTATTTAATGAATACCATAATGATTTATATCTACCTTCTTTATACCAAGTATTATAAGCCGCATTAATTACATCTCCGCTACCAGTACGAGTAATAAATACTACTTTAGGTACATTAAAACCTTGATTTTGAAATTCTTCTAATACTTTGAATATTGCATTAATAGCGTTAGGATAGATAACTGAATTAGTAAGATCATAAGCTAAATAATCTACTCCACAAGCTGTTAATATTTCTATATGTCTTGTAATAACCCATGGATCAGCACTATTATAATATCCATAAAGTGGTTCACCCCAATAATGAAAATCTTCTTTGTTTATATCAGGATTATAAAGTGTATCCGGATCATTTTTTAATAAATTTGTAATATTATAAGTATTATCAATATTATCTGTTGCTTTATTATGAGTTCCGTGCCAAACATGATAAAATACACCAAGTCTTTTATTTTCTACTTTAGTATCAACAGGATTTACTAATCTATTTAATCCATCAATAGCACTCATACTATTAACGGTTTTTTCTTCAATACTTAGATCTCTATTATCATCTATTCTTGTTATTGAATTAGCCTTATTACAACTTGTAATAGTTAGTAAACTTAATACAAATAATGGAAAAACCCTTCTAATCTTCATAATTTTTATCCTTTCAAACCACTTGTAAGTACACCATCAGTGAGTTGTTTTTGGAACAATGTAAATATAATTGCTGGTAATATTGTCATAAAAACTCCACCAGCCATTCTCACGGCAGCAAGTTGACTAGCTGCTTCACCTTCGGTTGATTTTTTATAAATTAAATAAGCTAATGTATATGGAGCATCATCACTAGTCATAAAAACTAATGGTCCATAATAATCTCCCCAGTTTGTAATAATTACAGTAATCGCAATATAAATTAAAATTGGCTTACAATTTGGTAAAATAATATTCCAATATATTCTAAATGGATTAGCACCATCAATTTTAGCAGCATCTTCCATATCATTAGGAATTCCCATCATATATTGCCTAAGTAAGAATATGTAACTTGCTCCGCCACCAAATAAATTAGGTAATGTGAGAGGAAAAAGTGTATCAATCCATCCCCATTCAGAATACATAACATATAAAGGTATTTGAGTCGCAACAGCTGGAAGCATTGTTGTAAACATCATTAAAGCAAACATCACATTTCTGCCTTTCCAATGACATTTAGCAAAAGAAAAAGCAATAAGAGAAGCGCTTAATGGAACAACAATAGCGTTAAATAAACAAACAATTAACGAATACATCGTTGCTTTTAAATAGCCACTTTCAGTGAATAATTTCCAATAATTACTCCATTGAGGAGTAGAAGGTAATAAAGGAACATTTGGATCAATGACTTCAGTTTCATTCATCAATGATTTAGATATCATATAAAAATATGGGAATACTAAAATGACACCAATAACAATCATAATAAGAAGAAATAACCAAACTTTTGTTTTATTCCATCCTCTTTGTAGGTCATTTTTTCTTCTAGCTTTAAAAGTTAATACATCCTGAAAGCCCATAATTAATCCTCTTGATAATGTACCCATTTGCTCGTTGTAAATAAAATAAATGTCAAAATCGCAACAACAAGAAATAGCATCCAGCTTAAAGCTGCACCATATCCAATATCTCCACTTTTAAAAGCTTCAAAATAAACTTTTACACCATATAAATAAAGTGAATTATCAACACCTTTACCACCGTTTGAAGCTATTGTTAAAGTTCCGTTATATTGTAAAGTTCCTATAATTGACATTACAGCATTATAAAATATCATTGGAGTAGAGAGTGGTAATGTAATTTTATAAAATCTTTGCCAACTATTAGCACCTTCGATTTTTGCTGCTTCATATAAGGCTTTTGGAATATTTTTAAAGGCACTTAGCCAGAGGACCATTCCACCACCAACTCCCCAGCAATTCATAAAAATAAGTGAAAATAGAGCAGTTTTTGCACTTTGAAAGAACGGAAAATTTTCTCCACCAAAAGCTTTTATAATCTTATTAAAAACACCAAAGGTTGAATCTGTTAAATCTTTCCATAATAATCCACTAACAACTGCTGGAATAATTACTGGTAAGTAATATAGTACTCTAAAAAACTTCGTATATTTGAATTTTGTATTGACAAGTAAGGCTAAGAAATATGATAAAACTAAATTTAAAGGGACACTTATAATTGAAAAGATAACTGTGTTTTTAACAACTAATCCCATTTCTTCATCTTGAAAAATTCTAATATAATTTCCTAAACCAATCCAAGCACAATTTAAACCATTAAAGCCTAAACTTGTTTTATTAAAAGAATAAAATAAGGAAAGAATCATTGGTAAAGCAGTAAAAATAAGTAATCCAATAATTAATGGTAGGTTAAAAAGCCATCCAACATAGTTAGCACTTAAAAATTTGCTAAATTTATTATATTTTTTGGTTCTTCTTAAAGATACGTACTTCTCCATAATTTTCCTTTATTCAATTTAATTACTAATTTTTTAAAGCATTTTTAAGAGCTTTTACACAAGTTGAAACTGCTTTATCAATAGTTTTATCTGTACGAGTAGCATCATCAAATAAGCCTTGAACCGCTTCATCTAACTTAGCTTTTTTAGTAGTTTCAACTTTGCTTAAAAAATCACAAGTGATTTTATATTCATCACCATACGTATAAGCACTTAAATTATAATTTTCATATCCTTTACACCAATAAGCAGTACTAGGATCTTGTAAATCTTTACGAATAGATGGTAAATTTAAGCCACCCCTAGCCATTGCTTGTTGTCCTTCATAAGAAATCATTTTTTCCATAAATTTCCAACATGCAACTTGTTTTTTATCTTTAACACGACTATTTATACAATATCCGGCAATACCAGACCCAATTTTAGGACTGTTATTATCTTCAATTAATGGGAATGAAACAATATCCACACTATCTTTAAGTGCACGTCTTTCAGCATAAAGTGAAATTGAAGCAGATTGAAATAAGAATGGACTTGTGCCAGTTTCATAAGAATTGCCACTAGTTAAACCACTTGCAACTATATATTTATTATCGACTAAACTTTTAACCATCTCTAAAGCTTTTCTAGTTTCTGGAGAATCAATTAATATATTTTGATTATCATCTATAACTTCCCCACCATAACTACGTAAAATTGGATAAATTACAGATAACCATCCAGTTAAATTAGCATCTAAACAATAATAAGTATTTTTATTGCTAGTTGTATCTAAATAGGCTCTATAATCTGCTAATACACTTGTAAAATCAGACCAAGTCCAACCATTTTTGATTTTAGAAGTGTCAATTCCTGATTGTTTTAATAATTTTGTATTGATAAATGTAACAACACTATCACAAGATCTAGGAAAACAATAATATTTTCCATCAACTGAACCAGCATCAAAATAGGATTTCATATAATCTTCTTCTAAATTAATTCCGGCTTTTTCAATGAAAGTATTTAAAGGTAAAGCCATTTCATTACCAACTAAAGTATAAAAATCTGGTGAATTAGACCAAACAATATCAGGTAATGAACCTGCTATCCATTGATTGCGTACAGTATTTTCATATCCGCTTACAGAAATATAATTCTTTTCAAAAGTAATATTAGGATAGTCTTTATTAAATTCTTTAATTAATTCATTAATCATCGTCTCTTCATTTGAATTTCCATTAGGAATCAATAAAGAAATTTTAGTCTCATAATTAGCATCAAGATTTAAATCAATATTTTCATCAACATTTGGTCCATCATTTTTCCCGTTATTTCCAAATAATTTACAAGATGTAAGTGCACTTGTCATTAAGCAAATAGCACCAAATAAAGTCACTAATTTAATATTTTTTTCATAAAATTTCTCCTTAATATTATTTTTAGTATTTATAAAAAGTAGATAAAATCGCATTCGTATAAACTCTACTTGCAAAATCATTTACATGGTTTATACCATTAGCAGACATATCTAAATATTTCTTATTTTTACTTATATCATTACTTAATTTAAAAATGTCGAGTAAATAAGTATCTTCTTGATTATCGACTAATTCATCTTTAACTATACTAAAATAATCCTTCATTTTTTCATAATCATATAAATCAGGTTGAGGATTAAATGGCGACATAATGACAATTGAACAATTTGGCAAAGCAGCTTTAACTCTTAAAATAATAGATTCAATATCTTCATAAAAACTCATTGTTGAACGTTTGCTTCCTAAATCATTAATACCGAAATGTAAGAAAAATAAATCAGGTTCCGCATTAATTACATTATTAATTTGAGCATCTTGAGCACCCCAACTAGACATCATTCCACCAACTGATTGATTATCTAAGATAATATCTTTATCATCATATCCATATAATCTAACAAGTCCTTGTCTAGTCAATTCGATAAACGTGTCTAAATATGGCTCATGTTTGAATAACTTAGATGATGAGCATCCTTCTAAAACACTATCACCAAGTGCAACAATTTTAATTGATTCTTTATTTTCTAATTTTTGTTTTATTTTAGGAAGTTTTTCTAAATTGTATTGAGGATAAATGTCGTAATCTTTATCAAGTTCATTAATATCATAAGCATAAGTAACCCATAATTGTGATCCATAATAAAAACTTGATTCAGTATAAACACATCCTCCCATATTAACTAGGTCAGTAAGTTGATTACTAATTGAATCCTTTAAAACAAAGCCTTCAGGAACTTCTCCACCACTTACTTGAGTTTTTGTACGATAATTAATCTCTTTATTAAGTAAAATTATTTTATTTCCTTCTAATTTATAATCAACATTTTCTTTATATGAAATTTTAAGCGAATAATCTCTAACTGAAATAATTTTTGTAGGTTTATAAATTAAATTTCCTGAAATTTCATCAGTTCCTTCATTTTGAAACATCAAAACAGATTCATTATAAATTACATTGCCTTTCCAAAATGGATCTTGAATTTCTTTTGAACCGAACGAATAAGAAATATCATTTACATTTTCAATAAAATTTGGATATCTTGACATATCAATATTATTTTTATTGTTATCTTGATTGCTTCCACAACTAGGAATAGCCAAACTAGATAACAATAAACACCCTAATTTAAAAATTTTTTTCATAATTACCTCATTGAAAGCGCTTTCATAATAGCAAATAATGACTCTATTTGAAATAGTTTTGAAAATATTTGAAACATAAGTTGAAACTTTTTCATTTTTAATCATTATTTTTTTCAAATATTTTCATTTTATTTTATTTTTATATTTCAAATCTTTCTATTTGTTTTCACTTTTTTTCAAAAGTTTATTAATAATTTTACAATTAAATTGAATTTTTGAGAAAAATTAGAAAATTTTGATACATTTTGAAATATTCATTTACATTGTTATTTGCTTATGATAAAAATAAAGAAAAGGAAATAAATTATGATAATTGACGAAAGACAAAGTAAAATACTTAACTTATTAAGCACCAAAAAATTTATCAGTTATAAGGAATTAAGCGAATTATTATTTTCATCAACTTCTACAATAAGACGTGATGTCATAAAAATGCATTCGCAAGGATTATTAATAATGGTTAAAGGAGGGGTAACAAGTATTGATACTAACGCGACTGAATCATCTCGTTCATTTAGAGAACTTGAAGGAATAACTGAAAAAAGAAAAATTGCTTCATTAGCTAATCAATATTTAATTGATGGTAATTCATACTTTTTCGATTCAAGTACTACTGTTGGACAACTTGTTTATTATTTAAAAAATTTTAAAAATTCTACTATTATAACCAATAGCTTAGACACTGCTTTAAGCTTAATTCAAATAACTCAATTAGATATTTATTTTATTGGAGGATTATTAACAAGAAAAACAAATTCAACAAGCGGATATTATGCTATTGAAATGACTAAAGAGTTTAATCTAGATGCTTTCTTTTTTTCATGTAAAGGAATAAGTGAGGATGGTTTTATAACTGAAGCTAATATCGATACGCAGAAATGTAAATATGCTATGCTTAAAAATGCTAAGAAAAAAATATTACTTGTAGATAATTCAAAAATTGGTAAGTCATATGTATATAAAACATGTTCTTTGAAAGACATTGATATAATTATCTTAGATTCTAAACCTAATAAGTATTTTTTAGATCTATGTAAACAAAATAATGTTGAAGTTATTTATTAGCATCTAGTTTTTTAAATTTCAATTTATAGATTAATAATAAATAAATTGCACCTAATAAATATACAATTAAACCATTAATTATAAATGCTAATAAATTTTCGTTTATAATTATATAACTATATAAAAATTGATTTATAAAATTAAATAAAAAATGATAAGCAATAATATAAATCATATTTTTTGAATAAACATATATAAAACCTAATATAAAACCTAATCCAAAAGTATATATAGGGATAAACAAATCTATCACATTAAAACTAGATAAAAAATAAACTAAATGATATAAAGAAAAAATAAGACTAGAAACTAATATATTTAGAAATTTATTCTTAAAATTTAAGTTATTTAAGATTAAATTTCTAAATAATAATTCTTCACTTATTGAAGTAAATATAATTGAAAATAATTTAACTATAAATAAATTATCATAATTAATTTTAAATGAAGAATGTTCATAAAGAAGATAATAAAAATTACAAAATAGTATTAAAATAAAAGGAAAGAAATATAAGTCATTAAGATTAATTTTAAAAAATAATTTTTTTAAATATTTTCTTGAATAAATTAATATAAATATTATAAATATTATTCTATTTATTAATTGTAATAATAATATATAAAATTCATTTTTAATAAATAAATCAAAAGGAAAACTAATTAAAAATAAAAAAGTAAAAGAACAAATTAATATATTTAATGTTTTATCATTTAATTTCATTTTTTAAATTATCGTTGATATCTTTTTTAAATATGAAACGATTTAAGAAGAAATATAAAGGAACTACCATACAAAATAAAATGATTGACCAAACTTGACTTGGCGAAAATATTCCTAAAAACGCTCCTCGAGGATCATCTCTAAGAAATTCAATTAAAAATCTCCATATGCTATATGAAGTTATATAAATGATAAAATTATATTTAAAATTTTTCTTAAAGGCTAAATAAATTAATATAAAACTTAATATAAATAAAAATATTGCCTCATATAATTGTGTTGGTATTACTTTTTTTCCTAAACTTTCAAAATAAATTCCATACCATTCATTAGTTTCTTTCCCATAACAGCATCCTGCTAAAAAACATCCAACTCTACCAAAAGCATGAGCTATTGTTATAGCACTTGGAGCAATAATACATATTTTATCAATAGTTTTTCCATTTCTTTTTCTAATGTAAAAAATATACATTAAAATAAAAGAAATTACCCCACCAAATAAACCACCATAAAAAGTTAAGCCAAAAGTAAATTTATAGTTTTTAGGATCTAAAATAAATTCATACAAATTTTCAAACAAGCAAGCAAAAATAACTCCAAAGAAAACAGCCACTATTATTGTTAATGTTAAATCTAATATAAAAGATGTTGTCATTTTTATATGTTTAAAATATAGATAGCAAATTAAAATAGAAGCAATTACACCAACTATAATCATCAGATTATAAGAGTCAATAACATTAAATAATTTAGGATACATACACTAATAATTCTAATTAATAATTAAAATAAGTAAAACTGTTTTTAATAATTGACACTATTTTATACTTAAGTTCATATGATAACAAATTAAGATAATAATTATAATTTTTTAAATATTAAAAATTTAAACTAAAAATAAGTTTTTTATTAATGTGATATTAATTATATTAAAATTATAAAAATAAATAATTTAAAATATTAAAAATTAGTTAAGTTCTAGAGGCTTTTTAATAATAATTTAAAGTTCAACAAATAATTTTTTAAGATTATTAGCAGAATCAATCAGCTTTAAAACCTCGTCATAAGAATAATTTGGGTGTAACCTATTAATAATTCCTTTACTACCTATTACACAAGGTAAAGACAAATAAACATCTTTAATTAACCCATTAAAATCGTCTTCAACATAATTTGATACAGTTAAAATTGACATATTATTATTCAAAATAGTATCAACGATTTTTTCAACACTCAAGGCTATAGCGTAATATGTCGAACCTTTCTTTTTAATTATTTCATATGCTGCATTTTTAGTTTCATTATTCAATTTATTAAATTCTTTATCAGCATTTATATTTAAATCATTTAAATAATCTTTTAAAGGGATTCCACTAACACTACTTACAGAAAAAGCACAAACTTCACTATCTCCATGTTCATCAATAACAAATGCGTGAATATTTCTAGCATCAACATTTATATGATTAGAAATTAAATATTTTAGTCTAGCTGTATCTAAAACTGTTCCACTACCAATCACTCTATTTTCACTAAGACCTAATTTTTTATAAGTATAATAAGATAATATATCAACAGGATTCGTTACAACTAACACTATCAATTCATCGTTTAAATAAGATTTCATATTTTCAATTATTGAATCGAAAACTTTAATATTTCTTTTAAGTAAATCTAATCTAGTCTCTCCATCTTTTTGTCCTACACCAGCAGTAATAATTACAACATGTGCATCTTTTATATCTTTATAAGTTCCTGATTTAATTTTTTTGTAGCTAACAAAGCTTATTCCATGGACCATATCTAAAACATCGCCATCAGCCTTATCTTTATTTACATCAATAATAACTATTTCATTAATATAGTCTTTTAACATTAAAGTATAAGCAATACTACTTCCAACAAATCCATCACCAATTACAACAACTTTTTTCTTATTTATCATAATTATCACCTCCAAAATAATTATTTCTTAAAAATTATTAATTTACAAAAAATATGCTTTCGTTTTAATGAATCACTGTTTTAAAATTATTTCTATACAATTAAAATAATTTTATAATTATAAAAATATTTTAAATTTATAAAATAAAACGAGTGTTTTTAATCCACTCGTTATATTTTTTTAAAATATCTTTATTTTTAACAATAATCGTTTAAATTCCAAGTATTTTTTTTGCTTTTAATACTTCATCTTCTGTTGGCTCTTTAATATTTTCAAGTGTATAAGGAACTCCTAGTTCTTTATATTTAATAATACCTAAAGTGTGATAAGGCAATATTTCAAACTTTGTTACGTTATGTAATGAATTAATAAATTTTTTCATTTCTAATAAATCATTTTTATCATCAGTAATTGATGGTACTAAAACATGTCTAATCCACATTTTTTTATTATTATTGTCTAGATATTTTGCAAAACTTAATATCGATCTATTACTTTTAGTAGTTAGCCACTGATGCTTTTCATCATTTATTTCTTTTAAATCTAAAATAAATAAATCTGTTAACTTCATTAAAATATTAAATTTTTCCAAAAAAGATGGTTCGTTTCTAAAAGGTTCTCCGCACGTATCTATGCATGTATTAATATTATTTTGTTTTGCTAAAGTGAATAATTCTATCAAAAAATCAATTTGTAATAATGGTTCGCCACCACTAACAGTAATACCACCATCATCCTTCCAATAAGGTTTATACCTTAACGCTTTTTTAATAAGTTCTTCACTGGACATCGGCGTAAAATCATTTTTGCACCAAGTTTCAGGATTGTGGCAATATCGACATCTCATAGAACAGCCATGAAGGAAAATTACAAACCTTACACCAGGTCCATCAACAGCGCCAAAAGTTTCAATTGTTTGTATTTTTCCAATATTCATATTTATATAGATTTATGACAAGTTCTTGAAATAACATCAAGTTGTTGTTCTTTTGTTAAATCAATAAATTTAACAGCATATCCACTAACTCTTATAGTAAAGTTAGCATATTCTTCTTTTTCTGGATGATTCATCGCATCAATTAATTTTTCAGTACCAAATACATTAACATTTAAATGATGTGCTCCTTGATCAAAATAACCATCAAGTATGTTAACCAAATTTTTAATTCTTTCATGTTCATTATGACCTAAGGCATCTGGGGATATTGTTTGTGTATTTGAAATTCCATCAAGAGCATATTCGTAAGGAAGTTTGGCAACACTATTTAAAGAAGCAAGTAAACCACTCTTTTCAGCACCATAAGATGGATTAGCGCCTGGGGAAAGAGGTTCACCTTTTTTACGACCATCTGGTAAAGTACCAGTAGCTTTACCATAAACAACATTTGAGGTAATGGTTAAAATTGAAGTAGTTGGTTCAGAATTTCTATAAGTAGGATTCTTTTTAACCTTATCAATAAATGTTTTTAATAATTTAACAGCAATATCATCAGCTCTATTATCATCATTACCATATCTTGGGAAATCACCTTCGATTTCAAAATCAGTGGTTATACCATCTTCATCTCTAATCGCTCTAACTTTAGCATATTTAATAGCGCTTAAAGAATCAACTACGTGACTAAATCCAGCAATACCTGTAGCAAATGTTCTTCTAACATCTGTATCAATTAAAGCCATTTCTGCTGCTTCATAATAATATTTATCATGCATGTAATGTATTAGATTTAATGCATTTACATATAATTTTGCTAACCAATCCATCATCACATCATATTTAGCTATGACTTCATCATAATTTAAATATTCACTTGTAATAGGTTGATAGTTAGGCCCAACTTGCATTTTAGAAATTTCATCTTTACCACCATTTATAGCATATAATAAACATTTTGCTAAGTTAGCTCTAGCACCAAAAAATTGCATTTCTTTACCAGTTTGAGTGGCACTAACACAGCAGCAAATAGAATAATCATCACCCCAAATAGGTCTCATTACATCATCATTTTCATATTGAATTGAAGATGTATCAATTGAAATTTTACTTGCGTACTTTTTAAATTTCTCACTTAAATGTGATGAATATAATACAGTTAAGTTTGGTTCAGGAGATGGACCCATATTTTCTAATGTATGTAAGAAACGGAAATCATTTTTAGTAACCATATCTCTTCCATCCATACCAAGTCCTGCAACTTCTAAAGTTGCCCAAACAGGATCGCCAGAGAATAATGCATTATAAGAAGGAATTCTAGCAAATTTAACCATTCTAAATTTAAGAACTATTTGATCAACTAATTCTTGAGCCTCTTCTTCATTTAAAGTTCCTTCTTTTAGATCTCTTTCAATATAAATATCTAAGAATGTAGAAATTCTCCCAACGGACATTGCAGCTCCATTTTGTGTTTTAATTGCTGCTAAATATCCAAAATATAGCCATTGGAATGCTTCTTTAGCATTTGTTGCTGGTTTTGAAATATCAAAGCCATAACTTTCTGCCATAATTTTCATTTCTTTTAAAGCTTTTATTTGATCTGCAATTTCTTCTCTTACTCTAATTATATCTTCACGCATTACACCGCATTCATGTTCAAGTAAATCTTCTTGTTTCTTTTCAATAAGATAATCAATGCCATAAAGAGCAATACGACGATAATCACCAACGATTCTACCTCTACCATAGGTATCAGGAAGTCCAGTAATAATTTTATTGTGTCTAGCTAACTTTATTTCATTAGTATAAACATCGAAAACTCCTTGATTATGTGTTTTATGATATTTTGTAAAAATTTTATGGAATTCTTCATTAGGTGTATAGCCATAAGTTTTTAAAGCTTCTTCAGCCATTTTAATTCCACCATAAGGCATAAATGCTCTTTTTAAAGGCTTATCTGTTTGTAATCCAACAACTTTTTCTAAGCTCTTATCGCTAGTTATATAACTCGCACCATAAGATGTAATACTAGAAACTACATTAGTTTCCATATCTAAAACGCCACCTTTTTCTCTTTCTAATTTTTGTAAGCGTTTAATTTCAGTCCATAAAGTAGTTGTAGCCTTACTTGGACCTTTTAAAAAACTTTCATCCCCCTCATAAGGAGTATAATTCTTTTGAATAAAATCTCTAACATTAATATCACTAGTCCAGTGACCACCATTAAAATTTCGCCATTCTTGTTTTAACATTTCTTTTTTCCTTTCAATACTTGAATATCTTACTTGTTTAAAAAGGTGGTGTCAATGTAATTACTTTAGTTTTTTCTTATACTTTTATAATTTAAAATTATACGAGTGTTTCTTTCTTTTTTTAAAAAATAATTGTATTTTTCTTTAACTAAAAATAGAAATATTTTATAATGTTAATGAAGGTTAACTTATGAATTCAATTACTGTATCTATAATATCATTATCAATCATATTTATCGCAACTACCTTAGGTTCTAGTTTTGTATTTTTCTTTAAAAATAAAATCAGTGACAAAATAAATAACTTAATATTAGGATTCGCTAGTGGAATTATGATTTCTGCATCGATATTTGGCTTAATTATACCATCGATTAATCAAAGTAAAGAATTATATCCTAATATAAGTTTTTTACCACCTCTAATAGGATTTTTACTTGGTGGATTGATTTTATATATCTTAGACAAATTCGTTCCTCATATGCATAAAAATAGTGGTGTGGAAGAGGGTAAAAATATTAATATAAGTAAAAATTTAAAATTCTTTTTAGCAGTTACTATTCACAATATCCCAGAAGGATTATCCGTAGGATTTTTATGTGGATTAGCATTAAATAGTAATAATGATCAATCATTGCTTTATTCTTGCTTATCTTTAGCTATAGGAATTTCTTTACAAAATATTCCAGAAGGTGCTGCAGTTTCAATTCCTTTATATGCTGATGGAGAAAATAAAATTAAAAGTTTCTTATTTGGAACATTAAGTGGAATAGTTGAACCACTATTTGGAATTCTTGGATTATTTTTAGCACAATTATCAATCATTACTCCATGGTTATTAGCTATTGCTTGTGGTGCAATGTTTTATGTAACATTAGATGAACTTCTTCCTGAAGCTCGTAAAGGTGGCTATGAACATTATGGACTATGGTCATTTATGTTTGGCTTTGTTATCATGATGGCTTTAGAACTAATTTTATAATTTAAAAAAATCCTTGTATTTAGCAAGGATTTTTAAATATTAACAATAAATTTTAATTACTTAATATAAAAAAATCTATTAGGATTAATCTCGTGAGGTAAAGGCGTATCACCATTAATATAGCCTATAGCACAATGTCCTATTCCTTCATATTCATCATTAATTCCTAAACTCTTTAAGATTTCTTTTCCTAATGAAGACTCAAATTCTTCCTTGGCTCTATGAATCCAAATACTTCCAAGTCCTAATGATGTAGCTTCAAGCAACATATTTTCAATCATTACACTACCATCATAAACATGAGTAAAATCAGATTTTTTTGCAAGAACTACTAAAATTACTGGAGCATTATAAAATGGATCCATATTATTAAAGCCGGCAATTTCAGCATTCAATTTAGCTAATTTATCTCGAACTTCTTTATTAGTTATTACTAAGATAATCCCAGATTGTTTATTCATTCCGCTAGGAGCTTTAAGTCCAGCTTCAACAATTTTATTAATATCTTCATCACTTACTTTTTCACTTTTAAAATTTCTTATACTTCTACGTTGATTAATAACATCAAATATATCGTTCATATTATTTCCTCCTAAAACTATTATATTACAATTTCTGATATTTGAATTATTAAATAATATTGATATCTAACTATATGAAAAACCTTATTTTTTAATTCCGATAATAATATATGACTTATCATCTTCATAAGCTTTTAAAATGTTGAAATTATCTGAAAAAAATTTACTTTCGTTAACTGGATTATCAATAACACGCTTAAGATTTAAATCCATATTATTATGAACTCTAGATAATTCAGCTCTTGATAGTGAATGGATAAGAGCAAATTTACCACTATCATTAAGATTTTTTAGTAATGCTTTATTAAGTAATTTTGGTTTTAGAAAATGAGGATAAGCATTATAAACTACAATTACATCGAATTTATGATCAAAATCATATTTTAGAAAATCTCCTATAACAAATTTAGCATAATTTGACCCTTTGTATTTAATTCTAGCAATTTCAATCATTTTATTAGATAGATCAATACCAATCACATTATTTTTATTTAAAATATGTAATAAGGATGTGATTCGACCAGTGCCACAACCAACATCTAAAATTTTATCATTTTCTTTTATATTGATTTTCTTCAATAAATCTAAAATTTCATCATCAGTTTTAGTTTCATAATCATCCCAACTACTTGCACAATTATTAAAAAAATTTTTTACATCATTTATAGGCATATGCAATATTATATAAAAAATAAAATTATTTTTAATTAAATTTTAATCGTATTTAAATAATTTAAACACTCTTCATAATTTATAAATACTTCAACTAATGTTTTATTATTAATTACGTATATTGTTGGAGTACTTATTAAATAAATGTCCTCAATTTTATTTTTATTAATCATGAGTGACTTCATTTCTTCAATTGACTTTTTGCCATCAGGATATTTAAAGTCTTCTTCGATATCATCTTTGTTTAAGAAAAATAAATAATTAAGCCCCTTATTAATTTTATCAAATACTATTTTTTTAAGTTCATTACATGGAGAACAAAATGTACCATAAAAATATATAATATACTTTTCATTATTTACATTAAAAAAATCCTTATCTTTAATAAAATATTCTTTATAATCATTATAATTATAGGTCTTATTTGGAGTATTATTTGAGCAACTGGATAAAGAAAAAATAAATAAAATAGTAGATATTAGTAGACTTTTTTTATTTAATAACTTACATTGTAACATTTTCTAAAATTAAATCTTTTAAGACACCATATCCTTTATTATTTAAATGAAGTCCATCATATAAATAATCTGCATAATCATCACCGAAAATTTCATTTAAATCTAAATAATTTACGTAATCTCTGTTATCTATATACTCTTTAACAATTTCATTAGACATTTTCGCATCGTTCCAGTTTTTAGAAAATGTACCTGTACATCTTGTAATTGACACATAATAAATATTGGTATCTTCTAAATAATAATGAAAATCTTCGATTAAACTCATAATTTTTTTACTAACAATAAGCCCAGTATCTGAATTAACATTTATATTATTTGTGCCTAAATTTAAAATGATATTTTTAGGTTTCATCTCTTTAACAAATTCTTTTACTAGAACCCTCCAATGCTTAGTTTGACTCCCATTCATTCCAATATTATAGCAATTTCTTCCTTTAAAATCTTTAGCAAAGGATCTTCCAGGAATAGTATTATCTCTCCAAAATTGAAAAAAACTATCTCCTATAAATAAAGTTTGCTCAGTAGGACTATCCTTTGCTATATAAGTAGTTTTTATATTTTTATAAGCACTATCAAAATCATAATTTTCTAAACATATAACATCAAAAGTATAGGTAAAATCCTTACTTTTGGCTGTAACTTTAGTATTACCTTTATTTTTATAAGTAAAATAATTATTTTCAAAACTTACAATATTTTCATCTTCAATCACATATTCAAATTCAACATTATTAAGCGTCTTTGGATTAGAGAATATTGGTCTAGGCATTAATGTATTATAAGGACTTTCTTTAAATAAGGTCATTGTAGCAAATTCAACTGTGCCTTTATCTTCAACGACATCTTTATTTCCACATGAAGATAAAATTAATCCGCATAAGCAAATCGAAAATAACTTAATTCTTTTCATATTAATTAACCTCAACATTTAAATCGATTTTATAATTAGGACAATTACTAGGAGTAAAACTAATAACTGTACTTCCCTTTTTTAAAGCTAATAATTTTCCAACAAATTCATTACTTGCATAATTAACTATACTTTTATCATCAATATTAATAATTACATTACCTAAATCATATAAAACAGGAGACCACCTACATGTAACATAAAAAGTATCATTAACTTTTAAACCACTTGTATAATAACCTTTATTTTCATCATAACGAACATAATTTGTTGTATCGTTATAATAAGGAACGGTGATCAAATAAAACTTAAATTTCTCTTCTTTTACTGTTTCTTTATTACAACTTACTAATAAAGAACTAAGAAAAATAGTTGAAATTAGAAACCTTTTTATCATAAAACAGTAGTTTTTATATCATAAATATTAGCACTTCCATTATACATAATAGCGCCAACATTACCAAAAACTCTACCAACATTATTAGGTGAATTTAATATTTCTTTATTATTCAATGAAACCTTAATAACATTATCTATTAAACTTACCTTAAGTTTATTTTTACCATCGACTAAATTAATCTTAGCAAAATCTATTTCTTCATTGTAATTAAAATTATTATATTTAAGAGCTAAACTATTATTTTTAATTTCGATTTTATATCCATCATACATGTTTGGATTATTTTCTTTTTCAGCGTCTCCTGGATAATTACGAGTAAAATTGACTGTATTAAATAATAATCCTAAATAACTTAAATCATTATTAAAAGAATTTATATCAAACTCATATTCAATTTCATAATTATTAATAAAATTATTCTTATAGGTAAAGCCACATCCCATATCACCACTTAAAGTAATATATTCATTATTATAAGCAGGATCGCCGATAATACTTAACTTATTTTTATTAATTTTCGAATTAGTTTTAATTTCAAGATCTTCGTTATTAATATTGTTTATTAAATTTATTGAAGAAAAAGTAATTTCATCTCCGACATTATAAATTGATAAATTATGTTGCCCACTTGTTAAATAAATAGGACCAATATTTAAATAAACATCTCCATTAGAAATAATTGGCGTCTCACCACTTAAAGTAGTTTCATAAATTTCATCATCATCAACTCTAATACCAATTTTCTTATTTAGTGAATCACTATTTATCCTAATACCTAAATAATAATCATCATCTTTATTAGCATAGATTCTATAAGTAGCACGATCATTTTTATTCTTTATAATTAAATTATTGCTATAAGTATCAATATAATCTTTTGTTGAAGTAACTTCATTTAAGCCACTTCCTTTTCTTAAATATGATAATGTATCATCATAAGAATTAGCTAAAATCTTATCTTGTTTATATGAAAGTTTATCACTTTCTCCTTGTCCAACATTAGAAAAACCTAAATAACCTAAATCAGTAAACTCACTAGAATATCCAACTTTTCCACCTTTAAAATAACTAATGATATCATTTCCAATTTCAATATTATCAAAATATAAATCGGTTTCGCCTTTAGCATAACTCACTCTGAAAGTATGATTTACTTCTGTATCGATGTCAAAAGGTACATCATAAACATATATCGAATGTTCCTTATTATCTTTAACTTTAATTAATTCAATATCTAAATCATCATTAATAGTTATATATGAATAATTATTCTTATCAATATAAGAGAAAATCATTTTTCCAAAGCCAGTCGAATTAAATTCAACAGTAAAATCGCCCTTAGTTTTTTCATTAGAGAGCATAAAGTCATCTTTATCTTCCAATTCACTAATATCATAGCAAGAGTAATCAGCTAATTTAGGTGAAATATTATTTTCTTTGCCAACATAATCAGCAACCATTCTTGAACCATTAAAACTTAATCTAGAAACATTCAAATAGCGATTTGACACACTACTATCTAAATTATGATAGACAATATAATAACTATCTAAATCTGGTCCTAAAACAGTCGAGGAGTGCCCTAAACCTCTAAAATCATCTTCAGTAGAAATTAGTAAATTTCCTTTATTAATGTAAGAACTTGGTTTAGTTATATCACTACCTTCATTAACAAAATTATAATCAACGCGATAACTACTGCTTAAATAATGTGTACCAGTATAAGTTAAATAATATTTCCCATCTCTTTTTAATAAATAAGGCCCTTCATTCCACTTACCTAGATTAGCTTCAGTTAAATAAACCCCATCTTCATTACCATTCATTTTAACAAAAGTATAAAAATCTTTATCAACTTCGTACATTTTTAAAAAATTACTATCACAAGTAAATAAATAAATATGCCCATCATCGTTAATAAAATATGAGCCATCAATAAATTTTTCAATATTACCAGAAATATTACTATATGGACCATCAATAGATTTAGATTTTAAAACAAAATGTCCCTTACCTGAAGGTGAGCAAATAATATAAAAATTACCATTATAATAAGTAATTTCTGGAGCAAATGGTGTGTCATAAGGAATTGGGTTACTATCTTTACTAGCATCATAGACATATCCGCTACTAAGTACATTATTATTAACTTTTTCCCAGTGAATCAAATCTTTAGATTTATAACCTCTAATAAATTTACCAGTGGTTGTAGGTACTAAATAATAATAACCATTATATCTATAAACAAATGGATCGGCAGCTTGATTAGCTTCTCCGCCTCCAACACTTGGTAAAACCATTGAGTTTTCATGCATATCGCCAATTTCATCATATTTAGTTAAATAAGAATCATCGACTAATTTAGGATCACTTGGAATATAAGTGTCATTATCTACTACTTTATTATTACAACTATATAAACAGGCAGGAATTAATAATAAACCTGCAAATCTCAACTTCTTCTTCATATTTTATTGTCCTAATATAACAATTTCATTTAATTGAAATTCTTCATCACTTTCAAATCCAATAACAATTTCTTCAGTTTCTACATTATCAAAAGTAAAATTGAATGCACTATCTGGAAATACAAACTCAGTTTGATGATTAATATACGATTTTAAAAATTTACCATCAATAATATTATTATCATTCCCTAATTTTATGAATGAGATATTTTGAATAATTTTTTCATATTGGGCACTATTATAAATTGCAATTCCACCAACTTCATAACTCTTATCAAATTTAAGTTTAATAAAAGATTTGCCTGCGCCAAACGATGCTTCCTTATTTTGCTCTTGTTTTAATTGATAATGTTCAACAATAAAATTATCATTTAATCTACCGACATTTTTAACATTTTCACCAGCAATAGTAGCATCTAAAGAAATATTTTTATAACCACTAATTGCTTCAGGCAATGGTTGAATAGAATAAGATGGTCCATGAACATATGGATTGCCATTTTCATCAAAATATAGATAATCAATAGCGACAGCTCTACCACCATCAATATTCATTCTATTAGCGAAAGCATGATAAGCAATCATATATTGATCACCACTTTTAAAGATAAAGTGATGTCCAGTTCCACCCATAAATCCTTGCCATTGTTCATAAACAGTACCAACCTTAGTGCCTGCATAACCAAATAATAAATTAGACCAATCAGTATTTTTATCATATGGTTTAACATATGTTCCTAATGGCGTATCACTCATAGCATAACAAACTGAATAATAAACATCAGGATAATGATTAACACTATATGACATCATATATTTTCCTTCTGGAGTTTTGGTAACTTGAGGACCTTCTGCAACTTTGAAATTTTGATAGCATTCCCAAGTTAATGTTTTAGAAAACTCATCATCAGCTGTTAATGAGCCAGGTCTAAGTAAAATTTTATAAGTTTCCCAATCCGGCGTAACTGGATCTTTCATCTTGACGCCAACAATATATTGCATTATTCCAGAATCATAAATTGAATAATACATATAAATATCATCACCATCAATTAATAAAGTTTGATCTAATATACCAATGTTTGGTCTAAATTTATCTCTAATTGTAGCTCCTTTAGTACTATCAACTAAATTCCCATCTGCATCATTTCCAACATATAATTCAAATTTACCATTTGGTGTATCACACGTAGCAACCATTAATCCAGTATTTACACCATCTTTCCCGTTTTTCGCGCAGAAATACATATAATATTTACCATTAATTTTATAAATTTCAGGAGCAAATAAAGATGATTGACCCCACTCATTACTTTTTGGCTTAAAAACATCTTGATAAATTTTATAGTTAGTAAAATCCGTTGTAGTATAACAATCTATGGTTTGTGCACCTGTACGATCTGTAGTTCCATATATATAATAAATACCATCTTCTTCATATATACATGGATCTGGTAAATGTAATTTTAAATCATTTCGATACCATTTTGTTGTGTCGTATTTAAAATTTAAATTACTATTATCACCATAATCTACATAATCCAAATTTGTATCAGTTGGTGTAACTTTATCTTCACTCGTTATTTTTAAATCAATATTATTTTCGTTTCCACTACAACCCATCAATAACACTCCTAAACCTAAAAAAATACATAATTTTCTAATCTTCATAACATCAATCTCCTTCAACTAAAATCGCTGGTCCTTCAATTTCTTCATTGTAACTTGGTTTATTTCCTTCAACACTTGGCCAGTCATTATTCCAAACGAGTTTATCAATCATTAAGTGTCTGGTGTTAAAGTCATCATCTTTTACATAAGAATGGTAATACATCCAATAATCGCCTTTATCATCTTTGATAATTGAATTATGACCTGTTCCAGCATAATCAGTTATCTTTCCTCCAGCCCAAACAACAATTTTTCCTTTCCCTGTTGTATCAGCTAAAGGCATCTTATTATCATCGATATAAGGGCCTAATATATTTTTACTTCGACCTACTACAACTTTATATGTACTGTTTTTTCCTACACAACATGTACCCATGCTTCCAAAATAGTAGTAATAGTCATCCTTTTTAATAATGTAAGAGCCTTCATATGTCGCACCATTCCAGTTTCCGAATTCACCAGCAATTAAGGTTTTATTCTTTTTTTGATAATCAGCACCATTTAATAAAGACATTCCATCATCGCTCAATTCAAAGATACATACACCTTGAAACGATCCAACAGCCATATAAATATGATCATCTTCAATATAAATACATGGATCGATTGCGTTTTGAATGCCTATTTCTTCACAAGTAAATAATTTACCTTTATCAATAAAATCTCCACTAATTGAATCTGAGATGGCATATCCTATTCCAATAGGATTGCCCCAACCACTTAAAGAATAATAATAAATCCATTTATCTTTTATCTTTATGCAATCAGGCGCCCAAACTGATGGGGTTGCGCCACCTTTATCATCACCCCAAGTAGGTCTACTAATAACAGAATTTTTATAAATATACCAATTAACTAAATCACTACTTCTAAAACATTTTCCGCCGCCATTTCCAGTTGAAAATAAATAATAATATCCATCATCACCTTTAACAACTGAAGGATCTGCTACTTCATCCTTATATTTTTTTCCATTTTTATATTTAGGATAAACGACATTTTGATAATATTCAGTTGAGTAATTTATAGATGGCTCATGATTATTTTGATTTTCTTTATTACAAGAAAATAAACAACACACTGATAGTAATATTATAGTTCCTAATGCTTTTTTATTTTTCATACTAAACTTCCTTTATCTTAAATGTTTTAAACAATATACTTTGATGATTATTATAAAGACCAATTCTACCTCGAATAGAATTAGAGTAACATTGATATATTTCATTATCATTAACATAAAATTTTAATTTATTATCACACTTCATTACTTTTAATTTTAAATTAAAATCACAAATCTTAGTTTTAAAAAGTAATTCACTATGATCGAAATTCATCAAGAAAATCATCACATAATTATTATTTGATACGAGCGCATAACCATCTAAACTAAAACCATTTTCAAAATTATTTTCTTTTCCATAATATCTATTTTCAATAAATAATCCTGCAAATCTTGAATTATCTTTCTGATTTCCTCTTAAATAAACTTCAGATTCTAATATATAATTACTATAAAAATGATCAATTATGAAGGCATTACGATCATTTTCAAAATAAATACCTTGGTAGTTATTAGAACATTTTCCGAATTTAAAAACTTTATTTGAATTAAAGACGTCCATAGAAATATTTAAGATATTTTCTACTTTATCATTAATAAAAATATAATCTAAATTTAATCCATAAGAATTAAATATTTCAATTTTATTTATCCCTTTTTTTAAGTGTATAGAATCTAAATTAATTAAACCTTTTTTATTTACTTTAAATTCAATAATTTCATTATCATTAATTCTTAGATTTATAGAATTATCTAAAGTAAAATTAGTAACATTAATATCTAAATAATAATCAGCTTCTTCATTTTTATAAATATAATAAATATAGTTTTCTTTATAATTTAATTTTAAATAATTTTTATAATTACATACTTTAGCATTAGAACTTATATCAAATAATGTTGCAGGAACTTTATCAATTTTAATTTCATTATTATCACTATTGCCAAAAGAATAGTTCGATAATCCAAGATATTTAATATTATTACTTAATAAATAAATTCGAGCATAAATTAAATTAATTTTATGATTTAAATAAAATTCAATATTATCGAAATAAATAATCCATTTACCATTAAAAGTTTGTATTCTTAATGTGTGAATAGTATTTAAATTAATTGTCTTACTAAATTTTATTTTTTCAATTAATTTATCATTATCATTAACTTTCTTAATAAATGAAATTCCATTAGATTCTAATTTTAAATAATAGTAATTAAAATCATCTACATAATTAAAGATAATTTCTTGATTAGAATAAATGCCTGCAACTTCAAGAGTATAATTTATATATTTATTATTTATAAAATAAAGTGAATTAATTTTTTTAAGTTCATTATGATCATATATTTCAATATTAGGTCTTTCAAAATCAAAATGAATATTTTTAGAATCATTAATAATTATTTTTTCTCCGCTAAAAAGAAGTCGAGAAATATTAATAGTCCTAAGATGATTATCATTCATATCATGATAGGTAATTAAATAAGAATCTAAATTTGGAGCTAAGAAAGTTGCACTATGCCCTAAGCCATAAAAATCTTTTTTAGTGCTTAATAATAAAGTTTCACGATATTTCAAATTATCTTCATCTTTTCCGCTAACATAATTTACTCGATATGCATCACTTAAAAAATGCGTCCCGGTAAAAGTTAAATAATTGATATTATATCTTTTTAATAAATATGGCCCCTCTGTCCAATCGCCCATTTTAGCTTCTTTATAATATTTAGATTCAATCAAATCATCTTTCTTTTGAAAATTAGTAAAATCATCTAGTAATTTATCTTTACAAATTCCTGATTCACTAGCTCTTAATAAAAATTTATTAAATTTATTATCAATATAAAAACTTCCGTCGATTAATTCTTCAAGATTGTCAGTTATAAAGTCATAAGGTCCAATAATATTGTTACTCCTAAGAATATAGTGTCCATTACCAGACATCGAAGTAACAATATAAAAATAGCCATCCCAATAAATTAGTTCAGGTGCAAAAGTATGCACTAATTTATCATTAACTGCTATATATCCTAAAGGATTAATACCATTATCTACTTCATTATAATGAATTAAATCTTTACTTACGTAACATTTTAATCCCTTAGGTGCAGTATAAATTAAATAATATAGTCCACAAAAACGATAAATAAAAGGATCTGCAACTCCTTCAGTATTAGCAGTTGCAATGTTTTCATTAATTAGTTTTTTATCATAAAATCCTTTTAAATCTCGCATAAAATTTATTTAATTGTTTCACCAGACACAACATCAAAAACATGCATTTTAGCTACATTAAATGATAAATCATAATCAGTATGTGCTTTAACTAATGTTCCACTAGTAATCTTTGCTATTAAATCAATATTATTCCATGAACTATGAATTAATGATTCATTACCCATCAATTCAATAACATCAGTGTGAACTGTGAAATTATCACTTTTGGTCACTTTACTATATTCATTAGATAAATGAATATTCTCTGGTCTTATGCCAATTTTAACTTCGTGTTCACTATTAAGAGCTTCTTTATATTTAGCTAAATTTTCTTTAATAAAGTCAATAGAAGATTGAGTATCAACTTTTAATGAATCTTTTAAAGCTTTATTCTTTTTATGTTTATTAATAAATTTGTCAAAGAAAAATTCATGTTTTCTACCATTGTATTCAATTTCTTTTTTACTAGACTTAGCCTCTTTTTTGTATTCATGAGCACTATAAATCTTATAAATATCACCACGATCGATCGTTTCGTAATTAGACAGTAAATTCTTCAATATAACTAATGTACGTCTAATTTCATTAGCATTAGATTCTTTATCGTTAACAAAGTCTTTTACTTGATTTAAAGCATCAAATAAAACTTTCTTACTATCTTTCTTAAGATTTTCTAATTTAGTTTCAATTATTTTAAGATTTTCTAAAATAGATTCACGATCATTTAGATCATTATTTAAGATGTAATTTACTATTTCTAACGATTCGACTTCAACAGTATTATCAAGAATTTGTAACATACGCTCACATTCATTAATTTTATTTTGATAGAATTCATCATGCTTTTTAATAAATGATTCATCAAGTTTAACTTTAAAACCATTTTCAAAAGTAATCGTGCCTTTATTATAAAAGCCTTTTAAAATATTCATTGCTGGACTACCAATAAATGTAGCAACAAATAAATTAGAAGGATGATCATAAACTTCCTGTGGCTTGCCAATTTGTTGTATCCAACCTTTTGACATTACAACAATTTTTGTTGCCATAGTCATAGCTTCAGTTTGATCATGAGTAACATAAATTGTAGTAGCACCAATTTTTTCATGAAGTCTAACTATTTCAGTTCTCATAACAACACGAAGTTTAGCATCTAAGTTTGATAATGGTTCATCCATTAAGAATAATTTTGCATTTCTAACAATTGCTCTACCAAGTGCGACTCTTTGCATTTGTCCACCGCTAAGTTCTTTAGGTCTTCTATCTAAATAAGGACCAAGGTCTAATATATTAGCTGCAGTAAAAACTTTTTCTCTAATTTCTTCTTTAGTTAATTTTTCCTTCACATAAATCGGACTTCCATTTTTTAACATTTCGTCAGATTCATTTAAGGTAATACCTTTTTGAGATAATTTATTTTTTCTATTTTCAATTTCACTATTTAATTTATTAATTATATTATTGATATTATTAGAAATTTCATCATTAGTTAATAATTTATAATGAAGCTTATTTACTAAGTAGTCACTATATTCAGTATCATCAACTTCATTTTTTAAATATTTTAAAAATTTAGTATTAAATTTAAGAATTTCATCTTTTTTAATTTCTGACTTAATTGAAGAATTATTTTCTATTATTTCAAATTTTTCATTAATTGTTTTGCCTTCACTTTTAATTTTTTCTATCTCTTTAGATGATTCTTCATCTAATCTCATAAGTAAAGTCTCAATATCTTTTTTATTATTCTTTATGAAAACAATCCTATTTTTATTTAAAAAGTCTGCAGATCTAGTAGATATTTTTAATTTTTCAGATATAAAGTCAACCTTTTTATGTTGATGCAATTTTGGATCATATGCTATATTAAAAGTCTTTAATAGCTCATCAAATTGATTATTTATAACCTTTTTAATTTCATTATTGGTTCTTAATAATTCATCAATAGCATGTGACTCTAAACTACCAGAAACAACTTCAAAATTTTCATTAAGTTTTACACCATTTGCATTAAGCTTTATGTTTTCCTTATTAATTTTTTCAATGGTTTCATTTATTAAATTTTTTCTATTAATATCTAAATCATCAATTAATAAATTAACGTGTTGATATAAATATTTACTTGAATTGGTATCTGTTTTTAAATATCTAGCAATGTATCTAATCGAATCAATTTTTTTGCCATGAATATTTTTAGCACCAACAAGTGCATTTTTAACATCATTAAATCTATTATTTAATAAATCAATAACCTTTGAATTTTTAAGGATTAACTTATCTTTTTTTATTTTTCTATATTTTCTAATTTTTAAAGGAAAAGCTATATTATCATAAACTGTCATTTGTGGATACAATGCGTAACTTTGGAAAACCATAGAAATATCTCTATTTTTGCTTTCTAAATAATTAGACAATATCTTATCAATATATAAATAACCACTACTAATATCTTCAAGTCCAGCAATCATTCTTAAAGTAGTAGATTTTCCGCAGCCACTAGGACCAACTAAAACAATAAAATCATGTTTATCAATATCTAAATTAAAATTATAAACAGCTTGAACACCATTAGGATAAATCTTATTAATGTCCTTCAAGGTGACAAACGAATCAACTTCATTATTAGAAATATGATTATTGCTTTCTTTTAACAATTTTCTAGCTTCTTTTTTTGTAACTTCCAAATTTCCATCGATAGTTTTTTCTTTCATATTATCACCTCATTTTAATGTATCATTAATTTCCTTAATGATTTTTGGATCAACTTTATATTTACGATCATAAGTTAATAAGCCATTAACTTCTTGTTCTACATCACTAAATTGTGTGTAACATATGCCTCTAATACAACTAGATTCTTCAATAGCTTTATAAATTCTTTTTAAATCATTAATAAATTCTTTACTATCATTACTAACTGTATATCCCCAAGCTTTTCCTTTTCCATCGGTATCTTTTTTAAAAGCAACTCCACCAAATTCAGTTAATAAAATCGGTTCATTACAATCTTTAAATCCTGGATTTATAATAAATCTTCCAATACCTTCGTATTTAAGAATATTTTCACGACTTTTTAAGGTTTCACAAAAATGTTTATATAAATCAGTTTGATCTTTGTTTCCATGACTATAGTTATGGCAAGTTAATAAATCAGTTATACAATGTTCCCATCCATCGTTAGAAATAACTAATCTAGTATCGTCAAGCGACTTAATTAAATAATATAGACTCATTACGTGAGCTTGAATTTTTTTACTATAAGGAACTCCCTCAATGCCCCATGATTCATTAAAAGGAGTATAAGCAATAATTGAAGGATGATTATAGTTATCTTTTATAATATCAATCCATTCATTAGTGATTCTTCTAGGATTAAAACTATTATAACCATAGCAAGCTCCGATTTCTTGCCAAACATAAAATCCTAATTTATCACATAGATATAAGAAGTATGGTTCTTCAACTTTTTGATGAATTCTACATCCGTTAAATCCCATCTCTTTCATCATCAAAATATCTTTTTCCATATCTTTAACAGAAGGAGCAGTTAAAATACCATCTGGATAATAGCCTTGATTTAATAATAATTTTTGATATATTTCATGTTCATTTAAATAAACACGAGTGTCTTTGGTTTTTATTTCTCTAATACCAAAATAACTCTTAATATCATCGACTAAATTATTATTTTCATCGTAAACTTTTATTTTTAAATCATATAAAAATGGCCATTCAGGTCTCCAAATACGATCATTAACAAAATCATTAGGAAGCTTGAAGTTGTAAGTCTGATTATCTTTTTCAATATTAAATTCAAAATTTAAAACATCGCGTTGATTATTTATTTCAAAATTAACTTTACCTTTATTAAAAGAATTTTCTAAAGTAATTTCAATTTCATAGTCCTTTAATTTAGTTGAAATAAAGAACCTATTAACATGTTTTTCATTAATAATTTCAATAAAAACAGGCTTATAGATACCACTAGTTCTTGTATACCAAATACCATGAGATTCTTTTTCCCAATCTTGCTTTCCTCTAGGAATAGAAATATCTTTTCCAGGATCATAACAATAGACAACTATAACATTTTCACCATTATTTAAATAAGGGGTTAAATTTGCACTAAATGAACCACTAGCACCATAATGAGTTTTAACTAAAAATCCATTAATATAAATCTCACTATAATAATCTACACCCAAAAAGTTTGCTAAAACACACTTTTTTTCCAAATTTTCATCAATATTAAATACTTTTTTATACCAAATATGATCATGATAGTTCGTATCACAAATACCACTTAATTTACTTTCAAAAGCAAAAGGAACATTTATTTTTTTAGAAAATTTATGATTTAAAAACCACTTTTCCTTATGTCCAACATTATTGTCATCAAATTCAAAATCCCATTCTCCATTCAAATTAATAAAAGAATCTCTTACCATCTGTGGTCTAGGATATTCATTTCTTAAAATCATATTAAATTACCTCTTAATACCAGCACTAGCCATACCTTCAATTATCTTATTTTGAGCAATAAGATAAACAATCAATACAGGAAGTAAGCATAAAACACCACTTGCTAATGCACTACCAATTAAATCACTCGTCTTAGAATTATTTATGATATAAGCCATACCAACTTGTAAAGTCCATAACTTATTATCTTTTGCACCAAATAACATTTGTGGCCAAACTAAATCATTCCATCCGCCCATAAATCCAAATAAACCCTGGACATATATTACTGTTTTTCCTAATGGAAATACAATTTTCCAAAAAATAGAAAAATTACTACATCCATCCATTTTTGCAGATTCCACTAGATCCTTAGGAATGCCTTCAAAGAAAGTTTTAATTAAATACATTCCATAAACACCACCAAGTCCAGGAATAATTAAAGCTAACATCGATTTATTTAAACCTATTGAATAAACGGTCGTTTGGTTACCAACAGCTGTTGCTGTTCCAGGTATAACCATAGTAAAAACTAAAAATGTAAATAGTGCTTTACGGTATTTAAAATCAACAAAAACAAATATGTAAGCTGTAAAACTTGCTACTAATAAATATAACAAAGTACCACCAATAGCTGAAAAACAACTATTCATAAACCAATATCCCATTTCATAATCTTGTGTCTTATTATGGACAACTCCATCAGGATATTCTTGGAATAATAGCATTTTATAGTTTTCTAAGGTAAAACCACTATGAGGTGGAAATAACTCTCCAGGATAATAAGAAGCATCATAATGTCCTCTTAAAGATCCAAAAACCATAATAAAGATAGGTAATATCCAAAAAAAACAAAATGCTAACAAGAAAACAAAAGCTAAAATTCTACCAACATCGACCTTATGATGTTTTCGATAGGATTGGTGTTTATAACCTATATCAAAATTTTTAATTACTCGAGTGCTTTCCATTGTTCAAACTCCCTCGATTTTTCAAATCCTGTCTTTTTATCACGTGTAGCATACATTTGAATTCCAGTTAATATACCAACGATAAGTGCAAATATTAAACTTGCTGCTGCGCCTAAACCATATAAAGTTGATTTAAAATTAGCATTATTAGCAACAATATCTTGAATAAAATAAATTAATGTTGATGTCCTTCCACCTCCAGGAATTGATGATAGTAATGGATTAGTAGGACCACCACTAGACAAAACATAATTTTGCCCATATAACCCCATATAACCAATAATTGTTGTGAATAAGCAAAGAACCAATTGTCCTTTAATTCCAGGAATTGTTACATTCAAGGTTTTTTTCCAATTAGAACATCCATCAATATTTGCAGCTTCATATAAAGATTTTGGAATATTTTGAAGTCCAGCAGTTAAAATAATAAAATTAGAACCCCAACCTCCCCAAAAACACATCAAGAAAATAGGAATCCATGCCCAAGCAACATTAATAGCAAAATTACCAATGTTGAAAGAAAACATATTTTCACTAAACCATAAATCTGGTCCAAAACCAGGAAATAATTCTGCCAATAATCCATGTTGATTCTTTGGCATAAATAACATTGTAAAAATTGTGCCTGAAGCTGTTAAAGGAATAATGCTAGGTAAGTAAACTAAACATCTAAATAACTTATAACCAACAGGTTTTTTATTAATTAATATAGCTAAAAATAAAGGAAATAATACTGCCACTGGAACCATTATTATTGCAAATATAATAGTATGTAAGAAAGATCTCCAAAAAGCTTCGTAAAATAAAGGTTTTTTACTTGGAACGAGTAAATACTCATACCATTTAAAATCGTTAAATTTAAATACTCCTGGAGTACTATATTTAAAATTACATAAAGAAATTATAATCCCATAAAACAAAGGGAATAAGAAAAATGCAATAAAACAGATAAAAAATGGTGCAGTAAAAGCAAGGACTAGTCCATACTTTTTAAATAGACTAGTCACTTTTGATCTTTTTCTTGAATATTCAGCTAAAACTACTGTTTTCTCCATAAATAGTTATTTAGAAATTATTCATTTTCGTAAAGTGTATCTAAGGAGACTTGTGCACTTGTAATGATTTGTTTTACAACGTTTAAAGCATCTTCACTTGTAGAAATTTCACCACTTTCTAATTTTGAAATTACTGTTGCAACAGATTTATTAACTGCATCAAAAACAGTAGTTTCATAAGCTAAAGGCTCCATGGCTATAATATCGTTAGGATCACCTAAAGCTTTTAATGTAGGTAATTTTTCTTCTAATTCTTTATAATAATCGCTTTCATAAACATTCTTCCAAGCAGGAATATGTCCACCATTACCCCAATATGCTAAGTTATAATCATATCTTTGTGTTTTTTCATCAATTGTATAACCTTGGGTAAACCATTTAGCAAATTCTAAGCAAGCTAAGGCTTTAGTCATGCTTTTATTTTTACGTGTTAAACTAAATGCATGTCCATTACCATACCATTTCGAACCATTTTCAGTATTCTTATTTGCTTCTAAAGTCCAAAAACCAGCACTATTTGAAGCAAGTAATGGATTTGTATAAACTGGGTCTTTACTTTCTTCTTCTGTTACACCATTACCAACTTTTTTAAGTTCACTATTATTAAAGTTAGGAATAAAGTTTTGAGCTGTCCACCATGGGCCTTCACTAAATATAACATTAGTACCAATTGGGAAATTTTCTTGTCCATTTCCAGCAATAGGTCCCATTAATTTATCATTAAATCTAGAAACTAAATCAGTTATATAAGTTTTAAAACCTTCATTTTCACCAAAAGAAATAGTACGACCATCATTAGTAGTCATTGTGCCACCATTAGCATATAAAGCACCAAGACCATCTGGGTCAGTTGATTGATTTGCTTCAGGATAAAAAGTTGATGGATTAGCTTTTTTCCAACTATGATCTTCACCTTTTAAAATATTTCTAATAAGTAAACCTTCACTACTATTAGCTTTAGTTTTTAATCTTTCAAGTAATGATTGATATTCTTCTCTAGAATTTGGAATAAATCTCGTATTATTATCAAAACCTAAATTATTCTTTTTAATAATATCTTGTCTAAAGTGAGTTAAAAATCCATGAGCATCAACTGGTACACCAAAACGATGGTCTTTATAAAATTGTCCTCGATCAATATTTTCATAGACATTAGAGAAATCAAATTCATAATTTGTTTCTTCTAAAATACTATCAATAGGATATAAAACACCTTTATTAGCATATTCACCTGTCTTTTCGTTATGCATAAACAAGAAATCAGGTGCAGAATCACGATCACTACTCCAAGTACTATCTAAATTATTATAGAAATCATAATGACCAATAGAACGGTAATTAACTTTAATTTTACCACGATATTCTCTATTAAAATTATCAATCAAAGTTCTATAAACTGATAAATCTGGATCACCAATAATAGTCCATAAGTCAATTTCAACACCTTCAAATATAACATTACCTTCATCATCAAATTCACGATCATCTTTAAGATCGAGCGCAAATGGATCATCATCAACATCATTATTACCACAACTACATAAACCTAATGTCACACCAAATATCGAAGCAACAGTAGATAAAACGAGTAAACTCTTTTTTATTTTCATAAGTCCTCCATAAATACACTTTCATTTGAAAGCGCTTCCAGTTATTATATTAGTTTAGAAATATGTATTTTACAAATAGTTATTAACTTTAAAAATAAAGTTAAAAAATTCTCGATTCAATCGAGATTTTTTTAATCATTATTTTCATCAAATTCTTCTTGTTCATCTACTAATTTTGTTCTAGTTATAATATCTAATAAAGTAACTTTCTTTTTACTAAATAAAGAAAACACACTTGATATGAGATTAATAACAATAATTACTAACAAAATAACACCTAAATTAAAATAGGTCGGACCATTATAAATAAATGGGAATGAAAAAGTGGTATAAGAAAAATTGAACATTGGCAAAATTGGTATAGCAAAAGCTGTTACTAAATATGCTAAAAATCCAAAGACACTTCTAGTTAATAATGTATACCACTTAACATTATCTAAATTTTTACTATCGATGAGTCCTAAGCCTAAGACTTTTCTACCGATTGTTGCATCATCTTTAAATAATAATTTTGGAGTAACTATAACTAATAAATAAGAAACTAAAATAGTTAATATCATTCCTAAATTAATGATGTCTCCTTGAGAAATTAAGGCTTTATTATAGTTAGCATAATGCACTTTATAAGAAGCACTATCTAAAACAAGTTTTTCACTAATTTCAAATAAGTAACAATAAATATTGTTGATATCGTTAAAATAGCTTTTTCCATTTTCATAATCACTAAATAAATACTTGTATATTTCATTAGCTACATATGGCTTAATGTAAGTTAAGCCATAATTAGCATCATTTGGATCATCAATAAAAGCAAAATAACGATCATAATTTGTATTACTATTTTTTTTAATTAAGTTATTTAAATAAATGTAAGGATTCATATTATCTAAATTTAATAGATCATTATTTTCATTATGTTTTATTAAATAAGTTCCATAAAAATAAGTTAAATTATCATTAGTTAGACTACTTTCTCCAAATTTTAAAGTTGAAATAGGTTCACTACTAAAATTTTTTCCACCACTATTTAAATCTAATTTATAAGCAAAATTAATTTGTTTAGAAATAGTCTCTAAAGCCATCGTATCAGTATCTTTACGATTAGTTAAACTATCATCAGTAAATTCAACTAAATGTGTTTCATTAATTAATTTATTATAATAAGTAATTTCATTAGTAACCGTATTTTTATAAGCATTATAGTTATTATTTTTATCAATTATTAGATATGTTAAATTAAATAAAGATAAAGTTACTAAAACCATGATTAAAAAATCAATTAAGGTAGCTAATAATCGTTTATTCCAACTAGCACTACCACTATTTCTTAAAATATCTATTTTACTTTTAAATAATTTATACTTCATTTAGCTATCAAAATAAGTCAATAATAACCATTATTTTATTTCATCAATATTACGATAAACGTTCATTGTAGAAAGACTTGTTAATTTATTTTCAATATTAGTAATTTCTTCAGTATTTACTTTCTTTAAGAATTCATCATTATCAAATTCTTTTGTTAAAGCTTTTAAATTATAAAATTGGCATTTAGTACTTTCACTACCTATATATAAAGATCTATTACCATCTAAGACATTACTCATAATTAAACTTAATGAATCATTAATGTATAAATATGCATTTTTAGTAGTTGCAATAATCCTGAATTTAATAACCATATCCTTGCTAAAATCAAGTTTTTTATCTAAATTTGAATTATATGCAGCATAATTACCATTAATAGCATATAAAACTTTTAACACTTTATTATTGCCTTGATCCCAAAGTAAGAAACGATTGCCCATATCATTAAATCTAAACTCAATATGAGCATTATTTCCTAATTCACTTACTTTAATATCACCTTCAATATAATAATTTCTAAGTAAAGCTTTACCTAGATATGAAATATTTGTACTACTACCAACTGTATCGCTAATTTCACGATTAATATTTGGAATATTTCTAGTAGGTACTTTATCATCGATTTCAATATTAGCGTCAATTAATAACTTCTTATACCAACTATTATATAAACTTAATATTGGATGAGTTCCATCTCTAAACATATTAGAATTAACACTGCCATCATTATTATAAAATTTAGTAGAACTATCTAAATAAGTAACATAATCTAATTTAGCAAATTCTTCACTTAGTGAATTATTAATTCTTTTTATAGTGCTTATAATCTCATCTAACGAACTTAAATGACTTGCTTTATAGGTACGAGGTTCAATTGAAAAATAATATATTTTAGTATCTACTAAGTTAATATGAATAGTCTTAATTATATCTAACAATTTATTAACTATATATTCTTCATTACGATGATCATCAAATAAATCATTAGTACCTAAATGAATAACTAAATTTTTAGGACTTAATGGTAAAACCAATTTTTCAATATATTTTTCCCATTGAGTAGCGGTTGTAGCGCTTATTCCATTAGTTCTTGCTAATTTATTGGTAAAACTACCTTCTTCATTATTAGAAGTAGTATAAAAATTATTCCAAAATTCTGTATCAAAGAAACTATCACCAATAAATAATGTCTCATTAGTTATAGAACCATCATTTACCCATTTATTAACTAAATTATTTACTTTGTTTGAATTAGCAATTTCTTTAGTAAAAATATTAAATGTTGTTTCTAAATGAGTAGTTTTAGCCTTTACTAATATCGTTTTATTAACGATTAAAGAAGTAAAAACACCATTTTCATATTTAATAGCATCACTATCAAAACTATATTCTATATCCTCAATATATTTTTCATTAGTAAATTTAACTTCTGGTTTATCACCACTATAACCATTATATAAAGTTAAATCGCTAATAATTAATTCTCCATAATTAGCTTTTCTAACCTTAACTTTAAAAGTAGTTTCTAAATGAGTAGTTTTAGCTTTAACAGTTGTAATTGTATCACTTACTAAACCTTTAACCTTATTATCTTTAATTTCAATATTATTACCACTAAACTCATAAGTAATATCTTCTTTATATTCATTATTAGAAAATTGAATATAAAGATCTTTAGTTTCATCAACATCTAAAGTAACATCATTAATAACTAAACTGCCATAGTTTGTTACTACATTATCATCATTTTTATTGCAACTTACTAAATTCATAGTAGTTAATAAAATAGCACAAAGCATTATTTTTTTCATCATAAAATAAATATGTGTCACTACAAATTTGTAGTGACACTATCTCCTTAATTATATATTAATCTTCTGCCCAATTACTGAAAGGAACTTTCTCTTCAGTAATAGAATTAATTTTAGCATCTACTTCTTCACTTACTTGAGTAGCACTATAATTTTTAAATGTAACATTACTATTAAATTGGAATAAACCAACTTTACTAGGGACATCAGCAGGAATTAAATCTTCTAAAATATCAAAACATCCAGCATAAGTATCATTAAACCATAAATAATATCTTAATCCATCACGAGCATAACCTAATTTAAATTCTGTATTATAAGTTATTTTTGTAGGTGTAGTATAAACACTTTCACTATGTCTAGCTGTAGCATTATTTACCCCTTGATTCCAAGCCCATCCAGCATCACCAGCAACTTCACATAGACCTAACTTATCCCATTCAGAAATACCAGCTTCAGTGATTTCATCATTTAAGAAATAATAAGCTCTATTTTTTAGATATTGGGTGTTATCACTATCAGCAATAGTAAAGAAACCAATCTTTGGGAATAATTCAGTTGAACTAACCGAAGTTATTGAAAAAGTTGATTCAGCATACCATTTAGTTGAAGATATATCTTTAATAATTAAATCTCCAGTAGCTTCACTACTACTTGTAACATACCAGCCATCATCTTTATTTTCATGTTCTAAATCAAAACTCATATAACTACCAGTTCTTTCAAAGAAAGTATTTTTAGCAGTAACTTTAAATGTATCATAAATTTCTGGCTTTACAGCGGAATAAATTTTAAAAGTAGCAACGCCTTCTTTTAAAGCTAAAAATATTCCATCATTATCTTTGAAAATATCACTTCCTTCAACAATCTCTACTTTAACTTTCTTTTGTTTAGCACTTAATCCAGATGGTGAAATTTTATAATAAGAACTATCAACATAGAAATCTTCACCAACTGCAACTGTAAACTCCTTGTAATCATTTACAACGGTTATTGATTCAATAGTTTTATTCTTATCATCATCGTTATTGTTATTGTTGTTATTTCCTTTATTATCATCTTCTTTATTACCACATGATAATAGCCCTCCACTTAATAACGCTAAACTTAAAGCCCCAATAAATAATTTTTTCATTCTTTTTTCCTCCTATTATTTGTTTCTTATTAAATTAGCTCTGTAAAAATTTATTAATTCGCATTTTGTATTATCAAAATGCATTTTACCTATATATAAAGCTCGATTGGCGTGAAGCGAATCTCTACCATGAAAGGAATAGTAATCCTCACCATTATACTTAAACCATGATCCATGGCCTGTTGAATATAAATTACAATTAGGAATTTCATGAATTATCGGATTATCTTCTTGCTTTTTAAAAGGTCCTAATGGGGAAGTACTTGTTGCTATACCAACTCCATAATATTCATTTTCATAATTATTACATGAATAAGTAATAAAATATATTTTTTTACCATTAATGTATCGATAAAATAAAGTACTTCCTTCACTCCATCGACGATCCTTTTTTGTGCCATTATATAACTTATAGTCATTAACATGTCCATTTTCCCAATTTTGTGGGTCTTTATGATAGGAAATAATTTCAACAAATTTATCTTTACGTTTATGATTTTCATCATATCCGATATATTTATTTGATATTGTTGGCATCATTTTACCTTCTTTATCAAACCACCATTTATTATCTAATTCAACACAAAGAATATTACTTTCTTCAATAAATTTCTTTAAGCTATCATCATATACCCAATTACGATAGCAACATCTTGAATAATATAAGTAAATCTTACCATCATCATCAAAAAATAAGTTAGCATCAATTAGTGATAAATAATATCCTTTTTTTGCCTTTTTAATATCATTTAAAGAAACATTACCATCGTTTTTATTATTAGATATTAAATTAATATCGATTTTATCACTATCATATGGAAAGTAGTCGATAGGTCTATTTTCAATATCAATAAATGGTCCACAAGGTGAGTCACTAGTTGCTACACCAATCTTACAACACTCTTCATAGTCATTAGTATCAAAGTATTGTTTAACTAATTTATCATTAACTTTAGCGCTATAAAACATATAATATTTATTGTTATTTTTATTAAAATAAACTTCAGGTGCCCAATACCAATCCTTGCCCCAATGATTGCTATTAATCTTTAAAGCATAATCAATAAATTCCCAATCTTTAAGGTTTTTAGATCGGTGTATACTAAAATGATTATTATTTAAATCACTAGTCGCGTAACAATAATAATATCCACTATTTTTATCATACAAAATATAAGGATCTGCTGCAAAAACTTCCATAATCTTAAATTAACTCTTCTAAATCAAAATAATTTTTTAAATTCTTCTCAAAATTTGTATTGTCTTCCTTGTCTTTTTTTAAATAATAAGATGTAACTTCTTTAGTTTTACCATTATCTTTACTTGATACATCACGATATTTAAACATCATTTTAATTTTACTAGGATCTTTAATATTCAAATCGCTATATGGGATAAATAATTCCATGTTCATTCCATTGTTACTACCACCATTAACATCTCCAAAAGTATTTACACGATGAATGAAATTATTAGCTTTTCCTTTATAAACTAAATTTGCATTAGCTAATTTAGTGTCATCTTTACTAGTATCTGTGCCTTTATCATATACTCTTAATAAATTTGCACTACTTAAGAATATAGAATATCTAGAAGTGGCTTCATTACTATCTCCACTAGCATCTAAAAATATTTCTAAATCATCATTTTTATTCATTTGCCCCATGTCACCTGTATGCCAAGCTTCTCCATCAGTCCAAATATCATTATCACTTGCTTTTGCTTGAATAAATATACCTTCATCGTTTTTACTTACACTAAATTTTACTTTATCTCCAATTGAGTTTGTTTCATTTTCATTATAAGTAAATTCGTTAATGACTCCATCAACATATGGGTCATTCGTAATATTTATTTTGATATCTTTACTAAATTCATGAGTGTTATAATTTGCTGTTACTTTTAAAGTTGCTTCACCTAATTTAGTATTATCATATTCGCTATAACTAACAGGGACTATTGCTTCGCTATCATCTTCAAAAATAGCAGTCAAATATTTAGGTAAATCAACTTTAGCATTAATAGGAAGATTAATCATCGTTTCTTTAAAATCTTTTATAACACGATTATCTTTTAATCTAATCAATTCGCTTACTGCTCTTTCTCCCAAAGTAATGTTACTTTCTGCTCCAAAATGCCAAGGCTCAAAAGTATTTGTATATAAATCACTAGTATCAACATAAATACAATTTTTAGTATTGGTTGCAACTTTATATTGAATTTCTCTTAATTTATTCGAATATTTAGCACTATTAGTTAAAGCTTCCGTGATAACAAAAGGTAAATCCTCGTTGTTAACATAACCTCTTACATCTTTAATAAAGTTTTCTAAAGCTTTTTCATAAACTGCCATATTTTCATCATATTTAGCATCTTGTTCGCCATGAACAAAAATTACACCATCAATAACAGTTTCATAGCCTAAATCAGAATATGTTTCAATCGCTTTATCTATAATTTGATAAAAATTATTAGTTAAAGGTCCAGTTAATTTATCTAATTTTTCATTAGTTACTAATTTATCTCGATTAATTTTTAAACTTTCATCACTAACTGTAGATTCACTCATCCAATCATCATAAAAAGTCGAGCCACACGCACTAAATTTAATAATCCCTGCTCGATATAAATCATCCTCAGTTTTTGGAAATCTTGCTTTTAAAGCTTTAGCCATACCAAGTTCAGGTCCAAATTCATTTGTAGAATCACCAAATCCAGGAGCTGTATCTTTGAGTCTTATCTTGCTATTAATTGTTTCAGGAATATTATTAAGTTCAGGCATTGTATAGCCATCAGCAAAAATTTGTATATCTTTATTAGTCTTACTATCTTCGCTAGATAAATCAGAATTTAAAGCTTTTCCTCTAGCGCCACTTTGTCCAGCCAAAATAAATAAATGAACTTTGTCATCTTCAGGGATAGGTTTAGGATCATTATTTTGTTTTCCACAACCAGTTAATAAACTCATCGCTCCTAACATAGTCATGAATTTAATACTTTTTTTCATAAAATACCTCTTATTATAATTAAGAATATTTTACAAAAAAAATAGTCAATATTCTATTGCCGATAGGCATTATTTTACTTTATTAATAATGTTGACTTTTACTTATTATAAGTTAACATATTACTATCTTATGAATTTATTAAATCCTTTTAAACAACAAGATTTAACTAAAGGTAAACCATATCAAAAAATATTAGTATTTGCTTTTCCGATTCTTATATCAAGTTTACTTGGTAATGCTTTTAGTTTAATAAACTCATTAGTCTTAAAATTTTCTATCGGCGGAGATGCTGTTACTTCTATTAGTGTAACTAGTTCTATTTCTAGTTTGCTTTTTAATTTTGCTTATGGATCTTCTAGTGGTTTTGCTATTTTATCAAGCAATGCTATCGGTGAAAAAAATTATGATAAAGTCAAAAAAAATCTCATAAATTCGATATTTTTATCAATAATTATAAGTGTTTTTATCACAAGTATTGGTTTATTATTACTTGATATTTTATTAGAATTATTAAATGTTCAAGAGATTTTTTTATTAGATGCTAAAAATTATTTCATGGTCATTTTAACCTCTTTCATCTTTTTATTAATGAATAATTTATTAGGAAATTTTCTTAGAGCAATTGGCGATTCATTTTTTGCTTTATTATTTTCTTTTTTAACTACAGTTTTAAATATTAGCTTCGCATTTTTATTAAGTTATGTAATTAAATTAGGAGTCATTGGTGTTGGACTGGCTACATTATTTGCTAATTTAATTACTACTTTTATAACTTTATTTTACATATTTAAAAGATACAAATATTTAAGATTTAATTTCAATGAATTTAAATTCGATAAAGAGATTGTAATTAGTCAATTAAAAATGGGT
The DNA here is from genome assembly GCA_002438785.1 of Caryophanales bacterium UBA6380. Taxonomy (GTDB): domain Bacteria; phylum Bacillota_I; class Bacilli_A; order RFN20; family CAG-826; genus Onthovivens. Next base: position 19,755 of record DJQS01000013.1, on the reverse strand, counting down.
ATGCCCTTAGGATTACAATGGTCAATTTTATTTATTGGATCTTTTATTCAATCAAGCCAAGTTAATAGATTTGGAGTAATAAATATAGATGGTATCAATTCCTCGATGGCTAGTAAAGCTAGTGCTTGTTACACATCATTTGAAGGCTATATTACTATGCCATTATCAGTAAGTGCTAGTGCTTTACTTAGTTTTATAGGACAAAATTATGGAGCAAAAAAATATAATCGAATTAAAAAAGGTATTAAAGATTGTTTTATTTTAGATGTAATTTATTGTGTTTTAGTTTTAATCATTGTTACGCCACTAATTAAATATGTTCCTTACATTTTTTTAACTAAAGATGAAGTTAATCATGAAGTTTATGGAGAAATGATTAAATTTTATTGCTCAAGATATTTATATGCGGTTGTTCCTAGTTTAATTTTACAAGGTACACTTCAACTTTCTAGATCAACTCTACAAGGAATAAAAAAGCCATTAATTCCTTTCTTTAGTGGCATTGGGGAATTAATAGCTCGAGCAACAATTTGTTTTGCTTTACCTTATTTAATTAATTTTAATAATCCATTAAGTAATGAATCTTATATCGGTATTTGTTTTTCTACTCCATTAGCTTGGTTAATAAGTGTAATTATTATGGGTGGAGCAACAGTTAAATACATCTATTTAAATAAAGATTTAAAAACTAATGACGACGATATAGCTTAACAGGAAAACATTTTTCTTCATATTCAATTTCATCTTTTGGACAAGATAAATGTTTACACATAGTTTCAATTGCATATTTAGCAATATCATGATAATTAGAATTAATCGATGTTATTCTTTTAAGCCCTCTAATTCGATGAGCTAAAGCATCATAACCAACAAGATGTACATTTTTAAAATTTTCATCTTTTTCTTCATTGCAACTGGCCTTATAAAGTAATAAATACGCTAATTCATCACTGAAACAGAAAATTCCATCATATTGTTTAGAAATTAAGTCATCAACATCAATATTATTTTTATCTTTAACATAAATCAAATCCACTGGTAAATTATATTTTTGTGAAATAGATAAAAATCCATAATATCGTCGACTAGAACATTCTACATTTTCAAAGGTTAAATAAGTTAGTCTTTTACATCCTAATGTCTCAATTAAATATTGACCAGCAAGTTGTCCACCTAAATAATCATCAGTATAGATTTGATCTATAGAATTATTCGAGATATGACGTCCAATAAGCATTACAGGTATTCCATAAAGTTTTGCAATTTCACAAGCTTCTGGTGTAGGTTCCATAAAAGTTATGATTCCATCGATTCTTTGCAAAATACATCTTTTCATATCATTACTATTTAGATATTCATTTTTCGAAATTACAACATTAAAATCATATTTTTCAGTATCTAAAAAAGATATTAATTCATTGCACATAACCATATAATATTGATTAACAAAACCATTACCAACGAAGGCAATATTTCTTTTCATACCTTTTTTTACGTATTCTTCAACATTATTTGGACTATAACCCATTTCAATTGCTTTTATACGCACTTTTTGTTTTGTTTCTTCACTAATATCATCACAATCTCTAAGAGCTCTACTAACAGTATTAGTAGAAACATTTAAAGCATATGCGATTTCTTTTAATCCAACTTGCTTAACTAAACTCATTTATTACCTCTACTTATATATTTAGAATAAATTTATATAACCAATAAATCAATAAAAAGCATAAAGAATTATCTTTATGCTTTTTAAATATTACTTAATTAATTAAATTATTCAGTAACTAAACCAACTGTATTATCAAGAGCATGTGGACCTTCAACAACATCGCCAGTAATCTTAACTGATTTAATTGTATGAGTACCTTCCATTTGGAAAAGCATTCCAAATGCTACTAACATATTCTTTCCTTTAGGGAAAGCAAGTGATTCATAAGTAATTGTTAATTGTTTTCCCTTTAAAGATCCTTCTAAAGCAGTAACAATAGTAACAACTTTAACCTTACCAGTAGTAGCACTATAACTATAAGTTTGTTTTAAATTACAATTATCTAATACACTTCCTTTATAATCATCAAATGTAAATGTTTCAGGTGCATCAAAATTACCACCACCGCAATTTCCTTCTCTATTAACTGCATCATCAGCATAATTTCCGCCATTAGCAGGGTTATAATGTCCCCAACCCCACCAATCTTGTCTAAAAACCCATTTATTATCATCTTTATCAGTGAAATTACCATCATCATCAGCTACTTCAATTTGTCCAGCCCAACCTCTAGCGGCATCGCTATTTCCATTAGTTCTAACCATATCGATATCAGTTGTAATTGTCCAATCTGAATTGCTAGATAAAACACCTAATGCATAATTTCTAGCTTTCCAATCTTGTGCAGCAGGATAATTAAAATTAACGGTTTTTTCTAAGCGATTATGACAGCAACTCCACTCTCCATTAGTATAACTACCTTCATGATGTTCAACATCAATAGGTAAGGTTACATTGAATTTATCACCACAAACTGTACAAGTAGCTTCAGCAATTCCTTCATTTAAACAAGTAGCTTCTTTAGTAACTTTTAAATCACTTTCATTATAAACATGTTCACCTTTTATAGAAGGAATTGTTTCAGTTTCACTATGTCCACAATATTTACATACATGATGTTTTTCACCATCAGTTTTACATGTTTCTTTAGTATCAACTATCCACTCACCATAGGTGTGACCTTCTGAGCAATATTCAGCTTCAGCAAAATATCTATTAAATCCATCTTTAGTAATCTTTAAGTAATCAGCTGGATCCTTACTATCCATCCATGAACATGGTGTCCATCCTATTTTACCAACAGGATTAGAACCAACTCTAAATGTTAAAGGTGTATCAATATTAATATTAGCACCAATACTTGCATAATCTAAGAATACTTCAAAATGGAAATTATGAGGCTTACCTTCTTCAGTATTTAAATCATCACTAACGAATCTTCCATCATAGTTAGCCTTTGTTCCACTTGTAACACTTGCCCAACGTTGACCTGAAGCACTTACATCTTTTTCTGTTCCAATATAAGCTTCAAAATTATCAAATTCCCACCAATTTCCTGGATTATTACTTGTTTTTAATTCATCTACATAATAGTCAGCAAAAATATAAACACCATTATAATTACGTGTGGCGTAGAAATCGATATGGAAAGTATCATCTGCAACATTGTTATGTCTTAATGTAAATTTATTATTTTTAACTGTTTCAGTATATATAGCATCATCCATCTTACCATCTAAAACGACATAATTAGCTGGATCATCACTTACTAAAACTTTAAAGGTAGTAGTAATAGCTTTTTCGCCTTCACCATAAGTAACAGTAATTGTAGCTTCTTTAGTACCTTCAACTTCTTTAGTTGTAACTAAACCATGTTCATCAACTATAGCTACAGACTCATCACTTGTTGAATATTTAAGTTTTGTTCTATCAAAAACTAAGACATCAGAATTAACATCCAATTGATAAGAAGAATTAGATTTTAACATTTCACTACTCTTAGTTAATGTTAACTTTGTTGGTTCAGTATTAAATAACGAATCAACTGCATCACCTTCTAAAGCTCTAAAGTTTTTAGATTCACTAGCTGTTTTAAATCCGCCAATCCAAGCATAACTAGGATCTTCACTTCCAACTTCGTTCCAACTAATATGTTTATAAGCTTTAAATGATTTATAATCATCACTACTATTACCATAATAGAAATAATAATCAGTACCGTTTCTTAAAACACCTAATTTAAAATATTCATTCTTTTTATAACTTGGGGTTAAGGTAACATAATTTGAGCCACTTCCTGCCCAATCCCAATCACCATATCCTTCAGTATTACTAACAAATGAAGCATTAGCCCATTCGTTATTTTTATTAGGTTCTGCAGTATCTAAAAAGAAGAAAGCGTATGGATTTTTAGTATCTTGCCAAGCACCATATTGGCTAGTTCCAGTCATAATACCAAGTTTTGGGTAACTATCTGTTTCATCAAATGAAGTTAATCTAATTTCTGCTTCAACATACCATTTATTACTATAAACATCAGCAAAAATCATTGATGTATTTGAAGTAGGATCAGATTGCTTTAATCTACCTTCACTATAATAATCTTCTGTATCTAAATCAGTCGATCTATTTAAATCAATGAGTGAGTGTTTAACATTTAATGTGATACTTGCAAACTTAGTTTCATCAATTTGGCTAGTTGCGGTAACTATAATTTCTTTAGTTCCGCTATGGATATTATCAATAGTTAATGTACCACTACTAGTAATACCAGCAAAATCTTTACTAGCATCATCAATCTTCCAGCTAACTTTTTTAGCTTTTGCTTCTTTAGAATCAGTATCAACGACAGCTTTTAAACTAATTTCACTATTATCAAAAACATCTGTGTCGATATCTTCACCTTCTACATCTTTAATACTAACGCCATTAATAACAATTTTTGTTTCTTGTTGAGGCTCTTTACCACAAGATGTAAGTGCAGTCGATGTTAAACCAAAAGTTAATAAGGCTCCTGATAATAACATCAAAGGTAATCTTTTTTTCATATAATACTCCTTTTATTTTAATGAGTTTTATAAAAATCTCATTGCGCTTGAAAGCGCTTACAACATTATTTTAGAAAAAATTAAATTAATTTTATAACATTATAAATAAAGTAATATTGATTTTAGGAATTCTATTGATAAATTTATTTGATGTAGTCTATTATTTTTTGATTTAAAATTAATAAAATTTTAATTAATAAATCATTTATTTTATATATTTTTATGTTGAACTTTTGTTTAAATGTTTAATTTTTTATTAACATTTTTTATAAAATTAAATATGAACTCTTACTTTTCCTATAATTTCTTTATTGAAAGATTTAAAAGAATTATTAAACAAAATAATTTTTCTAAATATTTCTTCATTTGAAGTCTAATAAATTCTTTTATTAAATTTTTATAATTAATCTTCAAACATTTTAATTAGAAGTTAGTAAAATTTGTGATAAATATCCATAAAACTATTTTTAAAATTTATCGCTATATTATAAAAGATTATTTTTAATCTCAAACATTTTTACTTAAGAATTGTTTATGAATTTCAAAAAATATTTAAAAAACTTTAAGTTTATCTTTCGAGATTAAAATTAAATAAATACTCGATAACTATTTAGAATAATCTTTTTTAAAGAAACTATTCACCCATAGTAATTTTTTATGATCTTTACTAATTACATGATAGTGACTATGACAATTAGCACAAACTTTTTCATTATTATCATTTATTATTAAATCACTCCCACAAATTGGGCAATTATTTAAGTAATATGTGTCATTATTAAAATCAATAAAAAAAGTCATTTGCTTAATAAAATTTTCCCAAATGAGTTTGAAACTATTTTTATAAAGTTTAATATTTAAAATATGATCTTGATTTAATGTCGTATTGTTTAATGTAATAATAAATGAATCATTAAACTTATCTTGATTGTTTCTTAAAAAGTTATTTATTAACGAACTATTTTCATTATTATAATTTTTGGTTATTAATAAATAATATGAGGAAGAATCAAGAATATTTTCATCTTTATCTAAAATAAGAGTATTAAGAATAAAACCAAGATTATTTTTATCTTCCGATAATCTAATAACAACATTACCAATTTTAACTCTAGAAGCCTCGAAACGAAGTCTATCATATTCATCGAATCTAAGTTTTACTCTTTCATCATCAATTGGAAAAGGCAATTCACTAAATAATGTTAAAATAACAAAATTATAGTAAAGATTATCACTATTTGAAGTTTTACTTAAAAAATTCTTAACATAGAATCTATAACAATAATTATATGAAAGTTCATGAACTAAAATATTAGTTGGAATAATATTTTCAATAGGAGGAAGTTTTGATAGTAAACAATAAAAATTAGTTTGTTTAATTATTGCTAACATACTTTGAATTTTTAGAATCTTCATTTCTAAATCATTATCATTTTTATTAGATAAGATATCAAAACTATAAGGGAACTTTAAAAAGTAAAAATTAGTAAAAGGACTATTAGCCTCAAAGGTTAAATTTTTTGATGTCATTTTTGACATCAAAAATTGATGATTATCTTTGTATTCGTTAATAATATATAAAAGTTCATTTTCAATTTTAGAAATAAGTAAGATTATAAAACGATTTTCATATATGTTTATTGTTTCAGTTTTTTCCGATGTAAAAACTTTTTCAGGATAAACACCTTCATCATTTTCCTTCCATAAAGAAGGATTCCTCATTGTTTTTAAAAATTGATTAGAAGTAATATTTGAAGCAGCTACACTTAATTTTAAAACCTCTTGAGTACTAGTTTGAAAATGAGGTTTATTAACAATAGTTAATATTTTCTCTAAGCAAAAAATAAATTCATCAAGACTATTTTTTAACTCAACTTCATCATAAATAGTTGATAACGGAATATACCCTTTTTTAATTGCCTTACGAAAGGAATCCCCTCTTAAGGAATCCTTCATTTTATTTAATGTATCATTTAAGAAATCATTAATCATAATTATAATTTGCGAACAATATTATCTAATAGTTTATTGGTTTGTTTAAAATTATCGTTTCCATAGATATTATTAATCATATTTTTTAAATTTAAAATACCTGGCTTAATATAACTTTCATATCTACCTTGAATTTTATATAAATACTTTCTAGCTAGCAAGAAATCTAACGCCTCTAGTTTTGTTCCACCACAAGCAATAAATACAGGAACGAAAGTAATTATTTGATTCCAAACACGGTTACCAAAAGCAATGTCAAAAGTGTCATAAATATAGCCAGTAATCTTTTGGAAATCTTCAATATCTTTATTTGTAAGCTTGTAATTCTCATTACTTTTAGCATCATCAAATAACTTTTCCAAATATTGATAAGAAATATGTAAAGGTTTAATCTCTTCATTTACTTCAAAAGGAATATTCATACTATTAAATGAAATAGAAATTGCACGATCGTAAACCTTATCAGTAATAGTATATGTTGAATCATCTTTATTAGCGGTGCCAATAAACCAAGTATTCACGCCAATTTTAACAAATCCATGTTCTAAATGATTAGGAGCAACAAACCCAAAAGGAAGTTCCATAATCTTAACTTTCCATAAATCAGAAGGATATTCTAAAATCGAAAGAAAATCAGCAAAGTAATATTCGATTCTTGAAATATTAACTTCATCTAAAACCATAATATTTATATCATTTGGACGATAAGTAAATTCATAAAGTCTCTTTAAAAACTCAGTTTCCTTATATTTCTTTGAAAAATCATTATAGTAACCCAAAATTGATGTATTATCATGCCAAGAAGCTTGAACTGACTCAAAATATGATTGTTCTCCAATAAAAGTAGAAATATGTCTAGCTAAAGAAGATTTACCAGTTCCACTAAGACCCTCTAAAATAATTAAGTGACTTGAAGCCATACCAGCAACAAATTCACGTAAAATCGTTTCATCAAAATACAATTTTTCTTCTTGTGCTAAATAAAGTCTAAAACGTGAAACAAAATCTTTTAAATTAATATTACTATCGACAATATCTTCAGTCTGTTTATTTTCATAAATAGAATCTATATAACATAGACCTGGAAAAACTTCTTCTTTTGTTTGCATTGAATTATCCTCTCCTTCATTTAAATCTAATTCTTTATCTATAATTGACGTTTTATGATTTAAACTGTCTTGAATTACTTTTTTTAAGAAAAGGTAAATAAGAGAAAGAATAATACTAATAGCTATAAAGAGGAAAAAGCCAAATAAATAACTACTACCTAAAAATATCATTGCGTTTTTAAAATAGTCTGCTCTAAAAGGTAATAATGATAAGATATCAATTTGAATCATTAATAAAAATAAGCCAATACTCGCGACTAAACTAATAGCAAAATAGCGATTATCAGAAAGTGTTTTTCCTTTCTTCTCGGCAAATCTTTTTATTACAAGGATTGTAAAAATATTTACTAACAATAAAAAAGTTGTAAAAAGTAGGACAAACCAAGCACGATAATCGGCGTTTACAACTGGAATTTTAAAAGCGTTACAAATCCTTACAAATAATCCAGAATTAGTAAATGAATAATCAAGAAAATACCCTGATATAAAAACACAAATAGCAAATAAGACCAAATAAATAAATATTAAATGTAGTTTAAGTTTAAAAGTAGTAAATTTCATTAAAATTCTCCGTAAATATTATCTATAATTTTATTTATTTTCTTCAAATGTTGATTGATGTGCAAAATAAACACTAGTTTGACCAACAATATTGTTATTCTTATCGTATTGAGTAATCAATGTTTTTGCACCATATAAACCAAATTTATGTGAATTTATACCGTTTTCAACAGATTTAGATGTTTGAACCATTAAATATTCACCACTAATTTTATAATTAATAGAATCTTGTAATTCTTCTAAATCCCATTTAGGAGTACTAGTAGTAATTTTAGCACCTGTTTGATCATAAAAATGACCGTTTATACCAATCTTATATGATTTCGCTTTATTGGTAACAAAGTATTCTTTTTCCCCATCTTTTGTAGTTGATGTTAATTCTTCTAATGGTATTGCGTAAACTAAATTTGCATCAGTAACACCAATTGACATAGATATAGAAGCTTTAACAGCATTATCTACTTTAGCGATTTTAAATGTATTAACATCAGTTTTATAAGCTGAATCTTTTTTACCATCTGCTGTATTATAAATCTCTTCTTTTGTAAGACTTAAAGTGTTTTTATAAGTATAAATTGTATATGTGTCAGAATAAGATGAACTTGTGACATCAGCTAACTTATTAACATCTTCAACATTTACTGTGCAATACTTATAAACCTTATCAGGCCAATCATCAGCAATAACATAATCAGCCTTTGCTTTTATATCACTAGCATTAGAATTTACAACACTTAACTTTCCTGTATATTTTGAATCTTTATCAACACTAATTTCGATTTTAAATCCTTCTCCAAATCCATCAGAAATACGGAATGGACCAACAAAGCCAGAAATTTGATTTAAACCACCAGTAATATTTAAACTTGATGTACTATTAATAAATTTAATTTCGTTTTTGCCATTTAAATCCATGTGATCAGATTTTTGAATCATTCCAAAGAATGATCCTGCACCCCATTCACCAGTTACACTACCACCATTAATATGAACATTTTCAACAATAACACTACCATCAGGATTAAAAGCAAGACTGCCACCAAATCCACTTGTTGAAATAGAAGAATTATTAATTGTCAAATTAGAAACCTTACCTGGATTATCTAATATTCCACGAATAGATGAAAATATAAAATTTTTATTATTATCTATCGATGCACCATTAAAATCAAAACTTCCATGTAATGCAAACATTCTCCAATTAGTAATTTTTACATTAGCTTCTTCAATTTTATAGTAAGTATAAATATCTTTATAAGTACTAGAATTTGCATACTTATAAATACTTGAAAAATCTTCAGAACCTACTAAATATGGATGTTCAATTGTACCATTACCACCATTAAAAATTTTAGATTCACTATTATCAAAAGTGGCACCAATTACATATCCACCCTCAATCATAGGTAACGTTAATGTATTATTAACAATCTCCTTATCAAAACCATTATAATATGTTTTTAATTGATTATTTTTATACACATCAATAGAAACTAATCTAGCGCCATCATCTGGAATGAAAGTAAATACTATTTCACTTCCAACAATTGCACTACCAACGTTAGGAATTATTTTACCATTTTGAGTAGGAAGTAATGTATTAGAATAAGCTGTTAAGCCATTATCTCCTTTTGGACCAGTTTCGCCAGTATCGCCTTTTAGACCTTCGACAACTGTTTTTTTATTATTAGCAGAAAAAGCTAAAGCTGCACTAGATAAACCTATTGAGGTGCCTAATACTGCAGTAGTTAAGGCACATACAAGAACTATATAACTTTTCTTCATATTGAAATCCTCCAATTCTTATTTTATTTACAATGTTTTAATATAAAAGTATGCAAAAATCAACTTATTTTTATAAATTTTACATATTCTTTACACTAATTATTTATCATTATGTCTGCTTTTTATTTCTATTTTTATAATCAAACAATAATCATTTTTAGTATTCAAATTGATATTCAAAATATTATGATTTCAATATTTTAATTAGTAGGGAAGTTAAATGATACAATAAAATATAAATAAAAAATTTAATTTGAAGATATAATTTTCGCCTCTTATAATTCCTGCGATTTAATATAAATTAAATGTTTATATTTAATGATTTAGTTTCATATCATCTATGATAGTAAAGATGTAAAACAAAGTATTTATTTTTTTCTATGTATTAAAAAGGAGTTTTGTTAGAATATTTATCTCAAGCTAACATCATTGATAAATTCTCTAACATAAACTCCATAAAACGAAAAATTCTAAATTATAAAGTCCATATCAAGTTTAAAAAGCGATATAGAACTAAGTCATTAAAAGAATTTAGAACTAATTAAATCAATTCTAAATCGATTACATTAAAATTAAAAATTAATTAATCTTTTTTCCTAAAAATTCTTTTAAGGTAAAGGTAGAACCAATTTGAGCATCATTCCAATTAAATACACCAATAGAACCACCTTCATAATTATCTAAAGTAAATGAAGTTTTATTAGTAGCTAGGTTAGTTAAAACAAAATTACCACCTTCATAATAAATTTTTATTTCTTTTCCTTTTACTTCAATTTCAATATCTTGATTATTAGTTAGAAATTGAACACCACAAATAAACTCATGGTCATTACTTCCATTACCATTTCCATTCATATAATGAACTTGAATCCATCCATCACTCCCATTTTGATATAAAGTAATAGCATAACCTTTAGGATAATTTCCATTTGATTTAGCACCTATTAAGAATGCCTTTGAAATATAAGCATTATATGGGTTAGCTTGTTGAACGCCAGAGATATTAATTTTCATCTTAATATCACTATATTCATCTTTAGTTAATCTCCATCCTGCTAAAATATTATCGTTAGGAGTTGTAACGCTATTAGTTCCTTCATTATGAGTCCAACTTAAAGCATGCTCATTAACTAAATCCCAGCTTGAAGAAGTAGCATTATCTAAACTAAATATATTATCCATTATTAATATAGAATTATTTACCTTTTCATTATTTGCGATTTCATCAATATATTTTGTAGCTTCAATAATTTTATTAACATAATTATCATCTTTAGTTAATGATTCAATTTCTTCTTTTTTAGCATTAATTAAAGATAATGAATTTGTACCTAATAAAGATAAATCTAAACTATTATATTTATAATCGAAATAATTTTTATAAACATCATTAGTAGATAAGATAGTACCACAATCAAATTTATCTAATTCAAATTTAAATGAACGACTACTATTCCCCCAGGTTAATAAACCAAAATGATAATTATCTTCAATTTGATAGGCTCCGTTATTAGTTAAATCAACACTAATCCCTTTAGCTTCTTTATATATTTCATAGTCGCTATTTTTATATGCTTTTAAAATACCATTATTAATAATTATTCTAAATTTTGTATTATTTACTGTTTCATTAGGGTAAGAATCATTAAATACCCATCCACCAATATAAGGATAATCACTAGGTCCGGAATTTCCATATCCATTAATAATTTTATAAATTCTTAAATGTTGATTATTACCTTCTGTATTAATTAAAATTGCATAACCATTTATACCACTATATTCCTCATCTAAATTAGCAAATAAAGCTCCACTATATCCCATCGTCTCATTAGTATTTATTGAAAAAATCATATCTATATTATTAAGAGAATAAGTTTGATTAGTTAAAGCATAACCATCATCATGAGTAGTAATTTCGTTTTGATTATCATAAGTCATTTGAGCTTTATGATCATTAACTAAACTCCATTTAGCTAATATATTTGCATTAATTATTTCATCTAATGTATGTTGAGCATTATTTTTAGAAGTGTTAACTAAGTCAGTATAAGAAGATATATCAAAATTATTTACTTCATCAATGTCATTTAAGGCATTTATTGAATTTGTTAATTCTTCTATTTTGCTATTAAATTTGTCAATTTCTTCTTGTCTATAGTCATTAATAGAAGGTAAAACTAATTGATTTATCTTATTTTTCTTTGCTAAATCAAGATTATTTTTAATTTCTTCTTCAATTTTCTTATAATCTTCATCAGTTTTTAAAGTGTCAATATTTTCTTTAGTTTCTATAAATAATTTATTAATTTTATTATAGTCATTACTCGTATTTATAAATGTTTTTAAACTAGAAAAATAACCGTTAATTGTTTCTTTTTCTTTATCTCTATATAAAGTTAAATTAAAATTTTTAATATATTCATTAATAGAATTTTTTAAGTTTGTAATAGCCAAAGTTATTTCATTATTTATGTAATTTAAAGTTTCAAATGCTTTTGAATAATATCCTTCGCTATTAATATCTAAATTATTAAGTTCATCTTTTTTATTATTTATTTTTTCTATTTGTTCTTTTGAACAAATTGAATAATCAAGTTTATTAATTTCTTTATTAAAAATATCTTTAGCTTTTTCGTTTCCGCTAATTGGTGTTTTATTCGCGATATAACCAAGTTCAAAATTAAATGAATTACCACCATTCGACCAACTAATTATACCAAAATGATATGTTTCACTAGTTTTATATAAGCCATTAAATGTTAAATCAACTTTACATTGCTTAGCATTTTCAAGATATTTATTATAATCTTCTAATTTATAAATGATTAAAGTATCATCATTTATAGAGACTTTAATCATATTATTAGTAACTTTCCCATTAGGATAAGAATCAGTGTATACCCATCCTCCAATATATTGATATTTTGCATTATTATTAGTTCCATAAGCATTTTCTAAATACCAAACTTGATACCATTCATGATCGCTAGCTCGATTAGCAAAAATTCCATATCCATTTAGTCCATCTTTACTACTATTTTCATTAACTAATAAGACTCCTGCAAAAGTTACATAATTATTAGTATTAATTGAAAAAGCTAAATTTAAATTATCTAATGAATATAAACTAGTATCTAGAGCATAACCATCATCATATGTAGTTATTGTATAATCATCATTTAGTTTCATTTGGTCACGATGTTCATTGACTAAATCCCAACTAGAATCAATGTTATACTTTAAAATTTCACTCATTAAATAATTACTATCAGTTTTACTATTATTTAATAAATTATTATATGTATTTAAATTAATATTATTTAAATCATCGAGCGAAGTAGCTTTATTAATTTCATCAATTATTTTATTCTTTTCATTATTAATTTTACTTAATTCTTCCTTACGATAGATATTCTCGTATTCGTGATAATTTAATGATTTTATTTTGTTAATCTTTGCTAATTCCAACTCATTTTTATTTTTTTCATCTTCAATCTTTTCATAATCACTAATAGTTTTTAAATTAGATATAGTATCTAAAACATTTTCATACATCGCTTTAATTTCATCTACATCATTACTATTTTTAATTAATTCTTGAAGTTTTATAAATAATTCTTTAATTATATTTTGCTCTTCTATTTTATAAGGTGAATAATCAAAACTATCTATATATTCATTGACATCTTTTTTACTTTCGTTTAATAAAGTAAGATCATTATTATTATCACAACTAGCTAAACTAGTAAGCATTAAAGCACTACTTAATATAAATATAATTTTTCTATTTCTCATATCACTATTCCTTATTAACTTTATTTAATGTTTCTTTAATTAACTTTGCTACAATCTTATATCCTTCATTATTTGGATGAAGACCATCACTAAAATATTTACTTAGTTCATTTCCATTACTATCACAATAAAGTAATTCTGTATCAATATAATGAATAAAGTCATATTTATTAGATAATACTTTATATAAAGTATTAACTTCACTAATCTTATTACGATAATTAATTGCAAAAGGACATCTATTAACACCAAGTAAAACTACTTCGAAATTACTATTTTTATTTTTAATTTCAGTTAATAATTTTTCTACATTATCTTTAATAAAACTAGCATCAAATCCAGCAGAAATATCATTAATTCCATTCCAATAAATTCCAAAATGAGCTTTATACATAGATACTTCATTATTATATTGATAAGCCCACTCATAAGTATTACTAGCCCCCATACCTATATCATAAATACTTTCATATTCTTTAAAATCTTCTTTATAAGAATACCAATATTCTGTATAAGAATGTCCAAAAATTAAATATTCATAAGTTTCAATTTCTTTTTCATCACTAGTTTCTAAATTAAAAACACTAGTATTTTTCCCACATGATTTTAATCCTACTTTATGTCCATTAATTATATTTTCATCATGAATATAATAAGTTAAACGATTATCAAAATAACAATATATATCTTGATTATCAATAACTATTTTAATATTAAATAATGTAGTTTCATTTCGACCATATGGTAAAAACTTTTTAATTTCTTTATATTCAACTCCATTAACAACCTTAGAAAAACCTACTTGATTACTACTAGTTAAATATAACCAATAATAACTTAAATTATCATCACTTACTTTAAAAATAATTCCGTTTTTATTACTACTACCTGCAATTAAATTAGCTTTTAAAGTTCCTTCATTAAAACTTATATTATTATAAGTTAATAATGTATTATTAACTTTACTAATTGCAAAATCTTCAATAATCTTAGCTTCTCCACTAGTTACATTAACTAAACTATAATCATTACTATTAATAATTGAAGTCGACTTAATATTTTTAAATACAATTTTATTTCCATTAGATCTAATAGCAAATTTATCACCAGTTAGATAATTTAAATCATTATAATTAATAAATAATTTATTATTAATAAAGCAATAAATTTCACTATTATCTTTTATTACTTTTAAATTATAACTACCCTTATTATTATAATTAGTAATATTATTATTAGCCAATGTAGACCAAGATCCATTATTAACTTTTCCTAAACTTGCTGAGCCACTTTTACTAATAAAAAAGTAATAATAACTAACTTCACTTTCCCAATATTTTAATTTATTAGTATCATTACTTATATTAAAAATAATTCCATTATCAGTATTATCACCATTTAAAATAATATTACATTCTATTGTACCATTATTAAATTTATTTGATCTATTCTCATAAATTGAGTTATTTTTACTAGAAATAAAATTAGAATCTTCATTAATAAAACTTCCATATCGATTAATATAATAGTCGCTAGAATTTAAATATACATTATTATCTAATTTCTCATATCCTTCAAAAGTTGTATATTTACTTCCACCAAATAAACCATATTTATTATATTCGTTATGATTTAAAATAGATTCAACTAAAAATTCATCATTTATATAAACTTGTACATAATTATTCTCTTTAATAATTCCAAATCTAATTTCATCATTTTTAATATCTTCATCTAATTTAATTTCTTTTAAAATAATTTTATTATTATCATTTATTTCTTTAATAATAAAATTATTATAAATATCTAAACCAATAAACGTATAATTTAAAGTATCTTTATAATTAATAATAAATCCATTCTCTAATAAAGATGAATTAGATTTAAGATACATTAAATAACTACCTTCTTTAAACTCATCATCAAATAAATAGATTGAATTTACTCTTTTTGATTCGTAAACTCCATCTTTTTCACTAAATTCACCTAAAACGCAATCTAACTTCTTTTCGCCATTATTATAAATCACATCATTATTTGATTGATTATTACAACTAAATAATAATGAAGAAAATAATAAACATAATCCTATTTTTCTTTTCATATATAAACCTCTTTTTATATTATAAAAAAAATAAAACAATTATTTTTACATTATAAATAAAGTTAGAAGTATTAGTTAACAATTGATGTGAAACATTTACTACATCTGATTTCACCAGTATTTTGATATATTACTTTAAAATCATTAATTTCTTTTTAATTAGGTAATTTAAAATCCTAAAAATCTAGGTTTATCGTTATATTTCTTCATCCATCATCACCTTAAGATTTTAAATCAACTTGCAACTATAAATTTAAAAACTGATAAAATCGCTCTTAATCAATCGATAACTGCGCTATACTTTTCATTATGTTCAGGTGTCCTAAAAAGCGGTATGGAAAAAACATGGACTTAAAATAGGAAGGCCTAGTTATATACAAGCTCAAACAAATTGAAGTTTCATTAAAACTATTAGATCAGAATGAAAGTCAATTATCTAAAGTAGTGACAAAGTTTTCTTAAAATCGACTTCTACAAATTTCATATTATTTATCATTTTAATTAATTGTTTATCTTTAAAAATTCATCAATACATTTACAATAAGGCTTTAATAATTCAGTATGAATACCATGGCCGCAATCAAAGTATTTAATTTCAATATTTTTAACTAAACTTTTAACTTTATTAAGTTGCTCATCAGTTAAAGCTCCTAAGATAGTACCATATTCATCAATTGTTGTCTTAGCTTTTAAAAATAAAGTATTACATTTTATATTCGTTAAAAGTTTTTCATAATCTATATTTTTATTAAAAGAATCATCATAAAAGGAAATACCGAAGTAAGGATCATACTCTTCTAAACCTCTAAATACTTCTAAAAATTTCTTAGGCCAGAATGGAACTTTTAGCATTTTATTTGGGTGCTTAATTCTGTATTTTTTTACAAATTTTGAAAGGGAATTTCTTATTTTATCTCTATATTCTATAGGAAATAGCTTCCAAGCATACTGATTCATAAAATAATAATATACAAAATCATCAATTTCATTTTGCTTAGTAAAATTATAAGATATGCTTGATAAATCTAGATAATTAAATGTTTTAAACCTATTATCACCAAGACTAGCAAAGAATGGTGAATCTTCAATTATCAAAGAATTTACATTATTTAATTTAGAAGCTATATAACTAGCAATTAGTCCACCACATGAATGTCCTAATATATTAATTTTCTTATCTTTAAATCTATTATTTATAAATTCAATAATATCATTACCTATAGATATTAAATTGTACTTATTTTTATTTTTACTGGATTTACCATGACCATAATAATCGATTAATATAAAATGATAATTTTTATGTAACATCTTTACTAATTTGAAAAAAGACGTAGAATTTGTGCCTTGAGCATGGAGAATAAGTAAAAGAGGTTTATCATTTTCTAATTCATAGTAATTTAATATGTCCTTAGAATTAGAGATATATTGTTTATTTATTAGCTTTTTCATATTATTTTTTACCTTTCCTATATCACTTATAAAATCTATTAACTCATCACATTTAATAATTGTTAAACTTTTTTTGCATTTCTTATAGAAATAAGAATATGCGCTATAGAGAAAATAACGGCAAACAAAAATAAAGGAATACTTGCAATAAGTATGCTTGAAAGAATAAAAACTAACGATGGTATTATAGAAAGTAATAGAGCTTTTACGATACCATTTTTATTCCAGAGCACAATCCAGGACAAGCAATACCCTAAAAGTAAAAATGCATTTACAGTTATATAAAATATTTTCCCAAAAGAAAACCAAAAGCCAATATATGTGTATGGAATATTGATTATCATAAAGACAAAGGAGCCATATCTCCCAATTTGCTCAAAAGCAATAGCCACCTTGTTATCGTAAACAGCCACTTGATTTTTATGCTTTATTGCATAAATTATATTCGGTATCATAATGACAACCATTATGACTAATCCGTAGTAATTAAACCAATCCATAACGAAATTATATCAAAGGCATTGATGAATGATAATAGTAAACTTAAAAGTAGCTAACTTACATATTTTTCAAACACTATTACATGATATTAATTCTTAAAAAATAACTATTTGCCCATATAAACAAAAAAAGTTTGATACCCTAAGTGAACTAAATGGGGTTCAGTTCAATATTTATAATAAGTTCTTTTTGAAATAGAAAGGGCAGCACATAAATTTGAAAGTTTGTATTCTCTTAAATGGAGATTGATAAATATTATTTTTTCTTTTGTCGTGCTTCTAAGAAGGCTTGGTATTTTTTTAATATTTCATACCTTTCTTTATAATCATCAATTGTTGGTTCTTTCTTAAGTCTGCCTGAATGTGTTTTTCTTCTATATTCTATTAATTTTCCATCCTTACCTCTAGTATCTAGCCAATATTTAATAGTAGATGGTATTAGACCGTATTTCTTAGCAAGTGCTCTTCTACCTCCTTTTCCTTCAAAATATTCATTAATCACTTTTGCTTTAAATTCATTGGTAATCTCTTGGGCTTAGTTTTTTCATAATAAAAACCTCCTAAGTATATTTTAACTTAAGAGGTGTCAATCTGATACTGGTGAACTAAATGGGGTTCATTTCATTATTTAAAGTATCAAGACTAGTGTGCTCTAATGGTGCTCCGAATTGGAATCGAACCGATATGATATCACTACCACTAGATTTTGAGTTTCTTTTGAATCCTGCGAGTCGTTGCGACTTCAACGAGATCCAAGGATTGGAACTGCCGAATTTCCCAATGGCCACTTAGGTTCTTGCTAGTCATTGATAATGTCAATATAAAAACGCCATTTTTAGGAATTTAAATCAGCCAATTTTAACACTATTCATCTTCTGAGAAATATTTTGTTATATCCTTTGTTCTATACGATGGCCCCACAATTGAAAAAACTTTTGAATGATGCAATAATCGATCGAGTATAGCGTTTGCAATTACCGGATCGCCAAATACTTCGCCCCATTTATTGAAACTTTTATTAGTTGTAATAATTGTTGGATGTTTTTCGTAACGCATATTAATTAATTGAAAAAATAAATTTGCTTCATCTCTTGAAATCGGTAAAAAGCAAACTTCATCGATAATTAAAACTGAGTATGATGTAAAGTGTTTTAGTCTTCTCATTAATGTATTTTCTAGTTGAGCTTTCTTTAGTTGAGATATTAATTCATGGGCAGTTATGAAATATGTTTGATATCTATTTTTGCTTGTTTCAATACCTATTGAAGTAGCTATATGTGTTTTTCCAACACCTGGTGTTCCAACTAATATAATGTTTTCGGCAGAATTTAAAAATATTAAATTTTTAAGATCTAATATTTCTTCTTTAATAATAGATGGTTGAAAACTGAAATCAAAATCTTCAAATGTTTTTATAAAAGGAAAATGTGCGGTTTTAATCATTGATTTATCAACTCTTTCTTGTCTAAATTCCTTTTCTTTTTCTGTCATCATATACAAAGCATCAACCATAGTTAATTGGCCTTGATTAATTAAATCAATATACTTATCAATATTTTGATTGAATGTTAAAAGACCTATTTCTTCAAAATTATTTTTTAATTTGTTGTAATTGTTAATTTATATCTTTATACCTTTCAAGTGTTTCTTTCGAATATTTTTCAACAAGATCTTCATTAAGACCTTTACTTTTATAAAATTTTTTAATTTGTTCTGGTGTAAAGTTAATCTTTCCGCCATTTGAATTATATGAACCAATCATGATGTTTTTGTAAAATATTTGAATTTTGCCTCCTTCTTCTTTTAAAGAAACGCGTTTTGAAATAAATTTGCTGGTTAATTTACATATTGTTCG
>DJQS01000003.1 GCA_002438785.1 Caryophanales bacterium UBA6380 | reverse complement strand
AAATTTTGGGGTGCATATCGAAGTTAATTATTTTTTTATAAAACATCTTTAAATAAAATTACAATTGAAGGATAAATTATTACAATAATTGTGGAAAAGTTTATTTTTATATTATAATAATCGCGGAGGATTTATTTATGTATAATAAAAATGCTTGGGAAAAATATGAAAATGATTCGATGGATGAATTGATGCATTTTAATGATGAATACAAACAATTTATTTCGTATGGTAAGACTGAAAGACTTGTTGTAAAAGAGTCTATAGAATTATTAGAAAAACATGGCTTTAAACCAATAGAAGCTTTTAAATCAATTAAAGCTGGTGATAAAATTTATGCTATTAACCGTAATAAAAATGTCATGGCTTTTATAATTGGTAAGAATAAAATTGAGTCTGGAATTAATGTTTTAGGAGCACATATTGACTCACCTAGAATCGATCTTAAACAAAACCCTTTATATGAAAGTTATGATTTTGCATTACTTGATACCCATTATTATGGTGGAATTAAAAAATATCAATGGGTGACTATTCCTTTAGCTCTTCATGGAGTTGTTGTTAAAAAAGATGGGCAAGTTATTGATATTAATGTTGGGGAAGACGAAAGCGATCCTATATTTTGCATCACTGATTTATTAATTCATTTAAGTGCAGATCAACTTAGTAAACCTGCAAATAAAGTTGTTGAAGGTGAAAATCTTGACGTCACTGTTGGTTCAATACCTTTAAAGGAAAAAGATAAGGCCTCAGTTAAACAAAATATTTTAAAAATTCTAAAAGAAAAATATAATTTTGAAGAAGAAGACTTTGTTAGTGCTGAAATTGAAGTAGTTCCAGCAGGAAAAGCTCGTGATTTAGGTTTTGATAGAAGTATGGTTGCTGGCTATGGTCATGATGATCGAGTTTGTGCCTATACTTCTTTAAGAGCCTTACTTGATATTAAGGAAATTCCTAATAAGACATTATGTTGTGCTTTAGTAGATAAAGAAGAGGTTGGTTCCATAGGAGCTACAGGCGCTCAATCTAATTATTTTACAAATGTTCTTGCTGAATTAATTAATTTAGAAGGTAATTTTAATGATTTAGCACTTAGAAGATGCTTATCAAACAGCAATATGCTAAGTAGTGATGTAAGTGCTGGCGTTGATCCATTATATGTTGGTGTGAATGAACTTAAAAATAGTGCTTATTTAGGTAATGGTATTGTTTTTAATAAATATACTGGATCAAGAGGAAAAGGCGGATGTAATGATGCAAATCCAGAATATATTGCAAAATTAAGGAAAATCCTTGATGATAATAAAATCAATTATCAAACTGCAGAGCTTGGAAAGGTTGATCAAGGTGGTGGAGGCACAATTGCTTATATATTATCAAATTTAAATATGAATGTTATTGATGCTGGTATTGCTGTTTTAAGTATGCATGCTCCATTAGAAGTTGTTTCTAAAGTCGATGTTTATGAAGCTTATAAAGCTTATATTGCCTTCTTATTAAATGCTTAGTTAATTCTTATATAAATAAAAAAATTCCAGATAATTTTTCTGGAATTTTTTTATTTTAAGCATAAATAGAAGGCTTTTATAAAAAAAGAAGACTTATGTCTTCATTCTAAGGGGGAACAATTTAATGGTGGCCCAACCCAGGGTCGAACTGGGGACACAAGGATTTTCAGTCCTTTGCTCTACCTGCTGAGCTATCGGGCCAATATTTTTAAAGTTTGGCGGACCAGACGGGGATCGAACCCGCGATCTTCACTGTGACAGAGTGACATGTTAGCCGCTACACCACTGGTCCGTCGCGCTAAATAATTATACTCATAAAGTGCTATCTTTGTAAATAGTTAATTTATGTTTTTTAGCAAATTATTTATTATAATAATAAATTCTTTCTTTTGCTGATTCAGCATTTTCTTTTGAAGTTAAGACTTCTAGGTAAGTTAAAGCAAATTCAATTGTAGCGGCTGCACTTTTTCCTGTTACTAGATTTTTATCAACAACACAATAATGGTCGATAAAGGTTCCGCCAAAATCTTCGTTCATTGCATTAAAACAGGTATAATTTTTATTTTTTAATATTCCAAGTTTGCCAAGAATTGTAGGAGCAGCACAAATCGCACCAATAATCTTATCTTCTTTATAAAAATCCAAGATTAAATTTAGAAAATCTTGATTACTTTCTAATTCAACATATTCATGCCCACCTGCAATAAATAAAGAGTCATAATCTGATGATTTAATTTCGCTTATATTTTTCTTTACTAATATTTCTAAACCATATTTTCCTTTAATAATATTTGTTTTTCTTAAAGCAACTAAATCAACACTAACCTTGCCTCTACTTAATAACGCAAATGTACCAATAGCTTCAATTTCCTCAAAGTTATCAGTTAAAACGCATAATACTTTTTTCATTTTTCAGTCCTCTTTTTAATATTAAACTCTTTTATTTTATTGAATGTTTCATCAGAAATGACGTGCTCAATAAGGCAACATTCTTTTTCAGCAGTTTTTTCGCTAACTCCTAAATCCAATAAAAATTCCTTTAATGCACAATGTTTTTCATAGATCGACTTTCCTATTTCTCTACCTGAATCTGTTAAGCTGATTGACCCATAATATTTTTTCTCGATAAAACCATCATTTATTAAGCGGTTCATAGCTTTATTTACAGCTGGTTTGGAAACATTTAAAAATTGAGCAAGAGTTAAAGATTTTACAGGGGAATTATTATTTAACTCAAAAATATAAATTGCCTCTAAATAATCTTCAATTGATTTTGTTAAGTTTTCTTCCATATTTGTAATTTTAATTACTTTTTTAGATTATATCAATGAAATTCTAATATTTAAATAAAAATGTTAACCTACATTAATTTTTTGTTTACTTTGGTAAACTTAATGCTATAATATTGACGTTATTATAGGAGGTTTGTTATGCCATTAATTATTGCACCTTTAAATGTAATTCTTACTGTAATTAAAATTTTATTAGACGAAAAAACTAAAAAACATCTAGAAAGTTTAGGTATTACAATTGATTCAAAATTAACTATATTAGAATCAAATGGTGGAAGTGTTATTGTTGCTGTAAAAGATGGTAGATTAGCCTTAGATAGTGATATAGCGACAAAAATTTTAGTTCGTTAGAAGGGAGGAAATGCGATGCTAAAAAAGCTAAGTGATTTTAACGTTGGTGAGACTGGCCGAATCGTTAAAGTTGATGGAGAAGGAAAAATTAAGCGTAGACTCTTTGATATGGGTGTTACTCCTGGAGCAGAAATTATTCTTATGAAAAAGGCTCCATTAGGTGATCCTATTGAAATTACAATTAGAGGATATGAATTAACATTGAGAAAAACGGAAGCTTCTTTTGTTGAAGTTGAATTAAATGATGGTGGTAACAAATAATGGAAGAAAAAGTAATTAAACATTTTGCCTTAGCTGGCAATCCAAATTGTGGTAAGACAACATTATTTAACTCTCTTACTGGTTCAACAGCTCATGTTGGCAATTGGCCTGGAGTTACTGTTGATAAAAGAGAAGGAATTTATAAAAAAGGTAAGGAAAAAGTTGATATAGTCGACCTTCCTGGTATTTATTCTTTATCTCCTTATACTCCAGAAGAAGTTGTATCTCGTAATTTTATATTAGATGATAAGCCAGATTGTGTAATTAATATTGTAGATGCAACCAATTTAGAAAGAAATTTATATTTAACAACACAAATATTAGAAATGGATGTTCCAGTTGTTGTTGCTTTAAATATGATGGATGTCCTTGAAAAATCTGGAGATAAGATTGATTCTCATGAATTGGAAAAACGCTTGGGTGTACCGGTTGTTGAAATTAGCGCATTAAAAGAAAAAAATCTTGATGAATTAATGACTAGGGCTATTGAAGCTAGTTGCCACTCTAGAAAGGGTGTTACAGTACTAAATGATAGTAATTTAATTCATTTAATAAAAGATTGTGAGATTGCTTTTAGAGGAAAAAATGTTAATAATCCTTTATTTCATGCAATAAAACTTGTTGAAAATGATGAAATTGAAACTAAAAATCATCCTGATTTAGTTAAAATGGTTGATGAGTATAAGAATCAATTTAAAAGCGACACTTTTGGTGACGATTTTGAAGCAATTATAGCCGATGATCGTTATAAATATATAACTAAATACTTTGCACCTCTTATTAAACGTTCTGAAAAAACAATCGAAGGTAAGAAGAAGTTAACTTTATCAGATAAAATTGATAAGGTATTAACTAATAAGTGGGCTGGAATTCCAATTTTTATAGCGATTTTATTTGTTATATTCCACTTTGTATTTTCTGAAGATTTATTTTATTTAGGCGCTATGGGTGTAAATTTCTCAATGAATTTTGAGGGAACAGCTTTTGAAGGACTATTTTGGACTGATGGTGGTATTAATTCTATTGGTGTATTTAGTGCAAATTTATTAAATAGCATTACAGGGTTAATCACTACATCAATTAATGGTGCAATGGAAGCGGCAAAAGTAGAACCTGCTCTAATTGGATTTGTGTGTGATGGTGTTTTAGGTGGTTTGTTTGCTGTTTTAGGATTTTTACCTCAAATTCTTTGGTTATTCTTATTCTTTTCTATTATGGAAGATACAGGATATATGGCTCGTGTCGCATTCATTTTAGATAGAATTTTTAGAAAATTTGGTTTATCTGGTCGTGCTTTTATTCCAATGATTATGGGATTTGGATGTAGTGTTCCTGCTACAATTAATACTAGAACTTTAGCTAGTGAAGAAGAAAGAATTGCTACTATTCGTGTCATTCCTTTCTTTAGTTGTGGTGCTAAATTACCTATTTTAACTGCTGTAGCTGGTGGTCTTGCTTCAAGTGCATTCCATATTAGTAATCCTGAATTAGTTACTTTGGGTATGTATTTATTAGGTATGATCGTAGCAATTGTAAGTGTTTTATTTATGAGAAATACTACGATGCGTGGTGAAGTTCCACCATTTATTATGGAATTACCTGCTTATCATTTACCTCAATTTAAAGCTTTAATGATTCATTTATGGGATAAATGTAAACACTTTGTTAAAAAAGCATTTACAATTATCTTATTATCTACGATTTTAATTTGGTTCTTATCTAATTTTACATGGCAATATCAATATATTGGTGCTGAAGATGGTGGTGTTAAAGATTCAATACTTGCTAATATTGGACAATTAATTCAACCATTATTTACTCCTCTTGGATTTGGATCTCAACTTCGTAGTGGTGGATGGGTTTTTGCTGTTGCTGCTATAACAGGTCTTATTGCTAAAGAAAATGTTGTTGCAACATTAGGCGTTTTGGCTGCTTTCTTCATTGGCCAGTCAGTTGATGTTGAAGCTGATGGCGGTATCGAAGCAGTTGCAATTATGATTCAACAAACTGGTATTAGTGTTCCAGGAGCAATTGCATTTATTGCATTTAATATGTTGACTATTCCTTGTTTTGCAGCTGTAGCTACAGCTAAAGCAGAATTAAGAAAAGGTACATTAAAATGGACATTATTATTCTGGATTATTGTGTCCTATATTGTTTCTACAATGATTTATACAATTGGTGAATTCTGGTGGACATCATTTATTTGGGCGGCTGTGATTGCTTTAACTGTTGTTGGTATTATTTATTATAATAAATATAGAGATTTAAAGAAAATTAAATAAAATTTTATGAATTGGATTGATATATTAATTATTGTTATCACTGTCTTAATTGTTTTAGGTATTATTTCTTCATATGTTTATAAAAAGATAAAAGGAATACCTACTAATGATTGTGGCGAATGTGCAAATAAAGGTAATGCTTTAGTTAAAGCATATAATAAGAAATATCATAAAAAATGTTCTTGTAAAAAATATAAATAAAAATGTTGACTATGGTTAACTTATTTATTATAATTAAAGCATAAAGTTGAAAAACTTTATATATTTCTCCAAAACAAAGAAGGTGGGCTTGTCCCACTTTTTCTTTTTTATAATTAGAAACAGCAGGGTTTTATAATTTTTTAGATAGTTTATTAATTTGTATAAACTCTATAAAAAAAGAATATAATTTTGGATTAAAAATCGATTTTGCGTAAATTCTTAAACTAAATTCAGCTTTTTAAAATAGCTAGCTTTTTATCAGACTTAATTCAGCTTTTTACCAAAAAAACTGAATTTACTATGAGAAAAGTTGGCT